>NZ_JAFCVW010000006.1:0-252718 GCF_049897245.1 Sphingomonas sp. DC5200-1
GCGGCGACCCGGACGCTGGTGTCACGCGCCGGCACCAGGCTGGGCATCGAACCCGAGAGCCTCGCGGCTGACAAAGCATATGGCAGCGGCCCGTTGCTCGGCTGGCTAATCGACCGGAAAATCACCCCGTACATCCCGGTCATCGACCGCAGCCGCCAACGCGACGCCTTCTTCACCCGTGATGCTTTTCGCTATGACCGCGAGGCCGATACCTATCACTGCCCGGCCGATAAGCCGCTCGGCTATTGCGGCACCAAACGCGCCAACCAAGTTCGCGTATACCGAAGCCATGTTGCCGATTGTGCTGGCTGCGAACTGAAGCCCCGATGCACCGTCAGCCGGAAACGCAGCATCACCCGCCTCGTCAGCGAGGATGCCCGCGATGCCGCGCGCGCCCTTGCCGGCACCGACGCCTATGTGCACGCGCGGCGTCGAAGAAAGCGGATCGAGCGCGTGTTCGGCCACCTGAAACGCAACTTGGGGCTACGAACGCTCAAGCTGAGAGGCCTCGCCGGAGCAGCTGAGGAGTTCTCCATGGCTGCCGCGGCATACAACCTCCAGCTGCTGGCCCGGCAGGCCGCGCCGGCCTGATACGCGGCGCATCCTCCGGTGCCCGGCGTCACCTGTCATCCACCACGCTGATCCCACGCGATCCTTTTTCAACAGTCTCGCTCAACTGCGACATCACGCTGGATACCACGTTCGGCTGATCGACTGCGCCGCCGGCGCCTGTCGCGAGGATGAACCGACGGTAGTTTTCGGTTCACGCAACTCCTTGCGCGCGCTGGCGGTTCTTTGCCCACATCATCCGAAAGGAGCCAAGACGATGCGTATTGCCCTTCTGACCGCCGCGCTGGCGGCGACTACGCTGAGCGCGATCCCCGCGCAGGCGCAGGACACGCGCCGCGAAGCGGATCGCGAATATCGCAACGAGGTGCGTGACGCGCGCCGCGATTATCGCAACGACCTGCGCGATGCCGATTCGCGTCGCGACGTGCGCGATGCCCGCCGCGAATATGCCGAGCAGGTGCGCGACGCCCGCCGCGATCGCCGCGAGGATCTGCGCGATATCCGCCAGGATCGCCGCGACGATTGGCGCCGCTATCGCAACTACGACTATAACCGCCTGCCGCCGGGCCAGCGCGCCTATTATGCGGAAAACTATTATCGCGATGGCCGCTATTACCAGCCGCGCCGGCTGACCCGGAACGACCGCATCTATCGCGGCGGCAACGGGCGCTATTACTGCCGTCGCAACGACGGGACGACCGGCCTGGTGGTCGGTGGTCTGGCCGGCGGTGCGCTGGGCAATGTGATCGCCGGCGGCGGATCGCGCCTGCTCGGCACGCTGATCGGCGCGGGCGGCGGTGCGCTGCTCGGCCAGTCGATCGATCGCGGTCAGGTGACCTGCCGCTGATCGTCCAGCGACGCTGACGATGCGGGCCCGGTCGAAAGACCGGGCCGGTTGTCGTTTAGAAGATGCCGCCGCCGAGGCTGAGGCGGATCGCGAAGATGATGATCAGCACGAGGTTGAGGTTGCGCCCGCTGGTCGAGGACGACAGCGCGCCCACCGCGGCGCCGACGATGCCGATCGGGATGACCAGCCAGTTCATCCAGCCGAGCAGCGGCACGAACGCGACCAGACCCAACACCAGGGTGACGAGGCCGATCGCAACGGAAAAGATGTTCAGCATGTCACGAACATGGCCCCTGCCCCATCGCGCGGCAAGATGCGGGGGCGATCGGCGAAGCGCGCGTTAACCAAGCCCGCGGATGGCGACTTAACGGCCGATGCGCCATGGTCGCCTGCGATGCACGCGAATCGCCTTCTTGCCGCCGCTGCGCTGTTGCTCGCCGGATGTGCCAAGCCGGCCGCGACGCAGCAGGACCTCGACAGCCTGGACAAGGAACTGACCGCGGGCGCGGCCGGGAACGAGCGCGACCCGGCGCTGACCGCGGCGCTGCGCGACCAGATCATGGTCGATCCCGCGTTGACCCGGACCGCTAATACCGACGCCGTGCGCCCCCCGAGCCGGCCGGACCCGCTGTCGATCCCCGCCGACCCCACCGCCGGCCGGCCGGATGGCGTCACCGCCGCCGACCTGAAGCCGACGCCGCCCGCCAAGGGGGACTGCCCGTCGTGCAAGGCGGCGGCGGGGGCGCTGACGCTGGCCGAGCTGGCGGCACGGCAGCGGCCGGCGGATGCGGGCTGTGCGCAGCGCGTCTCTTATTCGGCGACCTGGGCGGCGCGCCTGCCCGCCGCGGTGCCGCTCTACCCCGACGCGCGCGTGCAGGAGGCGGCGGGCAATGACGCGTGCGGGCTGCGCGTCGTCAGCTTCGCGAGCAGTGCGCCGGCTGCGCGCATTCTCGACTGGTACAATGCGCGGGTGACGCGGGCGGGCTATAGCGCGGAGCATCAGGCCGAGGGCGACGAGCATGTGCTGGGCGGCACCCGTGGCGATGCGGCTTATGTGGTGCACGTGACGCCGGGACCGGGCGGCGGCAGCCGGGTGGACCTGCTGGTCCGGTAGCGCACGTACCGGCCACGGGACCGATCGGCGCTTGCCTTCGGCTCGCCCACGCCCATATTGTGCGATGCAGCAAGACGGGTTCGCCGATGATCCCGCCCGGTCGGAGACCCCAACATGCCCCGCTTGTCGGACACGATCGGTCGCCTCGTCGGCCAGCGCATGGCCGATGCCATGACGACCGCCCATGGCGAAGACCGCTTGAGCGACTTGACCGATTTTGGTTCCAATCCGGGCAACCTGCGCGCGCGCGTTTACGTGCCCGCACAGCTGCAACCCCGGCCCGCGCTGGTGGTGGTGCTGCATGGCTGTACGCAGACCGCGGCGGGTTATGACAGCGGCGCGGGCTGGTCGCAGCTCGCCGACGAGGCGGGGTTCGTGCTGCTGTTCCCCGAGCAGCGGCGCGCCAACAATCCCAATCTGTGCTTCAACTGGTTCGCGCCCGAGGACATGGCCGGCGGCCATGGCGAGGTGGCGTCGATCCGCGCAATGATCGCGGCGATGGTCGCGGCGCATGGCATCGATCCGTCGCGCGTGTTCGTCACCGGTCTGTCGGCGGGCGGCGCGATGGCGGCGGCGATGCTGGCCAATTACCCCGAGGTGTTCGCGGGCGGCGCGATTATCGGCGGCCTGCCCTATGGCACCGCCCAGGGCGTCAGCCAGGCGCTGGAACGGATGCGCGGGCGCGACCTGCCCGATGCCGCAGCGCTGACCGCCGCCGTGCGGGGCGCCAGCCGCCACGACGGGCCGTGGCCGACACTGTCCGTCTGGCATGGCGGCACCGACGCCACCGTTCATCCCGCCAATGCCGAAGCGCTGCTGAGCCAATGGCGCGGGCTGTTCGGGATCGGTGAGACGCCCGCCGAGGAGGCGCTGGTCGGCGGCAATCCGCATCGCGTGTGGCGCGACCGGCATGGCCGCGCGGTGATCGAGGATCATCGTATCCTCGCCATGGGCCATGGGACGCCGATCGCGACGCAGGGTGCCGAGGCCGCCGGTCAGGCGGGGCCGTTCATGCTGGATGTCGGCCTGTCGTCGACCCGGCGGATCGCCGCCTTCTGGGGCATCGCGCGGGCGGTCGGCGCGGCACAGGCGCGCGCGGCCGATGCGGGCGGCGTGCGGGATGGCGGCGTGGCGGGGATCGTGAACGACGCGCTGAGGGCGGCGGGGTTGTTGCGGTAGAGCCCTTCGTCACCCCGGACTTGTTCCGGGGTCCACTCTGCGGCGAGGGGGATGGTTCGAGGCTCCAGCCATCCCCCTGCGGCCCGGTGGACCCCGGAACGAGTCCGGGGTGACGGGGTGGAGGGGGCAGCGTTAGCCACCCCCCTCACCCACGCATTTCCTCTTTGCGCGAACTTGCTCTAGGGCAGCGATCATGCCTCCTCTTCTTCTCGTCATGGCCGGCGGTGCGCTGGGTTCGGCGGCGCGGTATCTGACCGGCCGGATCGCCCTCACCGCGCTCGGCCCCCATTTTCCTTACGGTACGCTGGCCGTGAACCTGATCGGCGGGCTGCTGATGGGCCTGCTGGCGGGTGTGCTCGCGCGGATCGGGGGCAGCGAGAACTGGCGCCTGTTTCTGGGCATCGGCGTGCTGGGCGGGTTCACGACCTTTTCGTCGTTCAGCCTCGACGTCGTGACGCTGGTGGAACGTGGCGCGGTCGCCACGGCGGCGCTGTACGTCTTCGTGTCGGTCGCGGGCGCGATCGGCGCGCTGTTTGCCGGGCTGATGCTGGCCCGCGGCCTGTTCGGGAGTGCGGTGGCATGAGCGGCGACGAGGGCGGCATTCGCCAGTTCAACGTCGGCTATGACGACGACGGCATCCGGCTGGATCGCTGGTTCAAGCGGCATCTGCCCGACACGAGCTTCACCACCGTCGCGAAATGGGCGCGAACGGGCCAGCTGCGCGTCGACGGCGCGCGCGCGACGCCGGGCGACCGGATCAAGGCGGGCCAGACGCTGCGCGTGCCGCCGCCCGAACCCGAGGTGAAGGACGAGACCGGCGCCATCGTCGCCAAGCCGAAGCGTGAACGGCCGCCGCTGAGCGACGACCAGATCGCCTTCGCGCGCGAGATGGTGATCCACAAGGATCTGCAGGCGCTGGTCCTCAACAAGCCGCCGGGCCTCGCAACGCAGGGCGGCACCAAGACCGCCGAGCATGTCGACGGGCTGCTGGATGCACTGCAATATGATGCCGAGGGACGGCCGAAGCTGGTTCACCGGCTCGACAAGGACACGTCGGGCGCGCTGCTGATCGCACGCACCAGCCGTGCCGCCGCCTTCTTCGCCAAGGCGTTCTCGGGGCGGACCGCGCGAAAGGTCTATTGGGCGCTGGTCGTCGGCGTACCGTCGATCGAGGACGGCATGGTCGATCTGCCGATCGCCAAGCAGCCGGGCACCGGCGGCGAGAAGATGCACGTCGACGAGGAGAACGGCCAGGCCGCGCGCAGCCGCTATCGCGTGATCGAACGCGCGGGCAACCGCTGCGCCTGGGTGGAGCTGCAACCCTTTACGGGCCGCACGCACCAGCTGCGCGTTCACATGGCGGCGATCGGCCATCCAATCGTCGGCGACGGCAAGTACGGCGGCGCGGCGGCGTTCCTGACCGGCGGGATCAGCCGCAAGATGCACCTGCACGCCCGGCGCATCCGCGTCGACCATCCCGATGGCGGCAGCATCGACGAGACGGCGAGCCTGCCGACGCACTTCGCCGAAAGCCTGAAGAGCCTGGGCTTCGAAGAGGCGCAGGGCGATGCGCTGCCGCTGGAGGAGCCCAAGAAGGGCCCGCCGCCGAAGGACGTGCTGAAGCAGCGCGCCAAGGCGCATGCCAAGACGGTGCGCAAGGAAAACCGCGGCGAGCGGCGGCGGCGTGGCGCGGCCCCGACCGGCAAGGATGGCGGCAAAGGCAGCGGTCCGAAGGCGGGTAAGCCGAAGACGGGTGGCCCGAAAAGCAGTGGTCCGGGCGGCCGCCGGGACTGATGCACCCCAATCCGCTCTTCCGGCCGGAGGCGGCGGCATTGCTGGCGGAGGCCGAGCGGATTGGCTTCGCGCATATCTTCGCCGCGACCGCCGATGGCCCGATGGTGGTGCATGCACCGGTGACGCTGCATGACGACGGTTTGCGCTTTCACGTCTCGCGCGCGAATCGGATCGTCCGCCATCTGGAGGGCGCGGCGGTGGTAGCGAGCGTGGCGGGGCCGCACGGCTATGTCAGCGCGAACTGGTATGCGGTGCCGGGCGATCAGGTGCCGACGTGGAATTACCAGACGATCGAGATCGACGGCGTGGCGCATGAGGTGGATGCCGCGGGCCTGACCGAACAGCTGGACCGGCTGGCGGCGCTCCACGAGCCGCGCGACAATCCCTGGGATCGCGGCAAGGTGGCACCCGATGCCTTTGCGAAGCAACTGTCGGGGATTCGCGGGTTTACCATGACCGTCAGCGCGGTGCGCGGCACGACCAAGCTCAGCCAGAACAAGACCGCCGCCGACCGGGCGGGGGTGATCGCAGGCTTCGACCGGCAGGGCAAGGACGACATCGCTGCGCTGATGCGATGGGCGGCCGAGAAGGACTAAAGTCGGGGTTTGGTTAGGCGGAGCGTTTTCGGACGAAGCGGGACCCCGACTCAAGGCCAGGGTGACGGTGGTTACATGGGGGGCGAGCGATTTGCGCTTTGCGCGCCCGCCCTCGCCCGGTAGGCGTCGGGGGATGACCAAACTTGCCGTGTTCGACTGCGACGGCACGCTCGTCGATAGCCAAGCCAATATCTGCCAGGCGATGGAGGATGCGTTCCGGATCGCTGCTCTGCCTGCGCCGCCGCGCAGCGCGATCCGTCGGATCGTCGGCCTGAGCCTAGTCGAGGCGATCGCGACCTTGCTACCGCAAGCGGAGGACGCGCTGCACCGGCAGATGGCGGCGGATTACAAGGCCGCCTTTTTCCGCCTGCGGACGACCGGCGCGATGGCGGAGGAGCCGTTGTTCGACGGGATTGCCGCGGTCTTGCAAGGCCTCGCGGACGATGGCTGGCTGCTGGGCGTGGCGACGGGCAAGTCGGACCGCGGCCTTGCGCATATTCTGGCGCATCATGGCCTGACCGACCATTTCGTCACGCTGCAAACCGCGGACCGGCACCCATCGAAGCCCGACCCCGCGATGCTGATCGCCGCGATGGACGAAGCGGGCGCGACGGCGCAGGAGACGGCGATGATCGGCGACACGAGTTTCGACATGGCGATGGCCAAGGCCGCGGGCGCGCGGGCGGTGGGCGTCGCCTGGGGTTATCACGACGTCCGCGACCTGGCAGATGCGGGCGCGGACGTGGTGGCGGAGCGCGTGGCCGCGCTGCCCGGACTGCTCGCGTGAGCGGCGATGCCCTCGCACGGCGCCGCTGGCTGGCGATGGTCGGCAGCCGCATCGCCGGCAGCCTGGGCGCGGTGTTCGGCCTGATGCTGGCCGTGCGCGCGCCCGATATGGTCACCAAGGTGCTGGGTGTCGCGATCACGCTGTCGGCGCTGGTCGTCATCGCCACGGTGCCCGCCGCCCTCGCCCACCGCTGGCGGACGCCGCCGAAGGCATGAAGCGCTTCTGGACAGAGGTGGCGATCGACGCCGATCGGGTGGTGACGCTCGACGGGCGGCCGGTGCGCACGCCCGGCCGCGTGCCGCTGGCGCTGCCGACCAACGCGCTGGCAGAGGCGGTCGCGGGCGAATGGCGCGCGGTGCCCGAGGTGCTGGACCCGCGCGCGATGCCGCTGACCGGCCTGGCCAATGCGGCGATCGACCGGATCGCGGCCGACCCCGCGTCCTTCGCCGCCGGGCTGGCCGCCTATGGCGCGAGCGACCTGCTTTATTATCGGGCCGAGTCGCCCGACGATCTGATCGCGCTGCAGCAGGCGGCGTGGGATCCCTGGCTCGACTGGGCCCGGACTCGCTACGATGTCCATTTCGAGCCGACCGCGGGAATCATTCACCGCGCGCAACCACCCTCGACGCTCACGCGCCTTGGCGAGGCGGTGGCGACGCTCGACGCCTTCCACCTTGCGGGCCTGTCACCGGTGGTCACGATTACCGGGTCGCTGGTGCTGGCGCTCGCGTTGATCGAGCGGGCGGGCGATCCCGATACGCTATGGGCCGCCGCGCATGTCGACGAGGATTGGCAGGCGGAATTGTGGGGCAGCGATCTGCTGGCGGAACAGGCGCGGGCGAACAAGCGGCGCGACTATGACGCCGCCGTCGCGTTTCTGGCCGCGCTCGACTGACCGGCGTCAGGCGGTGACCGCCTTGGGCATCACCGCCGCCTCATAATCGCTCTCGGCCAGGCGGATCAGGTCCCGGTCATCGTGCTTCCACGGGTGGAAGCCGGGCAGGAAATAGGCCGCCCAGACGCCCGCCACCTTGCGCGCCATGCCGGGATTACCGAACGCATACCAGGCGAGCCGCGCCCAGACCCGCGGACCGGTGAGGCCGTCCTGCCGCAACAGCTCCAGCATGCCGCGCGTCCGACCGACGAAGAAGTGCTTGGTCGTCATCAGCATGACGAACGACTTGACCCACCAGCGGCGGAAGCGCGGCCAGTCGCGCGTCGCGTGCAGCCACGTGTCATAGGCGACGCCCTTGTGTTCGATCTCCTCGGCCGCGTGCCACAGCCACAGAGCGCGCGCCTGTTCCTCGCCGCCCGCAAGATGGCGGGGGTTGGCGATCAGCTCATGCGCCAGCATCGCGGTGAAATGTTCGAGCGCGGTGGTCGCAGCGAGGCTTGCGATCGGCGGGCGGCCCTTGGTCAATGCCAGCGCCGCGTCCACGTCGCGGTCGAGCAGTGTCACGTCATAGCCCTGGTCGGTGACATGGCGGTTGAACGCGACATGTTCGCGCGTGTGCAGCACCTCCTGCTTGATGAAGGCGTTGATCTCGCGCGTCAGGCGCGGCGACGTGCCCTCGCGAAAGCGGCGCACGCTGTCGACGAAGAAGCCCTCCCCCTTGGGGAAGGTGACGGACAAGGCGTTGTAGAAGGCGGTCGCGATCGGATCGTCGTTCAGCCACCAGCGGCCCATCCGGGCGCCACGACCGAAGCGGCGATCGCGCGCGGTGATGACGAGATTGTGCGGCGTGGTTGCTTTCGCCATGATTTCCTCCGTACTAGGACGATATCCGCATTTGCTTACATCAATGTAAATAGGCCATCGTCCTGAGCGCTTCAACCCCCGTCCCGACGCCTTTGCGCCGCCGCCTGTCCCCCACCGAAAGCCGGGAAGCGGCGCTGATCGCCGCCCAGCAATTGCTGGTCGAAAGCGGCCCGCAAGCGGTGACGCTGAAGGCGGTCGGCGCGCGGATCGGCCGCACGCATGCCAATCTGCTGCATCACTTCGGCTCGGCGGAAGGGCTGCAACAGGCGCTGATCGCGCGGATGGCCGCTCAGATCACGGCGGTGATTCGCGATGCGGTGCTGGGCAACCGCGGCGGGGAGCCCGATCCGCGGCGCATCGTCGACCTCGTCTTCGATGCCTTCGACAGCGGCGGCGCGGGTGCGCTGGCCAGCTGGATGATCCTGTCGGGCAATCGCGATGCGCTCGATCCGATCCTGTCCGCCGTCCACGATCTGGTCGACGAACTCGCCGATGGCGTGCAACCGCCCGAGCGGCCGATCCAGGAAGAAACGCTGCACCTGATGCTGATGGCGCTGGGCGACGCGCTGCTCGGCGCGGCAATGGCGCGCGCGCTCGACCTGCCGCGCAGCAAGGCGCGGGATCTGGCGGTTGGGATGCTGTTGCGCAACGAAGCACCCGGCGAGACGCCCGCGTGAGACGCGATCAATAGCGTCTGCAACACCGACAATGGCCAAGCCCCTGATGCGGCACGCTCTCTTTCCCTAAAGAGGCCGCATCGAGTGGATGACCTGACATGAAACGCGTTTTAGCTCCCATCTGTCTGGTCATCGGCCACAAGCGTTCGCGTCGTCGGGTCTGGTCGGACGGATCACGGTGGCGGTGTACGTGCAGCCGCTGCGGCACCGAATTGGTCAAATCCCACAGCGGTGGAACGTGGGGCGTACTCGATCGGTCCGAACGCGATCCCGCCTGATGGCGCCGATCGTGGGATGGATGCGCGTTGCTGCCGAACCGCTTGTCGCGGCCTAGGGAGTGACGATGCGGCCGGCCGGCATTGCGATGGGGGTCGCGATGCCGGTCGGTGGCAGGCCGCTCGCGTGCATCGCGTGATAGTCGCCCGGCGTCATGCCATAGGTTTCGCGAAACGCGCGCCCCAGATAGGCGGCGTCGCAAAAGCCCCATCGGTCGGCGAGCGTCGCGATCGTCTGGCGGTCGCCGCGTCGCTGCAAGGCCTCTGCCACCTTCGCCAGCCGGCGCGCCCGGATATAGGCCTGTACGCCGCCCTCATCCTGCAACAGCCGATACAGGGTCGAACGCGACACACCGAGCGTGCGGCTGAGGCGCGCCACGCTGAGCGAGGGCGAGCCGAGGTTGCGTTCGATTTCGTCGCGCAACTGGACGCGCAGCGCGCGGTCATGCTGTTCCTTGTCGCAGGGACGCTCGCCGAGGCTGGCATGGACCACCAGCGCGAGCAGGTCGACGACGGTCTGCGCGACCGCGGGGCCGCTGCTTGCAGGCAGGTGACGGGCGTGGTGCCGCAGCGCCGTGAGGTGGCTGGTCAGCAAGGCCGCCTGCTCCGCGGGCACGACATGGCCGTGCAGGCTGCGGACCGAGGGCAGGACACGTTCGGCGAGCGCGCGCGGCAGTACGAAGCTGGTCGAGACCGAGGCTTCGGACACATGCGTATTGCCCAGCGCCATGTCGGTCAGCACCACCGCGCCATCCCGCGCGCAGACGTCGCGATCACCCATCCGGCCCCAAGCGCCGCCGGCGTGTCGCACGTTGACGACGAGCCCGTCGGCCTGATCGCGCAAATGCGCCGCGCCGCGGTGCCAGTCCTGGGCAGAGATATGGACGTGATTGAGCAACATCGTGCCGAGATCGAGCCCTTCGACCCGCGCCTGGAACGGCTGGGTCGGCCGGGTTTCGAAATGCTGTGAAAGATTGCGGATGTCGGAATCGCGCCACGCGCTGAACCGGTCCTGCTGCGGCAGCGCCGCCGTGTCGAAATAGGGGATCCAGCCCAGCCGGGAGGATGAAGGCGCCGAAGGGAAGCGTTCGTTCTCAGGGACCTGCGACATGGTGCTGACGATAGAGTTTGGTCCGGAACCGGTCCATAGGCATGACGGCCTACATCGTGCCGCCGGAGCGCGTCAGAGCAGCGAATGGGCGGCGTGCATCGCGTGATAGTCGCCCGGCGTCATGCCATAGGTCTCGCGAAACGCGCGCCCCAGATAGGCGGCATCGCAAAAGCCCCAGCGTTCGGCCAGCGCCGAGATCGTCCCCCGCCCGCCTTCGCGGCGCAACGCCTCCGCGACCTTTTCCAGACGGCGCGTGCGGATATAGGCCTGCACGCCGCCTTCGTCCTGCAACAACCGGTACAAGGTGGAGCGCGAGACGCCGAGCGAACGGCTGAGGCGCGCCACGGTGAGCGAGGGGGAGCCGAGGTTGCGTTCGATCTCGTCGCGCAACTGCACGCGCAACGCGCGCTCATGCCGGTCGCGGTCCACCGGCCGCTCGGCGAAGCTCGCCGCGACCGATACCGACAGGAGATCGAGGATCGTCTGCGCCAGCATCGGCCCGCTGGCCGCTGGCATATGCTCCGCCTGTCCACGCAGCAGCGCCAAATGCGACACGAGCAGCGCGGCATGTTCCGGCGCGACGACGTGGCCGTGCAGCGCGGGTCGATGGGAACAGACGCTCCACATCCGCCCGCTTCAACGCCATGCCGGTGCTGATCGAGGCTTCCGAGAAATGGTGCTTCGGACGCGCCATGTCGGCGATGACGATCGATCCGGTCGGCGCGATGGCCTCCCGCCCGTCCATCTCGAAGATCGCGGCGCCGGCATGGCGCACGCTGATCACGAAATCGTCATTGTCGTCGCGTGCCGCTTTCTGGCGCGTGCGCTCCCACTGCTGCGACGTGAACACCGCGTGGCCGATCCCGAACGTGCCGAGATCGAGCCAGTCCATCGCCGCCGCAAAGGGTTCTTCCGGCGTCGTTTCGTAGCGGGTCGACAGATTGGCGACGTCGTCATCGCGCCAGACCTCATAGCGCTCGTTTGCCGGCAAGGCGGCGGTATCGAAAGCGCGCACCCACCCCAGCCGAGCGGGGGGTGGCAACGGGGCTTGGGGATCGGACGCCGACTTCACTGCGCCCCTCATAGCGCTACTCATTATGGCGGTACAACCTCGTCGCCATGCGGGGCGTGGGGATGCGCCGCCAGGGGTGGCCGTTCGCGCGCCTTTCGCTAAAGAGGCGGCATGCATTTCCTCGACCAAGCCAAGATCTTCGTCCGTTCGGGTACCGGCGGCCCCGGTGCCGTCAGCTTCCGGCGCGAAAAGTTCATCGAATATGGCGGCCCCGATGGCGGCAACGGCGGCAAGGGCGGCGACATCGTCTTCGAAGCGGTGGCCGGCCTGAATACGCTGATCGACTTCCGCTACACGCAGCACTTCCGCGCGCAACGCGGCCATGGCGGATCGGGCAGCAACCGCACCGGCGGCGGTGGCGACGATCTAGTCATCAAGGTGCCGGTCGGCACGCAGGTGCTGTCCGAAGACAAGGAAGAGGTGCTGCTGGATTTCACCAAGGTCGGCCAGCGCGAGGTGTTCCTGCGCGGCGGCGACGGCGGGCGCGGCAATGCGAGCTACAAAACCTCGACCAACCGCACGCCGCGCCAGCATGGCACAGGCTGGCCGTGCGAGGAGGCGTGGGTGTGGCTGCGCCTGAAGCTGCTTGCCGATGCCGGGCTGGTGGGCCTGCCCAATGCCGGCAAGTCCACCTTCATCAACGCCGTCACCAATGCGCAGGCCAAGGTCGGCGCCTATGCCTTCACCACGACCCGCCCGCAGCTGGGCGTTGTGCGCCACCGCAACCGCGAATTCGTCATCGCCGACATCCCCGGCCTGATCGAGGGCGCAGCGGACGGCGCCGGCATCGGCGACCGCTTCCTGGGGCATATCGAACGCTGCCGCGTGTTGCTGCATCTGGTCGATGCCAACGACGCCGACGTCGCCGAAAGCTATCGCATCGTCCGCGACGAGCTGGAGGCCTATGGCGGCGGTCTGATCGACAAGCCGCACGTCATTGCGCTCAACAAGATCGACATGCTGGACGACGAACTGATCGAGGCGCTGTCCGCCGAACTCGCCGAGGCGAGCGGCGCGGACGTCATCCCGCTGTCCGGCGCGGCCGGCACGGGTGTCGACTGGGTGCTCGACCGCCTGCTCGACAGCATCGGGCCCGGCCCCGAAGCCGTGCCCGACAGCGACGAGGGCGAAGACGAGATCAGCTGGTCGCCGCTCTGATCCCATGCAGGACGCGCTCTTCCCGCCGACCGCCTGCTCTCGCCTGATCGTCAAGGTCGGGTCGGCATTGCTCGTGGCGCCGGATGGGGCGGTGCGGCGTGCGTGGCTGGCAACGCTGGTGGCGGATATCGCCGGGCGTGTCGCGGCAGGGCAGCAGGTGGCGGTGGTATCGTCCGGAGCGATCGCGCTGGGTGCGCGGCGGCTGGGCCTTGCCAAGGGCGGGCGCGCCAGTCTGGAAGATGCGCAGGCGGCGGCGGCGACCGGGCAGATCGCGCTCAGCCAGACATGGGCGGAACTGCTCGGCGCGCACGGGCTGACGGCGGCGCAGATGCTGGTGACGCTGGACGACCTCGAGGATCGGCGGCGCTATCTGAATGCCGCGGCGACGCTCGGGCGGCTGCTGGGCCTGGGCGTCGTGCCGATCATCAACGAGAATGACAGCGTCGCGACCGAGGAAATCCGCTTCGGCGACAACGACCGGCTGGCGGCACGCGTCGCGCAGGCAGCGGGCGCGCAGGGCGTGGTGCTGCTGTCGGACGTCGATGGCCTGTACGACGCCAACCCGCATACAAACCCCGACGCGCGCCACGTCGCCCGGGTCGAGCGGATCGACGCGGTCGCGGGCATGGCGGACGGTGGATCGGCGTCGGGCATGGGATCGGGCGGCATGGTGTCGAAGATCGCCGCCGCGCGGATCGCGACCGGGGCGGGCGCGCACCTCGCCATCGCGAGCGGGCGGATGGAGCATCCGTTGGCCGGCGATCCCCGCCATACGCTGTTCGTGGCGGAGCGGGCGGCGTCGGCGCGCAAGGCGTGGCTGGCGGGCGGGCTGACGGCGCGCGGGCGCGTGCATGTCGACGCTGGGGCAGCGCGTGCTTTGGCCGCGGGTGGCAGTCTGCTGGCGGCGGGCGTGACGCAGATCGAAGGTGCGTTCGGGCGCGGTGACCTGGTGTCGATCGAGGGGCCGGACGGGACGGTCGCGCGGGGGCTGTCCGAATATGACGCCGCCGAGGCGGTGCGGCTGGTGGGCACGCGATCGGAGGAGCAGGCGGCGATCCTGGGTTATGCGCCGCGCGCGGCTCTGGTGCATCGCAACCATCTGGCGTTGGTGTGATGGTATCGTTTGACGCGCTCCGTCACCCCGGACTTGTTCCGGGGTCCACTGTGCGGCGAGGGGGATGGCTGGAGGCTCAGGCGCTTCCCGTGCGGACGAGTGGACCCCGGAACAAGTCCGGGGTGACGGAATGGGTGAGGCAGGCGTGACCACCCTCGCCATCACCGGGGCGACGGGCTTCGTCGGTGGGGCGCTCGTGGAGCGGGCCCTGTCCGCCGGGCATAGCGTGCGGGCGCTCACCCGCCGGCCGCAACGGGCGCGGGACGGCGTGACGTGGATCGAGGGGGCGCTCGATCGGCCCGACAGCCTGGCGGCATTGGTCGATGGGGCCGACGCGGTCGTGCATGTCGCGGGCGTCGTGAGCACGCCGACGAAAGCCGGCTTCGTCGCCGGCAATATCGACGGTACGCGAGCGATGATCGCTGCCGCGCAGGCCGCAGGCGTCCGGCGGTTCGTCCATGTCTCGTCGCTCTCGGCACGCGAGCCGGATCTGTCGATCTACGGCTGGTCGAAGGCCGAGGCCGAGGCGCTGGTCGAAGCGAGCGGGCTCGACTGGAGCATCGTGCGGCCGAGCGGCGTCTACGGCCCCGGCGACATGGAGATGCGCGACCTGTTCCGCGCCGCGCGGATGGGCCTTGCCCTGCTGCCGCCGCGGGGGCGCGTGTCGCTGATCGCAGTGGACGATCTGGCGCGGCTGCTGCTCGCGCTTGCTACGACACAGGTGTCGCCGGCGGTATACGAGGTCGATGACGGCCATGTGCTCACTCACGCCGCGATGGCGCAGGCGATCGCGCGCGCGGTGGGGCGGAAGCGGGTGCTGACACTGCATTTGCCCAAGGCGGCGCTGATGCTGGGCGCCAAGCTGGATCGCGCGGTCCGCCGCGAGGGTGCGAAGCTCACCCCCGATCGCGTCGGCTATCTTGCGCACCCGGACTGGACCGCCCGCCCCGCGATGCGACCGCCCGCCGACCTGTGGACGCCGGAGATCGCACCCGAGCATGGCCTCGCCGCAACGGCACGATGGTATCGCGCCCGCGGGCTGCTATAGCGCCGCAACACCGCCGCATTTGGCCGCCATTCGGATGACCATCATGACCGACCGCACCCAGATCCTCGATACGATCAAGAGCCAGATCGAACCGTTCAACAAGAAGGGCGTGACGCTCACCGAAGCGACGACCTTCCAGGGCGACCTCGAATGGGACAGCCTGACCGTGATGGACTTCGTCGCGGCGATCGAGGACGAATTCGACATCATCATCACGATGAACATGCAGGCGGAAATCGAGAATATCGGCCAGCTGACCGATGCGGTCGCCAAGCTGAAGGCCGAGGCATGACCGAGACCGGCCTGCAGCCCGAGGCGCTGGACCTCGACCCCGCCCCGGTCGCGCCGGAACGCGATCTGATGTCGAAGTTCGACGGCCTGATCGCCGAGCGGCAGGCGCTGATCGATACCGGCGTCACCGATCCGTTCGCGATCGTGATGGAGCAGGTGAAGAGCCCGACCGAGGCGGTGATCGCCGGTCGTGATACGATCCTGCTCGGCACCTACAATTACATGGGCATGACGTTCGACCCCGACGTCATCGCCGCCGGCCATGCCGCGCTCGACCAGTTCGGATCGGGCACCAACGGCAGCCGCATGCTCAACGGCACCTTCCGCGACCATATGGAAGCCGAGGCGGCGCTGCGTGACTTCTATGGCGTCAGCGGTGCCATCGTCTTTTCGACGGGCTACATGGCCAATCTGGGCATGATCTCGACGCTGGTCGGCAAGGGCGAATATGTCATCCTCGATGCCGACAGCCACGCCTCGATCTACGATGGCTGCAAGCAGGGCGTCGCCGAGATCGTCCGCTTCCGCCACAACAGCGTCGAGGATCTCGACAAGCGGCTCGGCCGCCTGCCCAAGGACGCCGGCAAGCTCGTCGTGCTGGAGGGCGTCTATTCGATGCTCGGCGACGTCGCGCCCCTGAAGGAGATGGTCGCGGTCGCCAAGAAGCATGGCGCGATGGTGCTGTCCGACGAGGCGCATTCGATGGGCTTCTACGGCCCCAACGGCCGCGGCGTGTACGAGGCGCAGGGGCTGGAGGGCGAGGTCGACTTCGTCGTCGGCACCTTCTCCAAATCGGTCGGCACGGTCGGCGGCTTCTGCATTTCGAACCACCCCAAGTTCGAGGCGATCCGCCTCGCCTGCCGCGCGTATATCTTCACGGCCAGCCTGCCGCCGAGCGTCGTCGCGACCGCGACCGCATCGATCCGCAAGCTGATGACCGCGACCGCCAAGCGCGAGCAATTGTGGTCGAACGCGCGCCAGTTGCATGGCGGGCTGAAGGCACTGGGCTTCCGCCTCGGCACCGAACAGCCGGACAGCGCGATCGTCGCGGTGATCCTGGATGACCAGACGCAGGCGGTCGCGATGTGGCAGGGGCTGCTGGAAGCGGGCGTCTACGTCAACATGGCGCGCCCGCCTGCCACGCCGGCCGGCACCTTCCTGCTGCGCTGTTCGCTCTGCGCGGAGCATACGGCGGCGCAGCTGGATACGGTGATCGAACGATTCCGGGCGGCGGGCCAGGCCGTGGGCGCGATCGGCTGAAGCCGGTCGCGCTCACCTTTCCTTGACCGGACAAACGCGTTAGCGTCGCTGCCGTGATGCGGGACGGCGCCGAGATGGCCCCGGGGGGGGATTCCGAACGCAATGCGGCGTGGCGGACCGTCACGCTAGTCGTAATGGGTCTGCTCGGCGCAGCGGTGCTCGTCGCACTGATCGTGACGCTGGGCGAGGCGAACCGCCAGCGCGACCGCGCGCTTGCGGCGCAGGCGCACAGCTATGACGTGATGATCCTGGCCCGCACTCTGTCGGGCACGATCGCCCGATCGGAGGCCTCGCTGGGCCGCTACGTCATCAGCGGCAAGGCGGAGCAGGAGCTGGGCCAGCTCTATTACGACCAGTGGCGGCTGGCGGGTACGCAGCTCAACAAGCTGGAAGGGCTGACGCGCGAGACCGGCGAGCAGAGCGCGCGCGTGGCGCGGCTGCGCGATGCGTACCAGCAGCGCGGCGAGGAGCTGTCGCTGACCGCGCTCAGCACCACTTATGGCAAGAACGCCCAGGCGCTCGCCCGCTATTACAAAGCGCGCCAATCGCCGACGCTGGCGGCGATCGACCGGACGCTCGACGAGATCATCGAGGGCGAGCGCGCATTGCTCGATGCGCGCACCGCCGACGCGATGCGCACCGTCGACCGATCGAGCCGGATCGCGGGCGTGCTCGCGGTGTTCGGCGGGCTGATCGTGATCGGCGCGGTCGTGCTCGGCTGGCTGACGGTGCGGGCGATCGGCGAGCGGGCGCTGGCGCGGGCCGACGCCGATGCCGCGCGCGAACGGGCCGAGGCGCTGGCGAATGCGGTGCGACAGGCGACCGACGAATTGCGCGTGCAGGAGGCCAAGCTGCGGCAGGCGCAGAAGATGGACGCGGTCGGGCAGCTGACCGGCGGCATCGCGCATGACTTCAACAATATGCTCGCGGTGGTTCTGGGCGGACTCGAGTTGGCGCGACGGTCGCTGGTGGGGGATCCCGACGCGGCGGCGCGACACCTCGACAATGCAGCCGACGGCGCCAATCGTGCGGCGGCGCTGACCCGGCGGCTACTCGCCTTCAGCCGTGAGGAATCGCTGAAGCCCGAACCCATCGCGGTGGCCCAATTGGTGTCGGGCATGTCGGAGCTGATCGACCGCACGCTGGGCGACGGCATCACCGTGACGACGCGCGACAGTGCCGGGGGATGGCAGGTACGCGCCGACCGCGTGCAGCTGGAAAATGCGATCCTGAACCTCGCGGTCAATGCGCGCGATGCGATGCATGGCCGAGGCGAGCTGGCCATTGCGACCGGCGCGGTGACGCTGGACGAGCATCAGGTCGATCATTGCGCGGCGGGCGATTACGTGACGATCGCGGTGACCGACACCGGCGAGGGCATGACGCCCGAGGTGGTCGAGCGGGTCTACGAACCCTTCTTCACCACCAAGGCCGCCGGCAAGGGCACGGGGCTGGGCCTCAGCCAGATCTTCGCGCTGGTGCAGCAGCTGGGCGGCGCGATCGCGATCGACACCGCGCCGGGCGAAGGCACCACCGTGACGCTGTACCTGCCGCGCGACCGGCAGCAGCCGCAGGCCGAGACGACCGTCGTGGCCGCGACCCCGCCGGCACCGGCCGTCGCGCCGGAGGGCCTCCACGTGCTGGTCGTCGAGGACGATCCGCGCGTGCTGATGGCGACGATGGGCGCGCTCGACGAGCTGGGCCACCATGCCATCGCCTGCGACGCGCCGACCAAGGCGGCGGGGCTGCTGGCGAGCCATGCGGGGATCGACCTCATCATCTCCGACGTGCTGATGCCGGGGCAGACGGGGCCCGAGCTGATCGCGGAGATCGGGCCTGCCTATCCGCATATCGCCGTGCTGTTCGTCACCGGCTTTGCGGGCGAGGCGAATGCGAGCGAGTTCGGCCACCATCAGGTGCTGCGCAAGCCGTTCACGCTGGGCGGTCTGGAGCGCGCGATCGCGACCGCCATGGCGCAGGGCGACCGCCCCGCCCCGCCGCACCAGATCGCCGCGGAGTGACGGGCGGCGACACAGGCTGTCGCCGGGGGCTGACGTGCCCCGCCATCCCGCTTATAGCCTTGGCTCCTTTCCCTGGCGCGAGCCTTCGTTCAGCATGACTTCCCTCGATCGTTACATGGCCCGGCTGATCGCGTTGCCGTTGTTTTCGACGCTGACGATCGCCGCCATGCTGCTGGTGCTCGACCGCATCCGCCGGCTGTTCGACTTCGTCGCGACCGAGGGCGGGCCGATCAGCGTCGTGTGGCGGATGCTCGCCAACCTGCTGCCCGAATATCTCGGCCTTGGCATTCCGATCGGGCTGTTGCTCGGCATCCTGCTCGCCTTCCGCCGGCTTGCCGCCAATTCGGAGCTGGATGTGCTGCGTGCGGTGGGGGTGAGCTATTCGCGGCTGCTGCGCGTGCCGTTCATGTATGCGCTGATCCTCGCCGCACTCAACATCGCGATCGTCGGCTTCGTCCAGCCCAAGGCGCGATACTATTATGAGCAGCTGCGCTTCGAGCTGCGCACGGGTGCGCTGGGGGCGTCGATCAAGGTCGGCGAATTCACCCATTTCGGCGACCGCATGACGCTGCGCATCGAGCAGAGCCATGACAGCGGGCGCAAGCTGGACGGCATCTTCGTGCGCTACAGCGACAAGGGCACGACCTATTCGGTGACGGCGCAGTCGGGCCAGTTCCTGGCGACCGACGATCCCAACACGATCATCTTCCGCCTGACCAATGGCACGTTGGTGCACAAGGCGCCCAATTTCGCCGTGCCGCGCGTGCTGACCTTCACCAGCCACGATCTGCCTATCCCCCTGCCCCGCTACGAGAATTTCCGCCAGCGCGGGGGACGCAACCTGGAGTTCACGCTGCCCGAACTGGCCAAGCTGGGCCATGCCTCGGCCAGCGAGCAGCAGCGCGACAGCAGCCGGTCGGAGTTCCATTTCCGCCTGGTCGAGGTGGCGACGATGTTCCTGTTGCCACTGCTCGCGGTGGCGCTGGGCGTGCCGCCGAAGCGATCAAGCTCGGGCGTCGGCGTGTTCCTGGCGATCGTGATGATCGTCGCGTACCACAAGGTGAACGAATATGCCGCGTCGATCGGCGAACTGGGGCGGATCGACCCGCTGATCGCGCTCTGGGTGCCGTTCGTGATCTTCGCCGGCCTGATCATCTGGATGTATTATCAGATCGCCTATGTGCCCGGCGGCCAGCCGATCGGCGCGATCGAGCGTGCCTTCGGCAAGATCGGGAAGGCGATCACCCGCTACCTGCCCGGCCGGGGTCGCAAGAAGGGAGTGGCGGCATGAGCAGCTTCTTCCCGTCGCGTACCGTCGCCATCTACATGGGGCGGATGTTCCTGGTGCGCACCTTCGGGCTGCTCGCCGCGCTGCTGCTGATCCTGCAGACGCTCGATCTGCTCAGCGAATCGGGTTCGATCCTGGCGCATCCCGGCAACACGCAAGCGCAGGTGTGGACCTATGTGACGCTGCGCGCGCCGCAGATCATCGCGTTCCTGCTGCCATTCTCCGTCCTGCTCGGCACGATCCTGACGCTGATCACGATGAACCAGAACAGCGAGGTCATCGCGCTGAAGGCCGCCGGCCTGTCGGCGCATCAGGTGCTGGCGCCGCTGCTGGTCGCGAGCCTGGGGGTCGCGGCGGTGAGCTTCGTGTTCAACGAGCGGATCGTGACGCGCGCGACCGCGACCCTCGACCAGTGGAAGGACGTCGATTACGGCGCGCTGCCGATCGACCGGGGCGAGCGCACCAATGTGTGGGTGCGGGATGGCGACGACCTGATCGCGGTGCAACAGGTGCGCGGGCGGGGCAATGCCACGCGCCTGGGCAACATTACCGTCTACGACCGGACCGCCGGGCGGCTGGAGGCGATCATCACCGCGCCGCACGGCCACCGGGTGGCCAACGGCTGGGACATCGAGCCGGCGACGCGCTTCGACGTGGCGAGCGGCAAGCTCCAGTCGCTGGGCCGGGTGACGATCGCCGGCGACGTGCGCCCCGACCAGTTCACGCTGGGCAACGTCAATCCCGACGGGCTGGACTTCACGCAGCTCAATGCCGCGATCGGCGACCTGCGCGATGCGGGGCGGCCGACCAAGTCGCTGGAGGGTACGCTGTGGCACAAATTCTCCGGGCCGCTCTCCGCAGTGCTGATGCCGTTGCTGGGCGCGGTGGCGGCGTTCGGCATCGCGCGATCGGGGCAGCTGTTCGTGCGCGCGGTGATCGGCATGGCGCTGGGCTTCGCCTATTTCGTCGCGGACAATTTCGCGCTGGCGATGGGCAATCTGGGCGCTTACCCGCCCTTCCTCGCTGCCTGGGCGCCGTTCCTGCTGTTCCTGCTGATCGGCGAGGCGGTGCTGATCCGCACCGAGGAATAGGGTCACGCGGAAAGTCACAAAAGTCTCACCCGCGCAGGTGTTTTCCGAATCCCGCGTCGGGGAGTGAAAGAGCGGTGGCGCATGACCGACACACGGGTGGCACATCCCGTTGCGTGTAGGACAGCGGCATATCTGCCGATCCTATGATGAGCTGGCGGCCCAAGGACTTAGAGCATGATATTCGGGTCTGTTCACGACCCGCGATCCAACAGCGCCCGGTCCTGACGCTTCGTTAACCATGGAGACCTATCCTCCTCCGGCGTCGTGCGCTGTGTCGCACGGCGGCAGGGGATATCGGGCGATGGCCAATCTGACCGGAACGGGTGCTGCGGCACTGATGCAGGCGCAACTGGCATCACGCTATGGCGTGACGGCCCGCACGTCGACCGCTGCCGTCACCGCGACCGGCACCGCGCCGGCGGCACAGCCGGCCAAGGCCGCGACGAGCGCGAGCAAGGGGGACGTGGCGACGATCTCCCCCGCCGCCAGGCGCGCGTCCGCCCAGATCGCCGACGCGAAGAAGGATTTCACCGCACTGTCCAAGGAGCTGTGCGCGACGCTGGACGCGCAGTATAAGAGCGCGGGCAAGACGGCGACGCCCAAGCTGGACGAGCTGTCGGGCCGGGCGCTGGCGGCGATCGCGCTCAACCAGGCCGGCGGCTTTTCGCGGACCGAGGTGAGCGCCGCCAAGGCAGCCCTGCAATCGCGCGAGCGGGAGAGTGCGACGGGCGCGATCAAGGGCGGCAGCTTTGCGGCCTACAGCCAGACGCTGGTGACACAATACGATGCGATGAGCAGCGAGGAGCGTCAGGCGCGGGGGTGGAGTGAGCGCACGCGCGATGCGGCCGCGACGCTGGCCGCGCAGACGAATGGAGCGATGCCGAGCCTGTTCGATCAGATGGGGTGATCCGCCGGTCAGGGGATCGACAACGCACCATCCAGAATGGCGGGCATGCGCACGACGAGCGCGTCGGCGAGCTTCGTGCCGAGCGCGTGCGGATCGTCGGCGGGCGTGCCTCCGACCTGCGTCGTCACCGCGGTGCCGGTCCATAGGGTGCGATCGCTGCGCACGTCGACAAGGGTCAGCGTCATCCGCGTCACGACCAGGGGCCGCAAATCCTGTTTGCGGGTCGGCAGACTGATCCGGACACCGCTCCCCCAATTGCCGACGCTGACGTCGGGGCCCGCCACGGGAGCGGGTGCCGTGACGAGGCCGCAGACATCGCGGTCGATCGTGACGCGGGCCTGGTAGCGGCTCGGCCCGGCCGGCGGGAGGACGAGGAAGTCGGCGGCGGAGAGCGACGATCCGACCGTTTCGGCAAAGGCCGCCGCCTGATCGTCGTCAGCGCGTATCGCGACCGTGACAGTGCCCTTGGGCAGCGGGTTTGGCGTTGCGGTGACCGCTTCGGCGAGCAGGGCCATGGCCAACACGATGCTCATGCGGCCATTCCCCCTCGACATGCCCCAATCGGGCGATCCTACGCCGGTTTAGCGAGCGACGAAAGTGCTCCGCACGATCTTGTTCACTAGGCCCGGCAGGCCGGCATAGCTCGCCTTGTGATAGGGCGAATCCTGCTCCAGCGCGGCGGTGATGCGGCGGTGCGCCTCGCCCAGCGAATGATAGGGAAGGCTGGGTAGCAGGTGGTGCAACGCGTGGTAGCGCAGGCCGACGGGCGCCCACAAAGCCGGCAACAGCGCGGGCGGGGGCACGTTGACCGAGTCGAGATATTGCGCGGTGACGCTCATCGGCTCGCCGTCATTTTCCCACAGATGCGCGACCAGCGTGCGCACCTGATTGACCACCGCGACGCCCGATCCGATTCCCAGCGCGATCAGCACGCCACGCAGCGAGAAGACGCCGGTCGCGGTCAGCACGACGATCGCGATCGCCCAGAGGCTGGCAGCGGTTTCGACGCGGTTCCACAGCAGCTTCGCCTCGCCTTCCGGCGCGCGGCGGCGGAAGGACGGGTTGATCGCCAGCGCCGAATAGCGTTCGACGATCGTCGTGCGCAGCTTGGGCGACAGAAGCGAGATCGGCGACAGGATCGCATAGCGGATCAGCAGACCGATCGGCGCCAGCGCGGAGATGACGACGAAGGCGGGCAGCGTCCACGGCTTCATCAGCGCGAGCGGCAGATATTCGGGATCCTCCGACGTGCCGTAGCGCGTCTTGGCATGGTGCAGGTTATGCACGCCTTCGTACATGAAGCTGGGGGTGAGCATCGGCACGCCGACCAGCGCGTTCCAGCCGCCACGGAAGCGCGGCAGCGCGCTGTGCTTCATATGACTGACTTCGTGGATGAAGCTGAGCGCGCGGTACAGCGCCAGCGCCGACACCACCGCGGCCAGCACGACCCATCCGGTTCCCTGCACCGTCACCGCGACCGCCAGCGCGCCATAGCCGATCACCGCCGAGGCGATCAGATCGGCCCAGTAGATGCCGGGGCGCGGCGCGATGAGGTCGCGCGTCAGTTCGGCAGCGGCGCGCAGCATCGCCTTGTCGTCGGCGATCCGCGGGCGCGGGGTCCGCGCGGCGGCTGCCGCCGGAGCGGGGCTGCGCGAGAGGGTCAGCGAGCTTTCCATGGCGTGGTCCATTGCCCGTAGATAGTGGCGACAGCGTGGCATTTACAGGCGTGCGTCGGTGCATCCTCTCGATCACAGATGACGGAATCGTCACTCGACCCCGTTGCCCGACGTGCTAGAGCCGACCGATGTTCGGCGCCGCAGCTTAGTCCTCCCCCGCCAGGGGGAGGTGGCGCCGCCGAAGGCGGTGACGGAGGGGGCGGACAGGAATGTCCTCGGTTACGAGGCGCTTCCCTAACCTCCCCTCCGTCATGCCTCACGGCATGCCACCTCCCCCTGGCGGGGGAGGACTGAATGGAGTGCATGGTCCGACATGGGAGGGAAATGTTGAGCGACCTGACGATTACGCCCGTCACCAGCAAGAGCGACCGCAAGGCGTTCGTCGACCTGCCGTTCCGGCTGTACAAGGATGATCCCAATTGGGTGCCGCCGCTGAAGGGCGAGGCATTGGGCCTGATCACGCCTGAAAAGAACGGCTGGTACAGCCACGCCAAGGCGCAGCTGTTCCTGGCGCGCGAGGGCGGCCGCGTGGTCGGGCGCATCTCGGCGCATATCGATACGCTGGCGCTGACCATGCCGGCGGTGCAGGGCTTCGGCCCCGGCGTCGGCCAATGGGGCCTGATGGATGCCGAGCGCGAGGATATCTTCGTCGCGCTGCTCGCCAAGGCCGAGGACTGGCTGCGCGCGCAGGGCATCACGCGCGCGCTGGGGCCGATCTCGCAGTCGATCTGGGAAGAGCCGGGTCTGCTGGTGCAGGGTTTCGACCATGCGCCGACGATCATGATGGGCCATGCCAAGCCAGAATATCAGGGTTGGATCGAGCGTGCGGGCTATACGGCGGCCAAGCAGCTCTTCACCTATGAGCTGGATATCACCCAGGAATTCCCGCCGATCGTCAAGCGCATCATCAAATCGGGCGAGAACAATCCGCGCATCGTCGTGCGCGAGGTCGACAAGCGTAAGTTCGAGGAAGAGGCGGCGATCATCCTCGCCATCCTGAACGATGCGTGGAGCGACAATTGGGGGTTCGTCCCCCTCACCCCGCCCGAGATCAAGGACGTCGGCGTCAAGCTGAAGCCGATCGTGTTCAACGACCTGATCCGCATCGCCGAGCTGGACGGCAAGCCGGTGGCGTTCATGATCACGCTTCCCGACCTGAACGAGGCAATCAAGCCGCTGAACGGGTCGCTGCTGCCGTTCGGCTGGGCGAAGCTGTTGCTGTGGCTGCGCCATCCCAAGGTGCGCACGATGCGCGTGCCGCTGATGGGCGTGGTGAAGGAGCTGCAGTCGTCGCGGATGGCGAGCCAGCTCGCCTTCATGATGATCGAATATATCCGTCGCGCCTCGGTGGAGCGCTATGGCGCGAGCCGCGGCGAGATCGGGTGGATCCTGGAGGACAATCAGGGGATGCGGTCGATCGCCGAGACGATCCAGAGCCGGGTCAACAAGACCTACACCGTCTACGAAAAGACGCTGTAGGTGGTAGCGTCAGGCCGCGTTGCGCGGTGCGGCCTGACGGGCGGCCTCTCGGTGGCGCCGCCGCTTGGCGGCATAGAGGGCGGCATCCGCATCGGCGAGCAGTCGTGCGGCGCCATCGACCGCGAGCGAGCCGCTGGCGCAGCCGAGGCTGACGCCGACGCTGACCAGGGCGCCGTGTTCGCGCAGATGGATCGGGCGGGTGATGGCTTCGCGTACGGCGGCGGCCATGACCTCCGCCATCTGGGCGCCGGCATCGGGCAGGACGATCACGAATTCGTCGCCGCCTAGCCGCGCCACCACCTGTTCCCCTGCCACCGCGCGCAGGCGTGCGCCGATCTCCACCAGCAACCGGTCGCCGGCGGCATGGCCGTAGCGATCGTTGATGCCCTTGAACCCGTCGAGGTCGAGGAACAGCAGCGATACGGATCGGGTGCTGGTGCCAGCCAGGCGTTCGAGCTCGATATCGAGGCCGGCGCGGTTGACGAGCTGCGTCAGCACGTCGGTACGCGCGAGTTGCTGCGCCTGGCGCTTGGCGGCGAGGACCGCCAGCAGCGTGCGATTGTTCTGGACGGTCAGCACGATCGACCCGATCGCGAGCACCGCGAACAGCAGGAGCACGAACGCGCCGATCCCGGCGAGCGCGCAGGCCATCGGCGCGCCCACGACGACGTGCATCGCGATGCTAAGCCGCGGCAGGGCGGCCCAGCGGATCGCGAGGCCGGTGAACAACGCCATGACCGCCATCGTCGCGGCCAGCTGCAATTCCTGGATTCCGGTCGCGAAGCTGAACGCACAGCCGACGCCGAAGGTCGCGAACATCAGACTGGCGAGCAGGAGGATGATGCGGGCGATGCGATAGGGCACGCGGCTGTTCGTCCGCCACGCGATCCACGCCGGCACGATGCGCGCCGCGAGCAGGACAAGATCCGTGACGAGCCAGGCGACGGCCCAGCCGGTCCGTGCGAACCAGCAGGCCGACGCGCTCATCAGCAGAAAGCCGAGGCTTGCGGTCAAGACGCCGACGGGGCGCAGCATCATCGTGTCGATCAGATCGGCGCGCA
Source organism: Sphingomonas sp. DC5200-1 (assembly GCF_049897245.1). Classification (NCBI taxonomy): domain Bacteria; kingdom Pseudomonadati; phylum Pseudomonadota; class Alphaproteobacteria; order Sphingomonadales; family Sphingomonadaceae; genus Sphingomonas; species Sphingomonas sp. DC5200-1. Next base: position 26,176 of record NZ_JAFCVW010000006.1, read on the forward strand.
ACGCTATATCATCACGTGGAACACCCAGCGCGCGATCGAACGCCCGCTCCGCCCTGCGCAGGAATGTCCCGATGACCGACACAATCAACTCCGTTCCGGCGAGACTCATATCCGGCGCGTATTAACATTTTGTGCAAAACGGACCAATCACGCGTGGCCGCGATCGCGACGACGCAGAGGCGGCGTCACACCGTGACGCTGCGCGCCGGCCGGCCCTCGTCGCCGAAGATGCGACGATAGCGGGCGATTTCAGCAGGATCGCCGGTCGCCTTGGCGGGATTGTCCGAGAGTTTCACCGCCGGGCGGCCGTTGGCGGCGATGACCTTCGCGACCAGCGAAATGGGTTCGAGCGCATGGCCGCCCTCAGGATCGCAGCCCCGGAAGTCGTTGGTGAGGTTCGTGCCCCAACCGAAGCTGGTCCGCACCCGGCCGCGGAAATGGCGCGCGGTCGCCTCGATGCTGTCGACGTCCATCCCGTCCGAAAAGATCAGCAGCCGCTGGCGCGGGTCGACGCCATGCGCCTGCCACCAGGCCATGATCTGTTCGCCACCCTCGATCGGCGGCATCGAATCGGGGCGGAAGCCGGTCCAGTCGGCCAGCCAGTCGGGGGCGTGCCGCAGGAAGGCCGCGGTGCCGAAGGCGTCGGGCAGCGCGATCAGCATATTGCCGTCGTAATGCGCGCGCCACTCCTCCAGCACGCGATAGGGCGCAGCGGCGACCCCGGCATCGTCGCCCGCCAGAGCCGCCAGCACCATCGGCAGTTCGTGCGCGTTGGTGCCGATCGCCTCCAGGTCGTTGTCCATCGCGAGCAGGACGTTGGAGGTGCCGATGAAGCGGCTGCCCAGCCCTTCCTTCACCGCCTCGACGCACCAGCGCTGCCAAAGGAAGCCGTGGCGCCGGCGCGTCCCGAAGTCCGACAGGACGAGATCGGGGATGGCGCGCAACCGCTCCACCTTGTCCCACAATTTCGCCTTGGCGCGGGCGTAGAGGATGTCGAGCTCGAACCGCCCCCTGCCCTTCAGCGCGGCGCGCGAGCGCAGTTCGTTGACGATGGCGAGCGCCGGGATTTCCCACATCGTCGTGTGCGTCCAGGGCCCGTCGAAATGGAGTTCGAACTGGCCGTCGATGGTGCGCAGCTCGTAGTCGGGCAGGCGGAAGTCGGCGAGCCAGGCGAGGAAATCGGGGGCGAACATGCGCTGCTTGCCGTAGAAGCTGTTGCCGGCGAGCCAGATCAGCTCGCGCTTCGAGAAGCGCAGCGACCGGGCGTGGTCGAGCTGTTCACGCAGCTCGCGTTCGTCGATCACCGCGCCGAGGCGCACCGACGTGGTGCGGTTGATCAGCGCGAAGGTCGCCTGCACGTCGGCATGCCGCTGCCAGATGAGCTGCAACATCAGCAGTTTGTAGAAATCGGTGTCGAGCAGGCTGCGCACCACCGGGTCCAGCCGCCAGCCGTGATTGTAGACGCGCGTGGCGATGTCGGTGACGGGCATGAGAAATCCTGAGGCGCGAAGAATGTTTAGCGACCGGGTGTAGCCGATCGCCGGGCGAGGTCACACACGCGGCGACGCGGCCTCGACGCCAAGCTCGGGCTCGCGCATCGGGGCGGCGAACACCTTGGGGCCTGCCAGCGCCGCGGCGAGATCGGCCTCGCGGAACGGCTTGGGGAGATGGGCGAGATCGGGCGAGAGGGTCTCGACATCGGCATAGCCCGAGACGATCAGCACCCCCAGATCGGGCTGGTCGGCGCGCAGGCGGCGCGCCAATTCGGTGCCGGTCATGCCGGGCATCAGATGATCCGACACGAGCAGGTCGGGCGACAGGCCGTCGCGCATCAGGCGCAGCGCCGCGTCCGCACTGTTCGCCTCGACCACGCGATAGCCGATATCGTGCAGCATCTGCGCCGCCGCGGCCCGTACCGCGCCCTCGTCATCGACCAGCAAGACGCAGCCAGCGCCATGGACCGGCGCCGCACCGGTCGCGTCGGGAACGGGCGTGACGGACACAAGGCTCGCCGGCAGCCACAATTCGGCGACCGTCCCCGCCCCCGGCGTGCTGGCGAGCCGGAACGTGCCGCCGAGCTGGCTGGCGAGACCATGGACCATCGACAGGCCAAGCCCGGTGCCGCGGCCGACGCCCTTGGTGGAGAAGAACGGCTCGATCGCGCGGGCGAGCGTAGCGGCGTCCATGCCGTGGCCCGTGTCGCTGACACTGAGACAGACATAGTCGCCGGGTGCGAGCGGCTCTTCCGCCTCCGTTAGGTGCTTGTGCCCCAAAGCGACGCGCATGACGCCGCCCGTGGGCATGGCGTCGCGCGCGTTCACGGCGAGGTTGAGGAGCGCCATTTCGATCTGGTTGCGATCGGCGATCGCGGGCAGCAGCCGTTCGGGTGCGTCGATGACCAGCTGGATCTGCGGGCCGACCGTCGTCGTGAGCAGCGCCGCCATGTCGCGCGTCAGGGCGACCAGATCGACCGCATCGGGCTGCAACGGCTGGCGCCGCGCGAAGGCGAGCAGGCGCTGCACCAGGGTGCTGGCGCGCTCGGCGGACTGGATCGCGCCGTCCAGCAGGCGGAGGCTGCGGTCGCCATCGGGGAGCTTGCGGCGGAGGAAATCGAGACCGCCGAGGATCGGGGTCAGGAGATTGTTGAAATCGTGCGCGACGCCCCCGGTCAGCTGGCCGATCGCCTCCATCTTCTGGCTTTGCCGCAGCGCCTCTTCGGTGCGTTGCAGAGCCTCGTCCTTCCGCCGCGCCTCGGTCACGTCGCGGCCCGAACCGTAGATCAGCCCGCCTTCGGTCGAGGTCAGCCAGGAGATCCAACGTAGCGATCCGTCGTGGGCGAGATAGCGGTTTTCGACGACCGGTACGTCCGCGCCGGACGCCGCCGCCGCGAGTGCTGCCTGGGTCATGGCGATATCGTCGGGGTGGACGAAATCCGTCACGGGCCGCCCCGCGACATCGTGCTGCGAATGGCCGAACACCGCGGTCCAAGCGGGGTTGACCGAGCGGAACCGGCCATCTGGTTCGACCACCACGAGAAGGTCGCGCGAAAGGTTCCAGACGCGATCGCGCTCGGCGGTGCGTTCCTCGACCCGCCGTTCGAGCCGTTCGTTGGCGGACTGGACCGCGGCGAGCAGGCGCGCATTCTCGATCGCCACCGCCGCCTGCGCAGCTAGGCCGAGGATCAGGTCCTCGTGACGCTGCGAAAAGCGATCGGCATGGGGGTGGCCGAACAGCAGGCCGCCCAACACCTGCCCGTGCCGCGACACCACCGGTACGGCGAGGTAGCTCGTCACCTCGGGATGGCCCGGCGGCATGCCGGCAAAGGGCGCGTTGGCGCCGTAGCGGGGGTCGCGGGTGATGTTGCCCGACCGGATCACCTCGTTGCGGAAGATCGGGCCCAGCACGTTGGTGCCACGCGGGCGACCCAGCCGGATGAAGTCGCCGCGTTCGCCGCCCGACAGCGTGAACAGGTGCAGCCGTTCGCCGCTGTCATCCATGACGTTATGAAAGAACGCGCCGACCGACGCGCCGGTCAGCTCGACCCCGGCATCGGTGACCATCTGTACGAGCCGTTCGAGATCGTGTTCGGCCGCGAGCGCGGTATTGATCCGGTTGAGCGTGGCGATGGCGCGTTCGGCGCGACGTTCCTCCGTCACATCCTGCACCGACACGCCGATGCCGGTGAGCTGGCCGGCGTCGTCACGGATCGGCAGCCAGTTTTGCCGCCACATACTGGTGCCGTCGGGGCCGGTCATCTCCAGCCCCTTGACCGTTTCGCCCGCCAGCACCCGGGCGGCAAGCGCTATGGCAGGGTCGGCGCGATCCGGTGTGACCTCGCCCACCGTGCGCCCGATATGATCGGCGACCGATACGCCGCTGAGCCGCGCGAAGCGATCGTCCACCCAGACGTAGCGCAGATCGGGATCGAGGATGGCGAGCCCGACCGACGATGCCGCATACATCGCCGCCAGCTGTTCGGCCGGCTGCGCCTTAGACCCCGAATGCCTCACTCGACCCTCAATCCTCGAAGGCGCCTGCCTTCCGAACCGCACGCACAACGCCGTTGCGCCGCGGAAGTTCTGAGGGTCTGCTTTAACGCGTTGAAGGGCAAGCGCTATCCGTCATTCGGCCAGCGTGACCGATCGCCGACGCGGTCGATGTCGGCCCGTTCCAGCGTCACTGTCGCGCAAAGGCCATGACCGTTCGCCCCGGTCGACAGATGGAGCGCGCCGTCGTGCGCCGCCGCGACCCGCGCGACGATCGAGAGGCCCAGGCCGCTGCCGCCACTGCGCGTCGCGCTGCCGCGCCAGAAGCGCCGCGTCATCTGCGCCAGCGTGGCCGGGTCGATCGGCGGGCCGTCGTCGGTGACGCGCACCTGCGCACCCGGCCCAACCGCGACGGTAATGCCGGTGCCCGGCGGGGTGTGGCGCAGGACGTTCTCGATGAGGTTTTCGACCGCAAGCTGGATGGCGTGGGCGTAGCCGCGCACCGGCGTTGGTCCGCGATCTTCCAGCGCGATGCGATAGCCCGCATCGATGACGATCGGTGCGCGGTCGGCGACGACCTGTTCGGCGAGGGCGAGCAGGTCGACCGGCGTGCCAGCGTCCTCTGGCGGGCGTTCGAGGTCGGCGAGCGCGAGCAACTGGGCGATGACGTGCGCGGCGCGATCCACCTCGGCAAGCAGCGCGGTGCGCACCGCGGGATCGGTGACGCCGTCGGCGCGCAGGCGGATGACCGACAGCGGCGTGCGCAGCTCATGCGCGACGTCGGCGGCGAAGGCGGCCTGGGTGACGAACGACTGTTCGAGGCGATCGAGCGCGGCGTTGGTGGCGATCGCCAGCGGCTCGACCTCGGCGGGCAATGTGCCCTGCGGCAGGCGGCGATCGAGCGTGCGCGGGCCGATGTCGGCCGCGATCGCCGAAACCGCGCTCATCCGCCGGGTCAGCCGCCGGGCCATCCACGCGCCGACCAGCGGCACGATGAGCGTCACCGGCAGCAGCAGCCACACGAAGCGCGACAGGAAGGTGCGGACGATATCGTCGGTCACCACCTCCGGCGCGGCGGCATCCTGCGACACCACGACCCAGCGACCGCCAACCGGCCGGCTGACCGCGGCCAGCGCGCCGCGGCGGACATGCCGGGTGCGCGAATCGAGCGCGATTCCCGTCACCAGTTCGGGCCGCGCGGGCCCGCGTTCGGCGAGCACGTGGCGCGAGCGATCGACGACGGCGAGCGTCAATCCGCCCGCCAGCAGGTCCACCGCGCGCACCGCGCGATGCGGCCGGTCACCGGGCAGCAGCATCGCCACCGCATCCGCCTGCCGTTCCAGCATCACGCGCTGATATTGGCCCGCGATCTGGTGGAGCAGCATCGCCGTGCCGAAGGGCAACAGGATCGCCGCGGCGAGCGCCGTCGCGCCGTAGAGCAGCGCCACCTGCCCGAACAGCGAGCGCGGCAGGCGCAGGCGCCAGCCCTTGCTCATGTCGCCGGACGGAGCAGGTAGCCGACGCCGCGCACCGTCTCGATCCGCACGCCGCTGCCCGCATCGTCCAGTCGCTTGCGCAGGCGGTGGACATAGACCTCGACCGCGTTCGAGCCGAGATCGCCGCCGACGCCGAACAGATGATCTTCGACCAGGCGCTTGGGCACCACCTTGCCGAGGCGGCGCAGCAGCAGGTCGAGCAATTCGGTCTCGCGCGCCGACAGCGTCAACCGCTGCTCTCCCACCCAGGCGACGCGCGTGTCGACGTCGAAGCGCAACGCCCCGCACGCCAGCGCATTGCCGAGGTAGCCGCCCTGCCGGCGCAACACCGCGAGGATGCGCGCGTGCAATTCGTCCGGGTCGAACGGCTTGACCAGGATATCGTCGGCGCCGTCGTTCAGGCCGCGGATGCGCACGTCGACACCGCCGCGCGCGGTGAGCACCAGCACAGGACAGGTGTTGCCGCGCGCGCGCATGCGGCGCAGCACCGCGAGGCCGTCATCGTCGGGCAGGCCCAGATCGAGCAGCACGGCGGCATGGCCAGCGGTCGCCAGATAGGCCTCCGCCTCCTCGGCATCGGTGGCGAGATCGACCGTCAGCCCGCGCTGCACCATCGCCGCCGTCAGGGCGTCGGCCAGCCCGCGATCGTCCTCTACCAACAAAATCCGCATCGGACCCTTTCGCGCCGCAGCATTTGTCAGCATTCTGTAAGCGAGCCGGCCTACCGGCTCCACCCTCATTGCCTGCGAGACGCATCATGCACGCCACCGATACCCCGGAGACGCTACCCCCCGCCACGACCCTGGGTCGGTCGGCGCAATGGCGGTGGCTGGGGATCGCCGCGGCGGTGTTGATCGGGATCGGCCTGCTCGTCTCGCTGATCGGCAAATTGACGCACCATGAGGAGGCGCCGCCGCCAGCGTCGCCGCCGGGCACCTTCCGCCCCAGCGCCGAACAGATGGCCGCGCTGACGACGATGCGCGTCGGCGATTCGCTGTCGGACGCGGCGACGCTGGCGAGCGGTGCGATCACCGTGGACGGCGATCGCAGCACGCCGGTCGTCATGCCCTATTCGGGCCAGGTCGTGCGCGTGCTGGTCGATGCGGGCCAGCGCGTCAGCCGGGGTCAGGCGCTGATGCTGGTGCGGACCACCGATTTCGTCGATGCGCGCAGCGGCCTGTTCGCGGCGCGCGCAGCGTATCAGAATGCGCAGGCACAACTCGCAACGGCGCAGCGGACCGCGGAACGGCAGAAGCAGATCTACGAAACCGCCGGCGGCGCGCTGAAGGATTACCAGCAGGCGCAGGCCGACCTCGCCGCCGCACAGGCGACCGCGCGCACCAACGCCGCAGCCCTGGGCGCGGCGCGTGACAAGCTAGCGGTGCTGGGCAAGTCGCCGGGCGAGATCAACCGGCTGGAGGGCGTCGGCGAAGTCACCGGCATCCATGACGTCACCACGCTGCACGCGCCGATCAGCGGCCTCGTCGCCTCGCGCGACGTGGCGCCCGGTCAATATGTCACGCAGGGCGGCGACAAGCCGGTGATGACGATCACCGACCCCTCGCGCGTCTGGCTGGTCGCGCAGGTGCCCGAAACGCAGGCCGCGTCGATCCATGTCGGCGATGCCGCGACCGTCACCACCCCCGCCCTGCCCGGCCGCCAATTCACCGCGCGCATCGATCTGGTCGGCGCCGCGCTCGATCCCGTGACGCACCGCCTGCCGGTGCGCGCCGCGATCGCCAATCCCGACGGCGCGCTGAAGCCGCAGATGTTCGCGAGCTTCGCGATCCACCGCGCCACCTCGACCAAGGCCATCGTCGTGCCCGCGGTCGCGGTGATCCACGAAGGCGACAATGCGCGCGTCTGGGTCGTGCGCCCCGACGGCCTGCTCGTCTCGCGCAATGTCACCACCGGCGATGCGCAGGACGGCAAGGTCACGATCACGTCCGGCCTGCAACCGGGCGAGCGCATCGTCACGGCGGGCGCGCTGTTCGTCAACGAAGCGGGCCTGGGCGAATGAACCGGATCGTCGCCTTCGCGCTGCGCCAGCGGCTGCTCATCGTCGGCGTCTTCGTCACGATGCTGCTCGCCGGCGTCATCGGCTTCATCAACCTGAATATCGAGGCCTATCCAGACCCCGTCCCGCCGATGGTCGAGGTCATCACGCAGACGCAAGGCCTGTCCGCGGAGGAGATGGAGCGCAACGTCACCATCCCGATCGAGGTGCAGATGGCGGGCATTCCGCACCTGACCGCGATCCGCGCGATCAGCCTGTTCGGCCTGTCCGACATCAAGATCCAGTTCAGCTACGATTACACCAACGAACAGGCCAAGCAGCAGGTCATCAACCGCCTGTCGCAGCTGCCGCCGCTGACCGGCGGGGCGCAGCCGACGCTGTCGCCGACGAGTCCCGTGGGCGAGATCTTCCGCTACAAGCTCACCGCGCCCAAGGGCTATTCGGTGATGGACCTCAAGACGTTGCAGGACTGGGTGCTGCAACGTCGCTTCAAGCGCATTCCGGGCGTGATCGACGTGACCGGCTGGGGTGGCAAGCTGCGCGCGTACGACGTGGTGATCGACAACGATCGGCTCGCCGCGCACAACGTCACCGTCAGCCAGGTCTTGCAGGCGATCGCCAAGAGCGACGGCAACGTCGGCGGCCAGACGATCAACTTCGGCAGCCAGGCCGCGATCGTCCGCGGCGTCGGCCTGATCCAGTCGGTCAGCGGTATCGAGAACGTGCTGGTCGGCAGCGCCAACGGCCAGCCGATCCTGCTGAAGGACGTGGCGCACGTCACGATCGGCAACAGCCCGCGGCTCGGCATCGCCGGCTATAATGATCAGGATGATATCGTGCAGGGCATCGTGCTGATGCAGCGCGGCGCCCAGTCGATGCCGACGATCAAAGCGGTGCAGAAGGAGGTCGCGGATATCAACGCCTCCGGCATCCTGCCGCCGGGCGTGCAGTTGCAGCGCATCTACGACCGCTCGGACCTCATCAACCTCACCATCCACACCGTGCTCGAAAACATGGTGGTCGGCATCCTGCTGATCTTCGCGCTGCAATGGCTGTTCCTGGGCAATCTGCGCAGCGCGATCATCGTCGCCGCTACCATCCCCTTCGCGCTCGCCTTCGCGATCCTGATCCTGGTGTTGCAGGGGGAAAGCGCGAACCTGTTGTCGGTCGGTGCGCTCGACTTCGGCCTGGTGGTCGATGCCAGCGTCATCATGGTCGAGAACATCTTCCGCCACATGGTGGAACGATCGGCGCATGTGGAAGGCGGCAAGGGGCATTTCACGCTCGCCAACCGCTTCTCGGCGGTGCTGGGCGCGTCGAGCGAGGTCAGCCGCGGCATCTTCTTCGCCGCCGCGATCATCATCGCCAGCTTCCTGCCGCTGTTCACGCTGACCGGCGTCGAGGGCCATATCTTCGGCCCGATGGCCAAGACCTATGCCTATGCCATCACCGGCGGCCTGATCGCGACCTTCACCGTCGCGCCTGTGCTGGCGACGCTGCTGCTGCCGGACAAGCTGTCCGAGGTGGAGACGTGGATCGTCGGCAAGCTGCGCCGCGTCTACGAACCCGCCGCCGCCTTTGCGCTGGGCAACCGGGTGATCGCGCTGGGCGGTGCGGTGCTGATGCTGCTGGTCGCCGTCGTCGGCGTGCGCTCGCTCGGCATCGAGTTCCTGCCGCACCTCGAAGAGGGCAATATGTACATCCGCGCGACGCTCCCCGCGTCTATCAGCCTCGAAGGCGGCCAGCCGGTCGTCAACGAAGTGCGGCGGATCATCATGAAATATCCGGAGGTCCAGTCGGTCCTGTCGGCGCAGGGCCGCCCTGACGACGGCACCGATTCGACCGGCTTCTTCAACGCCGAATTCTTCGTGCCGTTGAAGCCCTTCGACAGCTGGCCCAGCGGGGTGACCAAGGAAACGTTGACCGAGGAATTGTCGAAGAAGCTGCAACAGCGCTTCCCCGGCGTCGATTTCTCCTTCTCGCAATATATCGAGGATAACGTCGAAGAAGCGGCGTCGGGCGTGAAGGGTGCCAATTCGATCAAGCTGTTCGGCCCCGACCTGCCGACGCTGGAAAAATACGCCGACCAGATCAAGGACCAGATGAGCAAGGTCCGCGGCATCGAGGATCTGGGCGTCTTCCAGTCGCTGGGCCAGCCGACCGTGCGCGTCGACGTCGACCGCGCCAAGGCCGCGCGCTACGGCCTGACGCCCGACGACGTGAACCAGACGGTCGCCGCGGCGATCGGCGGCAGCTCGACCGCCGACCTGTACGAGGCCGGCACCGACCGCCACTTCCCGATCATCGTCCGGCTGAAATCGGAACAACGCGATTCGATCGAGGCGATCCGCCGCATCACGATCGGCGCGCCGGCCACTGACGGGAGCAATACCACGATCCAGGTGCCGCTGTCCGAAGTCGCCAACGTCCACCTGACCAGCGGCGCCTCGTTCATCTATCGCGAGCATCAGGAACGCTACATCCCGATCAAATTCTCGGTGCGCGGCCGCGACCTGGGCGGCGCGGTGGACGAAGCGCGCGCACGCATCCAGCGGACCGTGCATCTGCCGTCGGGCTATCACCTGGAATGGGCGGGCGAGCTGGACAATCTCAACAACGCCATCGCGCGTCTCGAGATCGTCGTGCCGATCAGCCTGCTGCTGATGCTGCTGCTGCTCTACGCCAATTTCGGGTCGATCCGCGACAGCCTGCTCGCCTTTGCGGCGATCCCGCTGGCTGTCGTGGGGGGCGTGTTGGCGCTCGCCTTGACCGGCACCGCGTTCAGCATCTCGTCCGCGATCGGCTTCGTCGCGCTGTTCGGCATCGCGGTGATGGACGGGATCCTCGTCGTGACGACGTACAATAACGCCGTCGACGAAGGGCATGACCGCAAGACGGCGCTCGCCACCACCGTGCGCCACAGCCTGCGCCCGGTCGTGATGACCTGTCTGGTCGCGGCGATCGGCCTGCTGCCCGCGGCGCTGTCGCACGGCATCGGCAGCCAGGTGCAAAAGCCGCTGGCGCTCGTCGTCGTCGGTGGCATGACGCTGGCGCCGGTGCTGATCCTGCTGATCCTGCCGGTGCTGATCGACCGCTTCTCGAAGCGCGTGCCGCCCGAGGATCGCGGTGCGCATGGCCGCGACGTCGGCCACCATCCGCACCCCGACCGCGATGCGTCCGGAGAGGAGGCCCTCGCATGACCCGCACTCTCGTCATCCTGCTCGCCTGCTCGACCGCGGCGTGCGCGAGCACCGTCCACGACCTCGACGCACATGCGCCGCTGCCCGCCGCCGCGACGCCCGCCACGATCGCCCCCGCGACCGGGCCGGCGCAGGGCTTCACCACCGCGCCGGTTGCCGCCGACTGGTGGACGGCGTTCGGCAGCCCGCAGCTCAACGCGCTGGTGGCCGAGGCGCTGGCGCGCAACAATGACATCGCCGTCGCCGACGCTTCGCTGCGGCAGGCGCGCGAGCTGGCGGGCGCGGCGGGAGGACAGGCCCTGCCGCAGATCGACGGCAGCTATCAGGCGGAGCGCACGCGCGTCTCCAATGCCCTGTCGCCCGCGGTCGCCGACCAGAACCAGCAGCTGTACACACTGCACACCGCGCAGGTCGCGGTCAGCTATCCGGTCGATCTGTTCGGCGGGGTGCGATCCAAGATCCGTTCGGCGCGGGCGCAGGCGGAGGTGCAGCGCCACCGGCTCGACGCGGCGCGCGCCAGCGTCGTCGCCAATCTGGTGCAGGCAATCGTCCAGCGCGCGGTGCTCGCCGATCAGGTCGAGGCGGCGCAGATCGCCATCACGGTCAACCGCGACATCCTGAAGAGCCAGTTGCAGCGCCAGCGCCTGGGCGCGATCGGCGCCGCCGACGTGGCGACGCAGCAGACCGCGCTCGCGACTGCGGAGGGTGCGTTGCCGCCGCTGGTGCGGCAGGAGGCACACCAGCGCGTCGTCATCGCGGCGCTGCTCGGCCGGCCGGCGGGTGATCCCCTGCCCGCGCTGCCGACGCTGGCGGCGCTGCAATTGCCGACCAGCCTGCCCGCCGTCCTCCCCTCCGACCTCGTCGCCCGCCGGCCCGACGTGCGGGCGGCGGCGGCACAGCTGGAGGGCGCGGGCGCCGACGTGCGCACCGCGATCGCGGCGCGGCTGCCATCGATCACGCTCAGTGGCACCGCGGGCGGATCGGCGCAGCGCTTCGGCGACATGTTCAAGGACGGCAATCCGTTCTGGACGCTGATCGGCGGCCTGACCCAGCCGATCTTCCACGCCGGCGCGCTGCGCCATCAGCAGCGCGCGGCCGAGGCCGCCCTGGACGGCGCCAAGGCGCAGTACCGCACCGCGGTGCTGACCGCGTTCGGCGACGTGTCCGATGCGCTGACCGGCCTTGCGACCGATGGCGTGGCGCTGGATGCCGCGACGCGGGCGAGCGATGCGTCGAACCGCGCCCTCACCTTCACTCGCCGGCAGCTGGCGCTGGGCGGAGTCGATTCGCTGGTGCTGCTCAACGCCACCGCCGCCGACGCGCAGGCGCGCGCACAGCTGGTGCAGGCGAAGGGCGCGCGGCTGAGCGACACGGTGGCGCTGTTCTTGGCGAGCGGCGGGCCTGTCGCCAGCCGGTGATCGGTCACTGCGAGCGGGAGCGACGCATCAGGACGCTCTGGATTGCTTCGCTCCGCTCGCAATGACGATCGAGGCTCCGTCGAGCGGGTATCGAAGCCAACGAAAAAGGCCGGCGCTGGGGATACCAGCGCCGGCCTTTTCATGTGTCGAAAGCCCGGATCAGCGGCGGGGCTGCGCGCCCGGGGGAACCGCACCCGGGGGCATCGCGCCGGGCATACCGGGCATGCCACCCTGCTGGGCCTGCATCTGCATCTGGCGGACCACCGCTTCTGGCAGGAAGTCGATCAGGTCGATATCGAAGACGAGCGTCGAATTGCCGGGGATCGGGCCCTTGGTCTCGGCGCCATAGCCGAGCGACGGCTTGATCCACACGCGGTACTTCGAGCCCTTGGGCATCAGCTTCAGCGCTTCGGAAAAGCCCGGGACGACGCCGGCGACGGGCATGGGGGTCGGCTGCTGCGACTTGTCGAAGACGGTGCCGTTGAGCAGCTTGCCTTCGTAGTTGATCAGCGCGACGTCCGCGTCGGTCGGCTTGGGCGCACCCGGCGCGCCGGGCTGCAGCACCTTGTACTGAAGGCCGGACGGGGTGGTGACGACGCCGCGGGCGCGGGCGTTGCGGGTCAGGAAGTCGTCGCCCTGTCGCGCGAGCGCGAACGCCGCGATGCAGGCGAGCGCGATGCCGACCCAGAGGTAGACGAGGTAGCTGCGCTTGACGGGCTGCAGCGGAACGGCGGTGACGGTGGACATCAGAGCACCTGGAGCTGTGGTGCCGGGCCGGCCGTCACCGGTTCAAAAGTCGCAAAAGTCACGCCGACGCGCGTGTTTCGCACACGCACGCCGGTGATTTTACAATGACTTACCGTGCGCCGTCGCGCTCAGCGCGCTTGCGCTCGAGCTTGCGGGCGCGACGGACCGCAGCGGCACGCTCGCGCGCACGCTTTTCCGACGGCTTCTCGTAGTGACGGCGCAGCTTCATCTCGCGATACACACCCTCACGCTGCAGCTTCTTCTTGAGCGCGCGAAGAGCCTGGTCGACATTGTTGTCGCGGACGACGATCTGCATAAAACCCAATCACTCCGGTCAATAGCTAATGCGGCCGCAGACAAGGGGTCCGCGCCGTGCGAACGGTGCCCCTAGCAGCGACATGCCGCATTGGCAACCCGTGACGGCACGCGATGCCCGATCCCGCGCGGCCGGCATGGCGGCAAGCGTTGACAGGCTGGCTTAGAACAACGAGTGGTAACGCTAACCGCTAAATTGACAGACAAATAACAGGAGAGTGCCGGCCCATGACTGCCTGTGTGTTCGACCCTGCCGACGCGCTGGGCGCGGAATGGCGCGAAGGCCGCTGGATCGGCCGCATCGATCGCGGCGAAGGCCCCTGCCCCGTGCTGGTGGTGGACGGCATCGTCCATGACATGAGCCGCGTCGCGCCGACAGTCGCCGATCTGGTCGCCGCCGCCGCCTTCGATCCCGCGGCGGGCGAGGCGATCGGTGCGCTGGATGCGATCGGCCTGTCGGTCGACGGCCCGGTCCGCCTGCTCTCCCCCATCGACCTGCAATGCGTGAAGGCGGCGGGCGTGACCTTCGCCGTATCGGCGATGGAGCGCGTGATCGAAGAGCGCGCCCGAGGCGATTCGAGCGCGGCGGCCGAGGTGCGCGGCCGACTCGAGGGGCGGATCGGCGGCAGCATGCGCGCGGTGGTGCCGGGATCACCCGAAGCCGCGGCGCTGAAGCAGGCGCTGATCGACGAGGGCCTGTGGTCGCAATATCTGGAGGTCGCGATCGGCCCGGATGCGGAAATCTTCACCAAATCGCCCGTGCTGTCGACGGTGGGCTGGGGCGCGGACGTCGGCGTGCGGTCCGATTCGACGTGGAACAACCCAGAGCCCGAAGTCGTGCTGCTGGTCGATGCTCAGGGCAAGGCGGTGGGCGCGACATTGGGCAACGACGTCAACCTGCGCGATTTCGAAGGGCGATCCGCGCTGCTGCTGGGCAAGGCGAAGGACAATAACGCGTCCTGCTCGCTCGGCGCGTTCGTGCGCCTGTTCGACGACCAGTTTACGATGGACGACGTCCGGACTGCCGAGATCACACTGCGGATCGAGGGCACCGACGGCTATAGGCTGGATGGCAGCAGCGCGATGAGCCAGATCAGCCGCGATCCCGAAGAACTGAAACGACAGGCGCTGAGCGAGCATCACTATCCCGACGGCTTCGTGCTGTTCCTGGGCACGCTGTTCGCGCCGACGCAGGATCGCGACGTGGCCGGTCAGGGCTTCACCCACAAGGTCGGCGATACGGTGGCGATCGCGACGCCGCGGCTGGGGCGGCTGGTCAATCGCGTCGTCCATTCGAAGGACGCGCCGGCATGGGCGTTCGGGATCGGTGCGCTGATCCGCAATCTGGCGGCACGGGGACTGTTTCAATGACCGACACGATGATGAGCGACACTCGGGCGATCTACCCCTCGCTGCGCGGTCGGCGCGTGATCGTGACCGGTGGCGGATCGGGGATCGGCGCGGGGCTGGTCGAGGCGTTCGTACGGCAGGGTGCGAAGGTCGCCTTCGTCGACGTTGCCGAGGCCGAATCGCTGGCGCTGGTCGAGCGGTTGAGCACAGGCGCGGCGCATGTGCCGCTGTTCCGCCGGCTGGACCTGACCGACCTCGACGCGGTCGCGCGGGTGTTCGCCGACATGCAGGAAGCGCTGGGCGGCGTGGACGTGCTGGTCAACAATGCCGGCAACGACGATCGCCACACGGTCGCCGACATCACGCCCGCCTATTGGGACGAGCGGATGAACGTCAATCTCCGCCACCAGTTCTTCGCCGCCAAGGCGGTGGTGCCGGCGATGCAGGCGGCGGGCGGCGGCGTGATCGTCAACTTCGGGTCGATCAGCTGGCATTTGGGCCTCGAAGACCTGATCGTCTACCAGACCGCCAAGGCCGCGATCGAGGGCCTGACGCGCAGCCTGGCGCGCGATCTAGGCCGTAGCAACATCCGCGTGAATGCGGTGGTGCCGGGCAATGTGAAGACGCCGCGGCAGGAGAAATGGTACACGCCGGAGGGCGAGGCGGAGATCGTCGCGGGCCAGTGCCTGGACGGGCGCATCCTCCCTGAGGACGTGGCGGCGCTGGTGCTGTTCCTGGCATCGGATGATGCGAAGATGTGTACGGCGCATAATTATTGGGTGGATGCCGGCTGGCGGTGACGGGGTTGGGGTGACGGCCAGTTAGGTCCCGTTCGTCACCCCGGACTGGTCCGGGGTCCACTCCGCGGCTAGGGGAACGGCAAGAGGTCAGCCGACCCCCTGCGGCCCGGTGGACCCCGGAACAAGTCCGGGGTGACGGTGTGGGTGGCGTGGCCGTCCTCTCACCCCGCGTGACTTTCCGCCCCCTCTTCGATTAGGCAGCGGGCTTCGCAACGCATGGGAGCTGGCGGCTTGGGCAGGGTGATGAGGGCGGTGGCGCGGGTTTGGGCGATGCTGCTGCTTGCTCTGGCGATGCCGGCGCTGGCGCAACCCTCCCCCGTCGACACCGCGAGCCGCGAACTCGCCGGGGCGGAGACGGATCTTGCCGCGGTCGATTCGGCGCTTGATGGCAAAGTCGATCGGGCCGGCCGTGCCGACCTGCGCACGCGGGCGCTCGCCGCGCAGAGCGATGCGCGCGATGCGGCGGATCAGCTGCGCGGGCAGCTGGCGCTGGTCGATGCCCGGATCGCCGGGCTGGGGCCGCCCGCCGCCGGCGTCACCGAAGCGCCCGACATCCGCGCCGAACGCAAGGCGCTGGCGCAGGCGCGCGATGCGCTGGATTCGAAGGTGAAGCGCGGGCAGCTCATCGCGGTGGAGGCCGGGCAGCTTGTCGCCGAAATCGACGAGGCACAGGCGGCGGAAATCGGCCAGCGTATCTCCGTCCGGTCGCCCTCCCCCGCCTCGCCCGCATTCTGGGAGGAACTGCTCTCCGCAATGCCGCGCGATGCGCGCCGGGTCGCGACGCTGATGCGGCGCGAATGGTCGCAGGGCGATGTCGCGTTGCGCGCGGGAAAGCCGTGGACCGCGCTGCTCGGCGCGGCGCTGGCGCTGCTGCTGCTGTTCCCCGTGCGGCAGCGGCTGCGCGGGATCGGCCAGCGCTATCTGGTCAGCGACGCGCCGGGCCACCGCGTGCGACGATCGGCCAATGCCATGTGGCGGGTGTTGATCGGCACCGCGATGCCGACCGCCGCCGCGTTCGTACTGGTGCAGGGGTTGCGCTGGGCGGCGCTGATCGCCCCCGCCTGGAGCCAGCTGGCCGACGCGCTGATCGGCGCTGCGGGCTTTTCGGGCTTCACCGCCGCGGCGGGCGCTGCCTTCCTGATGGCGCGTCAGCCATCGTGGCGGGTGGTGCCGCTGAGCGATGCGGTCGCGACTGCGCTGCGTCCGACGGTGTGGGTGTTCGCCGCGCTGACCTTCGTCGTCATCCTGCTGGATGCGTTCAACACCGCGATCGGCGCCAGCCCGCCCGTACTGCTGGCGTCGCAAGTGGCGGAGGCGATCGCCAATCTGCTGCTGATCGGCGGCACGCTGCTGGTGATCGGGCGGCTGCGTGCGCGCGCTGCGGCGAATGGCGCGGATGCGCAGGAGGCGGCGACCAGCGTCGGCGTCGGCGCGGCGACGGTGGCGCTGTGGCTGGTCGTGACGGGCGCGGGGCTGGCGCTGCTGGCGGGCTATATCGGGCTGGCGGCGACGGTGTTGCAGTTCGTGCTGTGGGCGACGCTGCTGGGTATCTGCACCTATCTGCTGATGATCGTCATCGACGATGTCGCGACCAGCCTGTTCCAGCGTGACAGCCGCGTCGGCACGACATTGCGCCACGGCGTCGGCGTGGGCGGCAGCGCGGTAGACCAGTTCGGCGTGCTGCTGTCCGCGGCGCTGCGGCTGGCGATCCTCGCCATCGCGCTGGGGCTCGTGCTGTATCCCTTCGGTGCGGGCTTCGGATCGGTTCTCGACCGGCTGAGCGGGCTGGCGCGCGGGGTGCAGATCGGCGGGATCGCGATTTCGCCGGGCAGCATCCTGCGTTTCATCGCCGTGCTCGCGATCGGCCTGTTTCTGGTGCGGCAGTTCATGGGGTGGCTGGACCAGCGCTATCTGCCGACCACCGACCTTGACGGCAGCGTGCGCAATTCGATCCGGCTGGTCGCGCGCTACGTCGGCATCGCGCTGGCGGTCATTTGGTCGCTCGCCTCGCTCGGCATCGGGATGGAGCGGATCGCGCTGCTATTGTCGGCGCTATCGGTCGGTATCGGTTTCGGCTTGCAGGCGATCACGTCCAACTTCGTATCCGGCCTGATCCTGCTCGCCGAGCGGCCGATCAAGATCGGCGACCTGATCCGCGTCGGCACCGACGAGGGCGACGTGAAGCGGATCAACGTCCGCTCGACCGAGATTGAGCTCGCCGATCATTCGACTCTGATCGTCCCCAATTCGGAGCTGATCACGAAATCGGTGCTCAACAAGACGCTGAGCGCGCCGTTGGGGCGAATCCAGGTGCAATTCACCGTGCCGATCGAGGCGGATGCCGATCGCGTGCGCGAACTGGTGCTGGAAACGTTCGCAGCGGAACCCGCGATCCTCGACACACCCGAGGCCAAAGCCTTCATCGACGGGATCGCCGACGGACGCGTGCGCTTCAACTGCTTCGCACACGTCGAAAGCCCGCGGGCGGCATATAGCGCCCGCAGCAACGTGCTGATCGTCCTGCTGCGGCGGATGCGCGAGGCGGGGATCGAGCTCGGCACCGTGCCGCAGAAGCTGGAGCTGGTGTCCGCACTCCCCGCCCCCGAACCGGCCGCGGCCGAGCCCAGCGCGCCCTGACCGGCTTGCCCGGCACTGGCGAAGGGGATAGCGCTCCGCGCCATGACCAGCCTGCCGGACTGCCCGCCCGCCCCGCCGTCGAGCCACGAGCACGTCGTCATCGTCGGCGGCGGCTTTTCGGGGACGCTGTTCGCGATCAACCTGCTGCGCCACGAAGGGCCACGCGCGACGCTGATCGAGCGGCGCCCCCACCAGATGGCGCGCGGCGTCGCCTATAGCGCGGCGCATGCCGAGCATCTGCTGAACGTGCGCGCCGGCAATATGAGCGCGCTGCCCGACGATCCCGGCCATTTCGTGCGCTGGTTGGAGGCGGAGGGACTGGGCGATGCCAAGACCTTCGTCTCGCGGCGCATCTATGGGCGCTATCTGCGCGGGTTGCTCGACGCGGCGATGGCGGCGCATCCGGGGCGGATCGCGCTGGTCGAGGGCGAGGTGTGCGCGATCGACCGCAGCGGCGCGGGCGTGACGCTGTCGCTGCAGAGCGGCGAGGCGATTGCCGCGGATGCGGCGGTGCTGGCGCTGGGCAACCTGCCGCCGCACACGCCGGGCGGGCTCGATCCGGCGGCGCTGCCGGCGGGCTGCTATCTGTCCGATCCCTGGGCGGGCGACATTGCGGCGGAGCTGACCGACACCGACCGCGTGGTGTTGATCGGCAGCGGGCTGACCGCGATCGATGCGGCGCTGACCCTGGAGGCGGCGGGGTTCCGCGGCGAGATCCTCGCGCTGTCGCGGCGCGGGCTGTCGCCGCGGGCGCATGCCGACCTGCCGGGGCAGCCGGGGTTGCGCGAGAAGCCGGCGGGGACGCTGTCGGCGCTCGTCCGCCATGTGCGGACCCGGGCCGAAGCGATCGGCTGGCGCGCCGCGGTGGACGAGCTGCGCCCCGTCACGCAGCTGATGTGGGGCGCGGCGGATGCGGGAACGCGGGCGCGGTTCCTGCGGCATGTGCGGCCGTATTGGGACGTGCATCGGCATCGGCTGGCGCCCTCGATCGCGGCGAAGATCGATGCGCTGGTCACGGAGGGGCGGCTGCGGTTCGGGGCGGGGCGGATCGTCGAGGCCGAGGCGGAGGGGGATGGCGCCTCACTGACCTGGCGGCCGCGGGGCAGCGCGGGAACCGAAACCACGTCAGCGCGGCGGATCGTCAATTGCACCGGGCCGCAGGGCGACCTGTTGCGATCCGAGGAGCCGCTGCTGCGGCAGCTGATCGCTGCGGGGCTGGCCCGCCCCGACAGTTTGCGCATCGGGCTGGACGTCGACCACCAGTCGCAGGTGATCCATGCCGACGGGACGGTCGACGACCGGCTGTTCTGCATCGGGCCGATGACGCGCGGCGACCTGTGGGAGGTCGTGGCGGTGCCCGATATCCGGCAGCAGAACTGGACGCTGGCGCGGCGGTTCGCGCATGCGCAATGGGTGGGAGGCGAGGGACTGTAACGTCCCCCGCCTCTCCCGATTTACCAATTGATGCCGACGCGGGCGTACAGATAGCGGCCGTTGAAGCCGAACGGCGAATAATAAGGGAAGCCCAGCACGCCGGTGGAGTTGTTCGCGGCGATCTGGCGATCGGGATAGACGTCGAACAGGTTGCTGACGCCGAGGCCGATCTGCGCGCCTTTGGGGGCCGAATAGCGCAGTTCGAAGTCGGTGATCGCATGCTGGCCGGTGTGGACGTCGGCGGTTCCGCTCGCCAGCGTGCCCGGCTGGTTGACGTCGCCGTAATAGGTGACGCGGGCGAGCGCGCCGAGCTTGTCGAGCGACCAGTCGATCGTGCCGGTGATCTTCTCGCCCGGCGTGCCCTGTTCCAGCGTCAGGATACGGCTGCGCGCGAACAGCGTCGGTGCGGGGTTGAGCGTCGCGGTCGAGGTGGGGACGCGGGTGACGTCGATCTTGTTGATGTTGCCGGCCAGCGTAAAGTCGAACGCGCCCGCGCTCTCCGTGCGCCAGCGATAGTGGGCGACGGCATCGATGCCCTTCGTCGTCGAGGCGAGGCCGTTGATGAAGAAGCGTGCCGCCGAAAATCGCTGGTCTGTAGTGTTAAGCAGATTTGCAACCTGCGTGCTAAACGTGCCAGGAATATTCTCCGACAGGCCGATCTGGTTGCGGATGCGGATCGAATAGGCGTCGACCGTCAGGTCGAAGCCGCCAGCGCGAATCACCGTGCCGAGCGAGATGTTGGTCGACTTTTCCGCCTGCAACGGCCGCCCGCCGAGCGCGACGCCGACCGGATCGGTCGACGGCACGGTGCCGGTCAGGATCGGCACACCGTTGGTGACGACCGAAGCGACCTGGGTGAAATACTGCTGTTGCAGCGACGGCGCACGGAAGCCGGTGGAGATGGTGCCACGCAGCGCGAACCAGGGCGCGACGTCGTAGCGGGCCGAGAATTTGCCGTTGGCGGTGCTGCCGAAGTCCGAATAATCCTCGGCCCGGCCGGCAAGACCGATCAGCAGCGCGTCAGTCAGCTGCGCTTCGAGGTCGAGGTAGACGCTGCCGCTGCGGCGGTTGCGCTTGGTGGCGTTGCGGGGGGCGAAGCCGCCGAAGCCTTGCGCGCCCGGTGCCGACCCGGCGACCGCATCGGTCGCACCGGCAGGGTAGTCGTAGGAGGCGCGCTCGCCCGGCGTGATCTTATAGCCTTCGCGGCGCCCCTCGATGCCGAAGGCGACGTTCAGCGACTGGAAGACGTCGAACTTGCGGGTGACGTCGAGGCCGGCGACGTACTGGTCGTAGGCGACCGCGCCGTCGTAGAAGTTGCGCGGGGTGCTCGACCCATAGGCGTAGTTCGCCGAATTGAGCGTGCGGAAGTCGACGGTGTTGCGGCCGTAGCTCAGCGACAGGTCGACGTCGAAGTCCGACACGGTGCCGCGCAGGCCGATCGCCGAATTGATGTCCTTCGACTTGGTATTGATGATCGGCAGGAAGCCGTTGGGATAGCCGGCAAGCGTCAGCTGGGTGATCGTCGCGGCGCTGGCATTGTCGGCGCGGACGCGCGGGAAGGCGGCGCCGCGGGTGTCGCGGTCCTGATAGCCGCCGAACGCATACAGCTTCAGGTTGTCGGTCAGTGAGGTGCCGGCGTTGACGAAGCCGGTGAACTGTTCGACCTCCGGGTCGCCATAGCGGCCGGTGACGCGGGTCGGCGTCACGCGCGGATCGAAGTCGGCGCGGTTGGTCGGCTGGCGCTTCAGATATTCGCCCGAGATGGTGACGAAGCCGTCGCTGCCGAAGCCGATGCCCTGCCATGCCGAGGCGGTGACGGTGTGTTCGCCGGTGACGTGGCGGCTGCCGCGCGCCGTATCGACCTGCGTGTCGTAGAAGCCGTAATTGACCTGCGCGCCGCCGCCCGAGCGGGCTTCGCGAAGGCGCAGGTTCACGACGCCGGCGATCGCGTCCGAGCCGTATTGCGCCGAGGCGCCGTCGCGCAGCACCTCGATCCGGTCGAGTGCCACCGTCGGGATGGTGTTGAGGTCGACCGCCGCCGAGCCTCGGCCCACCGTGCCGTTGGTGTTGAGGTTGGCGGAGGTGTGGCCGCGGATACCGTTGATCAGCACCAGCGTCTGGTCGGGCGACAGGCCGCGCAGCGTCGCCGGGCGGATCGCGTCGGTGGCGTCGTTGGCGGATGGCCGCGGGAAGTTGATCGAGGGGGCTACGGTAGCGAGCGCCGTCGCGAGTTCGGTGGTGCCCTGCCGCTGCAGGCTGGCGCCACTCAGCACGTCGACCGGCGCGACGCTGTCGAGGCGGCTGCGACCGGTGGCGCGGGTGCCGGTGACGATGATGTCCTGGCCTTCATCCGCGGTCGAGGCGGCGTCGGCGACGGGGGCCGCCTGAGCGGGTTCGGTCTGCGGCGCGGCTTGCGGCGCGGCCTGGGCAAGCGCTGCGGCGCTGGCGGCGGCGAGGAGTTCGCTGATGATGGTCACGGTTCAGCCCCTTTTGGAATCGTTGCGCTGGGTAGCGGATGGGGCGGGATAGCCCACTAACCTGGGGGATGAACCGCAAGAAAAACTTTGCTGCGGTGCGGTATGGGGTTCTGCTCTTTCTACGTCACCCCGGACTTGTTCCGGGGTCCACCGGGCCGCGAGGGGACGGCAAGAGGCTCCGGCCATCCCCCTCGCCGCAGAGTGGACCCCGGACCAAGTCCGGGGTGACGGGGGGATGAGTTACGCCCCCTTCCGCTTGAGCAGCGCCGTCCGCAGGCATTGGCAGACCGGTTCGTCGCGCTGGTTAAGCAGGATGTGGCGGAAGGTGACGAGGCCGGCGTCGGGGCGGGACTTGCTGTCGCGCAATTCCACCACTTCGGTTTCGGCGCGGAGCGTGTCGCCGATGAACACCGGCTTGGGCATCACCAATTTGTCGTAGCCGAGGTTCGCGACCAAAGTACCGAGCGTCGTGTCGCCGACCGACAGGCCGACCATCAGCGCGAAGGTGAAGGTGCCGTTGACGAGGATTTGGCCGAACTCGCTCGCCTTCGCCGCTTCGGCGTCGAGGTGGAGCGGCTGCGGATTGTGCGTCATGGTGGAGAACAGGAGGTTGTCCGTCTCGGTCACGGTGCGGCGGATGTCGTGCTTCAGGCGGTCGCCGACCTGCCATTCGTCGTAGAAGCGGCCGGCCATTATTGCTCTCCCTGCGGTTCGATGCGGACGAGCAGCGTGCCTTCGGGCACCTGCGCCTCGGGCGTGGCGGTGAGGTCTGCGACCACGCCATCGAAGGGGGCGGTGAGGCTGTGTTCCATCTTCATCGCCTCCAGCGTGACGAGGCGCTGGCCCTTGGTGACGGATTGGCCGGCGGTGACGTCGACCGCGATGATGCGGCCGGGCATCGGCGACAGGATTGCGCCGTCCCCTGCCCCGCCGGCCGCGGCGGCGGCGGCGCGATAGGGGGTGATTTCCCACGTCTGGCCGCCTTCGGTAACGAGGAGTTGGTCGGGAGCCGTACCTCGGTGAGCCGCCCCAACATCCGTTCGGGCTGAGCTTGTCGAAGCCCGGGTGGCCACAAGGGGCTGGTTCGCGTGTGGCACCCCGCCCTTCGACAGGCTCAGGGCGAACGGGAGTTTGGGGTGCCGGGCGAACGGGGGTGAGGCGGGGTGGCTGAAATCGACCTCCACCGGCTCCCCCGCCACCAACAGCATCGCCACCTGGCGCGGCGCGGCGTTGAGGCGGAAGCCCGGAACCGGTTGCGGGCCGGCGAGCGCCTGGGCGGCTTCGACCAGCACCTCTTCGCTGGGCAGCGCGGGCGGCATCAGCGCATCGCCGTCGCGGGCGATGAGGCCGGTGTCGAGGGTCGCGGCGACGAAGGCGGGGTGGTCGAGCGCCTCGACCAGGAAGCCCGCGTTGCTGCGCAGCGGCCAGACGATCGCGGCGTCGAGCGCGTCGGCGAGCGTTTCGCGCGCCTCTTCGCGGGTGTCGCCATGGGCGATGACCTTGGCGATCATCGGATCGTAATAGGGGGTGATCGTCGCGCCCTGCTCCACCCCGGTATCGACGCGGACGGTGTCGCCGAGATCGAAGGCGTCGAGGCGGCCGATGCTGGGGAGGAAGCCCTTGGCGGGATCCTCCGCGTAGAGGCGCGCTTCCATCGCATGGCCGTGAATCGACAATTGGTCCTGACGGCAGGGCAGCGGCTCGCCGCTGGCGACGCGGAGCTGCCATTCGACGAGGTCCTGGCCGGTGATCATCTCGGTAACGGGATGTTCGACCTGGAGCCGGGTGTTCATCTCCATGAACCAGATGCGGTCGGCGTTCAGGCCTTCGCTCGCGTCGGCGATGAATTCGATCGTGCCGGCGCCGACGTAATCGACCGCCTGCGCGGCGCGGACGGCGGCGGCGCAGACCGCCTCACGGGTCGCGGCGTCCATGCCGGGCGCGGGCGCTTCCTCGATCACCTTCTGGTGGCGGCGTTGGAGCGAGCAGTCGCGTTCGAACAGGTGGACGACGTTGCCATGGGCATCGCCGAAGACCTGCACCTCGATATGGCGAGGGCTCAGCACGTATTTTTCGAGCAGGACGCGGTCGTCGCCGAACGAGGCCGCCGCCTCGCGCTGGCAGCTGGCGAGCGCTTCGGCGAAATCGGCGGCATCGTCGACGCGGCGCATGCCCTTGCCGCCGCCGCCCGCCACCGCCTTGATGAGGACGGGATAGCCGATCGCGTCGGCCTCGGACCGGAGGCGGGTCGGCGACTGGTCTTCGCCGAGATAACCGGGTGTGACGGGCACGCCGGCGGCGATCATCCGCGCCTTGGCGGCGTCCTTCAGGCCCATCGCGCGGATGCTGTCGGGATTGGGGCCGACCCAGATCAGGCCGGCGTCCTGCACCGCCTGCGCGAAGTCGGCGTTTTCGCTCAGGAACCCGTAGCCGGGGTGGATCGCCTGCGCCCCGGTGGCTTTTGCTGCGGCGATGATGCGCTCGCCGATCAGATAGCTTTCGGCCGGGCGCGGGCCGCCGATCGCAACGGCTTCGTCGGCCTCGCGGACGTGCAGCGCGGTCGCATCGGCGTCGGAATGGACCGCGATCGTGCGGATGCCGAGGCCGCGCGCGGTGCGGATGATGCGGCAGGCGATCTCGCCGCGATTGGCGATGAGCAGCGATTCGATCACGGGGCGCTCCGGGGGAAATGTTGCTGGAAGTGGACGAAGTGGAGGGTACGTCGTGTCCCGGACACCGGGGGCTGCGGGGGCGAGAAACGTACCGGGGTGTGCGAGGCAGGGGCGAGGAGCGCGGCCATGCACGTTCTCCTTACCATATTTGACGGCGTGTAGGACAGCGTCATTGGGTGTCCCCTTTCCTCCCCGAGCTTGTCTCGGGGAGGGGGACCATGCGAAGCATGGTGGAGGGGCCTGCGCGATGCTCGACAAACCGGGAAGGACGGTGCGCCACGCGCGCCAGTTGCGCCGCACGATGACGGCGCCCGAGGTGGCGTTGTGGGCGGTCTTGCGCGCGCGGCCTTCGGGTTTGAAGTTCAGGCGACAACATCCGGTGGGGCCGTTCGTACTGGATTTCTACTGCGCGGCGGCGCGGCTGGCGGTCGAGGTCGATGGCGAGGTGCATGATCGCGCCGATCGGCCGGAGCGTGACGAGCGGCGGGATGCGATGCTGGCGGTCCATGGGATCGAGACGTTGCGGGTGTCTGCACGCGAGGTGCTGCGCGATCTGGAGGCCGTCGTCCGGCTGGTGGTGGCGGCCGCACAGGTGCGCATGCCCCTCCACCACCGGCCTGCGGCCGGCGGTCCCCCTCCCCAAGCGGCGCTTGGGGAGGAATAGGCGGGTCCCGGCGATCACATCCGGAACACGCCGAAGCTGGGCCGCTCCGGGATGGGGGCGTTGAGGCAGGCGGCGAGGCTGAGGCCGAGGACGTCGCGGGTCTGCGCGGGATCGATGATGCCGTCGTCCCACAGGCGCGCGGTGGCGTACCAGGGGTTGCCCTCGTCTTCGTATTTGGCGCGGACGGGGGCCTTGAAGGCTTCGGTCTGCTCCGGCGTCCAGCTGTCCGCGTCGCGGTGGACGGTGGCGAGGACGCTGGCCGCCTGTTCGCCGCCCATCACGCTGATCCGGCTGTTGGGCCAGGTGAACAGGAAGCGCGGCGAATAGGCGCGGCCGCACATGCCGTAATTGCCCGCGCCGAAGCTGCCGCCAATCAGGATGGTGATCTTCGGCACGCTCGCGGTGGCGACGGCGGTGACGAGCTTTGCGCCATGTTTGGCAATGCCTTCCGCCTCATACTTCCCACCGACCATGAAGCCCGAAATGTTCTGGAGGAACAGCAACGGGATTTTGCGCTGGCAGGCGAGTTCGATGAAGTGCGCGCCCTTTTGCGCGCTTTCGCTGAACAGCACGCCATTGTTGGCGAGGATGGCGACGGGCAGGCCGTGGATGGTGGCGAAGCCACAGACCAGCGACGCGCCGTACAGCGCCTTGAATTCGTGGAATTCTGAGCCGTCGACCAGACGCGCGATCACCTCGTGGACGTCGTACGGCGCGCGGACGTCGTCGGGGATCAGGCCGTAGAGGTCCTCCGCCGGGTAGAGCGGTGCACGCGCCGGGGCGATCTGCGGGCCCGTCTGTTCGGGCAGCGTCGCGACGATGTCGCGGACGATCGACAGCGCGTGATCGTCGTTCTCGGCGACATGGTCGACCACGCCCGAGCGGCGGCCGTGGGTGTCGGCGCCGCCGAGGTCTTCGGCGCTGATGACCTCTCCGGTCGCGGCCTTCACCAGCGGCGGGCCGGCGAGGAAGATCGTGCCCTGCCCGCGGACGATGATCGTCTCGTCGGACATGGCGGGGACATAGGCGCCGCCCGCGGTGCAGCTGCCCATGACACAGGCGATCTGCGGGATGCCGAGCGCCGACATGTTCGCCTGGTTGAAGAAGATGCGGCCGAAGTGATCGCGGTCGGGAAAGACCTCTGCCTGATGCGGCAGGTTGGCGCCGCCGCTGTCGACGAGGTAGATGCACGGCAGGCGGTTTTCCTGCGCGATCTCCTGCGCGCGCAGGTGCTTCTTCACGGTCAACGGGAAGTAGGTGCCGCCCTTCACCGTCGCGTCGTTGCAGACAATCATCACCTGCCGGCCCGAGACGCGGCCGATGCCGGCGATCATGCCCGCGCCGGGGACGTCATCGTCGTAGAGGCCGTAGGCGGCGAGCTGGCCGATTTCGAGGAAGGCGCTGCCGGGATCGAGCAGGCGTTCGACGCGATTGCGGGGGAGCAGCTTGCCGCGGGCCGTATGGCGCTCGCGGGATTTGGCATTGCCGCCGACACCGGCCGCCGCGACGTCGGCGCGCAGGCGGTCGGCGAGCGCGCGGTTGTGCGCGGCGTTGCGGGCGAAGGCCTCGCCGTCGCGGGCGACGGTGGTGGGGAGCGTGGGGCCCATCAGATCCTCCCCAAGCTTGCTTGGGGAGGGGGCGTGTGAGCGAGATCGTGTCCCCCGGACACGATCTTGGCTTGCTGGGAGCAAGCCAAAGCTCCCACGCCGCGTAGCGGTGGTGGAGGGGCGGTGCGAAGCACCGGCTGCGCCGGCCCCTCCACCACCGGTCTGCGACCGGCGGTCCCCCTCCCCGCGCTGCGCGCAGGGAGGAATTGGGAGGCCCTCACTGCGCCACCTTCGGCGCGGCGCCGATGAGTTCGCGGCCGATCAGCATGCGGCGGATTTCGTTGGTGCCGGCGCCGATATCGAGCAGCTTGGCGTCGCGCATGAAGCGTTCGACCGGCCAGTCCTTGGTATAGCCGGCGCCGCCCAAGGCCTGGATCGCCTCCAGCGCGACCTTCACCGCATTTTCGCTCGCCAGCAGGATCGCGCCGGCGGCATCGAAGCGGGTGGTCTTGCCGGCGTCGCAGCTCTTCGCGACCGCATAGACATAGGCGCGGGCGGAGTTCAGCGCGACGTACATGTCGGCGATCTTGCCCTGCATCAGCTGGAACTGGCCGATCGGCTGGCCGAACTGCTTGCGATCGCGCACGAAGGGCACGACGACGTCGAGGCAGGCCTGCATGATGCCGAGCTGGATGCCGGCGAGCACCGCACGCTCATAGTCGAGGCCGCTCATCAGCACGCCGACGCCGCCGTTGAGCGGGCCCATGATCTGTTCGGCGGATACGTAGCAATCGTCGAACACGAGTTCTGCGGTCGGCGAGCCGCGCATGCCCATCTTGTCGATCTTTTGCCCGATGCTGAAGCCGGGCATGTCCTTTTCGATCAGGAAGGCGGTGATGCCGCGCGACCCCTCACCCGTCTTCGCATAGACGACGAGCGTGTCGGCGTAGGCCGCGTTGGTGATCCAGAATTTAGTGCCGTTGAGGACATAGCCGTCTCCTCGCGCCTCGGCGCGCAGCTTCATCGAGACGACGTCGCTGCCCGCACCTGCTTCGGACATGGCGAGGCTGCCGACATGTTCGCCGCTGATCAGCTTGGGGAGGTATTTCGCCTTCTGCTCGGGGCTGGCCCAGCGACGGATCTGGTTGATGCAGAGGTTCGAATGCGCGCCGTAGCTGAGGCCGATCGAGGCCGAGGCGCGGCTGACTTCCTCCACCGCGACGACATGTTCGAGATAGCCGAGGCCCAAGCCGCCGTCGGCTTCCTCGACGGTGATGCCGTGCAGGCCGAGCTCGCCCATCGCGGTCCACAGCTCGTCGCGCGGGAACCAGTCGTCGGCGTCGATCTTGGCGGCGAGCGGCGCGATCCGGTCGGTGGCAAAGCGCTGCGTCGATTCGCGGATCATGTCCGCGGCCTCGCCGAGGGCGAAATCGAAATCGGGTGTCACATCCGCTCCTTATGTCTTTGCGCCCCTGCTACCACAGGCACGGGCGTCAGGGAAAATCGACAGGAGACGCGGCGACGTATAGATGGCATCTATGATCGACCGCTATCTGATCCGCTATTGTCTTGGCGTCGTCGATCAGGGGAGCTTTTCCGCGGCCGCGGCCAGCGCGCGGGTGACGCAGCCGACGCTGTCGGCGGGGATCGCCAAGCTGGAGGCATTGCTCGGCCAGCAACTGTTCGACCGCAGCGGGCGGCGGGTGCGGCTGACCGAAGCGGGGACGCGCTTCGTCGATCATGCCCGGCGGATCGAGGCGGAGTTCGCCGCCGCCGAACGCGCAGTGCAGGCGACGCCGCCGCACCGGCTGATCCGCATCGGCGTGGCGCCGACCGTCTCCACCATCGCGCTGGGCGAGGCGCTCGCCGCCGCGCGGGCCGCGGCGCCGGACGAGCGGATCGAAATCGTCGAGGGGCGGACGAGCGAGTTGCAGGGCAAGCTGGACCATGGCCGCATCGATGCGCTGCTCGGCCCCGGCGTCGCGCGCGACGCGGATGACGTGCGGTTGTTCGAAGAAGGCTATGGCGTGGCGATGGCGACGGCGCACCCCCTCGCTCACCGTGCCAGTGTGACCGCGGAGGATATCGCCGGCGAGACGATGATCGTGCGGCGCCAGTGCGAGGCATTGCCGCTGGTCAGCCGCTTCTTCACGGCGCGCGGCGTCCGCCCGTTCATGGCGGCGCGGACGCTGAGCGACGATCGCGCTGCGGCCTATGTGGCGGCGGGGCTGGGGATCACGGTGATGCCGTACAGCCTGCGCGCGCGGGGCGTGGCAATGCCCGCGCTGGCGGGGTTCGAACTGACGCGCGTGGTGGGCGTGCGCGTGCCGGCGGCCGCGAGGGCGCGGCTGGCGCCGAGCGGGGCATGGCAGGCGTTCGTGGCGGGGATGGGCGGCTGAGTCGACAGCCCGGCCCTCCCCGTTCGTGCTGAGCTTGCCGAAGCACGCGGTTCCGCAAGAAACGCGATCGCTTGAGGCAAAACGCCCTTCGACAGTGAGGAGGTAAAACCATCCCCCGGATGGCTTTAGCCGAGCCTGGGAGGCTCGGCGACCGCCTCACCAGGGCGAACGGGGAAAAACGCGACCGCGGCACACGAAAAAGGGCGCGGGAGTTGCCCCCCCGCGCCCTTCGTGTCTCGCGACGCTGCGGATTACTCCGCGACGGCGGTGCCCTTCGCGGGGCGCGTGTCGCGGCGTTCGGCGATACGCGCCGACTTGCCGGTGCGGCCACGCAGATAATAGAGCTTCGCGCGACGCACGGCGCCCTTGCGGACGACGTCGATCGAATCGATGTTCGGCGAATAGAGCGGGAAGACGCGCTCGACGCCCTCGCCGAAGCTGATCTTGCGGACGGTGAACGACGAGCCCATGCCCTTGTTCGACCGCGCGATGCACACGCCTTCGTAGTTCTGGACGCGGGTACGCTCGCCTTCGACGACCTTCACGCCGACCTTCAGCGTGTCGCCGGGACGGAATTCGGGGATCGCGCGCTTGGCGGTCAGCTTTTCGATCTGCTCGGCTTCGAGCTGCTGAATAAGGTTCATGACTTCAGTCCTTACGTCGCCGCGCACCAGAGGGAGGTTGGACCCGAGCGCCCTCATGGCGCTCCCAAAGGTCCGGCCTCCGTAGCCGTGTATCGACCTCTGCCTGGTGTTTCCGCCAGGCCGCGATCTTCGCATGATCCCCCGATCGCAGCACTTCGGGGATCGTGCGCCCTTCCCATTCATAGGGGCGGGTATATTGCGGATATTCGAGCAGCCCCGTTTCGAAGCTCTCGTCATCCCCGCTGGAAGGCGCGCCCATTACGCCGGGACGCAGCCGAATGCAAGCGTCGAGCAGCACCAGCGCCCCCATCTCGCCGCCCGACAGGATGTAGTCGCCGATCGAGACCTGTTCGATCTCGCGGCCCTCGAACAGGCGTTCGTCGAAGCCTTCAAACCGGCCGCACAGGATGATGACGCCGGGGCCGTTCGCGAGGGCGCGGACGCGGCTCTGGGTGAGCGGCGCGCCGCGCGGCGTCATGGCGAGGATCGGGCGGTCGTCGGCGACGCTGTCGACAGCCGCCGCGAGCACATCGGCGCGCAGCACCATGCCGGCGCCGCCGCCCGCGGGCGTGTCGTCGACCGAGCGGTGCTTGTCGGTGGCGAAGTCGCGGATCTGGACGGGATCGCAGGTCCAGCCCCCTTCCCGCAGCGCGCGCCCGGCGAGCGAGACGCCCAAGGGGCCGGGGAACATCTCCGGGTAGAGCGTGAGGACGGTGGCGGCGAAGGTCATTGGGTCCAGTTTTCGATTTGGAGGCCGGGAATGTCGGCGAAGTCGGCTTCGTTGTTGGTGACGATCGTCAGGCCGGTTGCCAACGCATGGGCCGCGATGAAGCGATCGAGCTTGCCGCGTCGGAACGGCACATCCGGGAAACGCCGGGCTTCCGGCATGCCGAAGGGCAAGGGTTCGATGACGGTCAGCAGCCGATCGAGTGCGACCTTCTGGTCATCGTCTGTAATGCCGTACAGCGCTTCCGCCACGCACAATGTCGACGTCACGATCGTGCCCGGCTCGTGCTGCTGGACGCGATCCCGGAGCAGATCGCGTTCGCCGGCAATGAGATAGACGAGGATATTGGTATCGAGCAGGAAGCGCGGTGCAGTCATCGGCGAAGGAGCTTTCCTTCCCAGTCCAGCTCGCGCGGCGCCATGTCGAGCCGCTCCACCGGCTTGATCCCCGGACACGAGCCGTAGATGCCGGTGAGGTCGATCTTCTTCGGGACGACCGGCGCGGGTTCGACGATGAAACTGCCCCGCTCCTCGCGCAGCAGCATCTCGTCGCCTTCTTTCAGGCCGAGCGCCTTCGGCAGGCGCAGTGCGACCGAATTGCCTGATTTGAACACCTTGGCGCGATATTCGTTACCCATGCCATGCCTCCGTATAGACAGGATGTATATACATGACGGACGTGGGGCAAGGCGACGGTTCAGGGGACGACGGCGTGGACGATTGCATCATCATCGGCGCGGGGCCGGCGGGTCTGACCGCGGCGATCTATCTGGCGCGCTTTCATCTTTCCATTCGACTGTTAGACAGCGGATCGAGCCGCGCGGCGATGATCCCCTGTACGCGCAACCACGCCGGCTACCCCGAGGGGATTGCGGGCAAAGAGCTGCTGCGACTGATGCGCGAGCAGGCCGAGAAATACGGTGCATATCGCGAGGAGAAGAAGGTCACGGCGATTCTGCCGGAGGGCGACGATTTCCGCATCGTCACCGACGATGGCGACTTTCGCGCGCGCACCGTGTTGCTGGCGACGGGGGTGGTCAATCATCGGCCCAATATCCTGCCCGAGGTGCACGACCCTGCGCTGGAGCGCGGGCTGATGCGCTATTGCCCGATCTGCGACGGCTATGAGGTGACCGACAAGCGCGTCGGCGTGATCGGCACCGGCGACCATGGCATGCGCGAGGCGCTGTTCCTGCGCGGCTATACGCGCGACGTGACGCTGATCGCACCGGAGGCGGAGCACGCGCTGGATGCGGCCTGCGCGGCGACGCTGAACGAGGCGGGGATCGTGCGCGTCGACGGCCCGTGTGGCGGCTGGGCGATCGAGGGCGACCGGATCGCGCTGGATACCGCGGGCGGGCGGATGGCGTTCGACAGCGTCTATCCGGCGCTGGGGTCGCGGATTCGGTCGCACCTGGCGATCGCGGCGGGGGCGCGGGCGAGCGACGAGGGGTGCCTGGAGGTGGACGACCATCAGCGCACCAGCGTGGCCGGCCTGTTCGCGGCAGGTGATGTGGTGAAGGGGCTGGACCAGATCAGCCATGCGATGGGCGAGGCCGGCGTGGCGGCGACGACGATCCGGAATTTGCTGGCGGAGCGTGGGCGGTTGTGGCGGTGAGGTAACGGGGGCGGCGGCCACCCTCGCGCCGTCACCCCGGACTTGGTCCGGGGTCCACTCCGCGGCGAGGGGGGCGGCTAGAGGCTCTAACGACCCCCCGTGGCCCGGTGGACCCCGGAACTAGTCCGGGGTGACGGGGGGTTTGGGGAAGCGCTATTCCACGAAGTCGGCGTTCACCGTCAGCGCGTCGGCGCTCCACTCCGGCACGGCGTCGGCGTTCATGGGGATCATGAAGCGCTTGCCGTTGGCGCGTTCGATTTCGAGCACGTCGCCCGCACCGAAATTCTCGACGAGCACGACGCGGCCCAAGTCTTCGCCTGTCGTCGACACGGCGGGCAGGCCGATGAGATCGGCGTGGTAATATTCGCCCTCCCCCAGCGGCGGCAGCGCCGAGCGGGGGACGGTGAGTTCGGTGCCGCGCAAGGCCTCGGCGGCGTTGCGATCGGCGACTTCGGCGAAGCGGGCGATCAGGCCGTTATTGCCGGACTGCGTCGACTTCAGCGTCAAGGCGCCGCCATTGAAGCTCTTATAGGTGCCGAAATCCTCGGCGAAGACCTTGAGCCGCACCTGGCCGTTGACGCCATGCGCGCCGATGACGACCGCCAGAACAACGGGCGCGTCAGCCTTGGTCGGGTGATCCGTCGGTGCCTGCTGGGGCATCGTCATCCCCTTCTGCGGGATCGGTGGCGGAAACGCCCTCGTTGGGCGCGTTCACCGCAGCGTCCTCGAACGTATCGTCGGGCGCGGTGCGGGGATCGGGATCGATGGCCATGGTGCGTGAACCTCCTCGGGTAAGGACGGCTCAACGCACCAGTTTCACCTTCGATGCCTGCGCATCGGAGGATCGGCCTCGAAGCTTACGCCTCGGTGGTCTCTTCGGCCGGAGCCTCTTCCGCCGGGGCGGCGGCAGCGGCGGCGGCCGCTTCTTCCTGCGCCTTCAGCTTCTCGGCCCGCTCTTCGGCGCGCTCGGTGGCCTTTTCGCCCGGCTTGCCCTTGTTCGGGTTGTTGCGCGCCGCGCGCTCACGCACGCCGGCCTGGTCGAGGAAGCGCGCGACGCGGTCGGTCGGCTGCGCGCCGTTCGACAGCCAGTACTTGGCGCGCTCGGCGTCGAGGACGATGCGGTTCTCGGCATCCTTGGCGAGCAGCGGGTTGTAGTTGCCGATCTTCTCGATGAACTTGCCGTCGCGGGGCGAACGGGCGTCGGCGACGACGATGCGGTAGTACGGGCGCTTCTTGGAGCCGCCGCGCGACAGACGAATGCTGAGTGCCATGGTAGTTAGTCCTTCGTTCTAATGCAGTTACGGTGTTCTGTTATTTCTTCTTGAGAAGGTTCTCGAAGCCGGGGGGCAGCTTGGGCATGCCGTCCTGACCGCCGCCGAGGCCGGGCAGGCCCTTGGGGAGGCCGCCGCCCGCCTTGTCCATCATCTCGCCGAGGCCGGCACCGCCGAGCGCGTTGCCGAGGCCGCCCATGCCGCCCTTGCCGAGCATGGCCATCATGCCCTTCAGCCCGCCCATCTTCTTGATCTTCTTCATGGCGGTGGACATTTCCTGGTGCATCTTCAGGAGCTTGTTCACCTCCTGCACCGTCGTGCCCGATCCCTTGGCGATGCGGATCTTGCGCTTGGCATTGATGAGTTCGGGCTTGGAGCGCTCCTTCATGGTCATCGAGCCGATCATCGCGTCCATGTGGATCAGCACCTTGTCGCCGCCCGCCTGCGCGAGCGCGCCCTGCGCCTTTTTCATGCCTGGCATCATGCCGGCGAGCGCGCCGAGGCCGCCCATGCGGCGCATCTGCGCGAGCTGGCCGCGCAGGTCGTTCATGTCGAACTGACCCTTGGCGAGCCGCGCGGTCATCCGCTCGGCGTCTTCCTGCTGGATCGATTCCGCGGCGCGCTCGACCAGGCTGACGACGTCGCCCATGCCGAGGATGCGGCCGGCGACGCGGCTGGGGTGGAACGCCTCCAGCGCATCCATCTTTT
This sequence comes from Sphingomonas sp. DC5200-1, assembly GCF_049897245.1. Taxonomy (NCBI): domain Bacteria; kingdom Pseudomonadati; phylum Pseudomonadota; class Alphaproteobacteria; order Sphingomonadales; family Sphingomonadaceae; genus Sphingomonas; species Sphingomonas sp. DC5200-1. Next base: position 60,302 of record NZ_JAFCVW010000006.1, read on the forward strand.
CGCCGGTGCCGGCGAACTTGATCGGCTTGCCGGTGACGGCGCGCATCGACAGCGCCGCACCGCCGCGCGCATCGCCGTCCATGCGGGTCAGCACGACGCCGGTCAGCGGCACCTGTTCGGAGAAGTTGGTCGCGACGTTGACCGCGTCCTGGCCGGTCAGCGAGTCGACGACGAGCAGGATTTCCTGTGGGGTCGCGATGTCGGCGACCGCCTTCATCTCGTCCATCAGCGCCTGGTCGACGTGCAGACGGCCGGCGGTGTCGAGCATCAGCACGTCGAAGCCCTGCAGCTTCGCCGACTGGAGCGCGCGGCGGGCGATGTCGACCGGCTGCTGGCCGGCGACGATCGGCAGCGTCGCGACGTCGATCTGCTTGCCCAGTGTCGCCAGCTGTTCCTGCGCCGCCGGGCGATTGACGTCGAGCGACGCCATCAGCACCTTCTTGCGGTCGCGGCCCGACAGGCGTTTAGCGATCTTGGCGGTGCTGGTCGTCTTGCCCGAGCCTTGCAGGCCAACCATCATCACGACCGCGGGCGGCGTGACCGACAGGTTCAGCTCGCTCTCGTCCGCGCCGAGCATCTCGACCAGCGCGTCGTTGACGATCTTGACGACCTGCTGCCCCGGCGTGACCGAGCGCAGGACGTTCTGGCCGACCGCTTCCTCGGTGACCTTGTCGACGAACTGGCGCGCCACCGGCAGCGCGACGTCGGCCTCGAGCAGCGCGACGCGCACTTCGCGCATCGCCGTCCGCACATCGGCCTCGGTCAGCGCGCCACGGCCGCGGAGGCGGTCGAATACGCCGCCAAGCCGGTCGCTCAGACTGTCGAACATCGCCTCAAATCCTCATCATACCACACAACGCAAAAGACGCCGGCGGGCGAAACCTCGCCGGCCAGCGTGCACCCGTGGGCGCGTCCTCGATCGCATTCCGTGGTGGAACGTGGGTGGGCGTTTAGGGGAAAGTGGTTGAGGTGGCAAGAGCCTGCCCTTCGTCACCCCGGACTTGATCCGGGGTGACGGGGGTGGGTGTGGCGGGGTGCCGCTGCCCCACAATCCACGTCATTCCCGCGGAGGCGGGAATTCATAACCCATGCCGTCGGCGATGGAAGCGTGAGGTTTGCCAGTCTGGATTCCCGCCTTCGCGGGAATGACGGGCTTTTTCGGCGGGCGCGCGCCCTCTCCTTCGTCATCCCGGCGCACGCCGGGATCCATGGTTGCGACGCATATCGAGCGCTCGCGCAACGCTGGCCTTGCCGTGTCCATGGATCCCGGCGTGCGCCGGGATGACGAAGAAGGAGGTGCTCCTACCAGCCCGCATCCGGCTGCGCGAGATACGCCTGTTCCGCCTCGGACGACTCCCGCCCCAGCGCGGCGTTGCGGCTGGGGAAGCGGCCGCATTGCGCGATGACGTCGCGGTGGTCCTTGGCGAAGGCGATGTTCTCCGCCAGCCCCAGGTCCTCGAACTTCTCAACCGACAGGTTTTGCAGGCCGAGATTCTCCGCGTGCATCAGCGGCATGTACAGGAACACGCGCCGTTCCGGGGGAAAGCGCCCTTCCCAGCCCTTGGCGATCGCCTCCAGCGTAAGCTCGACGGCGAGGTCGTCAGCCGCGAACGCCTGCGCGGTGTCCCGATGGATGTTGCGGGAGAATTGGTCGAGCAGGATGATCGCGGCGAGCAAGGCGTCGGGGTCGTCGCGCCACCCCTCCGCATCGCCGCGCAGCACGCCGTCGCGCATCGCGCCGAAGCGGTCGGCGATCTGCCGGTCGAGGCCATCGTCCTTGGCGAAATGCTGTTCCTGGGTCAGGCCGAACCAGAAGTCCAATACCGCGGCCGCCATGTCATGGACTTGGGCGCCGTCCCTCACTAGATCGCGCGTCATGTCTGCTCCCGCGCCAGAGGTCATCTCCCTCGGCTGCCGTCTCAACATCGCCGAGAGCGAAACGATCCGTGCCCTGCTGGCGGGGCGCGATACCGTGGTCGTCAATTCCTGCGCGGTGACCAATGCGGCGGTGAAGGCGAGCCGCCAGGCGGTGCGGCGGGCGCGGCGCGACCGGCCGGATGCTGAGATCGTCGTCACCGGCTGCGCGGCACAGATCGACCCCGCCGGCTTCGCCGCAATGGCGGAAGTGGACCGCGTGATCGGCAATGGCGAGAAGCTGAACCCCGCCGCCTGGGCGAGCCTGGAACCCGTCGTCGTCGGCGACATCATGGCGCTGCGTGAGACGGCCCCGCACCTCGCCGCGAGCTTCACCGGCCATGCGCGCGCGTTCGTCGAGGTGCAGAATGGTTGCGACCATCGCTGCACCTTCTGCGCCATCCCCTTCGGCCGGGGTCCCAGCCGATCGGTGCCGGCGGGCGCGGTGGTGGAGCGGATCGCGGGCCTGGTCGATGCGGGCCATCACGAGGTGGTGCTGACCGGCGTCGACCTGACGAGCTATGGCCACGATCTGCCCGGCGCGCCGACGCTGGGCCTGCTGGTCGAGCGTATCCTGCGGCATGTGCCGGCGCTCGCGCGGCTGCGGCTGTCGTCGCTCGATTCGATCGAAATCGACGATCGGCTGTTCGAGCTGGTGACGGGCGAGCCGCGGGTGATGCCGCACCTGCATCTGTCGTTCCAGGCGGGCAACGACATGATCCTGAAGCGGATGAAGCGGCGGCATTCGCGTGCACAGTCCGTGGATATGGTCGCGCGACTGAAGGCGGCACGTCCCGAGATCGCGATCGGCGCGGACCTGATCGCGGGCTTTCCGACCGAAGACGAGACCATGTTCGCCGACACGCTGGCGCTGATCGACGATGCCGACATCGTCCATGGCCATATCTTTCCCTATTCCCCGCGCTCCGGCACCCCCGCCGCGCGCATGCCGCAGGTCGCGCCCGCCGCGATCAAGGACCGCGCCGAACGGCTGCGCGCGAGCGCTGGCCGACGCCGGGCGGCCTGGCTTGCGAGCCTCGCCGGCAGCGTGCAGGACGTGCTGGTCGAGCGGCCGGGAACCCGCGGCCACGCCGGCAATTTCGCCGAGGTGCTGCTGGACGCGCCCGCCGAACCGGGGACGATCGTCTCCGCCCGCATCACCGCTGCAACCGACACCCATCTGCTAGGTACGATTTCATGAGCACCACCCCCTCCTGGCACGAACGCCTGCTCGGCGGTTTCAAGAAGACGTCCGACCGGCTGGTCGGCAACCTCGCCGGCCTCGGCGGCGCGCGGCTGGACGATGCGACGCTGGACGAGGTGGAGGAGGCGCTGATCGCGTCCGACCTCGGCCCCGATACCGCGGGCAAGATCCGCGCGCGGCTGGCCGAGGGCACGTTCGAGCGCAACATGGAGGAGCTGGGCATCCGCCTGGTCGTCGCCGAGGAAGTCGAGAAGGCCCTCGCCAAGGTCGCCAAGCCGATTGAGATCGAAGCCTTTCCGCGGCCGCAGGTGATCCTGGTGATCGGCGTCAACGGATCGGGCAAGACGACGACGATCGCCAAGCTCGCGCACCTGCTGATGGAGCAGGATTATGGCGTGATGCTGGCCGCGGGCGACACGTTCCGTGCCGCCGCGATCGGCCAGCTCGCCACCTGGGCGGAGCGGGTCGGCGTACCGATCGTCACCGGGCCGGAGGGCGGCGATGCCGCGGGCGTGGTGTGGGATGCGGTGAAGAAGGCGACCGAAACGGGCATCGACGTGCTGATCGTCGACACCGCCGGCCGCCTGCAGAACAAGCGCGAACTGATGGACGAGCTGGCGAAAATCCGCCGCGTGCTGGGGCGGATCAACCCGGCTTCGCCGCATGACGTCGTGCTCGTGCTGGATGCGACGACGGGGCAGAATGCGCTGTCGCAGATCGAGGTGTTCAAGGAGGTGGCGGGCGTCACCGGCCTCGTGATGACGAAGCTCGATGGCACCGCGCGCGGCGGCGTGCTGGTCGCGGCGGCGGAGAAATACGGCCTGCCGATCCATGCGATCGGGGTGGGCGAAGGGATGACGGACTTGCGCCCGTTCGACGCGAACGAGGTGGCGCGGATTATTGCCGGTGTCGATGCGGGGGGGCGGAAGTGATGGAGCCTGCCCCAAACCGTCCTTCCTGCGTAGGCGGGAAGCCAGATTGGCGAACTTCTGCGATGGAGCCGAAAGGCCAGCCCATCTGGATTCCCGCCTTCGCGGGAATGACGGCGTGGGGGTCGGGGGCGCTCCCGTCACCTCGTCACCTCGTCACCCCGGCCTTGAGCCGGGGTCCCGCTTTTCCGCGCGAATCGAAGAAGAAGCGGGACCCCGGCTCAAGGCCGGGGTGACGGGTGGGGAGATCGTCGCGTGACCCAGATGACCCAGAAATCCTCCCCCGGCGTGCGGATGGGCGTCGAATACGGGCCGTTGCTCGTCTTCTTCGCGGTCAATTTCCTGTTCCCCGCTGCCCTCGCCATCCGGCTGGTGGGCGCGAGCACCGGCTTCCTGTCCGACCTCGACCGCGCGGGCGCGCTGGTGATCGCCAAGGTGATCGTCGCGACCACCGCCTTCGTCCTCGCGACGATCGCGGCGATGATCGTGTCGAAGCGCAAGCTCGGCCATATCTCGCCGATGCTGTGGATTTCCGGCGGGTTTGTCGTCGTGTTCGGCGGGCTGACCGTCTATTTCCACGACCCCAAGTTCATCCAGATGAAGCCGACCTTCGTCTATGCGATGTTCGCGATCGTGCTGGGCTTCGGCCTGCTGACCGGACGGCCGCTGCTGGAAGGGTTGCTCGGCACCGCCTATCCGGGGCTGACCGCGGAAGGGTGGCGCAAGCTGACGCGCAACTGGGCGCTGTTCTTCATCGTGATGGCCGCGCTGAATGAAGCGGTGTGGCGCAATACCAATTGGGATTTCTGGGTCGGGTTCAAGCTGTGGGGCGCGATCCCGCTGACCCTGTTGTTCGCGTTCGCGAACATTCCGATGCTGCTGCGGCACGGGCTGAATACCGAGGCCAATCCTGAAGCGGATATCCCGCCTCAATAAGTCCTCCCCCGCCAAGGGGAGGTGGCGCCGCCGCAGGCGGTGACGGAGGGGGCGGACAGGGCGAACCTTGCGTTCGCGGAGACGCCCCCTCCACCACCGGCTGCGCGGGCGGTCCCCCTCCCCCGCTAAAGCGAGGGAGGAGTTTGGTTCTTTACGCGGCGTCGAAACGCTTGCCGGCCTCGTCCCAGTTCACGACATCCCACCACGCCGTCAGATAGCCGGGGCGGTCGTTCATGTAGGTGAGGTAATAGGCGTGTTCCCACACGTCGTTACCCAGGATCGGCGTGCCGGGTTCCTTGGCATCGTCCATCAGCGGATTGTCCTGGTTCGGCGTCGACGTCACCTTCAGCGCGCCCGACGAATCCTTGATCACCCACGCCCAGCCCGAACCGAACTGGCCCGCGCCCTTGGTGTTGAAGTCTTCCTTCAGCTTGTCGAGGCCGCCATAGGCGTCGATCGCGTCCTTCAGCGCGCCCGACGGCTGGGTCGAACCCTTCGGCCCCATGATCTTCCAGAAGAAATCGTGGTTCCAGAAGCCGCCGCCGTTGTTGCGGATCAGCGGGGGCAGCGACGAGATCATGCCGAGGATCTCCTCGATCGTCTTGCCTTCGAGCTTCGGATCGGCGGCGACGCCTTCGTTCAGCTTGTTGGTGTAGGCGGCGTGATGCTTGTCGTGGTGGAAGGTCATCGTCTCCTTCGAGATGACCGGCTCCAGCGCATCGTAAGCGTAGGGCAGCGGCGGCAGTTCGAATTCCATGGGAAATGCTCCTTCCAAAAGGTGGGGACGTTGCGTCCCCGCGTTAACGCGGAAGCGGGCCTAACGCTCCCACGCCGTTACGCAAGCGTGATGAGCTTTCCGTCCGTCACCGCCTCCGTCACCCCGGACGTGATCCGCGGTCCCGCTTTGTACGACGGGCGGGGAGGAGAAGAAGCGGGACCCCGGCTCTTCGGCCGGGGTGACGGGGGTGGCGGGGTGCCCCTCCCCCTAGTTCGTCACCCCGGACTTGGTCCGGGGTCCACTCCGCGGCGAGGGGGGCGGCCGGAGGCTCTTGCCAGCCCCTTGCGGCCCGGTGGACCCCGGAACGAGTCCGGGGTGACGGTGTGTGTGGGGTGGGTGGCGCCCTCACCCGTTCGCGTTGATGAGGTCGTGCCTTCGCAACGCGTGGCGCAATTGGTCGTAGCTCAGGCCGAGCGCCTCCGCCGTCGCGCGCTGGTTGAAGCGGTGTTCGGCGAGCGCGCGGGCCAGCAGTTCGCGTTCGAAGCGGGCGACGCGCGACTTGAAGTCCGACGGGCCGGCATCGCAGGCGGCGACGGGGCTGTCCTCCACCTCCGCCGACGGGGAGGATGGCGCGGGAGCCGGCGTCGGCGCACTGCCGCCGCTCGCCCCGCGCCGCGCACCATCCTGCGGGCGATAGGGTGAGGCGAAGGGGTCGATCTCGATGCCGTCGACAGGCCCCTCGCCTTCCCAGCGATAGACCGCGCGTTCGACGACATTGCGCAGCTCGCGCACGTTGCCGGGCCAGCGATGCGTCAGCAGCTGGTCGAGCGCGCGCGGGCCGAAGCCGGGCCAGCGTTCCCAGCCGATCTCCGACGCCATACGCCGCCCGAAATGATCGGCGAGCACGGCAATGTCGCCGGAGCGCGCGCGCAAGGGGGGCAGCGTCACCACCTCGAAGCTCAACCGGTCGAGCAGATCGGCGCGGAACTCATGCGCATCGACCTTGTCGGGCAGATGTTCGTTGGTCGCCGCGACGATACGCACGTCGACACGCATCGGCCGCGACGATCCGATCCGCGTCACCTCGCCATATTCCACCGCGCGCAGCAGCCGGTCCTGCGCCGCCATCGACAGCGTGCCGAGCTCGTCGAGGAACAGGGTGCCGCCATGCGCCTCTTCGAACCGCCCGGCGCGTGCCTTGGTCGCGCCGGTGAAGGCGCCCGCCTCATGCCCGAACAATTCGGCCTCGATCAGCGATTCCGGCAGCGCGGCGCAGTTCATGATGACCAGCGGCTGGTCCCAGCGCGGCGACAGGCGATGGAGGCGTTCCGCCACCAGTTCCTTGCCGGTGCCTCGTTCGCCGATCACCAGCACCGGTCGGTCGAGGGCAGCAGCACGGCTGGCGCGTTCCAGCGCGTCCAGAAAGGCGCCCGATTGACCGATGACCTGTGTCGTCCGCTGCATCGCCAACTTCTGGCGGAAAACACCAAGAATGCGCAAGTGTTCATCGGTGGTTCAGGAAAATAATACACCCCGAAACGACGGAAATCCGCCATTTTCTGAATTGGCACGCCTCCTGCAAAGCTGCTGGCATACCGCCAATGCGGCGGCCCGAAACACGGTTTTTGAGGAGGTTCCCATGTTCAACACCGAGATCGGTCGCAAGTTTGCCGCCATCGTCTGCACCGTCCTGTTCAGCGCGACCTGCGTCGCTGGCGCGGTGGGACCGGCGACGGCACACCAGACCAGCGTGACGACCGCCCGCCAGGTTGCGTAAAGCGGTCCCAAACCGGGGCGGGCCACGGTCCCGGCCCGCCCCGGCCATGATTTTGAGGAGCACCGACACGATGGGCATCTTTTCCCGCACCCGCGACATCGTCGCCGCCAATTTCGCCGACCTGCTGGAAAAGGCGGAAGATCCGGCGAAGATGATCCGCATGATCATCCTCGAAATGGAGGAGACGTTGGTCGAGGTGCGCGCCAGTGCCGCCCGCACGATCGCCGACCAGAAGGAAATGCGCCGCCACATCAACAAGCTCGACCAGTTGCAGGCGAGCTGGCAGGAAAAGGCGGAGCTGGCGCTGTCGAAGGACCGCGAAGACCTGGCCAAGGCGGCGCTCGTCGAGAAGCAGAAGGCCGGCGACATGGCCGAACAGCTGATGATCGAGGTGAAGGTCTTGGACGATGCGCTCCGCGCGTCGGAAGAGGATATCGCCAAGCTGCAGAAGAAGCTGACCGAGGCGCGCGCCAAGCAGTCCAACGTCCAGACGCGACTGGAAAGCGCCAACAACCGCTACCGCCTGCGCGAGATGTACGCCGGCCCCAAGACGCACGAGGCGTTCAGCCGCTTCGACATCCTGGAACGCCGCGTCGACGATGCCGAGGGCCGCGCGGAAGCGCTGGGCCTGGGCGTGCCGAAGACGCTGGAGGAAGAGATCGCCGAGCTGCGCCAGAGCGACAAGGTGGATGCCGAACTCGCCGCGCTGAAGGCGCGCCTCAAGAAGGAGGATTGAGATGGAGGATATCGCCGTCCCGGCCATCCTGTTCGGATCGCTCTTCATCGGCGCGCCCTGGGTGATCCTGCATTATGTCACCAAGTGGAAGCAGGCACCCAAGATCACCGACGAGGACGAGAAGCTGCTGGACGAGATGTATAATCTCGCCCGCCGGCTGGAGGATCGCCTCAACACGGTCGAGCGGATCGTCGCCGCCGACAACCCCGACTTCAAGCCGAGCCTGACCGCTCAGCAAGCCCATTATCAGCTCGACCGGAGGAACTGAGATGTCCGCCCGCACCCAATTCTACCTCGACAAGCCGAACGGCAAGGTATCCGGCGTGTGTTCGGGGATCGCCGACTACACCGGCTTCGACATCACCCTGGTCCGCGTCGCCATGGTCATCCTGACCGTCGCCACCTCCGGCTGGGTCCTGCTGGGCTATATCGCCGCCGCGTGGTTGGCGCCCAAGAAGCCGGTCGACCTGTACGAGAGCCACGAAGACGCCAAATTCTGGCAGGGCGTGCGCACCAACCCGAAGCGGTCGACCACTGAAGTGCGCAGCAAGCTGCGCGATATCGACCGCCGGCTCGCCGACATGGAACTGCACTACACCAGCCGCAACAGCCGGCTGGCCGAGGAAATCGACAGCCTCCGCTGAGCCTTTGCCTCGCGAGCTGAAAGAGGGGATACGACCATGAGTAACTTGGGGATACTCGTACCGATCGCGATCTTCACGATCGGGCCGGCAAGCTGGGTCATCAACAACTGGATCCGCGTTCGCCACGGCTATGAACCCGATCGCTGGCGCAGCCGCCATGAGCGCCGCCACGGGGGTTCGCCCGACGCCGAGCGCACCATCGGCCTGCTGACTCAAGAGAATGACAAGCTGACCGGCCAGGTCAGCCGCCTGGAGGAACGGATCGCCGTCCTCGAACGCATCGCCACCGATCCCGCCGAGCGCACCGCCCGCGAGATCGAAGCGCTCCGCGACCGCTGACGCGAAAGGGAAAACGTCATGTCTCCCGAAGTCTATTCCATCGTCCAGGGTATGTTTCCGCTGACCGCGCTCATCATGGTGATGGCGATGGCCGGCTGGATCATCACCACCTGGCTGCGGGTCAAGAACGGCTATCCGCTCGACGGCGCCTGGGGCCAGGCGGTCTATCCGCAGAAGAACGAGGAGACGGTCGAGCGCGTCAAATTGCTCAGCCAGGAAAACGCGCAGCTGCGCGCCGAACTGGGGTCGATCAAGGACCGCCTCGCCGTCGTCGAACGCATCGCCACCGATCCTGCCGAGCGCACCGCTCGCGAGATCGACGCGCTGCGCAGCCATTAAGAAGGACACGCATCATGGGTCCCGAACATGTCTTCTGCATGGCGCTGGGTGCCGCGATCACGCTGGCGATCCAGTGGTACGGCCAGCGCAAGGTGAAAAAGGCGATCTCCGCCCCCGATCTGGCGGCGCGCCACGATATCGAACTGCTCGACGCCGAGAATGCCCGGCGCATCGGCCAGATCGACCGGTTGCAGGAACGGCTCGCCACCATCGAGAGCATCGTCACCGATCGTTCGCACCGCCTCGACCGCGAGATCGAAGCGCTTCGGCTGGAGGCCAACTGACATGTCCGCCATGCTCATCCCGATCCTCGGCATCTGCTGCGGCCTGCTCGCGATCTTCGGCGGCGTCTTCGTCAAGCCCTGGTTCGCGCTGCAACAGCGCCGGATGGAGATCGAGGCGGACAAGGTCGCCGAGAAAGCGGCGCAATATGCCGCGCAGACCGAACGGCTGGAGGAGCGCGTCCGCGTGCTCGAACGCATCGTCACCGATCGCGGCGCCGACCTGGCGCAGGAAATCGAGCGGCTGCGCGACGAGCCGGCGGTGAAGCGCCTGCCGGTCAACTGATCCCCTCCCCCCAGTTTCTGTCACAGGGAAGGACAGACCCATGAACCCCGCAGAAATGATCGTCGCGATCGTCGCGCTGGTGGTGATCGGCGGCGTGCTCCGCGCCCGCTTCAACGCCTTCGGCCCGCGCCACGCGGACCGGTTTCAGCCCGACATGACCGACGACACCCGCCGCCTCACCCAGGAGGTGCGCGACCTGAAGGAGCGCATCCAGGTGCTGGAGCGCGTGATCACCGACAATCGCAGCACGAGCGATCTCGACCGCGAGATCGAGCGGCTGCGCCACCGCTGAGGAGACGGACGATGACCGATCCCGAACTGTATCTGACGCTGTCGCTGTCGGGCCTCGCCGGTCTGGCCATGGTGACCACCGCGGGCCTGTCCGGCTGGCGCAGCTGGCTGACGCTGAAGCATTCGCAGCTGGATGCGCAGGCCGACGCGCTGCCCCCCGTCCATTCCGCGGGATCGCGGATCGAGATCGCGGACCTGAAGGAACGCATCCGCAAGCTGGAAGCGATCGCGGCGGGCGTCGACCTATAAGGCGGATTCCCATCCGGCCAGATGATAAAGGTCCTCCCCGTGGCGGGGCGCATCGGGATGAACGGCCCCCGGCCGTTCAAGATCATGCCGGGGGCGTGATCGACCCGATGCGGTGAGGGAGGGGGCGGACGGCAACATGCCCTGCGGCCAAGCGCCGCCCTGACCTCCCCCTCCGTCATGCCTGCGGCATGCCACCTCCCCCTGGCGGGGGAGGAGTGAGTTGGCCCTGTGGGATAAGGATCAGCCGCCGGTGGCCGGCTTCAACGTCGCCGAATCGAGATGCCAGCGCAGCTGCGCCGCGCTCGCACCGTCCACGCCGTTGACGCGGCGCACGACATAGCTTCCCGCAAACCGCTGGCGCGCGCCAGCGTCCGTCGTTGCTTCTACCGTGACGGGCACGGTCTGGTAGACGGAGCCGGCCGCGCCCTCCGCCGGGGGCAGTGTGCCGATCGTCACGCGGGTGGCGCGGGTCTTGGCGAACCCCTGTTCGAAGCCCTTGAAGGTCTGGCCCGGCCGGCCATCGTCGCCCCATTGCGACCAGGCGGTAGCATAATCCCGCGCGTTGATCGCGGCATAATAGCGCCGCACCACGTCGGCCGCAGCCTGTCCGCTGGTCGGATCGACGGCACAGCCGGCCATGCGCGATCCCTTCCCGTCGAACAGCGCGCAGGACCGGGCGATCTCGTCCTCGATCATCGCGCAGCTGTTGGCGGCGTTGCACGGCGGGTGCGTCGCGGGCGAGACGTCGCGGCAGATCGCCACCCGCTTCGCTGCGGCCGCCGTTCCGATCTCCGCGGCGCAGGACAGGGGCTGCGATGCGGCGACGCTGGTGCGCGCCGGCTTGGGGGTCGATGGCGCGCGCGGGGTGGCGCTCGCTGCGACCATAGGCGTCGCCTCCGCCTCGCCGGTCGTGGAAGCGGACCCCCCGCCCGACCCGCAGGCGCCGAGTGCCAGCAACGGCAGCGCGATCAGGCAGCGGATGGCGGGCATGGCAGGCTCCTTCACGATTCGGTTCGGCGGCGACAACGTCCGACACCGCCGAAGGTGTCGCGCTGTGCGACGACCTGCTAGGCGCGCAGCCCCGTTCACCAGGATTCGAACACACGTGGTCGACAAGAGCTGGGGCGTCGGCCCCTCCACCGGATTGCGCATCCGCAGCAACGCCAGCCCCGACGCGCGCGCCGCCGAACGCGCCCAGGCCCGCGAGGCCCGCGCCGCGGCGCGCGTCGCCGATACCGAGCGCCGCCTCGAAACCCGCGCCGCCGAGCGCGAGGCGGAGGCCGCGCAGCGCGAACAGGCGCGCACCGCCCGCCGCGAGGCCGAGGAACAGGCCGCCGCCCGCGACTCCCATGCGCGCGAGGCACGCCGCCCGCGCGGCTCCGGTCGCAAGGATGTCGTCCGCGAACAGCGCGACACGCGCGGCTATACGACGCTGGTCGACGCCGACCGCATCCGCGTGCTGGCGAAGCGCGGCGCGTCGGTGACGGGCCTCGCCGGTGCGTTCGGGATTTCGGAAGAGGAGGTGGAGGCGGTGCTGGCGGTGGGGGACTGATACGCCCCCGTCACCCCGGACTTGATCCGGGGTCCCGCTATTGGCCGACCGGTGGAGAAGCGGGACCTTGGCTCAAGGCCGGGGTGACGGGAAGGATGCGCCCCTACCCCCGCGCCACCCACTCGCCCAGCGTCATTGCCGCCGTCGGCTCGGCCAGCGCGTCCATGCTGTTGCGCATGATCTCCAACGCCCAGCGCGTCCGTTCGGGATGGTTGCCCGCGACCGCATCGCCCGGCACCCACAGATCGTACTGCCGCATATGCGCATCCGCCGCGGTGAACAGCACGCAGATGTCGGCGGCGACGCCGGTCAGGATCAGCCGGCTCACCCCCAATTGCGGCAGCAGCACCGGCAGGTTGGTCGCGTAGAAGCCCGAAAACTGCGGCTTGATGATGAAATAATCGTCGTCGCGCGGGCGCAGCGCCTGTGTCACCGCGCGCCCCGGCGTGTCCTTGGCCAGCGTCTCCTCGACCAGCCGCGTGCGTTCCGAATGCCATTGGCCGTTGTTGTCGTTGACGTAGATCACCGGCACGCCCGCCGCATCCGCCGCCGCGCGCAGCGACAGGATCGGCGCGACGATATCCTCGGTCGCGGCGCGCAGATCGTCGCCGCCCTCGAAATCGAGCGCGTTGACCATGTCGATGAGCAGCAGCGCGGTCTTGCCCGGGGCCGGATCGGGTGATGGGTTGGTCATGCTTCGTTCTACCGCAAACGCAACGGCAACGCCTTGATCTGCGATGGGATTGGCGGGATGGCTGCACGATGGCCGACGGCGCGACGCCCCCCATGCGCAAGATCATCCACGTCGACATGGACGCCTTCTACGCCTCGGTCGAACAGCGCGACGATCCGGCGTTGCGGGGCAAGCCGGTGGCGGTCGGCGGCAGCCGCGCGCGCGGCGTGGTGGCGGCGGCGAGTTACGAGGCGCGGGCGTTCGGCGTGCGATCGGCGATGCCCTCGGTCACCGCGATCCGGCGTTGCCCCGACCTCGTCTTCGTCCGCCCGCGGTTCGAGGTCTACAAGGCCGTGTCGAACCAAATCCGCGCGATCTTCGCCGATTACACCGACGCGGTCGAACCGCTGTCGCTCGACGAAGCCTATCTGGACGTCAGCGAAGATCGCCACGGCCTGGGCTCGGCCAAGGCGATCGCCGAACAGATCCGCGCGCGGATCAAGCAGGTTACGGGCCTGACCGCCTCGGCAGGGGTCAGCTACAACAAGTTCATCGCCAAACTGGCATCGGACCAGAACAAGCCCGACGGCCTCTGCGTCATCCCGCCGCACAAGGGCGCCGCCTTCGTCGCCTCGCTGCCGGTCAAGCGCTTCCACGGCGTGGGGCCGGTGACGGCGCGGCGGATGGAGCAATTGGGCATCGTCACCGGCGCCGACCTGCGCGACCGGCCGCTCGCCTTTCTGCAACAGCATTTCGGCTCCTATGCGGATTATCTCTACGGCGCCGCGCGCGGGCAGGATTTCCGTCCGGTCCGCGCGCATCGCGCCGCCAAGTCGATCGGTGCGGAGCGGACGTTCGAGACCAATCTGACCGATCCCGCCGACCTCCACGCCGCGCTCGCCCGCGTCGCCGATGCGGCATGGGAGCGCGTCGAACGTTCGGGCGCACGCGGCAAAACGGTGACGATGAAGCTGCGCCACGCCGATTTCCAGACGATCACCCGCGCCCGCTCGCTCGCAGTGCCGGTGGCGAGCAAGGCGGCGTTCCTCGGCATCGGCATCGACCTGCTGACCGCGCAACTGCCCGTGCCGGGCGGCGTCCGCCTGCTCGGCCTGACGCTGTCGGGCATCCTGCGGCCGGGCGCCGAGCCGGCGGACGACGCGGTGCAGCCGAGTTTGCCGTTGTAGGGTTTGTCGCGGCCCGCCGTCGCGTTGCCTCGGCCCTGAGCCGGGGGTTCGCTTTTGGTGGCGGGTCATGAAGCGGGACCCCGGATCAAGTCCGGGGTGACGGTAGGGGGGTGCGCGAGCCGGGCGGCATGCGGTGGTGCGCGTGTGTGGGATGCCACAACCGGGGCCGGGGCCTTGAGGGCATCAGACCCGGTCCAAGCTTGCCGTTGTAGGTCACGAAACCCCCGCCCCACCCATCCCGTCACCCCGGACTGGTTCCGGGGTCCACTCCGCGGCTTGGGGGACGGCAAGAGGCTCCAGCCGCTCCCTCGCGGCCCGGTGGACCCCGGACCAAGTCCGGGGTGACGGCGGGGGTTGGCGAAGGCCTCGGATGAAACCGGCCATCCGTTCTGCCGCCGACTTCGCGAGACGCCCCGCCCCCTCGACGGATTTACCATCATAGTTTACGCCCTGTTCACCAAGAAGGTGGGGGAATGACGGTCGAGCCTTGGTTCATCGTGGCGATGGTGCTGAGCCTGTCGGGTTATGCCATTTATCTGGCAGGGCTTCGGCGGCATCTGCTTGAGCCGAGCCGCGCGTCCTGGCTGATCTGGACGGTCGCGACGGGGGTCGAGGCCGCCACCTATGTCGCGGTCAATCCGGGTGAGCCGCAGGGCATCGTCTTCATCGTCTCCGCGCTCGCCTGTATCGTCGTGACGCTTGCCATGTGGCGCCGCTCGCGCTGGACGCGGCCGTCCTCGACCGAGACGATCTGCATGGCGGCCAGCCTCGCCGCGATCATCCTGTGGCTGCCGCTGCAGGAAACATTCTGGGCGCATATGCTCGTCGTCGCGGCGGTGCCGCTGGGCTTCTGGCCGACCTGGGCGAGCGTGTGGGAGGATCGCGCGCGCGAACGCTCGCCGGCCTGGGGGCTGTGGACGCTGGGCGATATGGCGACGCTGCTGGTGACGATGCGCAGCCCGGGGTCGGGCGTGGGCGAATATGGCTATGTCGTCGTCGAGCTGCTGTGCCACGCCAGCGTCTGGTTCATGGTCGGCCTGGCGACGCTCAACCCGATCCGTTCGTTCGGGCGGCGCGAGGGCAAGCTGCGCGTGCTCGACGCCTATCTGCCCGCCAACCCGTTCGCGGTCGGCGAGACGCATATCGGCAAGGCGGTGTTCGCCGCACAGGGCTTCGCGCAAGCCGAGACGATCGTGCGCTTCTCCGGCCCGATCGTCCCCGCCGCGCGTCTGCCGCAAGGGTTGAGCGGCGCGTCCGACCGGTATCTGCAGATCGGGCGCGACCGCTACATGGGGCCGTCGGGGCGGATCGACGATCTGATCAACCACAGCTGTTCGCCCAATGCGGGCCTGCGCTTCACCGACGACGGCGTCTTCCTCGTTGCGCTGCGCCCGATCGCGCCGGGCGAGGAGATCGCCTGGGACTATTCCACCACGCTCGCCGACCCCGACTGGTCGATGCAATGCGCGTGCGGCAGCCCCGAATGCCGCGGCGTCATCCGCGCCTTTGCGCTGCTGCCGGCGGAGGTGCAGGACCGCTATCGCGCGATGGGGATCGTGGCGCCGTATCTGGATGAGCGCGACATGGGACGCCGCGTCGCGTAGAGTCCGTGGGGCGTGATGCCCGCCGCGCGAGCCGCCAACCCCGTCACCCCGGACTCGATCCGGGGTCTTGCTTTATCGACGATAGAGGAAAGAAGCGGGATCCCGGCTCGAGGCCGGGATGACGAGGGAAGGATTGGCGAAAGAGAACGACCACCCCTGTCGTAGCCGCCGGGCGGTCCATGTTGCCCCCTTGCCCCCGCGCGCCTTTGCGCGTAAGGGCCCGCGCTTCCACGCGCATGCCTGGAATGCTTGCGGGAGGGGCTTGCCCCGTCTGGACCGCTAAACTTGAAACGAGAGTGACATGGCAAAGAAGATCACAGGTTACATCAACCTGCAGGTTCCTGCAGGCGACGCCAAGCCCGCCCCGCCGATCGGCCCGGCGCTGGGTCAGCGCGGCGTGAACATCATGGAATTCTGCAAGGCGTTCAACGCGCAGACGACCGACATGGACAAGGGCACCCCGCTGCCCACCAAGATCACCGTCTATGCCGACCGTTCGTTCAGCTTCGAGATCAAGACGCCGCCGGCGTCGTTCCTGATCAAGAAGGCCGCCGGCCTGAAGTCGGGTTCGAAGGAGCCGGGCAAGGTCGTCGCGGGCAAGATCGCGCGCAGCAAGCTCGCTGAGATCGCCCAGACCAAGATGAAGGATCTGAACGCCAACGACATCGAGGCTGCGACCAAGATCATCGAAGGCTCCGCCCGCGCGATGGGCCTCGAAGTGACGGAGGGCTGATAGAATGGCCAAGCTGACCAAGAAGCAGAAGGCGAACGCCATCAACCCGGAAACGCTGCACGGCGTCGATCAGGCGATCGCGCTCGCGAAGCAGAACGCCACCGCCAAGTTCGACGAGACGATCGAAGTCGCGCTGAACCTGGGCGTCGATCCGCGCCACGCCGACCAGATGGTCCGCGGCGTCGTGACGCTGCCCGCCGGCACCGGCAAGACCGTCCGCGTCGGCGTCTTCGCCCGCGGCCCGAAGGCTGACGAAGCGCGCGCCGCCGGCGCCGACGTCGTCGGTGCGGAAGACCTGATGGAAACGATCCAGGGCGGCACGATCGACTTCGATCGCTGCATCGCGACCCCGGACATGATGGGCGTCGTCGGCCGCCTCGGTAAGGTGCTGGGCCCCAAGGGCCTGATGCCGAACCCGAAGCTCGGCACCGTGACGATGAACGTCGCCGAAGCGGTGAAGGCCGCCAAGGGCGGTCAGGTTGAATACCGCGTCGAAAAGGCCGGCATCATCCACTCGGGCATCGGCAAGGCGTCGTTCAGCCAGGAAGACCTGCGTCGCAACTTCGACGCGCTGGTCGATGCGGTCGTCAAGGCGAAGCCGTCGGGCGCCAAGGGCAAGTATGTCCGCAAGGTCGCCGTCAGCTCGACGATGGGCCCGGGCATCCGCGTCGACACCGCCGAGGTCGCGGGCGCGTAAGCCTTTCCGCTCGTTCGGAAACACGAAAAGGGCCGGGAGCGATCCCGGCCCTTTTTGCGTGTGGGCGCGATGCGCGAAGGCCCGCCCCACCCACGCCGTCACCCCGGACGTGTTCCGGGGTCCACTCCGCGGTGAGGGGGATGGTCAGAGGCGAGAACGCCCCCCGCGGCCCGGTGGACCCCGGAACTAGTCCGGGGTGACGGGGCGTTTGGACCTGCCCGGCGGGCCCTATTGGCCTCCCGCATGGCGGGCGATCCCGACCCGTCTCGCGTTGGGCGTGGTTCGGAACGCCTGCCTCACCCACCCGTCACCCCGGACTTGGTCCGGGGTCCACTCCGCGGCGGGGGGATGGTCAAAGGCGAGAACGCCCCCCAGCGGCCCGGTGGACCCCGGAACTAGTCCGGGGTGACGGGGCGTTGGGAACGACCCGGCGGCCTTACTTGCCGTCGAGCGCGGCGCTGACGGCGGCGAGCGGGGTGGACAGCACGCCCGAGACATATTGCACCGCGATCAGTCCCGCAGCGCCGATGCCGATCAGCATGACGACGAACTGGAAGCGCGCGGCGAAGCGGCGGCTCTTGGCCTCCCGCTCGGCGACCGAGACGGCCCGGTTGGCGCCGCGCCGGTCTGGGCCGGATGCGCCCGCCTCGGTTCCCGGCTTCTGCGCCGGGGGCTTGGCCGACACGATGCCGTCGATGTCGATCTTGTCCTGCGTGCGGACGCCGAAATACTGGCCTTTCGCCCACACGACGCGGCCGACGATGATGTGATGGATGCGCCGGATCTCGATCACTGTACCCGGGCGGAATTCCTCGTCCGCAGTGGCGAGCAGCCCGCGCGACGACATATTGTGGATCGTGACGTCGCCCCAACCGGTGCCCCGGCGCATACGCGCACGCACCATCACCTTCCGGCGCGGTTCCCGCTGCTTCACGGCCGCTCCTCTGGGCGAACGGGGCCCACGATCGGCGACAGAGGGGTGGCACTCGGGATCATGGAGCCTGCTATGCCGCGCCAGTCTTTAACGGGAGGTTCCCGACGCGGGTCGAAAGCGGACTTTTTTTGAAGGCAGCGACCGCGGGTGGTCGTCACCCGCGGTCGCGCCGGTCCGATTACAGGCCGATGATGCCGCCATCCGTCTTGGTGATGACGATCGTCGCCGAGCGCGGACGACCGGTGCCGGTGCCGGTCGCCTGGCTCTGCGGCCAGTTGCTGGTGATGTTGGTCGGGCCGCCGTTTTCGCCCGGATGCTGGATGTTGACGAACAGCGTCCGGCCATCGGGCGTCGAATCGATGCCGGTGATCTCGCACTGCTTCGGGCCGACCAGGAAGCGTTTCAGCGACGTGCCGGGCGCTTTGCCGATGCGCGTCGTCTGGCTGGCGGTGACGCCGTTCAGGCTGTTGGTAATCGTCCGCGTGCCGCCATCGCCGACGGTGCCGGGGATCGCGGCAAGCATCATGCAATTGGTGACGTCGGTATAGGCGCCGTCGTCGGTCTGGATCCACATCAGCGGCGTCCCCTGCCCCGCGACGTTGCTGGGCCGGGCGAACCACAGGCCGTCCGGCGACGAGAAGTCGTTCGTCGCATCGAGGTTCGACAGGTTGATGTTGGCGGGGTTGAGGTCCGCGCCTGCCCCGAAGGCGTAGATATCCCAGGTGAAGCTCGTCGCCTCACTGGTGTCGCCGGTTTCGCGCAAGCGGATGACGTGGCCGTTGGGATTGCCGTTGGTCTGGCCGCCGGTCGTCTTGGGATCGCTATAGGCGCGCGGATTGGCGGCATCGGTGTTGGCCGCGGTGCGCGACGAATTGTTGGTCAGCGTCAGGTACATTTGGCCGTTGACGGGGTTGACCGCGGTCCATTCGGGACGGTCCATCTTGGTCGCGCCCAGCGCGTCGCCGGCCAGGCGGGCGTGGGTCAGCACGTCGGCCTGATCGGCGAAGGCATAGGCCGCATTGCCCGCGGTCAGCGGCCCCTGCCCGAACACCAGCGGCAGCCACTGGCCGCTGCCGTCCGCGTTGAGCTTGGCGACGTAGAGCGTGCCGCTGTCGAGATATTTGTCGCCGATAGCCAGGCGGTTGCTCGCCGTGGCATCGGCATCCGACCAGGGCGTCGCGGAGACGAATTTGTAGAGATATTCGTTCTGCGCATCGTCGCCCATGTAGAAGGCCGGGCGGACGCCGGCGATGGTGCGGCCGACGACGCAGCCTTCGTGGTTCATGCGGCCGAGCGCGGTGCGCTTGCGTGGGGTCGACGACGGGTCGAACGGGTCGATTTCGACGATCCAGCCGTACTGGTTGGGTTCGTTGCGGAAATCCTGCGTGCCGTCCGACGCCTTGGTCGGATCGATCGTCGCGTTGAACTTGGCGACGCGGGTCGTGTCGCCCGCGGTCGGCGCGTCGGAGAAGGTCCAGCGATAATTGCCCGCGCGTTCGCTGAGGCCGTAGCGCGAGAAGGCAGTGACCGACTTCGCCCCCACCGCAGCGGCGCGGCGCGTGTTGTCGCCCGAATCGCGGCGGAAATAGCCCGCCCAATTCTCTTCCGCGGTCAGATAGGTATTCCACGGCATGCGGCCGTTGGCGCAATTGTTGATCGTGCCGCGGCCGGTGCGGCCGTTGGTCGCATAGGCGGTGTACAGCAACGCGCTGCCCGCGACCGGCCCCGAAAAGCTGGTCGGCGTGAACGGCGTGATGCGGCGGTTGAAGCTGCTGGTGCTGCTGTAGCTCCAAGCGCTGGTGCCGCGCGTGATCTCGATCACGCTGACGCCGTGGCATTCCATCTCCTTCAGCACCTCGGCGGTCGGACGGACGCCCGACGACAGGTTGGTCGGGCCGTTGGGGTGCAGATAGCTTTCGGTGATATTCTCGTGGTTCATCACCAGCAGGCCGCGGCTGCTGTTGCTCGCATCCGGCGTGGTGCCGCTGGCGGCGAGCCCGAAATAGCTCATGCCGTCGTGATGGTCGCCCGCGCGCGCCGAGAAGGTCGTGTCGCTGCCGTCATTGGCATAAGCGCCGACGCTGCCGTTGATCGGATCACCGAGGCGGTAGAGGACGGCCACCTGATAGCCCGAGGGTACGGCGACGACGTCGGCCAGGCTCTTGGACACCGCGGTGAAATCGAGGATCGCAGGCGCGACGGTGACGCTGGTATCGGCGATCGAGCGGATGCCATCCGACGAGGTGCTGGCAAATTGAAAGCCGAGCACGGTGCTCTGCGTCACCGCGGGTGCGGTGAAGGTGGCGGTGCCGGTCGAATTGGTGCTCAGCGCGACCGTCGGGCCGCTCGTCTGCGTCCAGCCGGTGCTGCTCGCCGTGCCGCTGGTGACGGTGCCGACCAGTGTCACCGTCTTGCCGCTGGTGGTGCTGGTGGCGTCGCCTGCGGTCACCGTCGTCGCGCGGCGGGTATCGTCCTTGTCGCAGCCCGCCAGCATCGCGCCGCCGAACACCGCCATGCTCATCGCCGACAGGCCGCCGCGCAGCGTCTGGCGGCGCGAATAGCGGAGCGCGATCAGATCGTTGATATGGCCGTTCGTGCTGACATTGGTATCGATGTCGCCATCGTCATAGCCGATGGCCGGCTGGTCGAGCATGGTCATGATGAAATTCCCCCTTGATCGCGGCCCGTTGGCCGGCGGTGCGATCCCCATTTTGGCGGGGGAAAGCGGCAGGGGGATTGCGATCGGATGACGGCCGGATGAAACGAACGTGACGAATTGAAGACATGTAAATTCTGGAGGAGGTGGCAGCGCGCAACGCTGACGGAGGGGGTGGTCGGCGATGACCTTTGCGACGAGGGATATCGTTTCCCTCCCCCTCCACCACTCGGCTTGCGCCGAGCGGTCCCCCTCCCCCTGGCGGGGGAGGACCTATGCGCATGATTGACTCGGCCCGTATTTCCGCTATGTGCGCGGCCTTGCCGGCGGGTTCGCCCGTCGTGCATCCGTCCAAGACAGCAGGTGCCGCGGAATATGCCGCGGCTTAATGTCCTGCCGAGACGGGGACAGGAATTTGACGGACCGGTCGGGCGCTAGCCTTGCGTCGGTCTGCTACACCTTCACGGGTGCCCTTCCCCATCGATGGACAACCCCGGCCGGGGTTCTCCCCTGCCGGTTTGTAACCGGGAGGGCCGCTTCGCGTGGCCTTCTCAAACGTGGAGAATGGCATGGATCGTGCTCAAAAGGCCGCGGCCGTTGCCGAGTTGAATCGCACCTTTTCCGAGGTCGGCGTGGTGGTTGTCACCCGCAACAACGGAATGACGGTGGCGCAGTCCACGCGACTGCGCAATCTGATGCGTGATGCCGGCGCGACCTACAAGGTCTCGAAGAACAAGCTTGCCAAGATCGCACTCGATGGCACCGACTATGGCGCGCTGGGCGATATGCTCACCGGCCCGGTCGGCCTTGCCTCCTCGGTCGATCCGGTCGCCGCAGCCAAGGTTGCGGTCGAATTCGCGAAGACGAACGACAAGTTCGAAATCGTGGGCGGATCGATGGGCGCGACGGCTCTCGACGTAGCCGGTGTGCAGGCGCTCGCCACCATGCCGTCGCTGGACGAACTGCGTGCGAAGATCGTGGGCCTCATCGTTGCTCCGGCAACGAAGCTCGCGACGATCACCCAGGCTCCCGCGGCGCAGATCGCGCGCGTGCTGTCGGCCTATGCCGAGAAGGAAGCCGCCTGAGCTTTCAGGCGCTTGGCCTCAAGCGATTTTGTGAACGACACTCCGGGGCGATGCCCCGAACTATGAAGGAAGTACCATGGCAGACCTGAACGCGCTCGTTGAGAGCCTGAGCGAACTGACCGTCCTCGAAGCCGCTGAGCTGTCGAAGATGCTCGAAGAGAAGTGGGGCGTTTCGGCCGCTGCGGCTGTTGCCGCTGCTCCGGCTGCTGGCGGTGGCGCTGCCGCTCCGGCCGCTGAAGAGAAGACCGAGTTCGACGTGATCCTGACCGGCGACGGTGGCAAGAAGATCAACGTCATCAAGGAAGTCCGCGCGATCACCGGCCTGGGCCTGACCGAAGCGAAGGCTCTCGTCGAGGGCGCGCCGAAGCCGGTCAAGGAAGGCGTGAACAAGGACGAAGCCGAGAAGATCAAGAAGCAGCTCGAAGAAGCAGGCGCGACCGTCGAGCTGAAGTAAGCTGTAGCGGGAGAGACGGCGGGCCAGCCCGCCGCACTCCCGCACGGCCGGCCGGGCTCGGCACCGCCGAGCTTCGACGTCATGGGGCTTGCCCCCATGACGGCCGACCAAAGCGACAGATCAAGGGCGGCCCCCGCAAGGAGGCCGCCCTTTTTCGTGTCTGTGCAAGACCATCCGCACGGAAAAAGCGCCCCCCTCGCGGCTGCCAACGCTCGCCTTGGCGGGATCCTCGAAAGACCTTTACGTCATGCCGGACGTGTTCCGACATCCGCAGTGTCGCAGGCAACGAAGCGTCCCCTTGCGGCCCGGTGGACCCCGGAACAAGTCCGGGGTGACGGCTTAAGAGTCGCAAGCGAGGCGCCCCCCAAAGAGGTTTCGCATCCCCTGCGATGACAGTTGGCGTGGACCGCATAAGCCCGCTGAGACGAGCCCGGTTGCCCCGCCCCGCCCCCACCTGTACCGCGCGTCGCATGACCAACCTCGCCGACCTTCGCGACGAATATGACTTTCTTGACGCCGACGATCGCTATCGGCTGCTGATCGATCTCGGCCGCGCGCTCGAACCGATGCCGGATGCGCTGAAGACCGAGGCGACGCTGGTGCGCGGCTGTTCGGCGTCGGTGTGGGTGTACCCCACGCGCCGTGACGACGGCACGCTGCATTTCCTGGCGGACAGCAATGCTGCGATCACCAAGGGGATCATCGCGCTGGTTCTGCTGACGGTGCAGGATCGCGCGCCGGGCGATATCCTGGCGACCGATATCGAGGGCGAACTGGCGTCGTTCGACCTGAAGAACCAGCTGAGTTCGAACCGGACGCAGGGCATCCCGAACATGATCGCGCTGATCCGCGAAACGGCGCCGCGGTACGTTTGAGGGATTCGGGGCGCACCCACAACCCACCTCGTCACCCCGGACTTGGTCCGGGGTCCACCGGGCCGCTAGGGGACGGTCACGCCTCCAGCCATCCCCCTCGCCGCGGAGTGGACCCCGGAACGAGTCCGGGGTGACGGGAGGGGTGGGGCGAAGCTCAGCGCGCCTCGGGCTGCGGCGCGAGGCGCGCCGCCAGTTCCGCCACGTCGGCGCCCTGCGGCACCACCAGCCAGCGGTGGGGATCGCGGCCGTCGATCAGCGCCACCGCACCGCGCGGGCACACGCCCAGGCAGCGCGTCTCGACCACGCCGAGCGGCGCCTTGCGGTCCTTCTTCAGCCCCAGGATCTTGCGCAGCACCTTGGCGAGCGGCGTGCGGCCCTTCTTGCCGAAGCCGCCGTCGATCTTCTTCGAACATTTGCCGCAGACCAGGACCGCGCCGGACCATGCGCTGGGGACATGTTTCAGCTGGGGCGCCACTCGCGCCGCTCCTCTGCCGTCCGCAAGACCTCATAGGCTGCCTGTACCGCCTGGAAGCGGACCGCGGCATCGGCATCGCCGGGCCGGACGTCGGGGTGGTTCGCCTTGGCCAGCCGGCGCCACGCCGCCTTCACCGCATCGAAATCGGCGTCGCTGTCCAGCTCCAGCGCCTCCAGCGCGCGCATTTCGTCGCGCGAGCGGCTGCCATCGCCGGGGCCGCCCCAGGCATAATGGCTGGCATTGGCATAGCCCGACGCGGTGCGGCTTTCCGATGCCTCGCGCTGGGCGGCTTCCTCGGCCGACAGACCTTCGAAGTAATTCCAGCCGCGATTGTATTCGGCGGCATGCGCCTCGCAGAAATACCAGCGGTCGGGGCTGTTGGGCGATTTGGGCGCCGGGCAATTGCCCGGCGCGTCGCAGCCATGCCGGTCGCACAGGCGGACCGTGGTCGCCTCGCGCGACGAGCCGTAGCCGCGCCAGCGGGGAAAGCCCCAGTCGTTTGAACGGGTGGGATTACGCGCCATCCCCGCCCACATAAGCGCTGGGCGGCGGCGCGCAACCGCCGCGGCAATCAGTGCCTAGACGGCAGCAGGAACCGGACCTGCCGCGTCGCCGCACCGCAGGCGAGAGCGCCGGCCGGGCGATAGGTCTTCGAAAAGACGAAGCTCTTGGCCGTCGCATTGCCGGCCTGGGTGAAGATGAACGGCGGATAGGACACGATCACGCGCGGCGCGACGACCGCGCCATCGGCCGCGATGTCGAACTGCGTGCGCGTCCAGCCCTCAAAACCCCAGGACATCGCTTCCTCGGGGAAGGTGCCTCCGGCATGGCGAAGTTGCGGCGCATCGCCGACCAGCGCGCATTGATTGGCCGACAGGCCGCTCTGGGCGAAGGCGTCCTTCGCGGCGACCGCATCGCCCCGCGCCTGGGCCAGCGACGCCAGGCGGATCAGCGCGCCGGTCCGCAGCGCGTCCTGCTCGCCGAGCGCCTGATCCTTGACCACCTGATCCAGCAGCGCCGCCCGCCGGTCGCTGCGCGGTTCCTCCTTGTCGGCCAGGAGCAGCCGGATCGCGGCGCGCGCCTGCGGATTGTCGGCATAGGGTGGCTGGTCGAGCAGCGGCGCCACGACGCGACGGTAGGCAGAGGCGCCCCAGATATCCGCGCGGCTGTTGGTGCGTTCCTCGAGCGCGAGGCCAAGCTGACCCGTCACGGGCGCCTTGGCCCCCTGCGCGATCTTTAACGCCTCCTCGGCGAAGGCCTGCTTTTCCTCACGCGGGACCACCGGCGATCGGATTAGCGCCACCAGCGCGACGAGGCGCGGCAAGCCGTCGGGCGCCGCGGCCAGCGCCGCGCGTTCGCCGGCAAGCGCTTGAGCCGGGTTCTCCGGCTCGTCCGGCACCGGCTTTCCCTGGGCGCGGAGCCATTCGGTCAGCGTCGTCATCAGTCCATCACCGATCGACGGCCGCGGAAAGGCGAGGTTGCAGCGCAGTTCGACGCGGACGTTGTAGCGCAGGAACGACGGAATCGCCTTGACCTGCTCGACGCTCCACGACCAGCTCCGCGCGGCCTGGGCGAAGGCGAGCGCGACCGCGCCGCCGCCCTCTGCGTAGATGGGTTCGGCCAGCAGCACCGTTCCGTCGTCGCGGATCGAGAACTGCACGATCGCCATGTCCTGCGGCTTCAATCCGGCCTCGCCACCGCAATCGGGCGGCATCATCGCCGCGCCCGGATCGAAATTACCGTCGGGCACGCGACCGGCGCCGGTCATCGCCATATAGCGGCGGGCCTCGTCCTTGCGGCCCGACAGCAGCAGGGCGAGCGCGGCGGTCGAGCGGGCAGCGGCATCGCGCAGATCGGTCTTGTTGGTCAGGCCGCCCAGGTCCTTCACCGCATCCATCGCCTGCGCCGTCGCGGTCGGCAGGTCGTGGCGGTTCAGCGCCAACACGGCCTTGGCGGAGGCCAAACTCGCCAGCACGTCCTTGTCCGCCTTCACCTGCGCTAGCAGCGCATCGGCGCGCGCCGCCGCCGCCGCGGCTGCCGCCGGATCGGTGAAGGTCGCGGTCCGGATTTGGCCGAGCAGCGCCGCGAGCTTATCGGTAGGGTTCGTCGCCTGCGTTTCCGCCTGCGCGTAGAAGGATGCCGCGCTGGCGTAATCGAGCGTCCGATGCGCGACATGCGCAAGGTTGCTGTAGGCCGAATAGCGATCGTCGCGCAGCGACGCGTCGGTCGCCGGCAGCAGCGCAAGTCCGCGGCGCGCGGCGGCGACCGATTCGTCGCTGCGGTTCATCGCATCCAGGACAACGCTTTTGCGGACCAGCACCAGCCCGAGATTGCGTGGTCGGTCCGCGACCCGCTTTTCCAGAGCCTCCCACGCGGCAAGTGCGGCGGCTCGATCGGTGCCGCTCGACAAGGCCGTCGCGGCTTCGAAATCCTGCTGCACCGTGCGCGGCTCGGCCGGGCGCTGTGGCGCCTGCTGTGCCTGACCGATGCTGCTCACGGCCAATCCCAGCACCGCGATTGCGGCCATCCGTCCCTGCATGTCGTCACTCCCCCACTCGGGGTACATCCTGACCGCAGGGGAAGATAAACGCCAGAGGGTCTGTAAGCCGGGTTCTGTCCATCCCCAAAGGGACTGGGCGACCATTCCTCTAGGACGACGCTTGCGCGCCGCCTCCAGCAACCAACCCGGACGACGAGCTGAAACGAAGCCCCTGTGCCGTCCCTATTCGGTTTTGCTCCCGGTGGGGTTTGCCGTGCCGCTTCCGTTACCGGTCGCGCGGTGCGCTCTTACCGCACCCTTTCACCATGACCGTCCCGAAGGAGTGGCCGTCTGCTCTCTGTGGCACTGTCCCTGGGGTCGCCCCCGCCGGGCGTTACCCGGCACCGTCGTTTCGCGGAGCCCGGACTTTCCTCGCGCATCTTGCGATGCCCGCGGCCGCCCGACCCTCTGACCGTGCCTCTCTACTCATCCCCCTGCGGTTTGGGAAGCAGCAGCGCGAGCAGGATCATGCGACATTCGGCATCGATCTCGCCATCGATCAGCTCGGGGCGGAAACGGCGCTGGAACGCCATGATCGCCGCCATCGGATCGGTGACGTCATAGCCGAAGCGTTCGAGCGCGAGCAGGAAGCCCGCCTGCGTCCACATCGGGTCGAGCAAGTTACGCGTCGGCCGGGGCAGCGCGAGGCGCAGCCGGGCGAGCCGGTGCCAGGGGAAGAGTTCGCCCGGATCGCGCTTGCGCACCGGCGCGACGTCGGAATGGCCGACGATATTGCCGCGGGTGATGCCGTGGCGCTCCTTGATGTCCGCGACCAGCGGCAGCAGCGCCTCGATCTGCGCTTCCGGGAACGGACGATAGCCCCATTCATGCCCCGGATTGACGATCTCGATCCCGATGCTCGCCGAATTGACGTCGGTGATGCCGCGCCAATGCGATGCGCCGGCGTGCCAGGCGCGATGCTCCTCCGCGACGAGGCGGTGGAGCGTACCGTCCTCGTCGAGCAGATAATGCGACGAGACCTTGGCCTCGGGATCGCACAGGCGCGCACGGGCGGAGGCGGCATCCTGCATGCCGGTGTAGTGCAGCACGATCATGCTGATCGGCAGCGTCCGCTCGTCGAAGTTCGGCGAGGGCGTGTCGAGACGGTCCATGGCGATGCACGTTAGCCGAGCCGCACGCGCGAGGTAAGAGGGGCCGGACGATCCGCGGTCAGGCGCCGCCGCGGCCCTGGGCTGCGCCGGCGATGCCGCCGTCGGGCGTCGGCACGGCCGACCGTTCGTAGAAGCCCCGCAGCGTCCGGCTCGGCTGGAACAGCTGCGTCTGGCCGATCACCGTCTCCCCCGCCCCCAGCACCAGCAGGCCATCGGGGCGCAGCGCGTTGGCGAAGGTGCGGAAGACGGCCTGCTTGGTTTCGGGAGACAGATAGAGCAGCACGTTACGGCACAATATGACGTCGAACGCGCCGGCCGGTGGGCGGTCGGCGACCAGATTGTGCTGCCGGAACATGACGCGCCGGGCGAGGTCGGGCTTGATCGTCCATTCCCCGCCCTCGCCATCGAACCAGCGCATCAGCTGGCGGATCGGCAGACCACGCTGGATCTCGAACTGCGTGTAACGGCCGGCGCGGGCGCGGGCGAGCGCCAGGTCGGATACGTCGGTCGCGAGGATTTCGGGCATGGGGGCGCCCGCTTCGGCCCGCTCGGCGAACAGCATTGCCAGCGATTGCGGCTCCTGCCCGGTCGCGCAGCCGGCGCACCAGATGCGCGCACGGTGCCCGCGCCGTTCGGCCGCGGCCACCGCCTCGACGACGAGGTCGAAGATCGGCGCATCGCGGAAGAACGAGGTTTCCTGGTTAAGCAGCGCGTCGACCACCTCGTCGGCGAGCGGGCGATCGCGCCCGTCGCGCAGCAGCGCGACGAGCTGGTCGAGCGTTCCGAGGCCGCGATCGCGCATCAGCGATTTCAGCGCCGTATCGATTCGCCAGGATCGATAGCTGGCGATGCGCTGGCCCGTCCGCGCCTCGAGCAACGCGCTGAACATCTGCAGCGTCGCGGGCGATACGGTGCTGCCGGCCGCAGGCGGGCGCACGGCGGTCGCGCGCGACGGGGCAATCATGGCCGCTGTCCGGCGGCGGCGAACAGGCCGATATCGCGCGGCGACAGGACGACGTCCGCATGGCCCGCCTGCACGATGGTGCCGGGCATGCCCCAGACGACCGAGCTGATCCGGTCCTGCACGATCACGCTCCCTCCCGCCTCATGTACCGATCGCGCGCCATCGGCGCCGTCGCGCCCCATGCCGCTCAGCACGATGGCGAGCACGCGGGGCCCGAAGATGTCGGCGAGCGACGCCAGCATCGGGTCGACCGACGGCATGCAGCCGCTGTCGCTCGGCTGGTCGGTCAGGCGCACCGCGGCCGACCCGTCGGGCAGGCGGACGCAGCGCATATGCGCATCGCCCGGCGCGACGATGATCCGCCCGGGGCGCACCCGCATCCGGTCGCACGCGACCTCGCACGGCCGGCCGCCGATCACCGCGAGCTGCGCCGCGAAATAGGGCATGAAGGCCGCGGGCAGATGCTGCGTGACGAGGATCGGCAGACGGAATTCAGCGGGTATCGCCCGCAGCAATTCGCTGAGCGCATGGATACCGCCGGTCGAGGCGCCGATCGCCACCACGTCGTAATCCGCCGCTGCCGTGGCGAGCGGGACGGTCACGCCCTTCGCATCGCGCACGGGTGCCGGCGTGCGGATCGCCAACGCCGGGGGATGCTCGTCGACCACGGCGGGTGCGGGATCGACGGCCAGCAGCCGATCGATCTTGCCGAGCAGCGATTCGCTGAACTGCGTGATGCGCTGGCCGGCCTCGGGCTTGAACAGCGTGTCGATCGCGCCCGCGTCGAGCGCCTGCTGCGCGACGTCGCTGCCCGTGTTCAGCGCGCCCGAGACGACCAGCACGTGCGCCGCGTTGCTGGCGGCGAGCAGCGCCGGCAGGGCGGTGAGGCCATCGGTGTCGGGCAGGTTGATGTCGAGCAGGATCAGGTCGATCCGTTCCCGCGCCAGCGCCGCCAGGCCCGCCGCGATCGTGCTGACGCTGGCGACGACGACATAGCGGCCGCTGGCGGTGACGATCCGCTCCATCACCGCACGCGTGACGGCCGAATCGTCGACGATCAGGATGCGCGGCAGCGGCCGGGGCGGCGCTGCGGGACTGTCGTCCTCCGCCTGCACGTCGTCACGCAAAGGTTGGGGAAGCGGCGCCATGCACCCGGACCGGCTCAGGCGAGGCCGACGATCTGGAGCTTGGATTCGAGCGTGTCGCGGTCGAACGGCTTCATCACATATTCGTCCGCACCGGCGTCGATCGCCGCGCGGATGTAGGCCATGCCGTTCTCGGTGGTGCAGAATACGACCTTGGGTCGCGAGGGGATCGCCGATTCGCGCAACGCGCGCAGGAAATCCATCCCGCTCATCACGGGCATGTTCCAGTCGAGCAGGATCACGTCAGGGGCAGACGCCAGGCAGGCGTCGAGCGCCTCACGGCCGTCGCAGGCCTCCGTCACGGTAAAGTCCAGCGTTTCCAGAATGTGCCGGGCCACCTTGCGGATCACCTTCGAATCGTCGACGACGAGGCAGGTCTTCACGGATACGCCTTTTCACGAAGGAAGTGTTCGTTCTGACGCCTGTGTGACAGGCAAGGGTAAGCGGGCCGTTAAGCCGCCACGGCCTGTTGCGGAACAATCGCCGCGAGATCGACGATCAGCAGCGCCTCGTCGTCCCGTTCGATCAGCCCGACGCCCACCCGCGCCCAGCCGCGATCGAGGGCGAGGCCGGGAGAGAGCGACTGGCGATCGAACAGCGCAACATCGTCGAGCGAATCGACCAGCACCGCATAATCATGGCCGTCGACCCGCGTGATCACCGCGCGGCGCGCATGGGCGGGCATCGGTGCGAGGCCGAGCGCGGTGCCGGTGTCGATCACCGTCACCACGCGGCTACGCAAGGCGACCAGCCCACGGATCGCGCGCGCGGTCCGCGGCACGGCGACCGTTTCGGCGATATCCACCACCGAATCGATCTGCGACGTGGCGATCGCGACGCCGCGGCCGGCGATCTGGGCGATCAGGAACAGCTCCATCATCCTTCCCCCACCGCGCGCGCCAGCGCATCGAACAAGGCCGACCGGTCGTAGCGATAGATGCCCTCGCCCACCCCCGGATCGCGCCGCAGCCGCACGACATTGCGCGCGACGGCCGGCGCGACGGGTCGATCGTCCATCACCAGCGCGACGTCGACCGGCACGTCGGCCGGCGGCTGGGTGACGCAGCGATAGCCCGCCGCATCCAGCATCGGCCGCAGGAAGGTTTCCATCCAGCCGCTGCCATCCCCCTGCAACAGGCACAGACGCGGCTCGGCCGGTCGCAGCGCTTCGCCCGCGAACAGCGCATGCGCGTCGAGCAATTCCACCTGTTCGCCGCCGATGATCGCGACGCCGGCAACCGGCCCGCAGCCGAAGACGGGGGCGATCTGATCGGGCAGATGGACGATTTCGACCGGTTCATGGATCGCATAGGCGATCTCGGTCGAACCATCTGTCAGGCGCAGCACGGGTACTTCACGTCGGGCGCCGAACGGGGCGACCGCCTGCAAGGGGACGAGCGCCCCGCCGATCGCCAGCCGCAGCTTGCCCGCGGTCAGGCGGATCGCATCGACCGACACCGGCTCGACGCGGTCGATCGCCGCGAGCGGCATCACGCGGCGCTGGCCGTCCAGATCCTCGAACAGCAGGGCCGGAATGGCGTCCGCGCGCGTCTGTTCGACCGGCGCCTCGTCGGCGATCAGCGTCTTGTCGAACCGCAGGCCCGCCATGGTGGCCATGCCCGATCCGTCGAGCAGCAGCATCGGCTGGCCCGAATCGGGCAGCGTCTGGCCTGCGTACAGGCCCGTCGCCATCACGGCGGGAGCCGCCGGCTTGACCACCAGATCCTCGGTATCTATCACCTGATCGATCACCAGCGCATAATCGCCGCCGCGCGTCGACACGATCGCGAGCGTCGCGGCCTGATCCTTCTCGCCGGCAAGGCCCATCAATTCGGCGAGCGATACTATCGGCAGGCGCCGTCCGCGCACGGTCGCGACTGCCGTGTCGCCGATCGTGTCGATCCGCACCGATTCGCCGCGAATGCGCAGAATTTCGTCGACCGACTGGCGCGCGATCGCGAAGCGATGATCGCCGACGCCGACGACGATCGTCGACATGATCGATAATGTCAGCGGCACGAAGATCACGATGCTGAGCCCGCGCCCCGGCTGGCTGGACAGATGGATGCGCCCGCCAAGCTGTTCGATGTTGGCCCGCACCACGTCCATGCCGACGCCGCGACCGGAAATAGCGGTCACCGTATCGCGGCTCGACAGGCCGGGGTGGAAGATGAGGTCGAGCTTGGCGGCATGATCCATCGCGGCGGCCTGGCTGGTGGTCAGGATCTTCTGCGCCTTGGCCTTTTCGACCAGCCGATCGACGTCGATACCGCGGCCGTCGTCGGTGATTTCGACGAGGATCTGATTACCCGACTGACGCGCGGCGACGATCAGGCGGCCGGTGTCGCGCTTGCCCGCCGCGCGGCGATCCGCCGGCGCCTCGATACCATGGTCGACCGCATTGCGGATGATGTGGAGCAAGGGATCGCGCATCAGCTCGATCATCTCGCGATCCAGCTCGACGTCGGCGCCCTCAATGGTCAGCGCCACCAGCTTGCCGAGCTCGCCGGCGGTATCGCGGACCATGCGCGGCAAGGCGGAGAATAGAGCGTCGATCCGCTGCATGCGGGTGCGGGTGACGGTATCGCGCATGTCGGCAACGGTCAGCGACAGACGCTCCAGTGCCGCTTCGACCAGCGGATCGCTATCGGTATCGCGCAGCCGTCGTGCCAGTTCGTTGCGGGCGAGCACCATGTCGGACATGCCGCTCATCATCCGGTCGAGCAGGTCGACGTTCAGCCGGACGGAGCGAGAGCCGACGCGCGGCAGGTGCGCTGCCTGCACTGATGCGACCGGCTGCGCATCCTCCGCCAGCGCCGCGATCAGCAGGTCCTCGCCCGTATCGTCCAGCGCTTCGCCGCCATCGATCGCCTCGACGATGTCACCGATCCGGTCGACGATCGCGAGGACGGCATCGACCAGCGCGGTATCCGGCGTCCGGCGGCCGTCGCGCACCGTCGCCAGCGCATCTTCGGCGGCATGGCTCAGCCGGGCGAGGCGCGGCAGATCGAGGAAGCCGCAGCTGCCCTTCACCGTGTGGACGAAGCGGAAGATCGCATCTAACCGCGCGCGATCGGCCGGATCCGCCTCCCACGCGACGATCTCGCCCGACAAAGCGTCGAGCGTCTCGCGGGTTTCAGCGATGAATTCCTGCAGCAGGTCGTCCATGGGTCCCCGGGCGATAGTCGCGTGGGGTCATGGCGGATGAGGGGTTAAGAGCGCGTTTACTGCGGCGCCCGACGCCGATCAGCCGTTCGGAAAGGCGACGCCGAAGATCATGACATTCTCGGCCGGTTCGCTGACCAGCACCGTGCCGCCGGCCTGGGCGGCGAGCGTGTGGACCAGATAGGCGGCGGCGGCGCGCGGGGTAACGCCTTCGGCCCCCTCGCCGTCGGTCAGCGTGCGGCGCAGTTCGGGGTCGAGGATGATCCGCGGCCCCTCGATCTTGACCACGATCTCCAGTTGCCCGCCATTGTCTTCGCCGCCGACATCCAGCGTGCCACCGCGCACCAGCGCCTCGCTGGCGATCAGGGCGAGGTTGAGCATCACCTTCAGCGCGGACTTGGGCAGCGTCTCCGTTTCCACCCACCAGTTGAACTGCGTGCGCTTATTGTCCGCGAGCAGCCCCTCGATCGCGGTCTTCGCCTCGCGCGCGTCGACCTGTTCGCCGAACCCGCCGGCGGCACCGAAGGCGAGGCGGAAGAATTTGAGCTTGTTGGCGGATACGCGCGCGCTCTCGCTGAGCAGCTGAAAGACGCGGGTGCGCATCTCGGGATCGTTCTCGTCGCCGAGCAGCTCCAGCCCGTTGTTGAGCGCGCCGACCGGCGACAGCAGGTCATGGCACAGGCGCGAGCAGAGCAGGCTCGCAAAATCGATCGGGCTGACGGACATGGGTATCCCCTGAAGTATCGCTCTGATGTGGCGGGGATGAGTCACGGGTGCAAGCGCAGCGAGGCATGCGAGCCACTTTCGTCATTCCCGCGTAGGCGGGAATCCAGACGCGCCAGCGTGGCGGATCGAGCCGAAAGGGTAGAGGTTATGGATCCCCGCCTCCGCTGGGATGACGGCAGTTCTTATACTACCCCGAGCGCCACCGCCTCGAACCGCCCCTCGACCGGCCCATCCTCCACCGCCCGCCACGCGCGCAGTGCGCCGCCCGCCGCGATCAGCCACAGCATGCCGTCCGGCGCGGCGCTCGCAGCGTCGCGAGGGGACGGCATCGCCAGCCCGTTCGGGTGCGAATGATACCAGCCGACGATCGCAGGCGCGCCGTTCCGTGCCGCTCGGTGCGCCGCCAGCAGAGCGGCGGGATCGATCTCGAACCAGCGCGACGGATCGGCGGCGACGTTGCGGCACGGCTGCACCGCCGCGATCGCGTCGGCCGTGCCGAATAGCAGGCCGCACACCTCTTCGTCCGGCGACGCTGCCGCAGCGCGCAGGATTTGGCGGGCAAGGTCGCTTGCAATCGTCACCATCGTTCCCACATCGTTACGGTATGGACCGGGGGGTTTCCATCCTTGAAGCGACGATCGCGCCTGCCGCCGATGGCTGGCGGCTCGACCGTGCGCTCGCCGATGCGGTGCCGACGCTGTCACGCGAGCGGCTGAAGGTGCTGATTGCCAGCGGCGCGGTGACGCGCGACGGCGTGATGGTGCGCGATCCCGCCAAGCGTGCGAGCGCGGGGGATCGGCTAAACGTCGCGGTGCCCAATCCGACGCTGCCGCACAACGAGGCGCAGGATATCCCCCTCGTCATCGCTTACGAAGACGAACATCTGATCGTGATCGACAAGCCGGCCGGCCTCGTCGTCCACCCAGCGGCGGGCAATCTCGACGGCACATTGGTCAACGCGTTGCTCCACCATTGCCAGGGCAGCCTGTCGGGCATCGGCGGCGTCGCGCGGCCGGGGATCGTCCACCGGATCGACAAGGATACCAGCGGGCTGATGGTCGCCGCCAAGACCGATCGCGCGCATGAGGGTCTGGCCCGCCAGTTCCACGACCACAGTATCGATCGGCGCTATCGCGCGATCGTCGGCGGACGGCCGCGACCGGCGGAGGGCAAGGTCGACGCCCCCCTCGCCCGCTCGGCGACCAACCGCAAGAAGATCGCGATCGTTCAGGGCGGCAAGCGCGCCGTGACGCATTATCGCACGATGGAGCTGCTGCGCGACGCGGCTCTGGTCGAATGCCGGCTTGAGACGGGGCGCACGCATCAGGTCCGCGTTCACATGGCTTCGATCGGGCACGCCTTGCTGGGCGACCCGGTCTATGGTAGAACAAAGGGTGCTCAAAAAGCGCTTCTCGAAACCCTCGGTTTCCGCCGCCAGGCCTTGCATGCGGCGCATCTGGGGTTCATCCATCCGGTGAAAAGCACCGCTTTGGCGTTCGATAGCGATATGCCTGCAGACATGCAGGAACTGTTCACCGAGCTTCACGTATAGGTCCGGACCGTTCGTTGCCGCGACAGGGACGACACGCCTCCGCAAGATAAGGGAGATCAGATCATGGCAGCCCGCAGCAACGTCCCCGCGACGATACCTGCCCTCGGCGGCGAGCAGAGCCTCAACCGCTACCTCGCCGAGATCAAGAAATTCCCCATCCTGCAACCCGAGCAGGAATATATGCTCGCCAAGCGCTTCCAGGAGCATGGCGATACCGAGGCGGCGGCGCAGCTCGTCACCAGCCACCTGCGCCTCGTCGCCAAGATCGCAATGGGCTATCGCGGTTATGGCCTGCCGACGTCGGAGCTGATCAGCGAAGGCAATATCGGCCTGATGCAGGGCGTGAAGAAGTTCGAGCCCGATCGGGGCTTCCGCCTCGCCACCTATGCGATGTGGTGGATCCGCGCGTCGATCCAGGAATATATCCTGCGGTCGTGGAGCCTCGTGAAGATGGGCACCACTGCGGCACAGAAGAAGCTGTTCTTCAACCTGCGACGCATGAAGTCGAAGCTCGATGCGTTCGAGGACGGCGACCTGCGTCCCGAACACATCACCAAGATCGCGACCGATCTGGGCGTCGCCGAAAGCGATGTCGTCAGCATGAACCGTCGCATGGCGATGGGCGGCGACACGTCGCTCAACGTCTCGATGCGCGAAGATGGCGAGGGTCAGTGGCAGGACTGGTTGCAGGACGATGCGCCCTTGCAGGACGCGGTCGTCGCCGACGCGCAGGAGGCGGACGTCCGCCACGACATGCTGGTCAGCGCGATGGACGACCTGAACGACCGCGAAAAGCACATCCTGACCGAGCGGCGCCTGACCGACGATCCCAAGACGTTGGAAGAGCTGAGCCAGGTGTACGGCGTGTCGCGTGAGCGCGTGCGCCAGATCGAGGTGCGGGCGTTCGAGAAGCTGCAAAAGGCGATGATGCGCATCGCCGGCGAAAAGCGCCTGATCGCGGCCTGAGGTGAGCGTGCCGGCCGGCCTGACCGTCGTCGTCGGCGGCGGCGCGGCCGGCATCGCCGCGGCGCGGGCGCTGCACGATGCGGGTGCCGAGGTATTGCTGGTCGAGGCGGGCGACCGCCTTGGTGGGCGGGCGCGCAGTCTGCGGTTGCCGCTCGATGGGAGCGCGGCCTTCGCCCCACTTACCCCGTCACCCCGAACTCGTTCCGGGGTCCACCCGGCCACTGGGGGATCGTTCGAGCCTCAGGCCGCGCCCCTCGCCACAGAGTGGCCCCCGGAGCACGTCGGGGGTGATGGAGAATTCGTCACCGTCGACGCCGGCTGCGGCTGGCTCCACTCCGCCAAGCGCAACCCCTGGACCCGGATCGCCGAGGCCGCCGGCGTCACCATCGACCGATCGTCCCCCAATTGGGGCGTGCAATGGCGCGACCTGGACTTCCCTCCGCACGAACATCGCGCATTCGGCGAAGCCTACGACCGGTTCGAGACCGCCGCGCATGCCGCGCTCAACGGCCCTGACCGCCCGCTGTCGGACTTCGTCGCGACGGACGACCCGTGGCGGCCGATGGTCGACGCCATCTCCGGCTATGCCAATGGCGCGCCGCTGAGCCGCGTGTCGCTCCACGACTGGGCGGCGTACGAAGATGCAGCGACCGAGGACAATTGGGCGCTGCCCGCAGGATATGGCACGCTGATCGTTGGCCATGCGCGGGGCGTGCCGGTAAGGCTCGACACACCCGTCACGCGGATCGATCATCGCGGGACGAGGATTCGGCTCGACACGCCTGCGGGGACGATCGAAGCGGCGCGGGTCATTCTCGCGCTACCCACGACGGCGTACCACGGACTCGTCTTCGACCCGCCGCTGCCCGACAAGCAGCAGGCCGCGGCGAACCTGCCGCTCGGCCTCGCCGACAAGGTCTTCCTAGCCGTCGATACGCCCGAATGGCCGGCGCATGCCCACCTCACCGGCAACCCGCACAGCGCCTGCACCGCCAGCCACCGGCTATCGCCGTTCGGGCTGCCGATTATCGAAAGCTTCTTCGGCGGCGCCTGCGCGGAAGCGATGGCGGACGAGCGGGCCGCGATCGACTTTGCGATTCGTGAACTGGTCGCTTTGCTGGGCAGCGACTGGCAGCGGCGGCTGCATCCGCTCGGTGCGACGCGATGGCGGGACGCGACGCATATCCACGGCAGCTACAGCCATGCTGCGGTCGGCCATGCGGGGGCGCGGGCAGCGCTGGCGGCGCCCGTCGACGATCGGCTGTTCTTCGTCGGCGAGGCGTGTTCGGCGCACGACTTTTCGACCGCACATGGCGCGTACCAGACCGGCGTAGACGCCGCGGCCGCGATCCTGGGCTTGATGCCGGAGCGCCCCGCCCCGTAAAGCGCGGCCATGAGCCGCGTCCTCCGTATCCTGCTGAAAGCCGTGCTGGCGTTCGTCATCGTGTCGGTGCTGATGGTCGGCATCTTCCGCTTCGTGCCGGTGCCCTTCACCTGGACGATGATGGGCGACCTGCTCGGCGGCCGCAGCGTCACGAAGCAATGGATGCCGCTATCCGAGATGGACCCCGACATGGCCCGCGCCGCGATCGCAGGCGAGGATGCTCGCTTCTGTTCGCACCATGGCTTCGACTGGAAGGGGATCGCCAGCGCCGCCTACAGCAATGCGCAGGGCAAGCGCCTGCGCGGCGGATCGACGATCAGCCAGCAGACCGCCAAGAACGTCTTCCTATTCCAGGGCGGCGGTTATGCGCGCAAAGTGCTGGAGGCCTATTTCACCGTCCTGATC
Source organism: Sphingomonas sp. DC5200-1 (assembly GCF_049897245.1). Classification (NCBI taxonomy): domain Bacteria; kingdom Pseudomonadati; phylum Pseudomonadota; class Alphaproteobacteria; order Sphingomonadales; family Sphingomonadaceae; genus Sphingomonas; species Sphingomonas sp. DC5200-1. The sequence goes on from NZ_JAFCVW010000006.1 coordinate 97,828, forward strand.
GAGACCCTGTGGGGCAAAAGGCGGATCATGGAGGTGTACCTCAACGTCGCCGAGACGGGGATCGGCACCTATGGCGCGGATGCCGCCGCGCTCCGCTATTTCGATCACGACGCCACCCACTTGTCGCCGACCGAGGCCGGCCGGATCGCCGCGGTGCTGCCGCTCCCCAAGAAACGCGCCGCGATCGATCCCCGCGGCTTCGTGCGGCGGCACGGCAATGCGCTGGCGCGCTACGTCGGCGTGGTGAAGCGCAACGGGTTGGATAGCTGTCTCGGCAAGGGGTTCTGAACCCCACGTCCTCGTCATCCCGGCGCACGCCGGGATCCATGGAGACGCGACGCTGATGGCGGCACGCTGACGCACGTTTACCGTTACCATGGATCCCGGCGTGCGCCGGGATGACGAAGAAGGGTGCTACCCCGCAATCGCCCGCGCATAAGCGTCGATGTCGACGTTGCCGCCCGACAGGATCACCAGCAGCCCCGGCTCCATCGCCACCTTGCCCGCCAGCACCGCGGCCAGCCCCACCGCGCCGCCCGGCTCGACCACCAGCCGCAAATGCTCCGCAGCCCAACGTTGCGCGGCCGCGGTCTCCGCCTCGCTGACCGCAACGCCGGTCGCATCGCGGCGGGCCAGCACGTCGAAGGTCAGCGGCGATACGCGCGGCGTCTGCAACGAATCGCAGGCAGTGGGCGGCGGGTTGGGGCCGACCGGCTCGATCCATGACGCCTCCAGGCTGCGGCGCATGTCGTCCCAACCCTCGGGCTCCACGACGGTGATCGCCGCATCCTTCAGAGCGAGCGCCAGCCCCGCGGACAAGCCGCCGCCACCGCACGGCACCACGACGCGGCGCGGCGCGCCCAGGCCAAGCGCCGCCATCTGCGCCTCCGCCTCGATCCCCGCACTCCCCTGCCCCTCGATCACCCAGGGATCGTCGAAGCTCGGCACCAGAGTCGCGCCGCGCGCCTCCGCCAGCCGTGCGGCGATGGCCTCGCGGCTTTCGGTCGCCCGGTCGTAGCGGACCACCTCCGCCCCCAGCGCCAATGTGCCCTCCAGCTTTGCGCGCGGCGCGTCGGCGGGCATCACGATCGTCGCCGGCATGCCCAGCCTCTTCGCAGCCCAGGCGATTCCCTGCGCATGGTTGCCGCTGGAGAAGGCAACGACGCCGCGGGCGCGCGATTCCGCGTCCAAGGCGGTCAATCGGTGCCAGGCGCCGCGGATTTTGAACGCACCGATCGGCTGCAGGGATTCCGCCTTGAAGGCGACCTTCATCCCCTTGATTTCATGCACATAAAGTGGCGTCGGCGGCAGGATGCGCGCGATCTTTTCGGCCGCGTCCCGTACCCCTGCCCGCGTCGGCTGTCGCAAAATCGTCACTTTTCGTCCTTTCGTGCGATCAGCCACTTTACATGCAGGCCAAGCAACCATAGATCGCGCCTCCGCTGCCCCATGGGACTTCCAACCGCAAGGCAGCTTTTGTCACCGTATGCCGTAAGGCAATTGGAGGTCCCTTGAATTGGCCAAGCACCATAGCGCGCTGGGGTTAGCGCCCCTCTCGACCGCCCGTTCCTCCGTTCTCGGTGGGGGCATCGACATCGCCCAGAGTCGCCCGGTCGATCCGGTGACGCTCGTCCGTCCGCACGCCGCTGCGCGGGCCGCCCGATTCTTCGTCGAGAAGTTTCCGGGGCGTCCGATGTATGCGGTGAAGGCGAACCCGACGCCCGCGTTGCTCCAGATCCTGTGGGACAACGGCATCACGCATTACGACACCGCGTCGATCGCGGAAGTGCGTCTGGTGAAGGCGACGCTGCCGGACGCCACCTGCTGCTTCATGCACCCGGTGAAGTCGGAAGAGGCGATCGCCGAGGCGTATTTCGTCCACGGCGTGAAGACCTTCTCGCTCGATTGCCTGGAGGAACTGGCGAAGATCGTGCGTGCCACGCAGGGTGCGACCGACCTGACGCTGTGCGTGCGCCTGCGCGTCTCGTCCGAATATGCCAAGCTGAGCCTCGGTTCGAAGTTCGGCGTCGGCCAGTCGGAGGCGAAGGAGCTGTTGATCGCGACCCGTCAGGTGGCGGACGCTTTGGGCATCTGCTTCCACGTCGGCAGCCAGACGATGTCGCCGGACGCCTATTCGAACGCGATGGAGCGGGTGCGCGCGGCGATCGTCGACGCGGCGGTGACGGTTGACGTCATCGACGTCGGCGGCGGCTTCCCCTCGGCCTATCCCGGCATGACCCCGCCGCCGCTGGAGCGTTTCTTCGAGACGATCCATCGCGCGTTCGAAAGCCTGCCGGTCAGCTATTCGGCCGAATTGTGGGCCGAGCCGGGCCGCGCGCTGTGCGCCGAATATGCGTCGGTCGTGGTGCGCGTCGAGCGCCGCCGCGGGCATGAGCTGTACATCAACGACGGCGCCTATGGCACGCTGTTCGATGCGGCGCATATCGGCTGGAAGTATCCGGTGCAGCTGCTGCGCGAGCCGGAATCGGACGCGCGCGACATGGACTTCGCCTTCTGGGGTCCGACCTGCGACGATCTCGACTATATGGCCGGCCCGTTCCCGCTGCCCGCGGACACGAACACCGGCGATTATTTCGAGATCGGCATGCTCGGCGCTTATGGCCAGGCGATGCGCACCGGCTTCAACGGCTTCGGCACCGGCGACACCGTCGTCGTGACCGACGAACCGATGCTGTCGGTCTACGCCGAAGACCGCCTCGTCGCGGAGCAGCGTGCGGGCAACGTCGTCAAGCTGTAACGCCCCTACCTTAATCGATCCTTTCCCTCCCCTCGCGCGCCTGCGCGGGGGGAGATCATTGGGTTTCCGCGTCCCCAACAGTGAATGACGACGGGTATTGGATAGCCAAAGGCGAACCATGACCGACACCCTCACCAAGACCGCAGGCGCCAATGCGCCGATCAACGACACCCGCAAGGCCGAGCTGCTGTCGAAGCAGGTCAAGCATATCGACATCAAGAGCTTCGACGCGCGCCCGATCGTCGAGGCGATGGCGGACATGAGCTTCACCAGCCGCGACCTCGGCCGTGCGACCAACATCTACAACCAGATGCTGGCCGACAAGGACTGCTCGATCTTCCTCGTCATCGCGGGTTCGACCTCGGCCGGCGGCTGCATGGACCTGTATGCCGAGCTGGTGAAGAACAACATGGTCGACGGCATCGTCGCCACCGGCGCGACCATCGTCGACATGGATTTCTTCGAGGGTCTCGGCCACAAGCACTATCAGGCGCTGGAAATCCCCGACGACGACACGCTGCGCTCGCTCTACATCGACCGCATCTACGACACGTACATCGACGAGGAAGCGCTCCAGCACGTCGACCACACGATCTTCGAGATCGCGGAATCGCTGCCGGCCGGCCCGTATTCGTCGCGCGCGTTCATCCGCGAGATGGGCAAGTATCTCGTCGAGCACGGCAAGAAGGAGAACAGCCTCGTCAAGCTCGCCTACGAGCATGACGTGCCGATCTTCTGCCCGGCGTTCGTCGACAGCTCGGCCGGCTTCGGCCTCGTCAAGCATCAGGTCGATGCCGCCAAGGCGGGCAAGCCCTATGTCATGATCGACGCGGTCGCCGACTTCCGCGAACTGACGGAGATCAAGATCGAGGCCGGCACCACCGGCCTGCTGATGATCGGCGGCGGCGTGCCGAAGAACTTCATCCAGGACACCGTCGTCTGCGCGGAAATCCTGGGTCACGACGACGTGCAGGTCCACAAATATGCCGTGCAGATCACCGTCGCCGACGTGCGCGACGGCGCCTGCTCGTCCTCGACGCTGCAGGAAGCGGCGAGCTGGGGCAAGGTGAACACCGGCATCGAGCAGATGGTCTTCGCCGAAGCGGGCAGCGTGATGCCGCTGCTGGCGTCCGACGCCTATCACCGCGGCCTGTGGAAGGACCGTCCGGTTCACCGCTGGGGCAAGCTGTTCGACAAGTAAGTCGGGCCTGCGGGCTGCATGATGAGGGCGCCCCGGTTCGATCCGGGACGCCCTTTTTTTGTTATTGGGAGCCCCCAAAACTCCGTTCGCCCTGAGCTTGTCGAAGGGTGGGTCGCCGCACGCGCTGTCTCTCGTGCGGAAAGCCGTGCTTCGACACGCTCAGCACGAGCGGGTGTGGGATTATGCAGAGGCGTTCCCCTCCTCCCGCGCTTTCCGCGCGAAATCGTTGAGCTGCTTCATCGTGGCGTCGAAATTGCCGTCACGTTCGGCGTTGCGGAAGCCACGGACGCGCTCGACCAGAATCTCCTTCGGCGTCGGCTGCTCGCCAAACAGCCGCATCACCTCGTCGGCGAAATCGTCGAGCGGCTGGTACATCGACCGCTTCTCCTGCCCCGGCGTCAGCGTCGTCTGCACGCCCGGCGGTGCCAGTTCGATGACCTCCACCTTGCCTTCCAGCGCGTTGCGCAGCGACAGCGTGTAGCTGTGGATCGCCGCCTTGGTCGCGCAATAGGTCGGCGCATCGACCAGCGGCACGAAGGCAAGCCCCGAGGTGACCGTGACGATCACCGCATCGTCCTTGCCCTTCAGGTGATCGATCAGCGCATTGGTCAGGCGGATCGGCCCCAGCAGGTTGGTCGTCACCGTCTCTTCGGCATCCGACAGGTCGCGCTGCGTTTCCAGCGTCTCGAAGCGCATGATGCCGGCATTGTTGATCAGCACGTTGAGGTCGGGATGCGCCTCGATCACGCGCTTGGCGAAGTCGGTGACGCCCTCCGCGCTGTCGACGTCGATCGTCATCGTATGGATATTGTCGCGCCCGTTCGCGACCTCGTCCAGCGCCTCCTGCCGGCGGCCTGCGATGATGACGGTATTGCCCGCATCGTGCCAGCGCTGTGCCAGCGCCGCACCGATGCCGGAACCGCCGCCGGTGATCAGGATCGTATTGCCGGTCTGCTTCATCGTGCCTCGTCCTTGGCTTGGGAGCCCCGAGTGATCCGGAGCCGCCGATATGAAAGGTTGCGGGACGAAACGCTGTGCGTCAGGTTCCGCTCCCAACGGAGGGGACAACATGCACAGCGACATCCTGCGCCCGATGGTGGCTCTCATCGCCTGGACACTTGTCATGTTCGTCTGGATGCTGGCGACGCGTATGCCTGCGATGAAGGCGGCGGGCGTCGATATGGGCAAACTGGTCGGATCGACCGCCGCCGATGCGGATCGGGCGCTGCCGCGGCACATCCAGTGGAAGGCACACAATTACAATCACCTGATGGAACAGCCGACGCTGTTCTACGCCGTCTGCACCGTCATCGCGCTGAGCGGCACGGGCGATGGCCCGAATGCGGCGATCGCCTGGGCCTATGTCGGCCTGCGGATCGCGCATTCGCTGGTGCAGGCGACGGTCAATCGCGTATTGCCCCGCTTCATGCTGTTCCTCGCTTCCACGCTCGCGCTCGTCGCGCTGACCCTCCACGCCGCCCTGGCGGTGTTCTGATGGCCAAGGGAGAGACGTTCGAACGCCATCGCCAGCCCTGGACCGCGGACGAGATCCAGAAGCTGCACACGCTCGCCAAGAAGGGCATGGCGCTGAAAGCGATCGCCAAGGCGCTGAAACGCAGCGAGGAATCGACCAAGGATCGCGCGAAGGCCGATGGCCTGTCGATCGCCAAGCTGCGCTGAGGCCTACAACGACGCGGTGAGCTGCACGAAGCTGCGCGCGCGCGACTGAAGACGGCCGGTGGATTCGGCCAGCGTCCGCGACACCGCCTCCAGCCCGGACACGTCGTCACCGATCGCCGCCGACTGATCGCTGATCGCACGCGCGCGATCGTCGATGGCATGGCCGGCCTCTGCCGATTGCTCGACATGGCTGGCGATACGCCGCGTCGCGCCCTGCTGCGCGGCGACCGCTTGTTCGATCGCGACACCCGTATCGGCGATGGCGGCCATGGTCGCCTCCAGCGTGCGGTGGCCGCCGACGACGTCGCCGAGCAGGCCGTGCATGTCCGCCACGCGCGCCGCAATGTCCTTGGCCGCCGTGCCCGTCTGTTGCGCCAGCATCTTCACCTCGCTCGCCACCACCGCAAAGCCACGCCCCGCCTCTCCCACGCGCGCCGCCTCAATCGCGGCATTGAGGGCGAGCAGGTTGGTCTGGCTAGCGATCGTCTGGATCAGGCGCAGCATGTCGTCGACCGCGGTCGCCTTCTCCACCAGTCGCGTCACGCGATCGCCGGCGGCGATCACCGCGACGCGCGCGTCGCTGCGCAAGGCCGCGGCGCGGGCCGTCTGCCCGCCGATGCCGTCCAGCGTCGTCGCCAGGGTCCGGCCGAGTTCCGCGATGTCGGTCAGCGCGGTGACCATCTGCCCAGTCGCACCCGCCACCGACGCCGCATCCCGGCGCGAGGCCCCCGCGCGCGTGACGACCAGTCCGGCCATTGCGGCGATCCGCTCCGCCGCCTCGGCCAGTTCCGCTGCCAGATGTGCGACATCGGCGGTGAAGGCCTTGCCCGCCGCATCGATCCGCGCCGCCCGCGCCTCGCGATCGGTCATCACCTGCGTACGACGCTGGATGGAGAGCCGCTCGAATGCGGTCGCATCGACCACCGAATCAAAGACGCCATCACGGGTCAGCACCAGTCCGTCCCCGCCCGCGTCGAGATAGGCGAGCACGAGCGCGTCGGCATCCAGCCCCGCATCGGCGGTCCCACAGGGCCGAATCAGCGTCGTCAGCGATCCGCCGATGCTGGGATTCTGCATCAGCGCGTGGCCGAAGGGGTTGAACAGGATGGTCCGGACATCGCGTTCCCGGATGACGCCCACCGGACGGCGCTGCGCATCGACGATCGCGAGCAGCCGAAGATCGGGCGATTGCCGGAACATATCCACCGCCTGCGCCAGCGAGGCGGTGTGGATCAGGCAAACACCCTCTCCCTTCACCGACGCCTGCACGCCACCGAAAGCGCCGTTGCGCAGCAGATCGATGTCGAACAACATGGCCGCGACACTAGGGGGCGAGCGGTAAATGGCGGGTTAGGATTTGATGACAGTGCGGTGACACCGCCCCCGAAACGATCAGCTGAACAGGCGGCGTCCGGCGCGTTCCAGCATCATCAATTGCCACAGCGTGCGACCGTGGTCGGCGCGCCCGCTGCGATGCGCCTCGACCAGCCGCGCGACCGTCGGCATCGCCAGCCAGCCACTGTCGGCGAGGAAGCGCGACCGGGTCAGTGCCTCCGCCTCGTCGGCCAGCGCGCCGCGGAACCAGTCGCTGATCGGCGTGACGAAGCCCATCTTGGGCCGGTAGAGGATGTCGCGCGGCAGATAGCGTTCCAGGCTGCGCTTCATCAGCCATTTGCCCGTCCCCCGGTGCAGCCGCATCGACGCGGGCAGTCGCGCACCCAACTCGACCAGCCGATGATCGAGCAACGGCTCGCGCGCCTCCAGACCCACCGCCATGCTGGTGCGGTCGACCTTGGTCAGGATATCGCCGGGCAGCCAGATCTTCAGATCGGCGTATTGCGCGCGATCGATCGCGTCGCGCGCCGGGGCCGCACGCATCGCGGCAATGTAGCGATCCTCCGCGCGATGGCCCTGCAGCGCGGCGCGCACGTCCGCGCCAAGCAACGTGCCCCGCAGCTCGGGCGAGGTGACACCGACGGCCCGCGCATAAGCCTCGTCGCCATCGCTCGCGAGCGCGAGCAACGTCGTCTTCGCGCGCAAGGGCCGCGGTGCCCAATCGGCTTTGGGATAATAGCGCCCCAGCGTCCCGAAGGCCGCGCTGCGCCATGCGGGCGGCAGCAGGCCCCGCACGCGCTCTTCGGCTGCCTGGAAGCGGTAGCGGCGATAGCCGGCGAAGATCTCATCCGCGCCATCGCCCGACAGTGCCACCGTCACCCGCGCCCTTGCCAATGCCGCGACCTGATATGTCGCAAGCGCGCTGCCATCGGCAAAGGGTTCGTCAAAATGATGCACCAGCGTGTCGATCAGCGCGAAATCGTCGGGGCGCACGACCTGCGCATGGTGATCTGTGGCGAAGCGCTGCGCGACCGCCGCGGCATGCGCGCGCTCGTCATGGCCCGCCTCGTCGAAGCCGATCGTACAGGTGCGCACCGCCGCCTTGCTCGCCTCCGCCATCAGCGCGACGACCGCCGAGCTGTCGACCCCGCCCGACAGGAAGGCGCCGAGCGGCACGTCGGCGACCATACGGCTGCGCACGCCCTCGCGCATGTGCGCCAGCAGCTCCTCGCCGAGCGAACGCGCAGAGCCGGTCGCGCGGTTGGCGAAGCTGACGTCCCACCAGCGGCGCGGCGCCGGTACGCTTTGCCCGCGCCGCACCAACAGGCAATGGCCGGCGGGCAGCTTGCGCACGCCGGCGATCAGACAGGCGTCGTCGGGGACGTAGCCGAATGCCAGATAATCCTCGATCGCGGTCGCATCGGGCACGCGGCGCAGTAGCGGGTGCGCGAGCAGGCCCTTCAGTTCGGACGCGAAGGCGAGGCTGCCGTCGGACAGCTCGACATAATGGAGCGGTTTCACGCCCAACCGGTCGCGAGCGAGGAACAGCGTCCCCGCCTCCGCATCGTGGATCGCGAAGGCGAACATCCCGTTCAGCCGGTCGAGCAGCCCCGGCCCCCAGGCGCGCCAGCCGTGCAGCAGCACCTCGGTATCGCCATCGGTGACGAAGCGTGCGCCGCCCCGCTCCAGCTGCGCGCGCAGCTCGGCGAAATTGTAGATTTCGCCATTGTAGGTGACGCTGAGCGCGCCCGCATGCATTGGTTGCGGCGAGCCTTCCAGGTCGATGATCGACAGCCGGCGATGGCCAAGGCCAACCCCCGGCGCGGTCCATATGCCTTCGCCGTCAGGGCCGCGATGCGCCTGTACCGCGATCATCGCGGCAATGCGGGCGGGATCGACGGGCTTGGGGGTGCCGGGGTGAAACAGCCCCGCAATGCCGCACATCAGCGCGCGCCCGTCAGGCGATCCGCCACGCCATCGATCGGGCCCAAGGCCGCGGCGAAGGCGGCGATGTCCGCGCGCGCGTCGCGGCCCGGCGTCACTTCGGCCGACAGATGGATCGCCACCGCTCGCTGCGGGCCGCCGAGCAATTTTGCCGTCATCGTCTCGATCTTCACCACGCGCTCGTCCGCCGTAACCCTGTTGCCGACGACGTACCATGTCGTGACGATGCGCTCCACCGCATGGCCGTCGCTCCCCGGCACGGTCATGCGCAGCGTAGAGCCGCCATCGATCGGCGCGGCGTCGGCGATGCGGACCCAGCGGTCCTCCTCGCGGATCGGGCCGGTGCCAAACGCACCGATCTTATGCCCCTCGCCCTGCGATGCGAACACCGCGACGGCCAGGTCGACCGCGGCGCCATCGCGGGCGTAGCGGCCGAACAGGACGTGGTCGGCGCCGGGGTAGTAAGGCTGCCACGCCGCGCGCTGGCTGATCGGCGCGCGGGTCCAGCCGGCGACCACCGGAAGGTCGATCTGCGCTGGCAGCGGCATGGCGCGATGCGCGATGGCCTTGCTCCACATCGGCCAGATCCCGGCGGTGGCGACGGTCAGCAGCACGCCGAGCGGCAACGCGATCCGCCCCCTCCGCACGGGCGGCAGGCGTGCAGGATCGAAGGCCGGTGCATCGGGTGCGCGGTCGAACCAGCGCCAGCCGATCGCCAGCACCGCCGCCATCACCAGCCCGAAGAACAGCCAGCCATAGACGATATGGTCGAACCCCGTCGCCGCCTCCACGCTGGTCAGGTTCGCGGCGTAGATCGTCCCGAAGGCCCGCAGGCCGTTGGCGATCACCGGCACCACCAGCGCGGCGATCATGAACCCGATCCGCCGCCGCCACGACACGAAACAGACGTTGGCGACGAGCACGCCGAACGCGAGCATCGCGATGACGAACTTCGCGCCCGAACACGCCTCCGCCACCTCGAAATAATAGCGGCCGGCGTGGATCAGCACGCCGTTCGACGTGGCAGGAACACCGACCAAGTGCAGCAGCGGCATGACGATCCGCACCGTCACCGCCTGCAACGGCGGCTCCAGCGCCTCGCCGAAGGGGACGAGGAACAATGCATAGGCCAGCGGGAACAGCAGTCCGCGCGCGACCTGCGCACCGAGCAATGTCACCACCGCGCCTTGCAGCATCAGCACCACACCCAATTGCCGCGCGAAGCTGACCGAACCCGCATCGCCCATCAGCCAGCCGGCGCCCCCCGCCGCGACGAGCAGCAGCCCCGGCCACCAGGCCGTCGGCGTCAAGGCGGCAAGCTCGCGCCGCCGCTGCCAGACCAGCCAGCCGATCACTGGCCCGATGAACAGGCAATGCCCGAAGGTCGTGCTGGTCCACCAGATCGTGACGAGGCGCACGACATCGGCGCGGAAGATCAGCAGGATGAGTGCAACAGCCAGCGCCAGCGCGATCCCATGCCGCCGCCAGCCGCTCATGCGCTGAGCCCCAGCAGGGCGTCGAGCGGCGCCAGCCGCGCCGCCCAATCGTATCGCGCCAACACCCGTGCCCGCGCCGCATCGCCCAGCGCGGATGCCGCGTCCGGATCGTCCAACAGCGCGCCGATCGCCCGTGCCTGCTCGGCCGCGCTCCCCGCCACCCGCAACGTGCCGGCATGGTCGATGCCCTCGGCGGCGGCGGGCGAGGCGACGACGGGCCGCGCCATCGCCATCGCCTCCAGCACCTTGTTCTGGATGCCGCGCGCCAGATGCAGCGGCGCGACGCACACGTTCGCCGCCGCCAGCCAGGGGCGGACGTCGTCGACCGCACCGGTGACGATCACGTCGGGCGCGGCGAGCGCCTGCACCGCCGCGGTCGGCGCACGCCCGACGATCGCGAAGCGGACGCCGGGGTGCGTCTGCCGCAGCCGCGGCAGCACCTCGGCGGCGAACCACGCCACCGCCTCCACGTTCGGGCGGTAATCCATCTGGCCGGTGAAGACGAGCAACGGGCCTTGCGTCACGGGGACGATGCCGACGGGATCGAACGCTGCCGCGTCGATGCCATTCTCCACCGCAACGACCTCCCCTGCCCCGCCGCCTTTGCGAAACAGAGCCGCCTCCGCGTCGCTGACGAACAGGCTGGCGCGGACGCTTGCCGACACCTGCCGCTCGAACGCGCCGAGCAGCCGTGCCTCCCGCCGCATCATCCAGCGCATCGGCACGCTACCGGCATCGGCGAATTGCGCGAATTTGGCGGAATCAACGTCGACGAAGTCCATCACCGCCGGCACGCCCGCGGACAGATATTGCGCCATCTGCCCCGAAAAACAGTAGATGGCATCGACCCGCCGCGCCGCGACCGCCCGCCGCATCGCAGCGGCATTGAAGGCGGTCAGCGACACGGGGCGCCCCGTTGCGAGCGCCTCGACCGCCGCCAGCGCCTGCGGCTTGGTGCGGCGGACCAGCGTGATGCTCTCCAGGCCCTCCGCGAGCGGCGCCGGGACGTCGAAATCCGCGTCGCCTTCCCCGAACGCGACCAGATGAACGCGCGCGCGTGCCATCAGATGGCGGAGGACGTGATAGCTCCGGATCTTGTCGCCGCGATCGGGCGGAAAGGGCGCGCGGTGCGCGAGGAACAGCAGGTCCATCAGCCCAGGCCGCGGGCGATCCACGGTCCCATCAGATTGGCGAGCGGCAGCGGCAGCCGCTTCCATGTCGCCACCATCATCGCATATTTGGGATTCAGCGGATTCACTTCGCGCGCCGGCCCGTCGTTGCGCGTCGCGTAGCAGCGCGGCACGCCGGTAAAGCCCCAGTTCTTCTTGAACGCCGCCGCGCCCGTACCCGTCTTCGACCGGCCGAAGTCGAACCGCGTGCAGCCGCGATTCCGCGCATGGCTCATCAGCGCGAAATACATGCGATCGTTGGCGCGCAGCCCCCGCGCCGCCGCCGTTCCGCCACCCCAATAAGGAAAGACGGTGCCACGGAAATACAGGCTCAGCACGCTCGCCACGGCTTTGCCCTGATGCCGCACGGTCAGCACATCGCTGTCGAGCGCCCCCGCAACGTGGCGGAACAGATTGGCCGGAAACACCGGCGTGCCCAGGTTGCGCACCGATTCGGCGTAGACGCCATAATGCTCGCGCAGCAGCGCCTCGCCACCGGTGACGACCTCCAGGTCCAGCCCCAGCGCGCGGCGCACTTCAGCACGCTGCTTGCGCGGCACGGCAAGCAATTCCGCATCGTCATCCGCCGCCAGATCCCGGACGAAGCCGAGATAGGCGGTATCGTTGGTCGCCCAGCCCCGCGGCGCCGGCCCGCCCCGCAATTCGACGCCGGGGCAGCCCAATCGCTGCGTCAATGCCCAAGCCGCCCCCGCCAACGCCTCCACGCCATCGCCCAATATGCCGCCATCGACACCGAAGCCGGTCGACACCAGCGCCCGGCCGAACAGCGGCGATCGCATTTCGGTCAGTGGCAGCACGCCGGCGATATCGCCGTCAGGATAGCTCGCGACCAGATAGCGGGCACGCTGGCCGCAACCGCGCTCGACCGCGCGGCTCCAGCCAGTCAGGTGGAACGGCGTCGCCTCCGCCGCCACGCGGACGAAGGCGTCGATCGCGCCGCTCTCCCGGACATCGCCCAGGTTCGCTTCGCGCACGTCCAGCCGCGGCTCGATCGGCGCGTGCATCACGCGAGCAGCGCCGCCTCGCGCGCGACGACGGCGTCGACGCGGCCCCAGTCGTGTCGTGCGATCAGGCCGCGCAGCTTACCCGCCATTGCGCCGAGCCGGCTGTAGTGTCGCACCTTCGACCGCAGCGGCGCATTCGCGACGCGCGGCTGGTCCGGATCGACCTCCCAGGGATGGAAGTAGAAGATGCCCGCATGGCCCTCCGCATTGACCTGCCGCACCGCGAAATCGGTCAGCGCGCCGGGCAGCATGCGGAAGAAACCACCACCGGTCGCGATATGCCGCCCCGCCACCCGCGCGACCGTCACCGGCAGTTCGACCAAGGCCGAGTCCTTCAGCGGGCGGAAGGCGTAGCGCGGCGCATCGCGCCAGCCGTAATGATCGTGGGCGACCGGCGCGACGCTGGACGAATAGGCATAGCCCGCCTCCGCCAGCACCGGAAAGGCCCACAGGTTGCGGGGGTCGATCGAGAAACTGGGCGCACGATAGCCGGTCACCGCCTGCCCGCTCGCATCCTCCAGCGCCGCACGCGCCTTCGCCAGATCGGCACGGAAGGTCGCGGCATCCATGGTGAAGACGCGCTGATGGTCCCAGCCGTGGCTCGCGATCTCATGCCCCGCATCCGCAATGCGGCGGATCAGTCGCGGATGGCGATCGGCGACCCAGCCAAGCGTAAAGAAAGTCGCCTTCACCCCGCTTTCGGCGAACAGGTCGAGCACCGCGCCGGTGTTCGCTTCGACGCGGCTCGCGATCGTGTCCCAGTCGGCGCGGTCGATCGTGCGTTCGAACGCGCCGACCTGAAACCATTCCTCGACATCGACCGACAGGCCGTTGCGGAGCGGCTCAGGCGGCATGGTCCCACGCGGCGGGCGAGCGGATGGGGACGGCATCATGGCCGTGGTGCAGGTCGGCGACGCCGGCGACCATCGCGGTTGCCGCCGCCTCGCTACGGTCGGCCTCGACCCAGTCGACCAGCAGCGTCAGCACACGGCGCAGCGCCTCTTCCTGTTGCGCGATCCGCGCCTCCAGCGCCGCGATGCGCTCGGCGTCGCTCGACGCGGGGGCCGCCGGTGCCGCTTGCGGTTCCGCTTCGGCCGCGGCCGGCGCGTCTTCGGTCGTCGTTTCTTCCACCAGTGGCTCTGACGTAACGTCGTCGGACGCATCCGCGACGATCGGCGCAAACGCAGGCGCTTCGGCCGGTTCGTCCGCAGGCTCCGCCACGATCGGCAGCGGATCGCGCGGCGCATCGGCGACGGGTTCGAGCCATTGCGGCGTCCGCGGCACGAAGCGGCGGATCGGCGTCACATCCTCATTGGCCGGTTCGTCAACGGTGGTTTCCGGTTCCGCCTCGACCGTCACGACCTCGGGCTCGATAGCAACCGGCTCTGGCGTGACAGCCGTCTCGGCCACGGGTTCGGGCTCAGGGGCCGGCTGCATCACCGACGGCGTAAAGCTCGCCGGCAGGTCCGCCTCCAGATCGCGTACCACCTGGCGCACTAGCCGGCCGTCAATCAGTTCATGCCCTTCCAGCGCCGCCGCCAGCATCACGCGCGCGGCAAGCTGATTGAGCCGCCGCGGCACGCCGCCCGACCCGCGATACAGCGCCTCGAACGCATCGTCCGCAAAGTCCGGCCGCCCTTGCCAGCCGACCACCGACAGGCGGTGCGCGACATAATCGGCGACCTCATGCGGCTCCATCGGATCGAGGTGGTGGATGGCGATGACGCGCTGGCGCAATTGCTCCAGCCGCTCCGATCCCTGCAACCGCTCGCGGAACTCGGGCTGGCCGAGCAGCAGGATCTGCAGCAGCGCATGCCCGCCCGCCTGGAAGTTGGACAGCATGCGCAGCTCTTCGAGCGAATCGACGGGCAGCGCCTGCACCTCGTCGACGATCAGCAGCGTCCGCCGGCCGGAGCGCTTCACCGCATGCAGTCCGCGTTCGATCGCGGTCAGCAGCTGCGCCTTGGTCAGGTTGGCCGGATCGACGCCCAGCCCGGTCGCGACGACGCGCAGCAGGTCGTCGGCGGCGATTGCGGTCGACACGATCGTGATGACGTTCAGCGCGGCGGGATCGAGCAGGCCGGTCAGATGCCCCACCAGCGTCGTCTTGCCCGCGCCGATATCGCCGGTCACAACGATGAACCCCTCGCCCTGCGCAATGCCATAGCCGAGATAGGCCATCGCCTTGCGATGCGTCGCCGTCTCATACCAGAAGCGCGCGTCTGGCGTGAGTTGGAAGGGGCGTCCGGTCAGCCCGAAATGGTCTTCGTACATCCTGTGCGGCCCCTAGAAGGAATAGCGCGCGGCGATCAGCGCCTGCGCGGACCAAGTGGTGTCCAGATCGCCCGTGTCGAACGCATAAACGCCCGCACTGGCCGAGGTGGTGATCCGGCCGAAGCTGTGCCCATAGCTGGCGGTGCCGCCATAGGCCCAGACGCCCGCCGCCTGCGCAACGCCCGATTCGTAATAATTGACGAACAGGTTGCCGTCGATGGTGGAGACGGGCGACAGCTGGCGGTTGAGGAACAGCTGGCCATAGGCGCTCTGATCCTCAATCCCGTACAGCGTCACGCCGGGCACGTCGTCGCGGTTGAACAGCTTGCGATTGGTATAGCCGATACCGCCGCCATAGGTGGTGCGACCGCGCGTGACCGACAGCACCGCGTCGACGCCGCGCGCGCGATAGCTGGCGGTCTGGATCGACTGGAACACGTCGTTCAGACAGCCGCCCGGCGTCGCCCCGCTGGTCGAAAAGACGCAGCCGTTGAACTGCTGCGTGAAGGCATCGCGGGCGGAGATGAAGCTGGTCGGCAGCTGTTGCAGCCCGTTACGCAGCTGCTGGCCGAAGGTCGTGACACTGTCATAGACGCTCGCCGCCATTCCGACATGTTCGGACGCTTGATAGGTGGCAAGGCCGCTGTAGCTGATCGACCCGAAGCGCTTGCCGACGCGCGCCTCCGCCGACACGCGGCGGTTGGGGCGCCAGACGACACCGGCGTCATAATAGACGCCGTCGGTGCGATAGGCGATCTGACGCGGCGCCGCGCTGTTGGTCACGAATCGGCCATCGCCGTCGACAACGGGCTGGCCCGCCGCATTGGTCAGCGCCGGGCGGTTGCTCGTTTCGATCCGTTCGTAGCCGACACCTGCGGTCAGCGCGACATAGGGCGATACCGGCATCAACGCGTCACCGCGCACGCGCCAGCCCTCGTAGCGGCCATCGAGCTGGCCCGCATCCTCGCGATCCCAGCCGGCGCTGGCGGTCAGGCCGACGGGCAGGATCTGCCCCGGCCGCACGCCCGCGCTGATCCCGGCGGACTGGTTGAAGGCGGTATCGTAATAATCGAAGCGCGGCTGGCCGGGGCCGACGCCCACGAAGCTGGGGCTTTCGACCTTGGTGTAGCCCGCCAGATAGCTGGCGGCGACCGCCACCGGGCCGACGTTGGTCGCATAGCTGGGGCCGGCATAGACCGAATAGATCTGGCTGATGTTATCGACATTGCCGACCAGCACGCCCGGCGCCGCACCGCGGATGTCGGCACGCGCGCGCGTCGCGATACCACCCGCTTCCAGCGTCAGGCCGCGCGCGACCTTCGCGGAGACGCGTGCCAGGCCGGTGTGGACGTCCGAATCCCCGATCCGGTCGTCCCAGGCGATCCGCCGTTCGTAGCGATAGGACAGCTGCCCGTTCACCCGCGGCGTGCCCGCGGCCAAATCGATCCCGGCCGCGATGGTCGAATAGGTCAGCACATCGCCGCTGTTGAGGTCGGCGTCGAGCACCTGCCCCAGTTCGATATAGGGCGTCGCGGTGACGCGCCGTCCTTGCGCCTCGGCCGATCCGGCGACCGCACAGGCGCCCAGCGCCAGCCCGAGAGAGATAGACCGCATCACTTGCCCCCCTCCTGACCGTAATAGGTGCCGTAGCGTCGTCCGCCGGGCACGAACGACACGGCGTTGAGCACCAGCGCGATCTCGTCGCAGCCGTCGAGCCGCTGCACCGCCTCGCGCAGTTCGTTTTCGGGTGTGTCGTCGGCGCGGACGACCAGCATGACCTGCCCGACCAGCATCGCCAGCACCGCCGCGGGCGAGGCGGCCAGCGCGGGCGGCGAATCGAAGATCACGATGCGGCGCGGATTGGCGTCGAGCAGGCGCGACAGCACCGTCCGCGTACGCGCGGAGGCGAGCAGCTCGGTATCCGTCGCCGTCTTTGTCCCCGCGGGCAGGATCGACAGGCCGCCGATATCGGTGCGGATGACGAGATTTTCGACATCGATCCGGCTGTCGGCCAGTGCGTCGAGCAACCCCGGCTGTTCGGCGAGGCCAAGGCGCGCCAGCACGTCGGGCTTGGCGAAATCGGCATCGACCAGCAGCACCTCGGTATCGCGCTCCATCGCCATGGAGAGCGCGAGATTGACCGCGCAGAAGGTCTTGCCGTCGCCCGGTCGCGCCGAACACACCAGCACGGTCCGCGCCTTGTCGCCCTGATGGCCCTGCGCGATGCGTTCGCGCGTGATCAGCAGCTGGCGCTTGATGAGGCGAAATTCCTCGGCCAGCGGCCCCACCGGCGCGCCGGGCACGATCATCCCGGCTTCGGCCAGCATACCGCGATCGATGCCGGCGATGTCGCTCAGCTCGGGCGTTTCGTAAAAGGCCGGCGGCAGCTCCTGCCCCACGGGCGCGCGCAATTCGGGCGGGATGGCGAGGAAGGTCGGATCGTCGACCGGCGCCACCGCCTGCCATGCCGGCTCTTCGGCGACCGGTGCCGGCCCGACGTCGGGCGCGGGCATGGGCGCCGAGACGGCGTCGTCCTGCACCGGATCACCGGCATCCTTCACCGGCGCCCGGAACCCCGCACCGAAATCATACGCGCGCGCGGCCCGTTCGAGCAGCGAGTCGCGGCGGATGGGTTTGTGCATCATATCGTCCCCGTCACGCCGCCAGCCCGCGTTGCAGCACTTCGACGCCGAGCAGCAGCACATAGGCCGCCACCAGCCCTGCGGCACCGCCCGCGAAGATTTTCAAGCGCTTCGCCCGCTGCTCCGCCTGAACGCGTGTCACGACTTCGCCGATCGCACCGATCACCGGCATGCCGGTCGCCTTTTCCAGCCGCGGTGCGGTGGCAAAGGTCGCGCGCAGCTGACCCATCGCGAACGCCGCACCGATGCCCGCGCCCAGCCCCGCAATGAGGACGCCGGTGAGCAGCAGCATGCGGTTGGGCGCGGTCGGCGCGCGCGGCACCGTCGGCGGGTCGATGACCGAGAATTTCACATTGTCCGTCCGCGTCGCCGCCTGTCCGCGCAGCGCGACCTGCTGGCGCTGGGTGAGCAGCTGATCGTACTGATCCTTCAGCACCTGATAATCGCGGTCGATCTGTCCTTGTTCGGCGGCGACCGCCGAGTCCTGCGACAGTTTCGCGGTCAGTTGGTCGAGATCGCCCTGCAACTGCGCCTTGCGCATCCGCAGCCCCGCGACCGCCGATTGCTTGTCGGCCAGCATCGATTGCAGCGACTGGTAGACGGGGTTGGGCGTGCCCGCCGGCCCGGCACCCGCCGGCTCCCGCTGCGCCGCCGCCTGCGCGACGGCAAGCTGGCGCTTCAACGCGATCACGTCGGGATGCTGGTCGGTATAGCCCCGCGCCCGCGCATCGGCGAGCTGGCCCTGGATGGCCGCCAGCGCCGCACGCGCCGGCCCCGCGGCGATGCCGCCGGTGCCCGCAACCGTCTGCGGCGTACCCGCCATCTGCGCCTGCAACGTTGCGAGGCTGGACTGCGCGGTGGCGAGATCGCCGTCGACCTGCGCCATCTGCGCGCGCGACGCGCCGATCCGGTCGGCGACCGTACCGGTCCCGGGCAGCGAGCCGAGGTAGCGCGTCTGGAAATCGGACCGCTTGGTATCCGCGTCCGACAGCCGCTTCTGCAACTGCGCCAGCTGCGCATCGAGGAAGTCGAGGCTCTGCGTCGTCTGGCTGCGATCGCGGCCCAGGTTGGTTTCGACGAAGATGTCGATCAGCTTCTGGGTAATCTGCTGCGCCAGCTTGGGGCTGGCCGCGGTGGTGGTAATCTGGAACAGATTGTCCTGCTGGCTTTCCACCTTGATCGCCTGCGCGAGGCCCGCGACGCGATCGGCGACGTCGCGGTCGCTCGACACGGTCTGCGCAAGGTCGGTGCCGCGCACCACCTTTTCCAGGTTCACCGCGCTGACCAATGTCTGGCGGATCGTGTCGACGTCCTTCTGCTGCGTCTGGGGGGCGGCATCCATCGACGCAGGCAGGATCGACTGCATCTGCACGAACACGCGCGCCCGCGATTCGTAGCGGCTCGGGATCTGGCTCACCACGAACCAGCCGAGCACGCACACGCCCCAGGCGACCGCCAGCGCCAGCCAGCGCCGGGTCCAGATCGCATGGAGCGCGAGACGCGCTTCGTCGTAGAGGCCGTTCATCCGATCAGAACATCGATTCGGGGATGATGATGACGTCGCCCGGCTGCAGGCTGACGTTGGCGCTCGAATCGCCGCGCTTCAGCAGATCGGCGATGTGCAGCTGATATTCGTGCTGTTCGCCGGTATCGCGGTCGTGCCGGATCAGCTTCGCCTTGTTGCCGGCCGCATATTGGCTGAGGCCGCCGACCGCGATCATCGCATCCAGCAGCGTCATGTTGGCGCGATAGGGAATCGATGCAGGCTTTTCGGTCGCGCCGATCACGCGCACCTGCTGGCTGTAGGTGCCCGAGAAATTCTCGACGATCACCGACACGCGCGGGTCGGTCACGTACTGGCTCAGCGCCTTCTTGATATCGGCGGCGAGCTGCGCGGGCGTCTTGCCGACCGCGGGCATGTCGTTGATCAGCGGCGTGGTGATACGGCCATCGGGGCGCACCTGCACCTTCGCGGTCAGTTCCGGCTGACGCCAGACGAAGACGTTGAGCTGGTCCAGCGGGCCGATGACATATTCCTCGCCCGGCTGTTCCTTCGATGCGACATAGCTGGCGGGCGGCAGTTCGGGATGGCTGGCGCCGCCTCCGACGCATCCGCCGAGCGCGCTGGACGCGGCGCCGATGGCGAGCAGGACACGGACGGACTTACCGGAACGCATGCAATGTCTCCTGACGCCCATGGACCGCCACGCACACGTGAGATCAAGGGCTTGAGCGATGGCTATGGCGCGAGAGAGGTGAAGATAGCGTTAGTGACGCTGCAGGGAAGGCCACCGTCGTCCCTCTCGCAACAGAACGACGGCGCGGGTATGATGGCCGGATGACACGGCTTTTCCTGGCCGCCGGCCTCATGCTAGCGCTTACGCCGGTGGCGGCGGGCGCGCAATCCGCCCCGCCGTTGACCGGCCTTCAGATCGTTGCCGTCAGTTCCGCGACGCAATCCGAACGGATCGCCCCCGACCAGACGCACACCAACCGGCCACATACCGGGCCCATCAGCGTCGTCGTGCAGGAAACCGGCATCGGCCGGGCGCGTGTCGTCCGCATCGACGGCGCGGTCGCGGCCCCGCCCTCCACCCAGCGCCCCTTGTGCGGCAGCGCGGTGACGGCGGGCGCCTGCCGCCCAGGCGAGCCGATGACGGGCGTGGAGATCACCTACCATCTCGGCCCGTTGCGCAAGGGCGCGACGGTCGCGTTGCAGGATACTTCGGCCAACCTGCCCGCGGTAACGCTCGACACGACGATCACGATCGACTGATCCCGTTCAGATCAACGGCGACGCTGTAGCACCCATTCCTTCCCCGCCAGGGGGAGGTGGCATGCCGAAGGCATGACGGAGGGGGAGGAAGCACAATCCGATGTATCGCCCCCCCCCTCCTTCACAGCTTCTCCGTCCCCCTGGCGGGGGAGGAATTGGCGGCGGCATACCTGAATGCCGATTTCCCCTAACCCGCGACGATCTCCACCGCGGGCGGATGACCCAGAAAGCCGGACGGACTGGCGCTGGCACCATAGGCCCCCGCCATGAAGATCGCGATCAGGTCGCCCGCGTCGGCATGCGGCAGCGCGATCCGGTCGCCCAACCGGTCGAGCGGCGTACACAGCGGCCCCACCACCGATACCGTCTCGTCACCCGCGCCGCCCACGTCACGGGCCAGCGCTAGCGGATAGTTGCGCCGCACCACCGTACCGAAATTGCCCGACGCGGCGAGCTGGTGATTGAGGCCGCCATCGGTGACCAGGAACGTCTCGCCCTGGCTCTCCTTGCGATCGACGATCCGCGTCAGATAGACGCCCGCCTCCGCCACCAGCCAGCGCCCCAGCTCGATCGCGAAGCGGGCCTGGCCCAGAACGGCGGGCCGCGTGGCCAGTGCCTCGCTCAATGCCGCGCCCACCGCCTCGACATCCAGCGGCACGTCGCCGGCAAAATAGGGCACGCCGAACCCGCCGCCCAGATTGACCAGCGGCGGCGCAGCGCCCGCCTCGTCGGCGAGTCGTGCAGCGAGCGCCAGCGTCGCGGCCTGCGTCTCGGCGATCGCGCCGGCATCCAGCGCCTGACTGCCGGCATAGATGTGAAAGCCCCGCCAGTCCGCCCCGCTCGCGACGATCGCGCGGACCAGCGCCGCCGCACGCGCCGCGTCGACGCCGAAGGGCGACGGTCGCCCGCCCATCCGCATGCCCGAACCGCGCAATTCGATGTCAGGATTGACCCGCACCGCCAGGCGCGGCGCGATGCCCAGGTTTTTGCCCAGCCGCAGCGCCCGCGTCGCCTCGCCCTCCGATTCGACGTTGAGCGTCGCGCCCGCCCGGATCGCCGCACGCAGCTCGACATCGCGCTTGCCCGGCCCGGCGAAGCTAATCGCCGACGCGGGCTTCACCGCCAAAGCCTTTTCCAGCTCGCCCCCCGACGCGACGTCCAGCCCGTCGACGAGCGGCGCGACCCGATCGAGCAGCGCGGGCAAGGGGTTGGCTTTGATCGCATAATGCAGATCCACGTCGGGGAAGGCCGCCCGGAACCGCGCCACCCGCGCCGCGACGATGCCGACGTCATAGACGAAGACGGGCGTCGCCTCCGCCCAGTCGTCCGCAGGCCGCCCCGCGATCGTCAACCTGCCGCACTGCCCGGCAAATTCGGGCGGCAGCGCCCCCATCGGCTTCATGCTCTCGTCTCCGCCCGGATCGCTGCCCGGTCCAGCTTGCCGTTCGCGTTGCGCGGCAATTCCTCGCGCCAGTCGTAGCGCGCCGGCTGCATGAAGCTCGGCAGCAGCCCGCGCAACCGCGCGCGCAAGGCGTCTTCGCCCGTCGGATCGCCCGCCAGCACCACCACGATCGCCTGACCGGAGCGCGGATCGGGTACGCCGACCGCCACCGCCTCGCGCGCCTCGCCACCGGCGAGTACCGCTTCCTCCACCTCTAGCGGGCTGATCCGGTTGCCCGCGCTCTTGATCATCTCGTCATCGCGCCCGACGAAGCGCAGCAGGCCGTCCGCGCCCTCCAGCACCGTATCGCCCGACCAGACCGCCGTGCCGCCGCTCGCCATCCACGCGGGCGCCGGGCGAAAGCGCTGCTCGGTCCGCTCCGCATCGCGCCAATAGCCCTGCGCGACCAGCGGTCCGGCGTGGACGAGTTCGCCCGGCTCGCCGACCGCGCGCGTCCCGTCCGCCTTCACCACCGCCACCTCGGCAAAGGGGATCGCCCGGCCCATCGCATCGGGATGCGCATCGATCAGCGCCGGGTCGAGCCATGTCGACCGGAACGCCTCGGTCAGGCCGTACATCGCCACCAGATCCGCCTGCGGGAAGCGCGACCGCAGGCCGCGCACCAGCCGCTCGGTCAGCGCGCCGCCCGAATTAGTCAGCCGCCGCAGCCGCGCCGCCGTCTCCGCCGGCCAGTCCGCTTCCAGCAACTGCACCCACAAGGGCGGTACACCGGCGAGCGTCGTCGCCCGCGTGCGCTCGACCGCCTTCACCACGTCGCGCGCGGTCAGATAATCGAGCGGCGCCACCGCAGCCCCGGCATACCAGCTCGAAAGCAGCTGATTCTGCCCGTAGTCGAACGACAGCGGCAACACCCCCAACACGCGATCCGTGGGCGACAGGCGCAGATATTGCGCGACCGACACCGCCCCCAGCCACAGGTTCGCATGGCTCAGCATCACGCCCTTCGGCCGCCCCGTCGACCCGGAGGTGTAGAGGATCGCCGCCAGCGATGCCGGATCGCGGTCCGACCGCCCCGGCCCGGCGTCCGCCATCGGCACCGCGTCCGCCTCGACCAACCGGCAATCGTCGGGACGATCCCCAGCCTCCAGCGTCGCGGCGCGCGACGCCTGCGTTACGATCAACGCCGCGCCACTGTCCGCCAGGATATGCGCGACCTGCGCCCGGCGCAGCGCCGGATTGACCGGCACATGCACCAGCCCCGCCCGCGCCGCGGCGAGCGGCATGACGCACGCCAGCGCCGTCTTGGGCAGCCATGTCGCGACCCGCGCGCCCGGCGCCAATCCATACGCCGCAAGCCAGCCCGCGACGCTCGCCACAGCCGCCTCCACCTCGGCGAAGTGCCACGTCCGCGTGCGCTCAATCAGCGCCGGGGCGGCGGGGTCTCCCCGCAAGAGATGGTCGATCGGAAACGGTGTCGGGTCTGGCGCCATATCCCCTCATAGCGTCACGTTATTGCCGAATGCAGCCCCAGCCTCTAACGCAGCCGCGCACGTCCCCGATCGAAGGCCGAACGCTTTGCTTCCCGAAGGCTACACCCAGGTCGAAACCACCGTTCGCGCCGTCCTCGCCGACGTGCTGGGCCTGTCGCCCGAGCGGGTCGCGGACTTCCGGGCGACGACGCCGCTGTTCGGCGCGCTGCCGGAACTCGATTCGATGGCGGTCGCGGGCGTGCTGACCGAGATCGAGGATCGACTGGGCATCCTGATCGAGGATGACGAGGTCGATGGCGACATGCTCGAAACCTTCGGCGCGCTCGTCGAATTTGCCGCGGGCAAGGCGCTGGTCTAGCGTCGCGCGGCATGGCGCCGCGCATCGACCATTACGACTGGAGCGGCGGCCGCGAGGCGCTGCTGCGCTTCGGCCCCGATACCGGGCCGGTCGCGATCCTGGCGCTGCCGCTGTTCGAGGAAGCCAACCGCACGCGTACCTTCGCCGTCGGCCTGTTGCGCCGACTGGCCGAACGCGGGATCGCCGGCCTGCTGCCGGACGTGCCGGGACAGGGCGAGAGCCTCGTGCCGCTTGTGGGACTGTCCCTGCCGCGCATGGCGGAAGCACTGACGGCCTTAACCCATCGTTGCCTCGAAAAAGGCCGTCGCACCTATGCGGTCGGCATACGCAGCGGCGCCCTGCTCGACACCCTCGCGCCGTGTAGCGGCCGATGGCATCTTGCACCCCAGGACGGAGACTCGCTGCTACGCGACCTGCACCGGACGTGGCGGGCGGCGGGTAACGACGGCGATCAGCCGGCAATGATGTACGGCGCAGATGCCGTCGAGATTGCAGGCAACGTCCTGTCGCCGGAGCTGCTCGCGTCGTTGGCCGCCGCCACCCCCTTCGATCAATCCGACACGCCCCGCCGCAACCTGCGCCTGTCGTCCGATCCCGCACCCGCCGACCGTCACATCGACGCCGCCCCGCTCTGGCGGCGCGCCGAGCCGGGCGACGACCCTGCCCTCGCCGAGTTGCTCGCCGACGACATCGCCGCCTGGATCGCCGCATGCGAAGCCTGATCGCCTTCCCCTGCGCGGGCGACACGCTGATCGGTACGCTCGACGCCGCACCCGGCACGACCGGTCTGCTGATCGTCTCCGGCGGCAACGAAATCCGCTGTGGGGCGCATCGCGGCATGGCGCTCCTCGCACAGTCGGTGTCGGCGGCGGGCCATCCGGTGTTCCGCTACGACCGCCGCGGCATCGGCGACTCGACCGGCGAAAATCGCAGTTTCCTAAGCGCTCAAGACGATCTGATTGCCGCAGCCGCCGCCTTTCGCGTCCACGCCCCACAGCTCGACCGCATCGTCGGCTTCGGCAATTGCGACGCGGCGAGCACGCTTGCCCTGTTCGGCCGCGACGCCGGCATCGATCGCCTGCTGCTCGCCAACCCCTGGACGATCGAGGACAACGACGCCCTGCCCCCTGCCGCCGCGATCCGCGCGACCTACCGCCAGCGCCTCACCGACCCCGCGGCATGGCGTCGCCTGCTTACCGGCCACATCGACCTCGCCAAGGCAGTGAAGGGCCTGCGCAAGGCCGCCGCCCCGTCGCCGCAAGCGCTTGCCACCCGCGTCGTCTCGGCGATCGAAAGCTGGGGCAACGCGGCGACCATCCTGCTCGCCAGCGGCGACGCCACCGCGCAAGCCTATGCCGCCGCCGCGCGCCACCTGCCCGCGACGCGGATCGACACCGCCTCGCACAGCTTCGCCCGACCAGAAGACCAGCGCGCGCTCCGCAACGCCGTCCTCTCCGCCCTCACTAAACTCTGAGCACAACGCCGGCCACTCGACGTCATCTCAGCGCAGGCTAGGACTTCTTGGTTCGATCGCACGTCACGCGCCTCAAAAGACCCCAGCCTGCGCTGGGGCGACGTTTCGCGGCGGGAGCAGCAGCGAAGCGCTTACTCCGCCGCCTCTGCCATCTCGGCGAACTCTGCCGCCGCCAGGAACCGCTCGGCATCCAGCGCCGCCATGCAGCCGGTGCCCGCCGCCGTCACGGCCTGTCGGTACACCTTGTCCGCCACGTCGCCGCACGCGAACACGCCCGGCACGCTGGTGCGCGTCGAGCCGGTCTCCACCGCGATATAGCCATCGTCGTCGAGCGCCAGATGGCCGCGGAACAGCTCGGTCGCCGGATGATGGCCGATCGCGACGAAGCCGCCCTGCACGTCGAGCCGCGAATGCTCGCCGGTCTGCGTATCCTCCAGCTCCAGCGCGACGAGGCCCGCGGTGCCGCCACCGTCGACGAATTCGCGAACTTCCTTGTTCCACAGCACCGTGATGTTGGGATGCGCGTGCAGCCGCTCCTGCAGGATGCGCTCGGCGCGCAACGTGTCGCGGCGGTGGATCAGCGTCACGTCATCACTGTGGTTGGTGAGGTAGAGCGCCTCCTCGACCGCAGTGTTGCCGCCGCCGATCACCGCGACCTTCTTGCCGCGATAGAAGAAGCCGTCGCAGGTCGCACAGGCGCTGACGCCCTTGCCCTTCATCGGCTCCTCGCTCTCGATGCCCAGCCACTTGGCCTGCGCGCCGGTGGCGATCACCAGCACCTCGCCCTCATAGACGTCGCCGCCGTCGCCGATCAGGCGGAACGGGCGCTTCGACAGGTCGACCTCGACGATCGTGTCCCACATCAGCCGCGTGCCGACATGTTCCGCCTGCTTCTGCATCTGCTCCATCAACCAGGGCCCCTGGATGACGTCGGCAAAGCCCGGATAATTCTCGACATCCGTCGTCGTGGTCAGCTGACCGCCGGGCTGGATGCCCTGCACGACGATCGGCTGCATCCCCGCCCGCGCGCCATAAATGGCAGCGGATAGTCCCGCAGGCCCCGAACCGAGGATCAGCATGCGGGTGGTATGAGTGGTCATGGGAAAGTGCCTGTCGGATGAAAGAGTCGTGGACCGATCTAGGCGATCGGCCCACGATTTTGAACCGTCCGATAGGCAAAGGCGCGCTATTAGAAGCGCGCGGTCGCCCCCACGACGATCTGTCGACCGAGCAGGTCGTAGCGGAACAGCGTATTGCTACGCAGCAGGCCCAGCACGTTGCGCGAGTCGGGAAGCAGCGGCGGGTCGCGGTCGAACAGGTTGTTCACCGACACGCGCAGCGAGAACCGCTTGGCGATATCGAAGCTGGTGGACAGATCGATGTAATCGTACGTCGGCACGCCCGTGTAGAACCGGCGGAACTGCGCCGTGTTCGCCGGAATGCCAGTGTCGGCCGGCGCGTTGTAGCTGATCGTCATGCCCGAGATGTGCCGCCAGTTGAGCGATACGCTCGCCACCTTGTCGGCGCTGGTCCAGGTGGTGCGCAGGCCGTGCGACCAGCGCGGCATGCTTTCGCCACAGCCCGGACCGTAATAGCCGACGCAATTGCGCGGCGTGGCATCGGGCGTATCCTGGCTGCCGACGCGCGTCGTCAGCGTCCCATTGAACGACGTGTCGAGCGACCCCGCCCCCGCCAGGCCCAGCGTATACTGCCCCTGGAAGTCCCAGCCGTGCGACTGGGACTTGTAGCTGTTGCTCGTCCCGCGCGCATAATAGCCGGTCGTCGGATTACCGCCCGGCGCGCTGTTCAGCGTGTAGGTGCCGGGGTTCCGCACGATACCGCGGCAATAATATTGCAGCCCCGTGGTCAGACACCCGTTGAGGAAGTCATTGACCTGGAAGAAGTTGATCGAGTCATTCAGATTGATGATGAATCGATCCGCCGACACCGTCAGCCCACGAACGAAGCGCGGGCGCAGGATCACGCCGAACGTCTTGGTATAGGCGGTTTCGGGCTTCAGATTGAACCCGCCGTTGCGCACGGTGCAGCCGGTGTTCAGCGCCGAACAGTCCAGCGTCGCGCTGCCGTACAGATTGTCGGGCAGGCCGGTGCGACGGCATTGCTCGATCGACGCCGTCGGTGCGACCCGCACGTTGGGGTTCGACGAATTGGGATCGCGGGTCGATGCGCACGGATCGTTCGGACCCGACGTCGTATAGTTGACGTTGCTCGCCTGATCCGCCTCGATCACCGTCGGCGCGCGCTGCGCCTTGTTGAACGACGTGCGGAAGCCGATGTCCGCGATCGGCGCCCAGATGCCTTCCACCTTCCACGTGTTGAAGGTGCCGTTCAGCCGGTTGTACTTCGACACACGATAGCCGCCGTTGACCTGCAACAGGTCGGTGTACGGCTTGTGCTCGATGAGCGGCGCCTGCACCTCGACGTTCGATTCGACGACGTTCTGCGTGAAACGGGCATCGGTGCCGCCGTTGGTGGCGCGGAATTGGGCATCGGCGCTACGCTTGAACATCTCGGCGCGGAACTCGCTGGCGAAAGCGACCGCGACGCCCTGCTCGGCGAGCGGCGAGGTGATGCCGTACTTGCCAAGGTCACCGTTCAGGACCGCGAGCGCCTGCCACATCAGCGACGTGCTGTTCTCCGACCCGTCGGTGCTGGTGAACAGATAGTCGTTCAGCGCCAGGTTGCTGTTACCGGGGATGAAGGCGTTGAACGGCACGCAGGCGCGGTCGACACCGCTGACCACCGACGCGCAGGTCGGCGTGCCGTTGACGTTCACCACGTTCAGCGACCGGTTGACTCGGTCGTAATCCGGCTGCGACGGGTAGATCGTCTTGGCGCGCATCATCGAATAGACGCCCGCGATGTCGTACCGCCAGGCATCGTCGAGCACCTTGCCGCGCAAGCCGCCCGCAACGCGCACGCCGCGGTTCTCGAACCCCGTCTCGACCAGCGGCAGCGCATCGAAGCGATAGCGGACGTCGAGCGGCACGAGCCCGGTCGTCTGCGTACCGCACAGCGTCGTGCGCTGCGACGCCGACAGGAACGGATTGTCGCAGTTGGTCTGATACGCCGGCGCACCATAGGCGCTGTAAGAATAGACGCGGTTGGGCAGCGTGTTGAACGACCGGTCGCGATAGAACATCGCGGTCGAGTACAATTCGATGTCGCTCGAAATCCTGGCGTTCAGGAAGACGCCGGTGTTCAGGCGGTTGAACGGCCGCTGGAAGGCCAGTTCGTCGTACGGATTTGTCGAGGTGCCCGGACCGGAGTTATACGGTACGAACCGGCCCGACCCGCTGGGATCGTTGACCAGCGTGCTGCCCACACCGATCCCGCCCGGGACGATCGTGCCTGCCTGGGTATAGGTGCTGCGCGTGCAGTTGAGCACACCCGTCGCGATCGTCTGGGTCACTTCGCACGCCGACAGCGACCGGTCGCCCAGGTTTACCTGGTCCGACTGGCGATAGTTGAGGTAGCCCGACAGGCTGACCGCCCCGTCTAGGAAGGTCTTGCCCGCGGTGAGCGTCACGTTCGCCCGACCGCCGTCGTTGGTCCAACCCTGCTTGGCCGGGAAGAAGGCCCGGCCGGCCGCTTCGGTCACCGGATTGGCGCGATTGTCGTGGTTGAAGAAGCTGTAGTTGCCGGTCAGCGCAATGCCGTTGAAGTCCTTCTTCAGCACGAAATTGACGACGCCTGCGACCGCGTCCGATCCATAGACCGACGACGCACCGCCCGACAGAACGTCGATCCGCTCGACCAGCTCGTTGGGGATCAGGCTGACGTCCATGCCGTTCTGGATGCCGAGCCGCAGCCCGTCGACCAGCGTCAGCGTACGTTCGAAACCCAGGCTGCGCAGCTTGATACGCTGGCGGCCGTCGGAATCGGCGTAATTCTGTTCGGCGTTGGCCTGCACTTGCGGCAAACGGTTCATCACCTCTTCGATCGTCGTCGCGCCCTGGGCAGCGATGTCGGCGACCGTGACGGTGGTGATCGGCGCAGCGGAGCGGTTGTTCGGCCGCGCGATGCGCGTGCCCGTCACGATGATGTCCTGCGATTTGTCTGCGTTGACCGAATCGTCGCGCGCCCGATCGGCGGCGAGCTTCGCCGAAGCGACAGGATCGCCGATCTGGGTCGCAGCGTCCTGATCAATCGTGACCTGGGCGTGCGCCGGCATGGCGAGCAACGCCGCCAGACAACAGGTCGAGGCGAGTATCCCCTTGTACATCATCATATTCTTTCCCCTTCGTGATCCGGGGATGATTGCATTTCGCCGCGACCGATCAGCGCGAATGTCCGTGTGTCATCGCCACGGATCACCCGGTTACGGCCGATAATAAAGGACAGCATAGCGCCCCTTATTTGTTTGCGGTTTGTTTGAAACCACCCCTCAGAACCATCGTGGTCTCATTCCTTTCAGATCAATACAATACCAATTTGCGCTAAGCTGCTTCAAATTGTGGGGGTTGGCCATGCGCCGGCCGGCAGGCGTGTGATAAGATATCGGATGGCGTGTACATCAGCCGTGGCATGCGGCATGCATCCAACCGCCGGGCGGGACGTTGGCGTCCGGACGAGCGGAGGGACTGCGACGTGAGCGACGACCAGACGATCAGCACCGAACCTTACACCGGTCCCGCCGGTGGTTGGGGATCGATGAAGTCGGTTGCGGAGATCAACCTTCGCGAGAAGGTGCGGCCGGAAACCGCGCGCGAGCTGACCCGGCTAAACAAGCCCGGGGGCGTCATGTGTGTCTCGTGCGCTTGGGGGAAGCCGGCGCATCCGCATATCGCCGAATTCTGCGAAAACGGCGCGAAGGCCACCGCGTGGGAGCTGACCACCTATCGCACCACCCCGGAATTCTTCACGAAGCATACCGTCAGCGACTTGCGCGGCTGGAAGGATTACGATCTGGAACAGGCCGGGCGCCTGACGCATCCGATGAAATATGATGCCGCCACCGATCGCTATGTCGCGGTCAGCTGGGCGGAGGCGTTTGCCGATATCGGCACGCATCTGAAGCGCTACGACCCCAAGAAGGTGATCTTCTACGCGTCCGGCCGCGCGAGTCTGGAAACGAGCTACATGTGGGCGTTGATGGCGCGCCTGTACGGCAGCCAGAACCTGCCGGATTCCTCCAACATGTGTCACGAGACGACATCGGTCGGCCTCAAGTCTGCAATTGGTTCGCCCGTCGGCACGATCCATTTGTCGGATTACGACCAATGTGACGCTATTTTCTATTTCGGCCAGAATCCGGGGGTGAACTCACCCCGCTTTCTCCACCCCTTGCGCAGTTGCGCCAAGCGGGGCGTCGAGATCGTGGTGTTCAACCCGCTGAAGGAACGCGGCCTCGAACGCTTCACCGACCCGCAGAACCCGATCGAGATGGCGACGCGCAAGTCGACGCCGATCGCCACGCAATATCACCAAGTGAAGGCCGGCGGCGACATCGCCGCTTTGGTCGGCATCTGCAAATACGTCATCGAGGCGGACGACCAGTGCCAGCGGATCAACGCCCCCGCGATCCTCGACCACGCCTTCATCGCCGAACACACGACGGGGTTCGAGGCGTTCGCCGACATGGTCCGCGCGACCGATTGGTCAACGCTGGAGCATGAAAGCGGCATCACCCGTCAGGACATGGAAGCCGCCGGCGCGGTCTACGCCAAGTCGAAGCGGGTCATCTGCGTCTACGGCATGGGCCTGACCCAGCACGTTCACGGCATCGACAATCTCCACACGCTGGTGAACCTGATGCTACTGCGCGGCAACGTCGGCAGGCCCGGCGCCGGCTTCGGCCCGGTTCGCGGCCACAGCAACGTGCAGGGACAACGCACCGTCGGCATCACCGAAAAGCCCGAACTCGCCCCACTCGACCGGCTGCAGCAGCTGTATGACTTCGATCCCCCGCGCGACAAGGGCTGGGACACGGTCGAGGCGTGCGAACATATCATCGACGGCAGCGCGCAGGCGTTCCTGGGCCTGGGCGGCAACCTCGCCCGCGCGGTGCCCGATACCGCACGGATCGAGCCCGCTTGGCAGACGCTCGACCTCACCGTCAGCATCGCGACCAAGCTTAATCGCACGCATCTGTTGCCCGGCAAGACCTGCTACCTTCTCCCCTGCCTCGGCCGGATCGAGACCGACGAACAGGCGACCGGCCCGCAGGCGGTGACGATGGAGGACAGTTTCAGCCGCATCTACGGCAGCCGCGGCCGCGCGACGCCGGCGGCAGACACTCTGCTCAGCGAACCTGCGATCCTCGCCGGCATCGCCAAGGCGACGCTTGATCCCAACCCGAAGGTCGATTGGGACGCGTGGGTCGGCGATTACGGCCTCGTCCGCGATGCGATCGAGGCGACCTATCCGGACAAGTTCGCCCGCTTCAACGAGCGGATGTGGATCCCCGGCGGCTTCTGGAAGGGTGTGCCCGCCGCCCACCGCCAATGGCTCACCGATAGCGGCCGCGCCGAATTCAACGTGCCGAGCGCCTTGAACGCCACCGGTTTCAAGGACGCCCCCGGCCGCTTCCGCCTGATGACGCTGCGCTCCAACGACCAGTTCAACACGACCGTCTATGGCTATCACGACCGGTTCCGCGGCATCAAAGGCACACGCGACGTCGTGCTGATGAACCGCGCCGACATGGCGGAGCTGGGCCTGGCCGAGCACGACAAGGTCGATCTGGTCGGCGACGAGGGCACGAATGGCGACAAGCGCGTCGATGGCCTGCTGGTCGTGCCCTATGACATCCCGCGCGGCTGCCTGGGCGGCTATTACCCGGAATGCAACATCCTGATGCCGGTCACACACAAGGCCGAACAAAGCCATGTTCCGGCGGGGAAATCCGTGCCGGTGCGAGTGGAGAAGGCGGCCTGATCCTCGCCGCGATCCTCGCCGGCGGCCAGTCGAGCCGCTTCGGCAGCGACAAGGCCGCCGCACTGTGGGACGGGCGGCCGCTGCTCTCGCACGTCCGCGACGCCTGCGCACGCTGGGCCGACGCGGTGGTCGTCGTGGGGCGAGAGGGCGGGATCGCGGATCGCCCCGCCCCCGGCCTCGGACCGCTCGGCGGCATCGCGGGCGCGCTGCACTATGCATCGACGCAGGGCTTCGACAGCGTCCTGACAGTGCCTTGCGACACGCCGTACCTGCCCGAGGTGCTCGTCGCCGCGCTGCTGCGCCGCACGCCCAGCTATTGCAGCGATGCGCCGGTCATCGGCCACTGGCCCGCCGACCTCGCCGACGCGCTCGTCGACCATATCGCGCGTGATGCCCGACGCTCGGTGCGCGGCTGGGCGCAGCAGATCGGCGCGCTGCCGATCGCCACCCCGGAACGGATCGCCAACGTCAACACGCCCGAGGATCTCGCTGCGCTGTGAGCGTATCGCGGCCCGAGCCAATCCGGGTGCTCCACGCCGATGGCCGGGCGACGACGGGTCTGCGCGACGTCGCGGTCGAGGCCCCCGTCGCGATCGAGGTCGATGGGCTGGGCTATGCGGTGATGATGATGACGCCGCGCGATCTCGACGTCTTCGCGCTCGGCTTCATGTTGACCGAACGCCTCGCCGACACCGCCGCCGACGTCGAGGATATCGACGTCTTCGCGGCAGAGGCGGGATGGATCGTCCGCGTTGCGCTCGCCGCGCACTGCCGCCCCCGCATCCACGATCGCGTCCGCCATCGCAGCAGCGATACCGGATGCGGCCTGTGCGGGATCGCCAGCCTGGAGCAGCTAGCTCGGCCGGTGCGCCAGCGGCCGCCCTGCCCTGTCGTCGAACCGTCTGCGATCTTTGCCGCGCTGGCGGCGATTCGCGCGCACCAGCGCCTCAACGCCGCGACTGGCGCCGTCCATGCCGCCGCCGCCTGCACCGCCGATGGCGAGATCGCCGCGATCTTCGAGGATGTCGGCCGCCATAATGCGCTCGACAAGCTGATCGGCGCGCAGGCGCGGGCGGGCGCAGGCTCGGCCTTCACGCTCGTTACCTCGCGCATCAGCTTTGAAATGGCGGACAAGGCGCTGGTCGCCGCAACGCCGCTGCTGGTCGGCATTTCCGCCCCCACCAGCTTTGCGCTGGATCACGCCCGCGCGCACGGCCTGACGCTGATCGCGCTCGCGCGGTCCGACGCGATGCTGGTGATGAACGATCCGTTCGGCGCGTTCGCCTAGGCGCGCCAGTCCCAGACGTGGTCGGACCAATATCGCACGCTCGCGATCCAGTCGGCGATGCCGCCCGTCACCATGTGGCGATATGCTCCGTCGAGCCATACGCTGTCGGACAGGATCAGCACCATCAGAACCGCCGCCCACAAGACGCCGCGATGCATCGGCTGCGGCTTGCGGACGAGCTTCACCTCGGTCGCCCGGCGCTCCGCCAGACGACGCTCGGGCCCCGCATGGGGCTGCTTGGCGACCCGCCGATCAGCGGTCCGACGTTCATTGGAAAAGTGATAGGGCATCGACGCGACCCGAACCGACCAGCGCCTGCCATCGCACGGCAATGGTGAACAAAGCGTTCCGGCTGTCGATGGTGTCACACGCGCGGCGCTACCGATGTGGTAGCGGAGGAGGGACTTGAACCCCCGACCCCAGGATTATGATTCCCGTGCTCTAACCAGCTGAGCTACTCCGCCCCGCCGTGTGGAGGGGCGCCTATAGGAGCGGGATGCGGCCCTCGTCAAGCGAACATGTGACGGGAAAGTGCTTCCCATGGACCGCCACGATACCACCATGCCGCCAGCCCCGCGATTTCGACGTCGCGGGGGGCGAAATCGCGAGACAAAGCGGTCAGCAGCAGCTTCGCGATATTGGGCTGAACCTTATTCTGGATGGTGACGTGCGGGCGCCAGCCGCCAGCATCCTGCGGCGTCAGCAGGCCCGCGAAGGCGTCGGCTAGATCGCGCCGGATGGCGACCAGGTCGGGCGATTCGATCCGATAGGCGACACCGCGGCCCAGCGACATCAATCCGCCGACGCGCGCCTGCGGCGCCCGCACGCCGCGGGTCAGGCCGTTCAGGCGATGCTTGATCTCACCCTCTGCCGAGGGCGGCAGGTGATGGAAGAGCGTCAGATGCGCGGCCAGCACGTTGCGTTCGGGCGGGAAGTGCGCCGCCCGCTGCGCATCGAACCAGCCCTGGTCGCGCCGCCCGAACAGGGCCGTCACGATGATGGGCGCCGGCTCGGTCAAATCTCCACCTGGCTGCCCAGCTCGACCACGCGGTTCGTCGGCAGGCGGAAGAATTCCATCGCGCTTTCGGCGTTGCGCAGCATCCAGGCGAACAGCTTTTCGCGCCACAGCATCATGCCTGGCCGTTCGGAGGCGAGCAAAGTCTGGCGCGACAGGAAGAAGCTGGTGTCCATCATCTTGAAATCGGTGCCGCAGCCATGGACGCGCTTCAGCGCCGCCGGCACGTCCACCTCCTCCATGAAGCCGTATCGCAGGACGAGGCGGTAGAAGCCGTCGCCCATCTCCTCGCGCGTGGCGCGGTCGGTTTCCGGCCAATAGGGCTGCTGGACGATCTTCACCGTCAGCAGGATGATCCGCTCGTGCAGCACCTTGTTGTGCTTCAGATTGTGGAGCAGCGCGTGCGGGACGCCATCGGCGCTGGAGGTCATGAACACCGCCGTCCCCGACACGCGGCTCGCCGAATTGATCGCCGAGGTGATGAACACCTTGGTCGGCATCGCCGCCTCGCGCAGCCGCTCCATCATCAGCGTCCGCCCCTTCGACCAGGTCGTCAGGAAGGTGAAGACGATCAGGCCGATCATCAGCGGGAACCAGCCGCCATCGGGCACCTTGGTCAGATTGGCGGCGAAATAGGCGCCGTCGACCAGGAAGAACAGGCCGAGCAGCGGCGCGGCGGCATAGAGCGGCCAGTTCCACAGCCGGGTTAATGCAACGCCGAGCAGGCACGTATCGATGAACATCGCCCCCGTCACCGCGATGCCATAGGCCGATGTGAGGTTGGACGAGGTGCGGAAGAACAGGACCAGCAGGATCACCATCGTCATCAACAGCCAGTTGATGAGCGGGATATAGATCTGCCCCACCGTCGCCGCGCTGGTATGTTCGATGCGCAGCCGCGGCATGAAGCCCAGCTGGATCGCCTGTTGCGTGACAGAGAAGGCGCCCGAGATCACCGCCTGGCTGGCGATGATCGCCGCCATCGTCGCGAGGAGCACCAGCGGCAGCTGCAGGCTGTCGGGGGCAAGCATGTAGAAGGGGCTGCGCAGCGCCGCTTCGCCCTCGCGGAACAGCAGCGCCCCCTGCCCCAGATAGTTGCACATCAGCGCGGGCAGCACGAACACCAGCCACGACAGGCCGATCGGCTTGCGCCCGAAATGCCCCATGTCGGCGTACAGCGCCTCCGCCCCCGTCACCGCGAGCACGACCGAACCGAGCGCCAGGAACGCGCGGACCGGGTCGGCGAGGAAGAAGTGGATCGCGTGGTGCGGTGAAAAGGCCCACAGGACATGCGGCGTCTGGACGACGCTGAGCAGCCCCAGCACCGCGATCACGCCGAAATAGACAAGCATGATCGGCCCAAAGATCAGCCCGATTCGCGCGGTGCCGCTGCGCTGGACCCAGAACAGGGCGATCAGGATGGCGAGCACGATCGGCAGCACGAGCCCCGAAAAGGCCGGCGCCGCGATCGCCAACCCCTCGACCGCACCC
The DNA here is from genome assembly GCF_049897245.1 of Sphingomonas sp. DC5200-1. NCBI lineage: Bacteria > Pseudomonadati > Pseudomonadota > Alphaproteobacteria > Sphingomonadales > Sphingomonadaceae > Sphingomonas > Sphingomonas sp. DC5200-1. Next base: position 133,546 of record NZ_JAFCVW010000006.1, read on the forward strand.
AGCACGGTCACCGCCGGCGTGATCATCGAATCGCCGTAGAAGAGCGAGGTCGCGAAGACGCCGAGCAGCACGATGCCGGTCGACCATCGCTTGCTCTTCGTCCGCCCCGACACCAGGGCGAGCAGCGCCAGGCTGCCCCCTTCCCCATTATTGTCGGCGCGCATGATGATGGCGACGTATTTGATCGTCACCACGATCATCATCGACCAGAACATCAGGCTCAGCACGCCCATGATGTGCAGCGGATCGAGCGCGAGCTTGTGGTGCCCCGCGAATGTTTCGCGAAAGGCGTAGAGCGGGCTGGTGCCGATATCGCCGAAGACGATGCCGATCGCACCGACCGCCAGCTTCAGCAGGCCATCGCTGTGGTGAACGGGGGTTTCATCCTCCGCGCGGGCGTCGGGAGGGGCTGCCGGTACGGGGCTGCTCACGAGCGGCTCGATCGGTCCGTCGGTACGCGACCGGCGTTGTTCGCAAGCTGTTGCATCGGCGCTGCCTTAGCATGGCCTGAACGGCGGGAGCAACGGCAGCGGAAGGCGATGAGCCGCCCCGAGACAGGGCATGAAGCGTCACCCGACATCGCGCGTCGCCCGGCCGCGCAAGCGCATACCGCATTGGAAGCAAACGCGGGTTAGGGCCTGCGAAAGACCTCACGAATCACGAAATGCGATGCCAGCCGGGTGACGCCGGGCAGCCGCGACAGCGTTTCGCGGTGGATGCGTTCGAACGTATCGTCGCGCCGCACCTCGACGTGGAGCATATAGTCCGCCTCGCCACTCATTAGGAAGCAGTCGCGGATTTCGGGGACGTCGACGATCTGGCGCTCGAACGCGGCCATCGTCTCCTCGCGCTGGTCGCGCAGCGTCACGTTCACCATCACGACGCTGGGATTGCCGCGCGCCGCCTTGCTGAGAACGGCGCGGAAGCCGGCGATCAGCCCGCGGTCCTTGAGCGATCCGACGCGCCGATGCGCGGCGCTGGGCGACAGGCCCACCTTCTCTCCCAGTTCGGCGCTGGTGAGGTCCGAACTGACTAGCAACTGGCCGAGGATCTTCTGGTCTAGGGCGTCGAGCATGATCCTCGCTCTACGACACCCATTCACGCAAGAAAATCCCGCAGTGGCCGCCGATAGGCAATGACATTGCAAGCCTCTCCCGCCCTGCGCGTAGTAAGAGCGCCGTTGGAAGAGGAGATTCCCATGCGCATCGGTGTTCCCAAGGAAATCAAAAACCACGAATATCGCGTCGGCCTGACCCCGCCGTCGGTCGCCGAACTGGTCGCCGCCGGTCATGAGGTCGTCGTCGAGACGAAGGCCGGCTCCGGCATCGATTTCGAGGATCAGGACTATATCGACGCGGGCGCGACGATCCTGGCCGATCCCGCCGCGGTCTTCGCCGCCGCCGACATGATCGTGAAGGTGAAGGAACCGCAGGCGAGCGAAATCGCGCTGCTCGAACCGCGCCACCTGCTGTTCACCTACCTCCACCTCGCCGCCGACAAGGCGCAGGCCGAGGGGCTGGTGAAGTCGGGCGCGACCTGCATCGCGTACGAAACCGTCACCGCAGCGCGCGGCGGCCTGCCGCTCTTGAAGCCGATGAGCGAGGTCGCGGGCCGCATGTCGGTGCAGGTCGGCGCGCATTACCTCGAAAAGGAACAGGGCGGTCGCGGCGTGTTGCTGGGCGGCGTCCCCGGCGTGGCGCCGGCGAAGGTCGCGATCCTGGGCGGCGGCGTTTCGGGCGTCAACGCCGCGCAGATGGCGGTCGGCATGCGCGCCGACGTGACGATCTACGACATTTCGAACGATCGCCTCGCGGAACTCGACATGTTCTTCTCCAGCCAGATCAAGACGGCCTATGCGTCGAAGGCGGCGATCGCATCGGCGGTGAAGAACGCCCACCTCGTCATCGGCGCGGTGCTGGTGCCGGGCGCGGCGGCGCCGAAGCTCGTGACGCGCGACATGATCAAGACGATGAAGCGCGGCGCGGTGATGGTCGATATCGCCATCGATCAGGGCGGCTGCTTCGAAACCAGCCATGCCACCACCCACGAAGACCCGGTGTTCGAAGTCGACGGCGTGATCCATTATTGCGTAGCCAACATGCCCGGCGCGGTCGCGCGCACCAGCACCTTCGCGCTCAACAACGCGACGCTGCCATTCGCGATCAAGCTCGCCAACATGGGCGCGGAAGCGGCGATGAAGGCGGACGCGCACCTCGCCAACGGTCTCAACGTCTATCATGGCAAGATCACGCATCATGCGGTGGCCGAGGCGCTGAACATGCCGTTCACCGGCTGGAACGGATAAGGAACAGGAATGTTGGGGTCTTCTGAAAGGAAGACCCCATGTCCACGACTGAGAATCCCAAGGACCACCCGACCGGCAACGCCGAAAAGAACCCCGACGACTGGACGACCGGCGACGAGGCGATGACCGGCGCGCAGGCGAGCTACCTGAAGACGCTGAGTGAGGAAGCCGGCGAAACGTTCGACGACACGCTGACCAAGGCAGAAGCCTCGAAGCGCATCGATGCGCTGCAGGAAGCGACCGGCCGCGGGAAGTAACGCGCCGCTTGCCTCGGTTAGCTCGGCAGTCGGCTACCGCGAGACACAGGATATCGTCCCGTCGCCTGTCATCGCGACCGTAGCGACCAGACACGACGAAATTCGCGCTCGCCTCTCAAATAACGGAGGCGAGCGCTTCCTTTCATTGGCGAGCCAGCATCGCCCCGCCGCCGCGCGTCATCGTCAGCATCGCCGGGTCCGCCGCGTCATAGCGCCGCCATGGCACGGCGCCCTTGCCGTTGGGGTCACCCGTCTTGACGAAATTGACAAGATAGCGGCTCGCCACGGTCGCCGCGGCGCGATCGGTCGATGTGGTCGCCGCGCCATATTTGACGTCGGCCGTGTCGAAGAAGAACGGGATGTCGGTCGCATGCCCCGCCCCCGCACCGTCCGGCGTCGCCGCCGACGTCGCGACATAGTCGAAGCGGTAGTAATAGAGCGGCACGCCCTGCTTCGCGAGCAGCCCTGCGACGTCGCGTGCGCCCCCGATCATGACGCCATCCGGTCCGCCGATATCGTCGCTGGTCGCCCCCACCATCACCGGAACGTGCGCGAAGCGACCGGCGCGATAGGCCTCGCGGCCGTCGATGAAGGTGCGGCCGTCTGGCACCGGCCCGCTGTATGTGCGCCCCTCGCCCTGCTGCTGCCCCAGGGTGGCGAGATTGAGGCCGTCGACCACCTGCTCACCGGACAGAGCATGAAGCGCTGCCGAGGCCGCGGGGCCTGTACCGCCGATGCCCTTGGCGCGCGCAAAGGCGGTCGCCGCCGTCTCTGCGGTCGCTACGCTGGCGCCCTTGTACGATCCGTCGCCGCCAGACTGAATCACCGCAGCGCGGAACAGGCCCCGCGCTGCGGGCGAGGTCAGCATGGCGTGGACGGACATGCCGCCCGCGCTTTCGCCGATGATGGTCACCGCATCGGGATCGCCACCGAAAGCCGCGACGTTCCGCTTCACCCAGCGCAGCGCGGCAAGTTGGTCGAGCAGGCCGAAGTCCACCTCGCGCGGTGTGGTCGCGAGGGCGGGATGCGCGAAGGTGCCGAAGCGTCCCAGGCGATAGTTGAAGCTCACCATCACGATGCCCTGCCGCGCCAGCGCAGCGCCGCTGTAGGTCGGCGGCGAGGACCCGCCGTTGACGAAGCCTCCGCCGTAGATCCACACCAGAACGGGCAGCTTGGCCCCCGCCTTGACGCCTGCGGGCCGCCACACATTGGCGTAGAGGCAGTCTTCGGCTGGAGCCGTGCCGAGCGGCGCGGCATCGCTGGGGAACGGCAGCTGCATGCAATCCGCCGCATAATGCGTGGCGTCGCGCGGCGCCGTCCAAGCCTGGACCGGCTGCGGCGGCTGCCAGCGCAACGCGCCCACCGGCGGGGCCGCGAACGGAATGCCCTTGAACGCGTCCACGCCCGCGTCTGTCGCGCCGCGTACCGGCCCACTGGCGGTGCGCGCCTGCGGCACGGCTTGCGCCAGCGCGGTGCCGCTCGTGCCGGCGATCGCCAGGGCCAAGACAAAACGAAGGGGATTCAAGTTCATAGGGCGCTCCGGGTCACATCGCGGCGAGCGAGCCTCGCACGGCATGACCGGGCGGGCAACAGCACGGGTGCAGATCGCCGCAGCGAGCGTTCGCGGCAGCGGGCCGCAGCCAACGGTCCGTCGCAAATCATCCACATTGGTGGTTAATGTCGGAACGGCTCCATTCCTGACCAGTTGGACGCGGATGAGCGAGACACCCGAAACGTTGTTCGCCCTTGTCGAGGCGGATCATCTGACCCGCATCCACCTGAAGCTCGGTCTCGAAGACGTGGGCTTCGCGGTGAAGGAGCAGGACGACACGATCGCCCTTGTCGGAACTGCCGACCCGACTGTGGCCGAAGACAGCCCGATCCTGCCCACGCGACCATCGACTGCCGACGACAGCGGTGCGGCTTAGCCGATCGTCGCGCCGCCGGGATCCTGCGCCAGGATCCGCCCCATGGCCTCGAACAGCGCATCCATCGCCACTGGCTTAAACAGGACCTCGTTGGCGCCTGCGGCCAGGCAGCGTTCGCGCAGGTCCAGCGCCGTGTCCGCGGTGATGACGATGATCGGCACGTTGGCCTTGTCGTCGGGGCGCGCGCGAATGTGCCCGATCGCGGTGATGCCATCCATCCCCGGCATGCGCAGATCGATGAGCAGCATATCGAAGGTTTCGGCCTCGATCGCCGCCAGCCCCGCCTCGGCGTTCTCCGCCTCGACCATGCCGACGCCGGCAACGTCCAACATGTCGCGGACGACGCGGCGATTCATCCGGTCGTCCTCGATGAACAAGACGTTCATCGCACCATGGTCCGGCATCCGCGAGGGCAATGGGTCAACATGGCTGCGCGTCTACGCCTCATGCCGCCTGCGACACAAGCGTTGCGTCGCGGCTGGCGAACAGGACGGCGAGCAGATCGCTCGCCGCTATCGGTTTGAGAAGGTGCAGGACTTCGATTTCGGGATCGAAGGCCGCATGCGCCACGGCGGCATCCGCCGGCCACAACAGCAGCACTGTCGCTTCGCGGCCCGCCGCTGCGACCAGACGCCGCACCTCGGCATGGGGGGCGTCGCACGCGCGCAGCGCCGCAACGTCGACGACGATCCGGTCGACGGGGTCGGCGGCCAGCCGGTCGAATGCCTCGTCCAGCGACGCGAGCGGTACGACGTCCGCCGCCCGCGTCGCGATCACCGTCTTCAGCATCGCCCGCGTGATCGGATGCGGGTCGACGACCAGGACGCCTGCCTGCGCTTGATCCTTCGGCTGCTCCGGCCGGTCGGCATGACGGAGCGGCAGGTCGACCGTGAAACAGGCGCCCTGCCCCGGCACGCTCGCCAGCGTCACCTCGCCGCCCATCGCGCGTGCGAGGTTGCGACAGATCGACAGGCCCAGCCCCGTGCCGCCGAAGCGCCGCGTGGTGCTGGTGTCCGCCTGGGTGAACGATTCGAAGATCGCCTGCTGCTGTTCGACCGCGATGCCCGTACCCGTATCTGTCACCACGATTCGGATGCGCTCGCTTTCGCCCGTCGCCGCGATCGCTTCGACGGTCAGCGTCACGCTGCCGCTCGCGGTGAACTTCAACGCGTTGGACATCAGGTTGAACACGATCTGCCGCACGCGCAACGCATCGCCGACGATCCAATCCGGGCAGCGCGACAGATCGGCGTGGAAGACGAGGCCCTTCGCCGCCGCCTGATCCTGCCACAGGCGCAGGCAGTCCCGCAGCATCGCAGCGAGATCGAACGGCGCGTCTTCGATCGTCAGGCGACCGCTTTCGATCTTGGCGGCATCGAGGATGTCGTCGACCAGTGCGCGCATGGTCACGCCGGCCCCGTGGACGACGGTCAGTCGATCGCGCAGATCGCCCGCGACGCTGCCATCCGCCAGCATCACCTGCGTCATACCCAAAATGCCGTTCAGCGGCGTGCGAATTTCGTGGCTGGTCGTCGCAAGGAATTCGGACTTGGCGGCCAGCGCCTTTTTCAGGTCCGCGTTGACGGCACGCACACGATCGCGACTCCGCCGCAGCGTGATGACGCCGATGCCGAGCATCAGCAGCACCGCCAGCACGCCGACGGCGAAGCCGACGAACACGGTCTGCTGCGTACGGACACGCGCCTTTTCGAACGCGACGCTCCGCCGGGCTTCGTCGCGTTGCAGGTTGGCGATTCGCAGTTCCTGGTTCGCGAAATCGAAGCGCGCCGCCATCAGCGCGGCATTGGTTGACCGGGCAAGCGTGGTCGCCTCGTCGTCCAGCCGCTTCAGCGCCATCAGATGCTGTAGCGCAAGGTCGGGCGCGCCGCTCGCGCGGTAGATCGTATATGCGGTCTGGTGCGCCTCACGGTCGATCAGCGTCGATTTGGCAAAATCCTGGCCGGCGAACCGCTCTCCGATCAGCCGCGCCGCCGTTGCCAGATCGTGGCGCTGATACGCCGCCTGCGCCGCCAGCCCGATTAAGACCGTGCGATAGGGCTGACCGGCGCCGTCCTGCCCCGACAGACGCAGGCCTTCGTCGATCGCGCGCTGCGCGCCCGCGACATTGCCCATCGCCAGCCGCGTCTCCGCGATATTGCCGAGTACCAGCGATCGCAGCAGCGGGCTGCGCATCTGGGCGGTCAGCGCCAGTGCCTTGTCGAACTGCGCCTCCGCCTCGCGCAGCCGTTTCAACTTTTTTAGTGCGCCGCCGCGATTGTTGTACAGGGAGAGCGCCAGCATCGGATCGCCGCGGTAGGTCGCAAGTGCTTGGTCGAAATAGCGTAGCGCATTCACATGGTCGTTCGCGCCGCTGTACAGCGCGCCGATCGACTGCAACGCCTTGGACTGGCTGCGCACCTCGCCCTGCCGGCGGAAGATCGCATAGGCCTTCTGATAGTCGCTCAGCGCATCGGCGACATCCACCTGCGCGGTGTTGATCCAGCCCCGTGCCAGCAGGGCGTCGCCATGCAGCATCGCATTCGGCGCCAGCCGCGCCGACACGCGCACCGCATGTTCGATCAGCGGACGGGCGCCATCGACGTCGTTCAATCGCAGCAGCGCCTCACCCCGCAACCACTGTGCCGTCGCCTGCATCATCGCACGTTGCGATGCGGTCTCGGCGCCCGCCGCCATCCGTTCGGCTTCGCGCGCACGGGTCACGGTTTGATGCGGATCGGTGAGCATCGCCGCGCGAGCGTCTGCGATCAACGCATCGAAGCGGTCGCCGGTCTGAACCGCCGCCGCGGGCGTCGCCAGTATCAAGGCAAGGGCGGCGAGCATCATGCGGCCCGGCCGCGACACGGGCCGGTACGTGGCCATGTCAGCGCCGCTGGACCTGCAAGCCACCGAAGGCGGCGAGCGGCTGCGGTCGGACGAGGCGATGAAGTCCGTCGTCCATATATTGGACCAGTGCGTCGAGCGGCACCGGCCGGCTGAGCAGGAATCCCTGCACCATGTCGCAGCCCATCACCGTCAGCAGCGCGAGCGCGGCATGCGTCTCGACGCCCTCCGCCACCACCTCCATCTCCAGCGCATGGGCCAGATCGATGGTGGATCGCACGATCAGCGGATCGCGGTTGGAGCTGGTGAGCTGCGTCACGAACAATTTGTCGATCTTCAGCTCGCGCGCGGGCAATTGCTTCAGATAGGCCAGCGAGGACAGGCCGGCACCATAATCGTCGATCGAAATGACGATGCCGAAATCCGCGAATATCTGAAGGTTGGCGATCGCGCTGGCAGGATCGCGGATCACCGACGTTTCGGTGATCTCGAACCCCAGCCGGGCATCGCTGTCGCCCACCAGCACGCAGGCTTCGCGCACGAAGGCGTCGTCGGCCAGCAATTGACCCGAGATGTTGATGAACAACCGCAGATCGTGGCCGCGCGATACGAGGTCACGCTGATCGGCGATGGCACGACGGATCGTCCACAGCGTCATCGCGCCGATCAGATTGCACTGCTCCGCCGCCGCAATGAAATCATTGGGCATCACCAGCCCGCGCGTCGGATGGCGCCAGCGCACCAGGGCCTCGGCACTGGTGATCTCCTGCCGCCGGACGTGGACCTTGGGCTGATAGTGGAGGATCAGTTCGTCGCAGGCGATCGCCCGCTCGAATTCGTCACCCAGCGCGATCAGCTCCGCGGGCAGCGCGGATGGGGCGAGATCGCGCGACAGGCGGGTGCGGGCGAGCGCCGCCTCGGCCGCTTCGACCAGCGCCACCTCGTCGACGGTCGATGCGGGCGCGGAGGCGGCACCGAAATCGAGCGAGAACAAGACACTGGCATCGCCGATCAGGAACGGTTCGCGAAACCCCGCGGCGATGGCGGCGGTCCGCATATCGATCGCCGCAGGATCGTCGTCGAGGAACGTACAGGCCAGTTGATCGCGGCCGATGATCGCCACCGAGGCATCGGGCAGTAACCGACTGATTCGGGCCGCAGCGATCGACGCGATCCCCTCCGCGCGCGCGCAGCCGACCCGGCGGCGCAAATCGGCGAAGTTGGCGATGGCGACCAACAGGTGAAAGCGCTGCGAAACAGCCGCTGGCGTGGGCGCGCTGACCGCCCTATCCTTCGGAATTTGCTCGTTTTTCGTGCGGGGCGCGCGCGTCATGACGGGTCCGGGCTACGCCAGATCGCTGAAGATAGCGTTAATCCTCGCGATGCCCCTAAATGCCTGAATGCCAGATTGAGTAATCCTTAATGTACTGTTAAGGTTAACGGGCATCCTCGCGGTGCGACCATAAGGGAGATAAGCATGTTGGAACTGTTCTTCGCGATCGTCGCCGCTGCCATCACCGTCGACATCAAGCCCTGGTAATCACGACCGGTTCGGGATGGCGGCGGGCTACGCCTCCAGCCATCCCGAACCGGATCCGTTGCGGCGCCCCATCGCGCCGGCATTTCTCTATCGATTGTACCGAACCTCGCCCCTGTTGGGTGACATCACGGCGCCGGCGCATCGTCCGCCAACAGCCGCCCTCCTTCATCCCATCGGCACGGCCCGACACAGGCCAGCGCACCGCGCTCAAGCCGCGATGCTGTCCGTCCCCCTGCGCTCACGCGCCGGATTGCTGAACACCATATCGTCGTCCACCGACCCGAAGCGCAACGCCAGCACGTCCAGCGCGTAATTCTGGTTGAGCTTCCACGGCTTGCGTGAGCCCTGCTTGGGCAGATCGCGTTCGGCGCGCTGGATATAGCCCGAGGTGAAATCGACGAACGGTTCGGTCGTCATCGTCGTATCGTCGGTATGCGGCGTCGCCTGGCGCACCCCGCGCTTTGTCATCGTGTTGAGCAGGCGGCAGACATAGGTCGCGACCAGATCCGCCTTCAGCGTCCATGAGGCATTGGTATAGCCGAACGTATAGGCCAGGTTCGGCACGTCCGAGAACATCATCCCCTTATATTGCAGCGCCTTGCTGAGATCGATCGGCATGCCGTCCTGGCTGAAGCGCACCCCGCTGAGCAATTGCAGTTCCAGCCCCGTCGCGGTGACGATGATGTCGGCGGGCAATTCCTTGCCCGATGACAGCCGGATACCCGTCGGCGTGAAACGATCGATCGTCCCCGTCTCGACCGACGCATCGCCGCGCTTGATCGCATCGAACAGATCGGCATCGGGCACCAGGCACAGCCGTTGGTCCCACGGATTGTAGCGCGGGGTGAAATGGGTATCGACGTCATAGTCCGGCCCCAGATGCTCGCGCACCATGCCGATCAACCGCTCCTTGAACTTTTGCGGCCGCTTCTTGGCGATGCGGTAGAAGATCATGCCGGTCAGCACGTTCTTCCAGCGCGTGGTGCCGTAGGCGAGCTTTGCCGGTAGCCGGTCGCGCAGCCAGTTGGCGAAGCGATCCTCCGCCGGACGCGACACGACATAGGTGGGCGAGCGCTGCAGCATCGTGACGTGGCCGGCGCGCTTCGCCATTTCGGGCACCAGCGTCACCGCCGTCGCGCCACTGCCGATCACGACGACGCGCTTGCCGTCATACTGCAGGTCTTCGGGCCAGAGCTGTGGGTGGACGATCCGCCCGCCGAAGCTGTCCACGCCTTCGAAATGCGGCGTGTAGCCGTTGGCATATTTGTAATAGCCCGAACACATGCACAGGAAATTGCAGGTGAAGGTCAGCGGCTCGCCGTCCGGTCCGGTCGCCTCCACCGTCCAGCGTGCATCAGCGGTCGACCAGGACGCCGCGGTGACATGGTGCCGGAAGCGGATATGGCGATCGATGCCATAGGTCTGCGCCGTTTCCTCGACATAGGCCCGGATCGAGGGGCCGTCGGCAATCGACTTGGCCGCGCGCCACGGGTGGAAGGCGAAGCCCAAGGTGTGCATGTCGCTGTCGGATCGGATACCGGGATACCGAAACAGGTCCCACGTACCCCCCAGCGCAGCCCGCCCCTCCAGGATCACATAGCTGCGGTCAGGGCAGCGTTTTTGCAGGTGATACGCCTGCCCTACCCCGGAAATTCCCGCGCCCACGACGACGACGTCAAAATGCTCGGCCACCGCTCTCTCCGCATACCCGTTATTCGGATTTGCGGAGAAGCTACCGTAGGTCGCGTCAATAGTCTCGCGAATATTTCAGGCGGACGTCCGATCCGCCCTGCGAGCCCGTCGCGGTCAGCAGGCTGAGCGTGCGGGTCAATGCGATCTCCAGCTGCGTCGCGGTATAGCCACGCGCGTCGGTGACGATCTCCACATAGATGTTGTCGGTGATGTATTTGCCCGCGGCGAGGCTGGTGCCGCGTCCGGTCGCCTGATCGGCGCCGAGCACGCGCAGCCGGTCGAAGCCCGTCGCCGAGCGCAGCTTGCCGAGCGGGTTGAGTCCACCGCCCGAGCCACGCAGCGAATTGAGCGCGCTCGCCAGCTGGATCGCCTCCGTCGCCGACAGGTTTTCGGGGTTAGTGCCGAACAGCAGGCGGCTCAGCACCTCGTCCTGCGGCAAGGCGGGCGTCGAGGTGAAGGTGATCTGCGGGCGCTGGCCGGTGCCCGTGATCTGGATCACCGCGGTGATGCCATTGACTGTCGTGGTAGCCTGGATGTTGATGTCGGGATCGCTCAGCGCGCCGCCGTTGAAGCGGATCGTGCCGCGATTGACCTCGAACCGCTTGCCCGCGAACGAATAGGTGCCGCGGACGAGATCGAGCCCACCGGTCACCACCGGCGCCGCCGATGTGCCGCCGACATGCAGCTTCATCTGCCATTCGGATTCGAGGCCCATGCCCGACACGAACAGCTGGTTGGGCGCACTGACGTTGAGGTCGAGGCGGATCGTGCTGACCGGTGCCGGCGTCGGGCGGTCAGTGGGCCGCGGGGTGACGATCTGGCTCTTGCGCCGCACGCCCGTCAGTTCGGGCACCTCGGCCGCGCCCTGACGGATGATCTGATAGCGTGCCTCGGGAATGGTAAGATTCCCCTGCAACAGCCCGCCATCACGGCCGTGCGTGAAGCGGATCGTGCCCGACGAGGTCGCCGCGACCGCATCGCTTTTCGCGAGCTGCGCATTGTCCAGCCGCGCGCGCACGTCGACCGGGAAGCCGGCATCCGCTGCCAGGCCGATCGTACCCTGCGCCTGCACCGTGCCGCTGCCCGCCCGCGCGGTGAGGCCGGTGAGTTCGAGCCGGTCGTTGTTGAACCGCGCCGCGACCTTCATCTGCGACAGGCGCGTGCCGAAGGTTTCATTATCGTAGGTCAGATTGTCGGCACGGATCAGGCCGTTGAGCTGCGGTGCCGAGACGCGACCGGAGAAGTCCGCGGCGACTGCGATCGGTCCGGACAGCTGTTGGTTGGGCAGCGCGGCTAGGCTGAACAGCACCGCCGACGGGCCGTTATAGCGGATGCCGCCACCAAGCGGCGCCTGCATCAGCCGCGTCGTCCACGACCCCGCGCCCGGCGGCAGCGGCCGCAGCGTCGCGAGCAGGCGCCCGATCGCCATCGGCCCACGCTTTACGAGCGCCCGCATCTCGCCACCATCGGGCAGCAGCTTGCCGATCACCTGCACGTCGACCGGCTCGGACACGGCCGACAGGCCGGTGCGCTGGAAATTGGCGATCGTCAGCCGCGCATCGGCCGCCGGGATCGCCTGCCCCTGCTGACGATAGTCGAGGCTGCCAGTCACGGCGCCCGATACGCCCAGATTCGGCACGAACGCCGACAGGATCGACAGGTTGAGCGAGTCGAGTCGTGCCTGCGCCGCGGTGACGCCGCCGCCGAACGATCCCGCAAGGCGTGCCGAACCGGCGTTGGTGCCCTGGCCGAAATCGATCCGCGTCGGCGCGAGCGTATAGACACCGCGAGCCGCCGTGATCCGCGCCGGCGTTCCGGTGCGGAACGGGATGCCGTTCGCCTGCCCCTGCGCCGCGACCAGATAGGCATCGGGCGACAGCCGTGCGTTGATCGCCAGACGCAGCGGCACGCCGCTCGATCCGTTGAGCACCGCCTGCGCGGTGCCGCGACCGCCGGCATAGTTCACCTTGGCGCGCATCGCCTGGATGACGAAGGCATTGTAGCGCGTATCGCCCACCTGCACGTCGGCAACCACCTGCGGTGCCTTGGGGACCATCACGACGCTGGCGTTGACGATGGCGCGACCGATGGTGAAGTCCGACTGGCCGGGAATGGTGGCGTTGAATGCGCGTGCGGCGACGTCAGCGCGCTGATAGCCGCCCTGATCCGCCAGACGCACATTGCCGGTGATGCCACGGCCGGCGAACTGCAGCGCGCCCGCGAACGGCCCCGCCGGTGTGGCGGCGATCCGCCCCTGTCCGACGATCCCGGCAAAGACGAGGCGGTTGACGTCCACCGTCAGCCGCGGGCTGGGCCGCACGAGCACATCGGCGGTGAAGGGCCCATAATCGGTGCCGCCCTTCGCGGTCACGGCATAGGCGCCGCCGCGCCCGACGATCCGCGCATCGACATCGATCAAGCCAACGCCGAGCCCCGGCCGTGCCGCGTGCAGCACGAGGACAGGTGCATCGGCGGTGCCGGTGATACGTGCCGTGACGGGGCCATATTGCGCCGAATAGGCATCGGCATTGACCGCGACGGCCCCGGTGCCCGGGTCGAACCGTCCTTCGCCGCGGGTGATGCGGAACTGTGGCGCGTTCATCCGAAGGTTGCGGAAGGTGACGATGCCTTCTGGGCTATAGCCGATGTCGCTGCGGACGATCGCATTGCCGCCCAGGAAATCGCGCACGCCGCTGTTGAACAGCTGCTTGGTCTGCGCGACGACGCGGCCAGTGATGCCGAACCCGCCGCGCGCACCGGGCACCAGCTTGGCGTCGGTGGTCAGGTCGATGATGCCGATGCTCTCGACGCGGTAATTGTTGACCCGCCCCTTCAGCGCGCCGGTGTAGCGGCCCGTCTGCACGTTCGCGACGACCACCGCGGTCGCATCGATGTTATCGGACCGGATGCGCAGATTATCCGACAGGATATTGGGCATCGAAATGGCAAAATCGCCATTGATCCGCACATTGTTCGTCAGCCCACCGACGGCCGCATTCAGACCGGTCACGCGGCGCGCGCGCGCATTGACGGGCACCAGGATGCGATCGGCATTCACCCGCGCCAGCCCCTCGGCATAGACGGTCTCGACCGTCGTCGTGCCGAAGCCCAATGCCGCCGCGCTGACCTTATAATCCACCGTCGGCGTCGCAAAGGCGCCATCCAGCACCAGCCGCGCCATCACGTCACGACCGCGCAGGTTGGGTGCGATCGCGCCCGGCGTCAGCAGTCGTGCATTGACCGCGAAGTTGCCGAAGCGGCTGTTGGCCAGATCGAGCAGACCGCCTGCATCCACCGCCAGCGCGTCGGACTTCAGCGTCATCCGCGTGTCCGCCTTGCGGTCGTTCAGCGTCGTATCGATCGCAAGGTCCAGCCGCGGCGCCGTCAACCGCTCGACCGGACCGGTCAGGTACAGGCCCGGGGTGGCAAAGCCACGCAGCTCGATATGGCCATTCTTGGCCGTGATGCCGATGTCGGCGAGCTGCCCCTGCCCCAGCGTCGCGAGCGCGCGACCTTGCCACGTCTGCCAGCTTCCGCGCCCGTCGACGCTCGCGGTCAGCGGCGCCTTCAGCGACGCCATCGTGGCCACCACGCCGCCGACGGGTGCCGACAGTTTGGCGTTCACGTCGAGCATGTTGCGATCGGGGACCGCATTCAGCGTCAACCGCAAGCGGTCGCCACCGGCGATCCCCGGCCCGCGCAACGCCGCGGCGTCCGCCACCAGCTGCGCGCGGCGATCGGCGATATGCACTGCGCCATCGATACGCAGCACATGCGTCTCGCCCGTCACCGGCTTCGCCAGCACCAGCCGGCCGATGTGCAGCCGGTTCACATCGATATCCAGGTCGGGCAGCAGCGGCGCGTTGGGGTCGCTCGGCGTCGCCTTCAATTCCGGCCGGCGCGCGAGCGTGACGAGATCGGTCGACAGCCCCCGCACGTCGACATGGTTGCGGGCGAAGGCGAACGGCCGCCAGTCGACGTCGAGCCGCGGGCTGGTGAGGAACACGCCCTTGGGATCGGCGACGCGCACGTCGCTCAGCACCATCTTGCCGTAGAGCGACCCGTCGATGCGCCCGACCTTGATGTTGAGGCCGGAGGCGGTCGTATAACCGCCGATACGGTTGGCGACGAAGCGGCGGCCGGGATCGGTATTGATCCCCAGCACGACGACGCCGACCAGCACGACGAGCGCGAGGATGGCGACCAGCAGCCACTTCAGGATTCGCTGCCACAGCGGGCGCTTCGCAGCCACGATCACGGCGGGTTCGGCGACGGCAGGTTCGGTGGCAGGCACGGGCGTGTCGTCGCTCATCAGTATGCCTGCCCGATCGAGATGTAGAGCGCGACGCGGCCGTCGCCCGGACGCCGGTTGAGCGGCGTTGCGACGTCGATGCGCATCGGCCCGAAATTGGTGTAGAAACGGCCGCCGATACCCGCACCGAACTTCAGGTCGGTGCCCTTGGGCAGGCTCGATTCATAGCTGTTGCCGGCGTCGAGGAACGGCACGATCCCGAAATTGCCGAAGCGATAGCGCGCCTCGATCGAGAATTCGTTGAGCGAACGTCCGCCGACCGGATTGCCCTGCGGATCGAGCGGCCCGAGCCGTTGGTATCCATAGCCGCGCACCGACCCGCCGCCGCCGCCATAATAGCGGCGCGACGGCGCTAACGCATCGCGATCGATGC
The DNA here is from genome assembly GCF_049897245.1 of Sphingomonas sp. DC5200-1. Lineage (NCBI taxonomy): Bacteria > Pseudomonadati > Pseudomonadota > Alphaproteobacteria > Sphingomonadales > Sphingomonadaceae > Sphingomonas > Sphingomonas sp. DC5200-1. The sequence continues at coordinate 148,794 of NZ_JAFCVW010000006.1, forward strand.
CCTGGATCGACCCGGCTTTGGCGCGGCCGGCGATCACCAAGCTGTTCGACACGGGATAATAGAAGGTCCCTTCGATCATCGTGCGCACGTACGGGCGCACGCCGTCGCTCACCGCGCCTTCGGGGCTGAGGTTCAGGCGCAGGCGATAGCCGCGCGTCGGGTTGAGCAGGCTGTTCGACGTGTCCCATTCGACCTGCGCCGGCAGCGCGACGATGCCATAGTTGCGCCGCACCCGGTCACCCCGCGCGAAGTCGAACACGCTCTCGTTGGTCGCGACCAGCTCGCCGCCGTAATAATAGGTGAAGCGCTTCTGCCAGATCGGCGTCGACACATAGCTCCAGCGGCCGGAGATGGTCGCGGTATACGCCTCGAACGCGTCGTAATTGTTGTGGTTGGCGCTGGCGAAGGCGAGGAAGGTCTTGTCGCGCTTGCCCGCGTTCGAGCGGCGGAAGGTCGCCGACAGACCCTGTTCCTGCGTACCGGCGACGATCGTCCCGATCACCGCGCCCTCTGGCGGGAACAGGTTGCGATGGGTCCAGCTGCCCTCGGCCTTGAAGCCCTGCCCGGTCGAATAGCCCGCGCTGCCCGCCAGGCTGCGGGCCGGCCCTTCGGTCTGCCGCACCAGCAGGTCGACCGCCTCGGTGCCGTCGGCGTTGACGCGCCCGGTCTTCTCCGGCTGCACCGACAGGCTGGAAAACAGCCCCGTCGCGACCAACGCGTCGCGCAGATCGTCGGTCTTGCGGCTGTCGTACAGGTCGCCGCTCTTGAAGCGCGGGAAGACGTTGAGGTGGTCGAGCCCGAAGACCGGATCCCCGGTGGTCACCAGTTGCCCGAAGCGCGCGCGGGGGCCGGTATCGACCGGCAGCGTATAGGCGCCGGTCGCCTTGTCCGACTGGTCGTCGAGCAGAATGTCGCGGTCGCCGACCTTGACGAAGGGATAGCCCTGTTGCGGCAGTACCAGGCTGACGTTCGCCTCCGCCGCCTGGATGCGCGCGGCCTCGATCGGATCGCCGACCTTCAGCGGCAGGTTGCGCGTGATGAGGTCGGCCGGGATGACCGGCTGGGCTTCGACCTTGATCGACGACAGGCGATACAGCCGCCCCGGGGTCGCCGTGACGGTGGCGCGCAGACGGCCCGAAGGTTTGCCGTCGGTGCCGGGCTCCGCCTCGATCAGCGAAATCGCGGTGCCGTCATAATAGCCGAGCGACTTCATCAGCCGCACCGCCAGCCCCTCGTCCTCGCGCGCCCGGGCCGCGACCTGGGTTGCATTCGCCGCCTTGCCCTTGCCCTCCTGCAAGGCGGACAACGACTTGAACTCGTCCTCCAGCCCCAGTTTCTGCAAGCCGGTCAGCACCGTGTCGTACCGGATTTCGGGCGCGTTGGCGCTCTTGACGTCGGCGGCGGTTTGCAGCGGCGTCGTATCGAATTGCGTCAGCGGGGTCAGCGGCTGCGCCAGTTCGGGATTTTCCGCCGCGGCGGGGGGCAGCGTCGCATCGCCTTGAACGGCGCCCGCCTGTCCAGCGACCTGAACCTGAGGTATAGCCGCCTTCGCGGCATCCTTCGGCATGGGTTCCAGCGGCGCGTTGATGTCGCCGCTCAGCGTCGGCAATGCGGCGTCGAACGCGGAATCGGGGATGATCGGCCCGGTGTCTACCGCGGGATCGTTCGCGGTCGTCGGGATCGCCTGATCCTTGACCTTCGGCGCATCGGGACCTTGCGCGGGCGCGGTGCCCTGCTGCTGGTTGAACTGAGCCGATGCCGGCGTCGCGGCGAGCAGCGCGACGGCAAGCCAATAATGTCGTCCGGTCAATACTCGCACGCGGTAACGTTCCCCTTTTCGAGAGCGTTCGCGTTCGAATACACCCCCAAGCGCTTGGACAACGCCGAAGCGCGGTTTTGGTTGCCCGGCCTGAGGTTCTTTCTGTCAGCGACCCAGACTTATACCGCCGCCCGCGATCCCATCAGGACCGGATTTGCCGCTTGATGGCCGCGGGGATCGCCTTGCCATACGGCGGCTTGATCCCGGCGAGCTTGGCGACATCGATCCGCGGCTGCCGCAGCACCGCCTTGGCGTGACTGAAGGTACGGAAGCCGTGGATGCCGTGATAGCTGCCCATGCCCGACGGCCCGACGCCACCGAACGGCAGATCCTCCATCGACACGTGAAAGACCACGTCATTCAGCGTCACCCCGCCCGAGATCGTCCGGTCGAGCACCTGCCGCTGTTCGGCGGCGTCCCCGCCAAAATGATACAGGCCCAGCGGCCGTCCCCCGCGGTTGATCCGGTCGATCGCGGCGTCGATCCCGTCGTACCGGATGATCGGCAGCACCGGGCCGAAGATCTCCTCCTGCATCAGGATCATGTCGTCGGTCACGTCCCGAACGATATGCAGCGGCATCTTGCGCCCGTTGGCGGTCGCGATGGCCTCGTTCGCCGGATTGACGACCTCGACGCGCGCGCCTTTGGCGCGGGCGTCCTCGATCCAGTCGGTCAGGCGCTGGTGATGCCGATCGTTGATGATCGCGGTGTAATCGGGATTGTCGAGCAGGGTGGGATACATCGCACTCGCCGCGCGGGTCAGGCCGTCGACGACCGCCTGCTCCTGCGCCTCGGGCACGAGCACATAATCGGGCGCGAGGCAGATTTGCCCGGCGTTCAGCATCTTGCCCATCGCGATCCGCTCGGTGGCGCGGGGCAGGTCGGCGCCCTTGCCGATGATCGCGGGGCTCTTGCCGCCCAGTTCCAGCGTCACCGGCGTCAGATTATCGGCGGCGGCGTGCAGGATGTGTCGGCCGATCCCGGTCGCACCGGTGAACAGCAGGTGATCGAACGGCAGCGCGGCAAAGGCTTGGCCGACATCGGCACCGCCGCTGACGAACGCCAGCTCGTCGGTCGCGAAATAGCGCGGCGCCACCTCTTCGAATAACGCCGCTGTGGCGGGCGTGAAATCGCTGGTCTTCACCATCACCCGGTTGCCCGCGGCAAAGGCGCCCGCGATCGGCCCCATCACCAGATTGACCGGAAAATTCCACGGCGCGATGACACCGACCACGCCCTTGGGCTGATATTCGATCCAGCCCCGCGCGCCCAACAGGCCCAGCGGGAATTCCAGCTTGCGCTTCTCGCGGCGCATCCACCGATCGACGTGTTTCAGCGCATAGGCGATCGGCGCGATCGAGCCGGCGATGTCGGTGACCATCGATTGATAGGGGCTGCGATGGCCGAAATCCTCGCTCATCGCCGAGCAGAATCGGTCGCCATGGTCGCGGATCATCGCGGCCGCGCGGCGCAGCCGATCCTTGCGGGTCGCGGCATCGATCGGCAACTCCGCGGTGAAGGCGCTGCGCTGCGCCGCGAGGATATCCGTCAGCGTCATGCCGCACATCCGATCAGGCCAGCGACCGGCACCACGACACCGTCGGCGCCGGGACGATCGATCTGCAACGCGCCGCTCGGCACGCGGGCGCCCGCGGTCAGTCCCTCCTGCTGGACCACGTCCATCGTCAGCCGCGCGCTCATTCCCTCACCCCGATATTCGGTGCTGGCCGCAAACCCCAGCGGCGCCGTGCCGCTGACCGCGCTGCGTGCCAGATCTATGGTCTTGCCCCCGACCGACACCCGCAACGTCGCACGGTCCACGCTCGCCATGGCGACCAATTGGCGATCGGCGGTGCTCCATAGATAGGCCGCACATCCCTTGGTGGGCAGCGCCTGCTGGCCGATCGGCCCCAGCAGGGGCGACGCCCCGGACACGATGGGCGGAACGGCCGGCGCGGCCGCCTGGAGTGCGAGGGCGAGCAACGGTGCGATCATCATGCCGCAAATGCTATCATGGCGAGCCACGCCGCGTAAGCCGCGACAGCGAGCAGCGCACCGAACGGCAGCGGCATATCCGCCGTGACCTTCGCCCCCCTCACCCGGGCAAACAGTGCGACACCGAGGCCGATCAGGCTCGCGATCACGAGCACCGCCGGCAGCATACGCCAGCCAAGCCACAGGCCGATCGCGCCCATCAGCTTCGGATCGCCTCCACCCATCCCGTCGCGCCCACGCCACCGCCGATAGCCCCAGGCGATCGCGGCAAGCGCACCATAACCGGCAACGCCGCCGATCAGCCGCTCGTCCAGCGCCGGCGCAACACCCGCCAAGCCTGCGGCAAGCCCCGCTACGGCAAGCAGACCGGTCAGTCGATCGGGCAGCCAGAAGGCGCGCACGTCGAGCGCCGCGAGCGCCAGCAGCAACCAGCCGAACACGGCACCGGCCACGCCATTCCACCCCGGCGCGGCGAACCCCGCCAGCACGCCGATCGCCACCGCCGCCAGTTCCACGCCCGGATGCCACGGATCGATCGGCGCCCCGCATCGCCGACAGCGGCCCCGCTGCACGATATAGCTCATCACCGGCACCAGCTCGCGCGGGGTCAGCGTCGCGCCGCAGGCGTCGCAGGCGGAGCGTCCCCGCATCACCGACCGCCCCTCTGGCCAGCGGATCGTAAGCGCCGCGATGAAACTGCCCAGGATTGCGCCGAGAACGCCCAGCCCCAGCGGCCACAGGGCCACGGTCACGTCAATCCTCCGCAGGCTCCGGACTGCGGAGGAGGTAGCGGTAGACCCCGAGCAGATCGATGCCGAGCAGCACGACATTCTGCGATCCCAGCGCCCAGTCGCGCATCAGCACCGCGCCGGTGATCCACGCGATCGCCGACAGGCAAAACAGCGCCATCGCCCAGCCGGTATCGCGCCGCCCCCAATCGAGCGCCACGACGGCCGCGGCGATCATCCCACTGATCGACGCAAACCACCGTAAAGGCTCGATAAATTCTTCCACCCCGCCACAAAGCGCCGGGCGGTGTTTGTATCCGTGCGGCGATCATTGCCCCCGATCCTCCCACCCTTTAGATCACCGGCCCAGTAGAAACGCAGGAGAGCCTATGTCCACCGATCCCGTCGTCATCCTCGGCTACGCCCGTACGCCGATGGGTTCGTTTCAGGGCGCACTGTCGGGTGCGACCGCCACGGAACTCGGCGCGGCAGCGGTGAAGGCCGCCGTCGAGCGCGCAGGCGTATCGGCCGAGGCGGTCGAGCGCATCTACATGGGCTGCGTTTTGCCCGCCGGCCTCGGCCAGGCACCCGCGCGGCAGGCGGCGATCGGCGCGGGCCTCGGCACGCATGTCGAAGCGACGACGGTCAACAAGATGTGTGGTTCGGGCATGCAGGCCGCGATCATGGGGGCCGAAGCGCTCGCCGCTGGATCGGTCGACCTGCTGGTCGCGGGGGGCATGGAGAGCATGACCAACGCCCCCTATCTGTCCAAGGCCCATCGCGGCGGCGCGCGCATCGGCCATGATCGCCTGCTCGATCACATGTATCTCGACGGGCTCGAGGATGCGTACGAACCCGGCAAGCTGATGGGCAATTTCGCCGAGGATACCGCGGCCGACTATCAATTCACGCGCGCCGCGATGGACGATTATGCGATCCGCTCGCTCACCCGCGCGCAGGCCGCGCAAACCTCTGGCGCGTTCGATCGCGAGATCGTCCCCGTCGAGGTGAAGGGGCGCAAGGGCTCGACCACCGTCGCGCTCGACGAACAGCCCGCCAAGGGCGACATCGCCAAGATCCCGACTCTGAAGCCCGCCTTTTCGCGCGACGGCACGATCACCGCGGCCAACGCCTCGTCGATCTCCGACGGCGCCGCCGCGCTGGTGATGACCCGCGCCAGCGTCGCCGAGCGGCTGGGGCTGAACCCGATCGCGCGCATCGTATCGCATGCCGCGCACGCGCATGCGCCGGCTTTGTTCACCACCGCCCCCGTCTTTGCGATGCGCAAGGCGATGGAACGCGCCGGCTGGAGCCGCGACGACATCGACCTGTTCGAGGTGAACGAGGCGTTCGCCGCCGTCTCGATGATCGCGATCCACGATCTCGGCATCGACCCCGAGCGGCTCAATATCCATGGCGGCGCCTGCGCGCTGGGCCATCCGATCGGCGCGAGCGGCGCGCGCATTCTCGCGACGTTGCTGTCGGCGCTGGAGACGACGGGCCAGAAGCGCGGCCTCGCATCGCTGTGCATCGGCGGTGGCGAAGCGACGGCGATGGCGGTGGAGCTGCTGTAACGGCGACGGTTTCGGGCGGGGCACGCCAGGCGCTTGCCCCGCCCCTTTACCGCCGATCGGCAGGGCGCAGCATCGACCAGAAGCGCGGACCGTCGCGTCCGACGCGCCATTCGTCGATCACCGCAAACCCCACGCTCGCATAGAATCCCAGATTACGTTCGGTCGCGGTCTCCAGATAGCAGGGCGTTCGCCCCGCCGCCCGCTCCAACCCGGCCACCAGCGCGCGTCGACCGTAACCCCGGCCCTGCGCCGCGGGATCGCACCCGGCGATGTGCAGATACCAGAAGTCACCCTTCGGCATATGCGCCTCTACCGCGCCGCTGACCTGCAAGGCGCGTGGTATGGCCGTCCCCAGGGCGCCCGCGAAGGGTAGCAGATGGCGGACGATCTCGCCCCACCCCATGGCGGCCCGCCCCGGTCCGCGCCACAGCGTCGCCGCCTCGCCGCCCTCGCTCACCAGCCGCATCCCCGCAGCACCGTCGCTGTCGTAGAGCAGCTTGAACAGCCGCGGCAGCTGCCGTGCCCGCGTCGCCGGATCGGGAAAGATATATCCGAATGCCGGATCGTCCTGAAAGGCGCGCGCCAGCATGCCGGCAACCGCACTCCGATCGCGTCCCGTCGCAAGCCGCATAACGTCAGGGCACCACTGTCGTGAACAGATAGGCGGCGAAGATGACGAGGTGGACGACCCCCTGCAAGATCGTCGTCCGCCCGGTCCCGAGCGAGATCGTCGTCACGAACAGCGACAGCGCCAGCAGCGTCATCGCCTTGGCGCCAATGCCGAGCGCCAGCGGCAACCCCAGCACCAGGCTGACGATCGCCACCGCGGGAATCGTCAGGCCGATCGTCGCCAGCGCCGATCCCAGCGCGAGGTTCAGGCTGGTCTGCAACCGGTCGCGCCGCGCCGCATTGAACGCCGCGAGGCTTTCGGGTGCCAGCACCAGTCCGGCGATCATCACGCCGACCACCGCCAGCGGCAGGCCCGCTGAGATCACCGCCTGTTCGATCTTCGCCGACAGCCCCTTGGCGAGCAACACGACGACGACCAGCGCGACGAGCAGCACGCCGAATGCCGCCCATGCGGCCTGGTCGCTGGGCGGCGCGACATGCGCCTCCGGCTCGACATCGCCGGCGGGCAGGAAATAGTCGCGGTGCCGCACCGTCTGCACCAGCACGAACGTGCCGTAGAGGACGAGGCTGACCACCGCGACGAAGATCAGTTGCGAGGGGGCATAGGTCGGCCCCGCCGCACTGGTCGTGTAATTGGGCAGGATCAGCGACAGGACGGTCAGTGCCGCCAGCGTCGCCAGCGCCGCGCTGATCCCGCGCAGCGTGAAGCGCTGCTCGCCGTGCATCACCCCGCCGGTCAGCAGGCACAGCCCGATGATGAAGGTCAGGATGATCATGATCGCGGCGAACACCGTGTCGCGCGCCAGCGCGGACACGTCGCCCGACCCCGACACCATCAGCGATACGATCAGCGACACCTCGATCACCGTCACCGCGACCGCCAGCACCAACGTGCCGAAGGGCTCACCGACACGGTGTGCGACGACTTCGGCCTGATGCACCGCGGACACGACCGCCCCGATCAGGATCACCGCAGCGGCGATCAGCCCGATCGTCCCCATGGCATAGAGCGACACGAGCACCGCCGGCACGCCCACGATCGGAAACGCCAGCGACCACAGGGGCAATCCCAGCCACCCCTTGCCACCCTGCGCCACCGTGCCGTCGTTCGCTGCTCCTGCCACGTCTGTCATCGCCTCCCGGATCGTTACGCAAAGCCAATGCTCCAGCGCCGCGAAAGCTCCCCATGACGAGCGCCTCGCGCGGAACGGCCTCACCTGCCGCTGCTCTAGGTTGCACCTCGCGATCGGAGGCAATCGCGCGCCCGGCCCGCGCTATCGGGACAGGCAGCTCAAGACGGCGACGGAGGAGATCGGCCATATCGTGATGCTGGCAACCGCCGTCGCCCTCAACCCCGACACGGCGCCTGCCTCGCTACACGGTCATTTGTCCATTACGATCAGAAGCGCTGGGAACAGGTTCTGCAGGATGTGGACCGAGGCGACGATGGCCATGGCGCGCCAGGCGCCGTGGGGGCGCCATGTGACGTAGAGTGTCGAGAAGATCAGGAACGGCCACCAGATCACCACGCCCCACCAGGGCGAGGACAGGCTATGCGCGATGCCCCATAGCAAGGCACTGGCGATCACCGCATGCCAAGGCCGCAGGAAGCGGAGCAGCAGGCCGAGGACGCCGGCCATGATCAGCGTCTCGACCACGGGGCTGAACAGCGCGATCAGGAACAGCTTGGTGGCGCCCGAGACATCGCCGAAGTCGGGGCCGCTATTGTCGGGCGCGATACGGGCGACGATCCAGCCGATCAGCGTGCTGCCAGCGATCGTCAGCAGCCAGCCGACCAGGATCGCCAACCACGGCCGTTCGTCGCGAAACAGCACGCGTGGCAGGATCGCGAGCGGCCCCGCACCGCCGCGCCAGCCGGGGCTCTGGGCCGGTGCCGTTTCGATCCGGGTTCCTACCACGCATTGCTCCTGTGTCGTCGGCGCCGGTTATGGCGGACGGGGCGTTAACGACGCGTGTGGGCGGCGGGTCCTTGGGGGGCGCGACATAGCCATCCCCGCCTCGTCACCCCGGACTGGTTCCGGGGTCCACCGAGCCGCAAGGGTGCCAATAGAGCCTCTGGCCTTCCCCTCGCCGCGGGGTGGACCCCGGACCAAGTCCGGGGTGACGCCGTGGGGAGGCAGCCCTCGCCCGACACACGCAACTGCTCACAATCTCTAACGAAAAAGGGCGCCGCTTTCGCGACGCCCCTTCCCTTGCCGTCTTACAATCTTACGCCGCCGCGCCGGCGCCGTCCTTCTTCTTTTCGGCATAAACGCGGATCGGTTCCTTGCGGCCCTCGATCACGTCCTTGTCGATCATCACCTCGTCGACGCCGTCCATACCGGGCAGTTCGAACATCGTGTCGAGCAATATACCCTCCAGGATCGACCGCAGGCCGCGGGCGCCGGTCTTGCGCTCGATGCCCTTCTTGGCGACCGCAACCAGCGCATCGTCGGTGAAGCCCAGTTCCACCTGCTCCATCTCGAACAGCTTCTGGTACTGCTTGACCAGCGCGTTCTTCGGCTCCTTCAGGATCTTGACCAGAGCCTCCACGTCGAGGTCTTCCAGCGTCGCGATCACCGGCAGACGGCCGACGAATTCGGGAATCAGGCCGAACTTGAGCAGATCTTCCGGCTCGGTCTGGCGCAGATACTCGCCAGTCCGCTTTTCTTCCGGCGCGGCGACATAGGCACCGAAGCCGATCGACTTGCCCTGCAGGCGGTCGCCGATGATCTTTTCGAGGCCACTGAACGCACCGCCGCAGATGAACAGGATGTTCGTCGTGTCGACCTGCAGGAATTCCTGCTGCGGATGCTTGCGGCCACCCTGCGGCGGCACGCTGGCGGTCGTGCCCTCCATCAGCTTCAGCAGCGCCTGCTGCACGCCCTCACCCGACACGTCGCGGGTGATCGAGGGGTTTTCGGCCTTGCGGCTGATCTTGTCGATCTCGTCGATATAGACGATGCCGCGCTGCGCCCGCTCGACATTGTAATCCGACGCCTGGAGCAGCTTGAGGATGATGTTCTCGACGTCCTCGCCGACGTAGCCCGCCTCGGTCAGCGTGGTCGCGTCGGCCATGGTGAACGGCACGTCGAGAATGCGCGCCAGCGTCTGCGCGAGCAGCGTCTTGCCGCAGCCGGTCGGGCCGACGAGCAGGATGTTCGACTTGGCGAGCTCGACGTCAGCGCCCTTCGCACCGTGGTTCAGGCGCTTGTAGTGGTTGTGGACCGCCACCGACAGGACGCGCTTCGCCTGCTTCTGGCCGATGACGTAATCGTCGAGGACGTTGCAGATTTCCTGGGGCGTGGGGACGCCGCCGTCCTTCTTGCTGACGAGTGCCGACTTCGTCTCTTCACGGATGATGTCGTTGCACAGCTCGACGCACTCGTCGCAGATGAACACGGTCGGTCCCGCAATGAGCTTGCGCACCTCGTGCTGCGACTTGCCGCAGAACGAGCAATAGAGGGTGCTCTTCGAGTCGCCACCGCTCAATTTCGTCATTCACACTTCCTTGTCGCGGGGCTTTCCCCGCTGGTGAGGCCGGTCATGGTAGACCGGCCGGTACGCATATCACAACGTCGAAAAGTCACTAAAGTCACGCCCAGGCGTGTTCTCAGGCCGCTTGGGCGACGTCTTCGGCCGGGGTCGGACGCTTGTCGAACACCTCGTCGACAAGGCCGAACTCCTTGGCTTCATTGGCTTCCAGGAACGTGTCGCGGTCCATGCGACGCTCGATCTCCTCGAGCGGCTGGCCGGTGTACTGCGCGTACAGGTCGTTCATCCGCTTGCGGATGCGCAGGATTTCCTTGGCCTGGATTTCGATGTCGCTGGCCATGCCCTGCGCGCCGCCCGACGGCTGGTGGATCATGATCCGCGCGTTGGTGAGCGCGACGCGCATGCCGGGTTCGCCGCTGGCGAGCAGGAAGCTGCCCATCGACGCCGCCTGACCGATGCACACCGTGCCGACGCGCGGACGGATATACTGCATCGTGTCATGGATCGCCATGCCCGCCGTGACGACACCGCCCGGCGAGTTGATGTACATGAAGATGTCCTTCTTCGGGTTCTCGGACTCGAGGAAGAGCAGCTGCGCGGTGATCAGGCTGGCCATGCCGTCCTCGACACCGCCGGTGACGAAGATGATCCGCTCGCGCAGCAGGCGGCTGAAGATGTCGAACGAGCGTTCGCCGCGGTTCGACTGTTCGATCACGATCGGCACGAGGCCAGCCTGGGTCTGCCGCAAGCCAAGGCCTGCGCGCCCCAGATGGTTCGCGAAATCGCCGGTCTCGAACGGATTGTGCATGAAAGTCTCTCTTATGCCCTTGAGGCCGCCAACATCGGCGCTCGCGCGGGGGAGTTCAAGCCCCGCTTTGGGGCGCCTTGTGTCCCAGATAGGCAAGCCGGCGCACCTCGCGCCGGCCGCGCACCACCGTGTCGAGGATCAGCCCCGCAAAGCCGCACAGCGCGGCGATGATCATCAGCCCAGTGATGAGCACCGCGGTGGGGAAACGCGGCACCAGATGCGTGTGCATGTACGTGATCGCCAGCGGTACGCCGAGAATGATCGCCACCGCCGCGAACAATGCGCCGATCGCGCCGAAGAACAGCAACGGCCGTTCGATCCGGTAGAGCGTCAGGATGGTGTTGAGGATGCGGAAGCCGTCGCCATAGGTGCTGAGCTTCGACGCCGACCCTTCCGGACGCGCGTAATAAGGCGTTTCGATCTCGGCACAGGGCATTTTGAGTTCGAGCGCGTGGACGCTGATCTCGGTCTCGATCTCGAAGCCCGACGACAGCGACGGGAAGCTTTTGACGAACCGACGCGAAAAGACACGATAGCCCGACAAGATGTCGGTGAAGCTGCGCCCGAACAGGCGCGCGAGCATGCCGGTGAGCAGCGCATTGCCGAAGCGATGGCCGCGGCGATAGCTTTCCTGCACCTGGCTCACCCGGCTGCCGACGATCATGTCGCATTGCTCGGACAGCAGCCGCGTGACCAGCGCCGGTGCCGAGGCCGCGTCATAGGTCGCGTCGCCGTCGGCCATCACATAGACGTCGGCATCGATGTCCGCGAACATCCGGCGGACGACGTTGCCCTTGCCCTGGATGCGTTCGGTGCGCACGACCGCGCCAGCCTCACGCGCGACGGCGATCGTCGCGTCGGTGGAATTGTTGTCGTAAACGTAGATGGTCGCATCCGGCAGCGCGGCGCGAAAGCCGGCCACCGTCTGTCCGATCGCGGCGGCTTCGTTGTAACAGGGCAGCAGGACTGCGATCGTCGGCTGCGTCACGATGCTCATGCCTCCACCCTCACGGAGCCGTATACCCAGATACTCGTCATCCCGGCGGACGCCGGGATCCATGGATACGGAACATCGGGAGCGGGTCCACCGCCAGCCGCGCGCGTCCATGGATCCCGGCGTTCGCCGGGATGACGAAGAAGGGAAGAGGGCCGCAGCCCCCTCCCCCGATCATGATCAGCCTTCGGTCTTCGCCGCGGCCTTCTTCGCGCGCGGCTTCTTCGCCGGCGCGTCGGCGGCTTCGGTTCCCTCGGCGGCTTCGGCCGCTTCCGGCGACGATTCGGTCACCGCGGTTTCGACCTCGACCGGAGCGGCAGCCTTCTTGGCGCGCGGCTTCTTGGCGGGAGCCGCCTCGTCACCGGCAGGCGCTTCGACCGCGCCGGCGTCTTCGCCCTTGGCGGCCGGCTTCTTCGCCGCGGCCTTCTTGGCGGGCTTGGCTTCGCCGCCTTCGTCCTTGGCGCCCGCGTCGGCCTTCTTCGCCGACTTGCGCGGCTTGTGGTTGTCGTGGTCGTGGCTGTGCGTGCCGGTGGCGAAGCCGTCTTCGCTCTCGATCGCGGCTTCCAGCTCTTCGCGGGTCGCGTCGCGGTCGGTCACTTCGGCCTTGCCGAACAGGAAGTCGACGACCTTGTCCTCATACAGCGGCGCACGCAGCTGGGCGGCCGCCATCGGCTCCTGCTGGATATACTGGATGAAGCGACGCTGGTCCTCGCCGCGATACTGCTGCGCGGCCTGACCGATCAGGCGGTTCATTTCCTGCTGGGTCACTTCGACGCCATTCGCCTGGCCGATTTCCGACAGCAGCAGGCCCAGACGCACGCGGCGCTCGGCGATCTTGCGGTAATCGTCGCGCTCGGCTTCCATCTCGGCCATCGCCGCGGCGGGGTCTTCCTCGTGCGTCGCCTCATGCTCCAGCTGCTGCCAGATCTGCGCGAATTCGGCTTCGACCATCGACGGCGGCACTTCGAAATCGTGACCTTCGGCGAGCTGGTCGAGCAGCTTGCGCTTCATATGCGTGCGGGTGAGGCCGTTATGCTCCTGCTCGATCTGACCCTTGATCAGGCCACGCAGCTGCTCCAGGCTCTCGAGGCCGAGGTTCTTGGCCAGATCCTCGTCGATCTTGCTCTCGCCGGCGACCTGGATCTTCTTGACGGTGATGTCGAACGTCGCGGGCTGGCCGGCCAGTTCCTTGGCGCCATAATCTTCCGGGAAGGTGACATTGAGCGTCTTTTCCTCGCCCAGCTTCACGCCGACGAGCTGGTCCTCGAAGCCCGGGATCAGGCGACCCGAGCCGAGCTCGACGCCCATATCGGTGCCGGTGCCACCGTCGAACGCAACGCCGTCGCTGGTCTTGCCGACGAAGTCGACAGTGACGAGGTCGCCCATCTCGGCCGCCTTGTCCTCGGCCGCATCGTCCCACTTCTTCGACTGGTCAGCGAACTTCTGGAGCTGCTCGTCCACCGCTTCGTCGGCGACGGGCACGGTCAGACGCTCCAGCTTCAGCGCGTCGATCGCCGGGGTCGGCACGGCGGGGAGCACTTCCATCTCGACGGTGACGACCGCGTCCTTGCCCGGCGCGTAATCGTCGTTCAGCGCGACCGAGGGCTGCATCGCGGGGCGCAGCTGCTTGTCGGCGATCAGCGACTGCACGCCTTCCTGGATCGCGCTGTTGAGCGCGTCGGCGGCCAGCGCCTCGCCGTGCATCTTGCGCACCAGGTTCACGGGCACCTTGCCGGGACGGAAGCCGGGCATCTTCACCTGCGGCGCGACGCGCTTCACTTCGGCATCGACCTTGGCATCGATGTCCTTCGGCGTGATGGTCAGCGTGTAGGTGCGCTTCAGGCCCTCGTTCAACGTCTCGACAGTCTGCATATCCGGCCTTCAATCTTGAGAAATCTGACGAAAAATCTTTAGCTGCCGTCCCGCGCTCGGAGCGGCGGGACTGGTGCGGGCGAAGGGACTCGAACCCCCACATCTTGCGATGGCAGGACCTAAACCTGCTGCGTCTACCAATTCCGCCACGCCCGCACGAAGGACCCGCCGATAGGAATCCCATCGAAGCGGTACTTCGAAGGGCATTCCCTTGGGCGCGCGTCTATACCAGCACGGCGCGTGCAAGCAAGGGGCGCCGCAACCCGCTGGGCTGCGGGACGTTTGGCGGGGTGAAGGAGAGTGTCACCATGGCCACCCAGCCCCCACCCGAAACGCCCGCCCAGCCCAGCCAGCCGGTCCAGCCGAGCGCACCGCCGCCCGAAATCACGCCGCCGACGCCCGACGTCGACATCCCCTCGCCCACCACGCCCGCCGGCGACCCCGGCACGTCGCAACCGGCGGAGATCTGATATGACCGATCGGCATAACGACACGGTCGAGGCGCTGCCGGACGATGCGCCCGAGAACAATCCGGACGCGCTGCGGGCAGACGAGCGCAGCGATATCGAACAGGCGGTCGAAGCACGCGCCGACGCGGTCGCGCGCGGCGAAGGCGGCCCGGAGCCGGTGCGCTTCACGGACACCGGCGAATTCGACGGCAACAGCGGCACCGGCGGCGAGGTCAAGAACCAGGACCTGACGCAACAATAACGCAACTGGGGCGGCCCACGTTTCGGCCGCCCCCTCGTTAGGTCACCGCCCCCGCCTCAAGGCTTGACCGCAATCCCCACCGGCACCCGCCGCGCGGTGATGACCTTCACCGCCGCCACAGGCACCTCGCCCTTGAACGATCCCTGGATCGTCGCGGTCGGCGATACGGGTGCGTCCATGATCTTCGTTACCACATCCATCCCCTCGACCACGTGGCCGAAGGCGGCATAGCCCAGATTGTCGCCCGGTTTCGACGGATCGGCGTCGAGCGAGGCGCGCTGATCGCCCACGCTGATCGTAAAGTCGCCGCGTGCGGTGCCGGGCGCGAAGCGCGCGACCGACAAAGCGCCATCGGTGTGATGCAGCCCGGTCTGCGTCGTGGGTTCATGTTTGATCGGCGGCAGCACCCGCTTGGGATCGCCGTTGGCGCCGAACTGCACGAAGCCGAATTTGTCCGCGACCTTGACCGCACGGTAGAAGACGACGCCATCCAGCCGCTTGCCGTCGACATATTTCAGGAAATTGCCGGCCGTGATCGGCGCAGCCCGCGTATCGGCTTCGATGACGATGCGGCCGGCCGTGGTGTCGAGCGCAACGCGCGGGAGCGGCGTGGAGGGTGCCGCCTCCTGTGCGATTGCGGGCACGGCCATAATCGCCAACGTCAGAAGCCAGGCCTTCATCACGAGTCTCCTCAACGCTCACTCCGTACGTGTTCCGGTGTTCATCGTCCCACGCATCTCTCTGCCGGTGATCCTGCCCAACAGTGGACCCCGGAACAAGTCAGGGGTGAGAAGGACCAGTGGCAACGGCACCGCGCCGCACCATGCGCAGATCAGGCGAAGTGCTCGATCCCCTCGCCGGCCACCGCGACCCACGCCAGCTTGCTCTCTTCGAAGATCGACAGCGTTGGGGTCGGCGCATCGTCATCGGCAAAGGCGCCGATGGGGATTGCCGGCATGTCCTCATAGCCTTCGTTGACGAACAGGACGGTCGCGCCGCAGCTCGGACACCAGCGAAACCAGGCGCGACGGCCGCTGTCGCCCACGCGTTCCCACGTTTGGAACGCACCCGCCAGCGTCACCGCTTCGGCGGGAAAGCGCGCCTGCGCGGAGAAGGCGCCGCCGGTCAGTCGCCGGCACCCGCGGCAATGGCACACCGACACCCGCACCGGATCGCCCGTGCAGGTCGCGGACAATTGTCCGCACCGGCACCGGGCGATCCGCGTGGCCATCAGCCGGCGAGCGCTTTCTTGAGCAGCTCGTTGACGACGCCCGGATTGGCCTTGCCGCCCATCGCCTTCATCGTCTGGCCGACGAAGAAGCCGAACAGCGCTTCCTTACCGCCGCGATACTGTTCCAGTTGGCCTGGGTTCTTCGCCAGCACCTCGGCGATCACCGCCTCAATCGCGCCGGTGTCGCTGGTCTGCTTGAGCCCACGGTCCTCCACGATCTTGGCCGGCGCCTCGCCCGTTTCCAGCATCACCTCGAACACCTGCTTCGCGAGGCTGCCCGACAGCGTCCCGTCGGCGACCAGCGCCAGCAGTTCGGCCGCCTGGGTCGGCGACACCGGCGATTCGGCGATACCCTTGCCGACGCGATTGAGCGCGCCGAACAGTTCCGACGTCGTCCAGTTCGCCGCCGCGACCGGCTTCGCGCCCGCGTCGAGCAGCGCGTCGAACCAGCGCGCCGCCTCCACCTCGGCGGTCAGCACGCCCGCCTGATAGGGCGAGATACCGGCGGCTTCGTAGCGCGCACGCTTGGCGTCAGGCAGCTCGGGCAGGCTGGCGCGGCAATCCGCCAGGAACGCCTCGTCCAGCTCGAGCGGCAGCAGGTCGGGATCGGGGAAATAGCGGTAATCGTGCGCGTCTTCCTTCGAGCGCATCGACCGCGTCGTGCCGGTGTCCGGATTGAACAGGCGCGTTTCCTGCACGATCGTGCCGCCGCTCTCCAGCACCTCGACCTGGCGCAGCGCCTCATGCTCGATCGCCTGCATCACGAAGCGCACCGAATTGACATTCTTCGTTTCGGTGCGCGTGCCGAATTCGTCGCCCGGCTTGCGGACCGAGACGTTGACGTCGGCGCGCATCGACCCCTGATCCATGTTGCCGTCGCAGCTGCCGACATAGCGCAGGATCGAGCGCAGCTTGGTGAGATACGCCCCCGCTTCGGCCGGCGATCGCATGTCCGGCCGGCTGACGATCTCCATCAGCGCGACGCCCGAACGGTTGAGGTCGACATACGACCGCGTCGGATGCTGGTCGTGCATCAGCTTGCCCGCGTCCTGCTCGACGTGGATGCGCTCGACGCCGATCGTCTTGGTCGCGTCCGGGTTCTTGTCGTCCGGCGCGATCTCGACCGCGCCCTCGCCGACCAACGGATGGTAGAGCTGGCTGATCTGATAGCCCTGCGGCAGATCGGCGTAGAAATAGTTTTTCCGGTCGAACCGCGACCATTTATTGATCTGCGCGTCGATCGCCATGCCGGTGCGCACCGCCTGGCGGATGCACTCCATGTTCGGCACCGGCAGCATGCCCGGCATCGCCGCATCGACCAGGCTGACCTGCGTGTTCGGCTCCGCGCCGAAGGCGGTCGCGGCGCCCGAGAACAATTTGGCGTTGGACGTGACCTGGGCGTGGACTTCCAGGCCGATCACGACCTCCCATTCGCCGGTGGCGCCCTGGATGCGATAGTCGCTCATGTTCGATTCCGATGATGAAGATAGTTGATCGCGGTCAGCGCGACGTTGCTGCCGAGCAGCGCGACGACCCAGCAGCCGGCCAGGATGCGCAGGATCGCGCCCTCGAAGCGCAGCACCGTGCCTTCGTGATGCGCGAAGACCGCGGCGATCAGCGCGAGGATCAGGAAGATCGCGCTCAGCCGGAATTCGCCGCGCAGGATCAGGCTGTTGCCGACCGACAGCCCCAGGATGAACACCGCCAGCGCGATGAAG
This sequence comes from Sphingomonas sp. DC5200-1, assembly GCF_049897245.1. Lineage (NCBI taxonomy): Bacteria > Pseudomonadati > Pseudomonadota > Alphaproteobacteria > Sphingomonadales > Sphingomonadaceae > Sphingomonas > Sphingomonas sp. DC5200-1. Next base: position 166,369 of record NZ_JAFCVW010000006.1, read on the forward strand.
AATCGCGCGAGCACGTGGTGGTCGAACGGATGGTTGTCGATCTCGGCGAGCGAGATCCCGACATAGGCGCTGAGGATCGCCCCGAACGCGACGTTAAGCGCGGCCTGCGCCTCGCGCAGCATCGCGACGTTGCGTGTCGTGAAGGTCCGGTCGGTTACCACCACGATCCCGGCCGCGCGACGAAGCCCGCACGCTCCTCGATCGCGAGCCCTGCGTTCAGCACGCCCTGCTCGTCCAGCGCCTTGCCGATGATCTGCAAGCCCAGCGGCAGACCGTCCTTGTCGAGCCCGCCCGGCACGCTCATCGCCGGCAGGCCCGCAAGGCTCGACGGCACGGTGAACACGTCGTTGAGGTACATCGCCAGCGGATCGGCCGACTTGTCGCCCAGCGCGAACGCCGCCGACGGCGCGGTGGGCGCCAGCAGCACGTCGCACTGCTGCCAAGCCCGCTCAAAGTCGCGCGCGATCAGCGTCCGCACCTTCTGCGCCTGCGTGTAATAGGCATCGTAGAAACCGGCCGACAGCACATAGGTGCCGATCATGATCCGGCGCTTCACCTCGGCGCCGAAGCCCGCGGCGCGGGTCGCGGCATACATGTCCTGCAACCCCGCGCCCTCGGGCAGGTCGCGCAGGCCGTAACGCACGCCGTCATAGCGCGCGAGGTTCGACGACGCTTCCGCCGGCGCGATGATGTAATAGGCCGGCAGCGCGTACTTGGTGTGCGGCAGCGACACTTCGACGATCTCGGCGCCCGCGTCCTTCAGCCAGTCGATCCCCGCCTGCCACAGCGCCTCGATCTCGGCAGGCATGCCGTCGACGCGATATTCCTTGGGGATGCCGACGCGCTTGCCGGCGAGGTTGCCGGTCAGCCCCTGCTCCCACTTGGGCACGTCGAGCTGCAGCGACGTTGCGTCCTTCGCGTCGAAGCCCGCCATCGCCTCCAGCATGATCGCGCAGTCGCGCACGTCACGCGCCATCGGCCCGGCCTGATCGAGCGAACTGGCGAAGGCGATCGTGCCCCAGCGCGAACAACGACCATAGGTCGGCTTGATCCCGCTGATGCCGGTGAAGGCGGCGGGCTGGCGGATAGATCCGCCCGTGTCGGTGCCGGTCGCACCCGGGCACAGGCCCGCCGCGACCGCCGCCGAGCTGCCGCCCGACGATCCGCCGGGGGCGAGCGGCGCGTCGCTGCCCGGCTTGCGCCACGGCGACACGACGTTGCCGAACGCGCTGGTCTCGTTCGACGAGCCCATCGCGAACTGGTCCATGTTCAGCTTGCCGAGCATGCCCGCACCCGCGTCCCACAGGTTCTGCGACACGGTCGATTCATAGGTCGGCGTGAAGCCTTCCAGGATGTGGCTCGCCGCGGTGGTGGCCACGCCCTTGGTGCAGAACAGGTCCTTCATGCCGATCGGCACGCCGGCCAGCGGCTTCAGCGTCTCGCCGGCAGCACGCGCGGCATCGGCGGCCTTGGCTGCAGCGAGCGCATGGTCGGGCGTCTCGACCAGGAAGGCGTTGAGCGGCTTGGCCTTGGCCACCTTCACCACGAAGGCGTCGGCGACCTCGACCGCAGAAAAGCTGCCGGCGCGCACGCCGTCGCGGATCGCGGCGATGCCCAGATCGGTCAGGTCGGTCATTATTCGATCACCTTGGGAACGGTAAAGAAGCCGTGCTCCGCCTGGGGGGCATTGGCCATCAGGGCGTCACGGATGCCGCCGCCGGTCAGCGGATCGGCGTTCACCACGTCGTCGCGCAGGCGCAAGCTATTGGGGATGACCGCGGTCATCGGCTCGACGCCGGCGGTGTCGACCTCGCCCAGTTGCTCGATCCAGCCGAGCAGGTTGCTGAGTTCGGGGGCGAGGCGGCCGGCGTCCTCGTCGGTGATCGCGATGCGCGCGAGCGCGGCGACCTTCTTTACGGTGGCGGTGTCTACGGACATGCCGAAGCGGCTACACCAAGCCCGCGCTGCGGCGCAACAGCTTCGGTTGCGGACGGATCGACCCGCCGCCCCTCCGCGCCCCACCCCGTTCGTGCTGAGCTTGTCGAAGCACGGGGTTCCACAAGCGACTCCAGTGCATGCGGCCACCCGCCCTTCGACAGGCTCAGGGCGAACGGATAACGGGTAGAGGGTATCGGGTATCGGGTATCGGGTATCGGGTATCGGGTACTCTATCCCTGTGCGGCGACATACTCCTCTACCGACCGCGTGCCGGCGCCCCCGCCGTCGATGCCCAGCTTCTTCAGCCGCAGCGCCACCTCCGCGCCGATCGTCTTTTCCATCGCGTCGCGCTGATCGGGCGGCATCGCCTTCAGATCGTCCTCGGTGATCTTCATGTCTTTCATCACCTGCCGCCGCATCCGCTCGGCCGGGGTCATCGTGCCTTCCTTGCGGAAGGCCTCCAGCGCGGCGTCGAGCTTGGCGCCGGCCGTCATGGGCACCGACGATGCGAGCGGCCCGGCACCTGTCGGCCGATCGCTCTTCGTGTGGAACCGCTGTAGCGTGAACCGCGCCGACTCCAGATAGATCGCGTCACCGTCGACCCGCGCCTTTGCATCCGTGATCCGATCGTTCAGCGTCGCCAGCCAGTCGGTCGGCGCGCCGGCCGTCGTGCCGCCGCCGCCCGTATCGATCGGGGCGGTCAACTGCGCCATGGCGTCGGAGCGCGCCGCGCCGCTCAGCACGAGATGGCCGGTAACGATCCGCAGTTCCCGCGGGCTCATTGCGGAAAAGTCGTAACGCCCCTCGGGCAAGCCCTGTGCCGCGCTGACGGTCCGCGCGCCCTCGGAATATTGCGCTTCGACGTCGGCCCGGCTGTGTCCACCGGCCCCGTAGTCGAGGTCGAAGGCCGCCACCGCCGCGGCGGCACTGGTACGCGCATCATCCCCGGCGACCGGCGTGGCCTGCGCCGCGAGCGCCGCCTCGAACCCGGCCTGACGCCGGCCCATGGACGGCATGGCAATCGCACGATCTGCTCTGGTCACCGCGGCAATCATCATGGCCTGCTCCCCTTCTGTGCGGCAGCAGTACCCACAATTGGTAAATGCCCAATGACCGTTTCGGACCGAAATCCTGATTGCCCCACCCCACATTGCCCCGCCGCCCGGCATCGGGCAGAGCGCGTCCATCGAACCGGGAGCCTCGCTTGGCGCGCAAATTCCTCTATGTCTTCGCCGTCCTGATCGCGCTCGTGATCGCCGGGGCGATCGCCTACCGCCTCGCCGGCAACCGCATCCTGCGCATGGCGCTGGTGCCGACCGAGACGTTCCAGGCGCAGGCGAGTGTCGATCCGCGCGTCTATGCCGACGCCAAGATGTGGATCGCCCGCCCCGATATCCCCGGCAATCCCGCGCGGTGGACGCCCACCGGCTACACCCCCGCCGCCGCGGGACAGGCGAAGGCCGCGGTCTTCTTCATCCACCCCACCTCGTACATCGGCCGCGCGCACTGGAACGCCGCGCTCGACGATGCCGAGACCAACGCCCGCGCCGCGATCTTCCTGCGCGGCCAGGCGAGCGCGTTCAACGACAGCGCCGACATCTGGGCACCGCGCTACCGCCAGGCGACGTTCGGCGCCTTCCTGACCAGCGAGGCCAGCGCCACCCAGGCGCTCGACCTCGCCTATCGCGACGTCGCCGCCGCCTTCGACGCCTTCGTGCGCCAAGTCGACCCCAAGCGCCCGATCATCCTCGCCGGCCATAGCCAGGGTGCGCTCCACCTCACCCGGCTGCTGCGCGAAAAAATCGCCGGCACGCCGATCGCGCGTCGTATCGCCGCCGCCTATGTCGTCGGCTGGCCGGTGTCGAAGACGACCGACCTCGCCGCGCTCGGCCTGCCCGCATGCACCCGCCCCGATCAGGCCCGCTGCCTGCTGTCGTGGCAGAGCTTTGCCGAGCCTGCCGACCCGTCGCTCATCACCGACCTTTACGACACGACGACCGGCTTCGACGGCCGCCCGCGCAAGGGCACCCCGATGGTCTGTACCAACCCGTTGACCGGCATCGCAGGCGCCGCCGCGCCGGCCAGCGCCAACCGCGGCACGCTCTACCCATCGGCCGATCTCAGCACGGCGACGATCCAGTCGGGCAAGGTGCCCGCGCGCTGCGACCCGCGCGGTGTCCTGCTGATCGGCACACCGCCGGAGGTGGGGGGTTACGTCCTCCCCGGAAACAACTATCACGTCTACGACTACAGCCTGTTCTGGGAGAATGTCCGCGCCGACGCCGCCCGCCGCCTCGCCGCGTTCGGAGCCAGCGCATGATCACCCTCGACCGCACGGACTTTCGCGCGGCCTTGCCGCAGGGCGGTCGCCTGATCGGGCTCGATCTCGGCACCAAGACGATCGGCACGGCGCTGTGCGACGCCGGCTGGAGCTTCGCGAGCCCCGCGGACCTTATCCGCCGCACCAAGTTCACCGCGGACAAGGCCGCGATCGCCAAGCTGATCGCCGCGCAGCACGTCCGCGGCATCGTGCTTGGCCTGCCGCTCAACCTCGACGGGACGGAAAGCCCGCGCAGCCAGTCGACCCGCGCCTTCGCGCGCAACTGCGCCGATCTCGCCCTCCCCATCCTGCTGTGGGACGAACGCTGGAGCACGGTGGCGGTCGAACGCACGATGATCGAACAGGATATGAGCCGCGCCAAGCGCGCCGAACGGATCGACAATCTCGCCGCCGCGCACATCCTGCAGGCAGCGATCGATGCCTTGGTGATGGTGCCGGCGCCGCCGAACTGATCGATCCGACGATCACCGCCAAAACTCCTCCCCCCGCCAGGGGGAGGTGGCGCGTCGAAGCTGTGACGGAGGGGGAGGTAAGGACGCCTATCGGTCCGAAACGCGCATGAACCTCCCCCTCCGTCAGCGCTGGCGCGCTGCCACCTCCCCCTGGCGGAGGAGGAATGATCGGCGCCGCACCCTCTTGGTAATCGACTCGGCCGATCCTGCTCATCGAAACGATCACCCGGATCCTCCGCGTCCTTGCCGCGTTGCAGCATAAGGGAAACATCCCTCGGGACGTCCCTCACCCATCTCCATTCCAAAGGTTTCCATCATGCCCACCGCCACCCAGGGCTATGCCGCCCAGGCTGCCGATGCCCCGCTCGCGCCCTTCCACTTCGAACGTCGCGATCCCGGTGCCAAGGACGTCGCGATCGACATCCTCTATTGCGGCGTCTGCCATTCCGATCTCCATACCGCGCGCGGCGAATGGGACGGGACGCTCTACCCCTGCGTCCCCGGGCACGAGATCGTCGGCCGCGTCTCCGCGGTCGGCAGCGACGTGACGAAGTTCAAGGTCGGCGACATCGCCGGCGTCGGCTGCATGGTCGACAGCTGCGGCCATTGCCCCTCGTGCAACGACGGCGAGGAGCAATATTGCGAGACGACGGGCTTCGTCGGCACCTACAATGGCCCGGACGAGGTGATGGGCGGTCACACCTTCGGCGGCTATTCCGACCATATCGTCGTGACCGAGGATTTCGTCCTCCACATCGGCCATGACGAGAAGGACCTCGCCGCCGTGGCACCGCTGCTCTGCGCCGGCATCACCACCTATTCGCCGCTGCATCACTGGAAGGTCGGCCCCGGCCAGAAGGTCGGCATCGTCGGTCTCGGCGGGCTCGGCCATATGGGCGTCAAGATCGCCGCGGCGATGGGCGCGGAGGTCTATGTCTTCTCGACCTCGCCGAACAAGCGTGACGACGCCAAGCGCCTCGGCGCCAAGGACCTGATCGTCTCGAAAGACGCCGATCAGATGGCCGCGCACGAGGGCTCGTTCGACTTTATCCTGAACACGGTCGCCGCCCCCCACGATCTCGACGCGCTGCTCGTCCAGCTGAAGCGCGACGGCACGATGTGCCTTGTCGGCGTGCCCGCGGAGCCGCACCCGGCGCCCTCGGTCGGCAACCTCGTCTTCCGCCGCCGCGCGCTGGCCGGTTCGCTGATCGGCGGGATCAAGGAGACGCAGGAGATGCTCGACTTCTGCAAGAAGCACGGCCTGACCAGCGATATCGAGATGATCCGCATGGAGCAGATCGACGAGGCCTACGAGCGGATGGTGAAGGGCGACGTCAAGTATCGCTTCGTCATCGACATGGCGACGCTGAAGGCCGCGGCCTGAACCGCGTCATCCGCCCGTCCGGTTCGTACCGGACGGGCGGTGTCGGCTAGCGCTCTACCCCGGCGCCATAAGGGCGGACCGCCAGTTGTTCGTGCATGCGCGCAGGCTGGTCGAGCCAGAAGGGCGCGAGCTTGGCGCTGTCGACGCGCTCGACGCCGACGGCGAAGCCGCGCGCGCTCTGCCCGGCGATGCCCGCGCCGGCATCGTAGAGTGCGTTGACCGCGACGACGGGGACGAACAACGTCCGGCCGCCTGCGGTGAGCGGGACGATATCCGCCCGCGCCTGCGCGACGACCAGACGGATCCGCCGCTCCTCGCCGGGGCCGAGCGCGAAGGGCGGGGTCGCGGGGCGGACGACGGGCTGATCGAACACGGGCGCGATCTCGTCGCCCTGCCCCGGTGTCGCACCGATCAGCGCCGCGCCGATGCGGATCGCCTGGGCGGGCACGCTGCCGTCGTTGCGGACGACCAGCTCGGCCTCCACCGTCGCGCTGAGCAGGTTCAGGCCGGCGCGGCGCGGGTGAAGGCTCAGCGACAACCGCCCGCGATCTCCGACGGGTGCGGATGGCGGCGCAGGTGCGGGCGCTGCCGGCGTGGCGGGTGACGCGGCCGGCGTGCGCGGCCGGACCGGTTGCGGTTTCGGAACGGGCACAGGCGCAGCAGGGGTGACCGGCTCGTCCGCGGCGTCGGCGCGGCGGCGACGCCACCACCAGGCCCCTGCCCCGCCGAGGCCCAACACTACCGCCAGCCCGATCAGCCAGCCGTAATCGGAACCGCTATTCGGTGCGGTCGCCGGTACGGCCGTGGCCGCGGGCGACGGCGTAGCGGCCTCGACCGGCGTGGGCGATGCTATTGAAGTCGCGGTCGCTGTTGGGGTCGGGGTCGGGGTCGGCACCGCTATCGCGGTCGGCGTGGCGGCCGGCGTAGGCGATGCGGTCGCCCGCGGCGTCGGGGTCGCTATAACACGCGGCGTCGGTGTGGCACGCGGGGTCACGCGCGGTGTCGGCGTCGCACGCGGGGACGCCGTGGGGGTCGGCAACGGCGCGATGACCGGCGCCGGCGTCGGGCTTGGCGTGGGTGTCGGCTGCGAGGGCGGCAGGCTGAAATTGTCCAGCCCCGGCAACGTCTGCGCGGCACTGCCGTTGCCGGTCTGCGCGGCGGCCGGAGCGATCGTCACGGGCGCGACGGCGGTCGCCATCAGGAAGGGGATCGTGCGCCGACGCACACCCCGGAAACTCGTCATCGGTGCGGAACTCTTCCAAAGATAAGCCCCCGCTCCTGCGGCATGCAGCGACGACCGCCAGTCGCGCTGCGACGAACCGCCCCACCAAGGCGACCGGCCGAACCGGTGCCCAGGCTGAAGCCCGTGTTGGATCGCTGTTGGACGTCCGCCCTTTGACAGCATCCAACACCGCGCCTATATGGGCGGCTCACCACAGCTTTTCGGGACATGAAGCGCCGTCGCGCAGCGCTTCGTACGGATAGAGGGTTGCGGTTTCAGACGCCAAAGGCCGACGCAGTATCATGCGATCGGCTTTTTTGCGTCGCTTCGTGCGTCCGGTCCGGGGATTTCCGGGCACGACATTTCGGCGGGACCCATCCGGGCCTCGCCAGCGACTTGAGGACAGATAACGCTCATGGCCACCAAGGCGATCCAGGGCAGCACCGCCAAGCGGCGCATCCGCAAGATCTTCGGGGATATCCACGAAGTCATCCAGATGCCGAACCTGATCGAGGTTCAGCGCGAAAGCTATGAGCAGTTCCTGCGCTCCGACAAGTCGACGGGCCACGTCTCGGGTCTGGAAAAGACGCTGCGCAGCGTCTTCCCGATCCAGGACTTCGCCGGCACCGCCTATCTCGACTTCGACGATTACGTCCTCGAACCGCCGAAGTTCGACGTCGAGGAATGCCGCCAGCGTGGCATCACTTATGCCGCGCCGATGCGCGTCACGCTGCGCCTGACCGCGTTCGAGGTCGATCCCGATACCGAAGCCAAGTCGGTCATCGATATCAAGGAGCAGGACGTCTACATGGGCGACATGCCCCTGATGACGGAGAACGGCACCTTCTTCATCAACGGCACCGAGCGCGTCATCGTCAGCCAGATGCACCGTTCGCCGGGCGTGCTGTTCGACCATGACCGCGGCAAGACGCATGCGAGCGGCAAGTATCTCTTCGCCGCGCGCGTGATCCCGTATCGCGGCTCGTGGCTGGACTTCGAGTTCGACGCCAAGGACATCGTCAACGTCCGTATCGACCGCAAGCGCAAGCTGCCGGTGACGGCGCTACTCTATGCGCTGGGCATGACCAGCGAGGACATCCTCAACCACTTCTACAACCGCGTGACCTACGTCCGCGGCGAAGGCGGCTGGCGCATTCCGTTCGCGGCCGAGAACTGGCGTGGCGTGAAGCCGCTGTTCGACATCGTCGACGCCTCGTCGGGCGAAGTCGTATTCGCGGCGCAGCAGAAGATCAGCCCCCGCGCAGCCAACAAGGCAGCCAAGGACGGCCTGACCGAGTTGCTGATCCCGACTGAGGAAATCTACGGCCGCTATTCGGCCTATGACCTGATCAACGAAGCGACCGGCGAGATTTACGTCGAGGCGGGTGACGAAATCGGCGCCGAAAACCTCGAAAAGCTCGACAAGGCGGGCATCGACCGCATCGAACTGCTCGACATCGACCATGTGTCGACCGGCGCGTGGATCCGCAACACGCTGAAGGCTGACAAGGCCGAAGAGCGCGAGCAGGCCTTGAGCGACATCTACCGCGTCATGCGCCCTGGCGAACCGCCGACGCTGGAAACCGCCGAAGCGCTGTTCGCCGGCCTGTTCTTCGATCCCGATCGCTACGACCTGTCGGCCGTGGGTCGCGTCAAGCTGAACATGCGCCTGGACCTCGACTGCCCGGACACGGTGACGACGCTGCGCACCGAGGATATCCTCGCCGTTGTGAAGACGCTGGTCGACCTGAAGGACGGCAAGGGCGAGATCGACGACATCGACAATCTCGGCAACCGCCGTGTGCGGTCTGTGGGCGAGCTGCTGGAGAACCAGTATCGCGTCGGCCTGCTGCGCATGGAGCGTGCGGTCAAGGAGCGTATGTCCTCCGTCGACGTCTCGACCGTGATGCCGAACGACCTGATCAACGCCAAGCCCGCGGTTGCCGCGGTGCGCGAGTTCTTCGGCTCGTCGCAGCTGTCGCAGTTCATGGACCAGACCAACCCGCTGTCCGAAGTGACGCACAAGCGTCGCGTCTCGGCGCTCGGGCCGGGCGGTCTGACGCGTGAGCGTGCGGGCTTCGAAGTCCGCGACGTTCACCCGACGCATTATGGCCGCATCTGCCCGATCGAAACGCCGGAAGGCCCGAACATCGGCCTGATCAACAGCCTCGCGTCGTTCAGCCGCGTCAACAAGTACGGCTTCATCGAGACGCCGTACCGCAAGATCATCGACGGCAAGGTGACCGACGACGTCGTCTATCTGTCGGCGATGGAAGAGGCCAAGCACACGATCGCGCAGGCCTCGGCCGAGCTGAAGGACGACGGCAGCTTCGCCGAAGACCTCGTCTCGGCGCGTCAGGCGGGCGAGTTCCTGATGGCGCTGCCCGAAACGATCACGCTGATGGACGTCAGCCCGAAGCAGCTGGTTTCGGTCGCCGCGTCGCTCATTCCGTTCCTGGAAAACGACGACGCCAACCGCGCGCTCATGGGCTCGAACATGCAGCGTCAGGCCGTGCCGCTGGTGAAGGCGGAAGCGCCCTTCGTCGGCACCGGCATGGAAGAGACCGTCGCGCGCGATTCGGGCGCGGCGATCGCCGCCAAGCGTGCGGGTATCGTCGACCAGGTCGACGCCAGCCGCATCGTCGTGCGCGCCACCGGTGACGTGGACGCGGGCAAGTCGGGCGTCGACATCTATACCCTGATGAAGTTCCAGCGTTCGAACCAGTCGACCTGCATCAACCAGCGTCCGCTGGTGAAGGTGGGCGACGTGGTCAACGCCGGCGACGTCATCGCCGACGGCCCGTCGACCGAGTTCGGCGAGCTGGCGCTGGGCCGCAATGCGCTCGTCGCGTTCATGCCCTGGAACGGCTACAATTACGAAGACTCCATCCTGATCTCGGAGCGGATCGTGAAGGACGACGTGTTCACGTCGATCCACATCGACGAGTTCGAGGTGATGGCGCGCGACACGAAGCTCGGGCCGGAGGACATCACCCGCGACATCCCGAACGTCGGCGAGGAAGCGCTGCGCAACCTCGACGAGGCGGGCATCGTCTATGTCGGCGCCGAAGTGGAGCCGGGCGACATCCTGGTCGGCAAGATCACGCCGAAGGGCGAAAGCCCGATGACGCCGGAAGAGAAGCTGCTCCGCGCCATCTTCGGTGAAAAGGCGTCGGACGTGCGCGACACGTCGCTGCGTCTGCCGCCGGGCGTTGCTGGTACGATCGTCGACGTCCGCGTCTTCAATCGTCACGGCATCGACAAGGATGAGCGCGCGATGGCGATCGAGCGCGAAGAGATCGAGCGCCTGAAGAAGGACTCGGACGACGAGCGCACGATCCTCAACCGGGCGACGTGGAGCCGCCTGCGCGAGATGCTGCTGGATCAGGTCGCGACCGCGGCGCCGAAGGGCGTCAAGAAGGGCTCGACCATCGACATGGACCTGCTCGACAGCGTCGACCGCCACGAATGGTGGAAGTTTGCCGTGCAGGACGATGCGGTCCAGTCGAACCTGGAAGCCGTCAAGCAGCAGTATGACGAAGCGGCCAAGCGGATCACGGACAAGTTCCATGACCGTCGCGAGAAGCTGGAGCGGGGCGACGAGCTGCCGCCGGGCGTGCTCAAGATGGTCAAGGTCTTCGTCGCGGTGAAGCGCAAGCTGCAGCCGGGCGACAAGATGGCCGGCCGTCACGGCAACAAGGGCGTCATCAGCCGCATCCTGCCGCAGGAGGACATGCCCTTCCTTGCGGACGGTACGCCGGTCGATCTGGTGCTGAACCCGCTGGGCGTGCCGTCGCGCATGAACGTCGGTCAGATCTTCGAAACGCACCTCGGCTGGGCGGCACGCAACCTGGGTATGCAGGTCGCGGCGCAGCTCGAAGAGTGGCGTGAGGCGAATCCGGATGCCAAGGCGGGCGACATGCCCGACGCGGTCAAGACGCGCCTCGTCGAAGTCTACGGCGATCACTATGCCGAAGACATCCAGAACCGTGAGCCGGAAGAGATCGCCGAGCTGGTCAAGAACATCCGCACCGGCGTGCCCATGGGCACGCCCGTGTTCGACGGCGCGCGCGAAAGCGACGTGTCGGCGATGCTGGAGCTGGCGGGTCTCGACACGTCGGGCCAGTCGGAGCTGTTCGACGGCCGCACTGGCGACAAGTTCGACCGGCGCGTGACCGTGGGCATCATCTACATGCTGAAGCTGCACCACCTGGTCGACGACAAGATCCACGCCCGGTCTATCGGGCCGTACAGTCTCGTCACCCAGCAGCCGCTGGGCGGTAAGGCGCAGTTCGGCGGCCAGCGCTTCGGCGAAATGGAGGTCTGGGCACTGCAGGCGTATGGCGCCGCTTATACGCTGCAGGAGATGCTGACGGTGAAGTCGGACGACGTCGTCGGCCGCACCAAGGTCTACGAGGCGATCGTCAAGGGCGACGACACGTTCGAGGCCGGCATCCCCGAGAGCTTCAACGTGCTCGTCAAGGAAATGCGCTCGCTGGGCCTCAACGTCGACCTCAAGTCCATGCAGGACCTGGAAGACGAAGGCGGCCTCGCCGAGGCGGCGGAGTAAGCCACGGCCTTCCCTCTCCCGGCGGGAGAGGGAGGGAGGCGCGAAACGCGCCGGAAGGGTGAGGGCAGCGGTCTGCCCTGCCCTCACCTTCCCACCAGCTTCGCTGGCGGGCCCCTTCCTCTCCCGATGGGAGAGGAGTTGAGTTTGAAAAGAGGTTCATACCCATGAACGAACTGACCAATTTCGCCAATCCGATCGCGAAGCCGGAAACCTTCGACCAGATCCAGATCGGTATCGCCTCGCCCGACAAGATCCGTTCGTGGTCGTTCGGTGAGATCAAGAAGCCCGAGACGATCAACTATCGCACGTTCAAGCCCGAGCGTGACGGCCTGTTCTGCGCGCGCATCTTCGGTCCGATCAAGGATTACGAATGCTTGTGCGGCAAGTACAAGCGCATGAAGTACAAGGGCATCGTCTGCGAAAAGTGCGGTGTCGAAGTCACGGTGTCGAAGGTGCGCCGCGAGCGTATGGGCCATATCGAACTGGCCGCCCCGGTCGCGCACATCTGGTTCCTGAAGTCGCTGCCGAGCCGCATCGGCCTGCTGCTCGACATGCAGCTGAAGCAGCTCGAGCGCGTGCTGTACTTCGAAGCGTATATCGTGATCGAGCCGGGCCTGACCCCGCTCGAAAAGTATCAGCTGCTCACCGAAGACGAACTGCTCGAAGCGCAGGACGAATACGGTGAAGACGCCTTCTCCGCCGGTATCGGCGCGGAAGCGGTCCGCATCATGCTCGAGAACCTCGACCTCGAGGGCGAGAAGGTGCAGCTTCTGGAAGAGCTGGCGACGACCAAGTCGGAGCTGAAGCCCAAGAAGATCATCAAGCGCCTGAAGGTCGTCGAGAGCTTCCTGGAATCGGGCAACCGTCCCGAATGGATGATCCTCGAGGTCGTGCCGGTCATCCCGCCCGAGCTGCGCCCGCTGGTGCCGCTGGACGGCGGTCGCTTCGCGACCTCGGACCTGAACGACCTGTATCGCCGAGTCATCAATCGCAACAACCGCCTGAAGCGCCTGATGGAGCTGCGTGCGCCGGACATCATCGTCCGCAACGAAAAGCGCATGTTGCAGGAAGCGGTCGACGCGCTGTTCGATAACGGCCGTCGCGGCCGCACGATCACGGGCGCCAACAAGCGTCCGCTCAAGTCGCTGTCCGACATGCTCAAGGGCAAGCAGGGCCGCTTCCGTCAGAACCTTCTGGGTAAGCGCGTCGACTATTCGGGCCGTTCGGTCATCGTGACCGGCCCGGAGCTGAAGCTGCACCAGTGCGGCCTGCCGAAGAAGATGGCGCTCGAGCTGTTCAAGCCGTTCATCTACGCCCGTCTGGACGCCAAGGGTCTGTCGATGACCCTGAAGCAGGCCAAGAAGTGGGTCGAGAAGGAGCGCAAGGAAGTCTGGGATATCCTGGACGAGGTGATCCGCGAGCACCCGGTCATGCTGAACCGCGCGCCGACGCTTCACCGCCTGGGCATCCAGGCGTTCGAGCCGGTGTTGATCGAGGGCAAGGCGATCCAGCTTCACCCGCTAGTCTGCTCGGCGTTCAACGCCGACTTCGACGGTGACCAGATGGCCGTGCACGTTCCGCTGTCGCTGGAAGCGCAGCTGGAAGCGCGCGTCCTGATGATGTCGACCAACAACATCCTGTCGCCCGCGAACGGCAAGCCGATCATCGTGCCGTCGCAGGACATGGTGCTGGGCCTGTATTACCTCTCGCTCCAGAAGGAGAAGGAGCCGGGTGAAGGCATGCTGCTCGCCGACATGGAGGAGGTGCATCAGGCCCTCTTCGCCGGTGCCGTGACGCTCCACACCAAGATCATCAGCCGCGTTCCGCAGACCGACGAGCAGGGCAATCAGTACCTGAAGCGCTACGAGACGACCCCAGGCCGCATGCTGCTCGGCGAGTGCCTGCCGAAGAGCCACAAGGTGCCCTTCGACACCGTCAACCGTGTCCTGACCAAGAAGGACGTGGGCGAGGTGATCGACGAAGTGTACCGTCACACCGGCCAGAAGGAGACCGTGCTGTTCGCCGATGCGATCATGGCGCTGGGCTTCCGTCACGCGTTCCGCGCCGGCATCTCGTTCGGCAAGGATGACATGATCATCGCGCCGGACAAGGATCGTCTGGTCGACGAGACGCGCGAGCAGGTGAAGGACTTCGAGCAGCAGTATCAGGACGGCCTGATCACGCAGCAGGAGAAGTACAACAAGGTGATCGACGCCTGGAGCCGCTGCGGCGACCAGGTCGCGAACTCGATGATGAACGAGATCAAGGCGGTCCGTCACTATGAGGACGGCCCGATGGTCGGCCGCGAGAAGGACATCAACTCGATCTACATGATGGCCCACTCGGGTGCCCGTGGTAGCCCCGCGCAGATCAAGCAGCTGGCCGGCATGCGCGGCCTGATGGCCAAGCCGTCGGGCGAGATCATCGAAACGCCGATCATCTCGAACTTCAAGGAAGGTCTGACCGTCCTCGAATACTTCAACTCGACCCACGGTGCTCGTAAGGGCCTCGCGGACACCGCGTTGAAGACCGCGAACTCGGGTTACCTCACCCGCCGCCTCGTCGACGTGTCGCAGGACTGCGTCATCATCGAAGAGGATTGCGGCACCGAGCGCGCGCTGGAGATGAAGGCGATCGTGCAGGGCGGTTCGACCATCGCGTCGCTCGCCGAGCGCATCCTCGGCCGCACCACGGCCGAAGACGTCGTCGATCCGAAGACCAATGCGGTGGTGATCCCGATCGGCACGCTGCTGGACGAAGCCATGGTCGCGCAGATCGAAGCCATGGGTATCCAGGGCATGAAGATCCGCTCGCCGCTGGTCTGCGAATCGAAGATCGGCGTCTGCGGCAAGTGCTACGGCCGTGACCTCGCGCGCGGTACGCCGGTGAACATCGGCGAAGCGGTCGGCGTCATCGCGGCGCAGTCGATCGGTGAGCCGGGCACGCAGCTGACGATGCGTACCTTCCACATCGGCGGCGCGGCGCAGCTCAACGAGCAGTCGAACCTCGAGGCGCCGGTCGACGGCACCGCGGTGTTCAAGGACCTGCGCCTGATCGTCGACCAGCGCGGTCGTCGCGTGGTGCTGTCGCGTTCGGGCGAAATCATGATCGTCGACATGGACGGTCGCGAGCTCTCGACGCACCGCATCCCGTACGGCGCCTATGTGATGTTCGACGACGGCCATATGCTGTCGAAGGGCGATCGCATGGCGGAGTGGGATCCGTTCACCATGCCGGTGATCACGGAAAACTCCGGTATCGTGAAGTATCAGGATCTGACCGAGGGCAAGACGCTCACCGAGCAGACCGACGAAGCGACCGGTATCGCCCAGCGCGTCGTGATCGAATATCGCACCTCGTCCAAGTCGAAGGAGGATCTGCGTCCGCGCCTGACCCTCACGACGTCGGAAGACGGCGAGGCCGCCCGCTACATGCTGGCGCCGGGTGCGGTGCTGTCGGTCGACGACAATGCCGAGGTGCAGGCCGGTGACGTTCTGGCCCGTGTCAGCCGCGAGTCCGCCAAGACCCGCGACATCACCGGCGGTCTGCCGCGCGTCGCCGAGCTGTTCGAAGCGCGTATCCCGAAGGAAGCGGCGATCATCGCCAAAGTCTCGGGCCGCGTGGTGTTCGGCAAGGACTATAAGGCGAAGCGGAAGATTGGCATCCAGCCGGAGGACGGCGGCGATATCGTCGAATATCTGGTGCCGAAGTCGAAGGTGATCGACGTTCAGGAAGGCGACTACGTCAAGCGTGGCGACAACCTGATCGGCGGTTCGCCGAACCCGCACGACATTCTGGAAACGATGGGCATCGAGCCGCTGGCCGAATATCTCGTCAGCGAAATCCAGGAAGTCTATCGACTGCAGGGCGTGAAGATCAACGACAAGCACATCGAGACGATCGTTCGTCAGATGCTGCAGAAGGTCGAGATCACCGACGGCGGCGACACCACGCTGCTGAAGGGCGAGCAGGTCGATCGCGAGGAAATGGACGCGATCAACGACAAGCTCGACGCGAACCAGGTCCGTGCGCAGGGCAAGCCCGTACTGCTCGGCATCACCAAGGCGTCGCTGCAGACCCGCAGCTTCATCTCGGCGGCGTCGTTCCAGGAAACCACCCGCGTCCTCACCGAGGCGGCGGTCCAGGGCAAGCAGGACACGCTGATGGGCCTGAAGGAGAATGTGATCGTCGGCCGTCTGATCCCGGCCGGCACCGGCGCGGGCATGAACCGCCTGCGCGTCGCGGCCTCCTCGCGCGATGCGGCGCTCCGCGTCCAACAGCGTGCGTTGCAGGCGGCGATCGTCGCCCCGGCTTCGGCCGCGGAACTGCGCGCTGCCGAACAGCAGCGTTCGGTGCGTGACGATGCCGGCACGGGTCCCGATCCGCTCGCCGAAGTCGTCCCCTCGGGCGACGGCAGCGACGAAGCCGCGGGCGAATATCTGAACCGGGAGTAATCCCGGCTCAGGCCCCGGCCTGACCTGACAGAAAAGCCGCCGTCCGGGATGCCGGGCGGCGGCTTTTTCGTGGCCTGCGAATGGAATGGATCGGACGATCGCCCACGAGGGACGTCCGGATTACTCAGATCCGCTGCGGGCGATCGTCGAACTGCCGCTGCGCCGCCTCGACCATCGGCATCGCCGTTTCGGCCCAGTCGATCATCCCCTGCATAGCCGTCAGCAATCCCCGCGCCAGTGGGGTTATGGCGTACGATACGGACACCGGAACGGTCTGTTCGACGCGGCGGGAAACGAGGCCATCGCGCTCCAGCGACCGCAGCGTCTGGCTGAGCATCTTTTGCGAGATGCCATCAATGCGCCGCTTCAGAACGCTGAAGCGCAGCTCGCCATCCCCCAGCAGCAGCAGGACGAGGACGCTCCATTTGTCGCCGATCCGGTCGAGCAGCTTCCGCGCGGGACAGTCGCGCGCATAGACATTGCCGCGGTCGATTACTTCCAGGTGACCGGGTAACATAAAGGTGCCGTCTTGCATGGCATCGGGTCGTAGCCGAGATGGTCACCATCGGAAACCATCGAGGACGATGATCATGAAGGTGGCGGTGTTGGGCGCGAGCGGGCGCGCGGGATCGGAGATCACGAAGGAACTGGCGGCGCGCGGTCATCGGGTCACGGCGATCGCCCGGCACCCGGATCGCATTCCCGTGGCGGACGGCATCACGCCGGTCACCGGCGACGCACACGATAGCGCCGCCCTCGCCACGCTGCTGCACGGCCATGACGCTGTCGTCAGCGCGCTCCATTTCGACGTGACCGCGGACATTCTGCTGTCCGCCTTGCGCCAGGCCGGGGTACGGCGGCTGCTCGTTACCGGAGGCGCGGGCAGCCTGGAGGTGGCGCCGGGTGTCGCCCTGATCGACACGCCGGAATTCCCACAGGAGTGGAAGGCCTTTGCCGAGGGCGGCGTGGCCTTCCTCGATGCCCTGCGCAGCGAACGCGACATCGACTGGACGTTCTTCTCGCCCGCGGCCGAGATTTTCGAAGGCCCCCGCACCGGGCAGTTCCGGCTGGGTGGCGACGCGCTGGTGACCGACGAGGCCGGGAACAGCCGGATCAGCTTCGCCGATTATGCGATCGCGATGGTCGACGAGCTGGAACGCCACCGCCATCCGCACGCCCGCTTCACCGCGGCCTATTGAGGCGACGAAGCCGACGGGCGCTTCTGCACGTCGAAAAGGTCGGTAGCGGCTGGCGAGCCGCACCGATCCGAAGAGCGCGCTCGTCTTATCGTTTTTCAACGAATCACTTGCCGTTTTTCGATATCATGCGCATCATCCGATGATGGAAGATGCGAAGCCCAAGCCCCCTCGCCTGCTGGTCTGGTCGGTCCGTGTCGTGCAAGCGTTTCGGATCGCCAATGCCATTGCGATCGCCTTTTTCGTCGCGGTGCTGATCGCGACGCTGCCCGGCGCCGAGCTGATCGAGCGGCTGCTGGTCCGCAAATATCATGGCCGTATCGACACCGCGGCGGTGATCGCGTTCCTGCAACTGACGATGCTGGTCGGCATCCCCGTCGGGGTGGCGGTCGAGCGGCTGCTTAAGGCGTTGCGGGCGATCCTGCGCACGGTCGAACAGGACGATCCCTTCGCGCGCACCAACGCCGCGCGGGTGCGGACGATCGGGTGGATGCTGCTGGTGATCCAGCTCGCCGACCTTGGCTATGGCCTCGCGCGCGTGGCGGCCAATGTGCTGCACATCGACTATCCCGACTGGCAGCCGAGCTTCACCGGCTGGCTCGCCGTGCTGATCGCGTTCGTCCTGGCGCAGGTGTTCGAACGGGGCGCGGCGATGCGCGACGATCTGGACGGCACCGTCTGATGCCGGTGCGTGTCCACCTGGACGACATGCTGCACGCCCGGCGCATGACGTTGACCGAGCTCAGCGAACGCGTCGACATCACCCTCGCCAACCTCTCCATCCTCAAGACGGGCAAGGCCAAGGCGATCCGCTTCTCGACGCTGGAGGCGATCTGCACCGTCCTCGATTGCCAGCCCGGCGACATCCTCACGTTTACGCACCAGGGAGATGAACCATGACCTTCTGGAAGGGCTTTCGGACGAGCTATGGCGGCAGCCTCGCCTTCCTCGCGGCCTGTCCGCTGCTCGCACTGGTGCCGGTCGTCTTCGAGCTGCTCCAGCACGTCGCCGAGGTGCATATCGGGATGTACGACAGCATCGCCGCTGCCAAGGCGCTGAAGCATCATCCGCTGCGCATGGCGCTGGGGATGGTGAAGGTGCTGGCGCTGCTGGTCCCCACCTATTGGATCACACGCTTCGTCCACACGCGCTCGCCCCGGTTCGCGGCGCAGCGCGATCCATTGGCGATGCGGCTGTTCGCGGGCGTGGTGGCGATCCACATGGCACTGTCGGCGGCGCAATTGTTCGGTCTGCCGCAGACGCCGGCGGCGCTGCTCGCCGGTCTGGCGGGTGGCCTGATCGTCCAGTGCCTGCTGGTCGCCTGGACGGTCGCGGCGACGCTGGGCGATGCGTCGATCGGCCCCGTCGCCTCGATTCGGATCATGGCGCGGCGGCTGCCGTGGACGATCGCCTTTACGGTCGTGGCGATGCTGCCGCTGATGATCCCGCATTATGTGCTGGGCGCTGCGGCGATCGTTGCGCCACGCGTCTGGCTTTGGCCGATCCTCACCGTCGATGCGTTGCTGGTCGGCTGGCTGTGCGCGGTCATGGCGGCAAGCAATTATGTCGCCGCAATGCGTGCCATCGGCCTTGCCGGCGGTGCGCTGCGACCGTCGGGGGTAGCGGACGTCGCAGGGCCGACCGCCCTGTCGCCCTATCCCGGCTAAGCGGCCGCTACCGGCGCCTCGCCCATGCGCCGCACGATCGTTTCAAACGCTCCATCCGCGACGCAAATTTCATTGAAGGCAGGCGGCGTGTGGCGCGTCCGTTTCGACAGCGTGCCCGCGCCGATCATCCGTACGATCCGGCCGTGGCGCTCGATGGGCAGGTCGAAGGGATCGTGGATGTGGCCCGACAGCACGGCATGGGCGCCAGCCTCCGCCAGTGCGCCGAGCGCCGCGTCACCGCCATGCGTCTTGGCGGTCCCCTTGGCGCCGCCGTCGATCAGCGGGTGGTGCGCGGCGACCAGGATGACGTTGCCCTTGGGCGCCTCCGCCATCATCGCCAGCGCGCGCCGGAGCGATCCCGAACTCACCCGCCCCTTCGACCAGTTCCACCGCCATTGGGCGCGCGCCGTCGTCTTCAACGGCACGATCGTGACGCCCGGCAGGTCGAGTTCACGCTCGATCATCCGCTCGACCGCGGCATAGCGCTGATACGGCGCGAACAACCGTCGGAACGGGTCCCAATAATAAGGGATATCGTGATTGCCGACTTCCAGCGTGACGGGCACGCCCAGGCTCGCCAGCCATTCGCCGCCGCGCTGGAATTCGCGGCGGGTGGCGCGCATCGTCAGGTCGCCGGTCATCACGACGGCATCGGGCGCTTCGTCGGCGACGCACTTGCCGAACCAGGCGATGGCCGCAGGATCCTCCGCCCCGAAATGGACGTCGCTGACGTGAAACAACCGTATCATGCTGCGCTGCTAGGCCGGATCACGCGAGGTCGGCAAGCCGCGCCGGCTCGTGCATCGGGCAGCCATTGAAACCGCGACGATAATCGGCGGAGAAGCGATAGGTGTCGCGGCGTGCGCGGTTGATGTTGCCGAGGGGCTGGTGCGCGGCGATACCATGCCAGATGCTGTAGGACAGCGCCTCGTCGGTGGCGCGCGTCTGCTCGTCGTCCCAGCCGATCTGCGGCGGCACGTCGAGCGTGGCGACGGTGACGAACGGGCTTTGCGCCTGGTCCCATTCGACCGTGGCATCCTCTACCGGCATCGAGTCGAGGTCGGTGTTGAGCTGGACGCGCAACTCCCACTGGCCGCCATGCGCGATCAATGTGTCGCGCACCGCCGCCCGCAGCGCATCGCGATCGTCCGAGGTATCGACGGCAACCCCCGTCAGCGCGACGAGTGCAGGCGACACCGGGAACAATGCGAACTTGGCGACATGGTCGCCGTAGCGAAACGGCGTCTGGCTGTAGAATGTCTCGCCCAGCGGATGCAGGTGCGGCGCGCCCCCCAACGTCTTCAACGTCGCCGACGGATGGCCGACCGCCTCCAGCCCCGCCTCGATCCCGCGCAGCACCTTTGACAGGACGACCTTGCCCGCCTCCATCCGATCGGTCGTCTTGGCGAGCAGCTTCAGATTCTTGAGGAACGCCTGCGCATCGGGCGCGGCGAACACGGGTCCGTCCGCCATGACGAAATCCTGCGTCCGGTCGTCCTCGGATCCCGGCAGACGCGCGCCGTCCACATCCAGCACCTTGACCGCCAGCCCGCGCGGCAGCCCGATCGCGTCGGGCAGCAGATCGCCCGCGTTGGTCGACAGGCGGAGCACCGCCTCATGCGTGCCCGGGCTCGCGAAGATGCCCTGTGCGAGTTCGGTCGGCAGCCCCTCATGGATCGTCAGCGTGCCCCGCGCGATGCCATGCGCCTTGGCATGCACCGACCGGACCGCCCGGCCATAGTCGCGCGACGTCGTATCGAGGATGTCGCGGAAGGATTCGGTCAGCCCCGCGATCGTCTCTGCTTCATCCGGATCGATCCGCTCGACATCGGGGCTGTAGCGGATCGGGGTATGGGCGAGCATCGGCATGTCCTTCAAAGTCCGCACCGCCAACCCGCCATGGCAGCGGCGCGTTCCCCCAAATTCTTCGGCGCGCAGACAATATTGATGCAGATTAATACGGGGCGGATTGTAATGCCTTGTGAGCGGGACCATGCTGTCTCGCGGATAGTATCAGAGTGATAATGGCGATTTCCCACCCGACCCGGGCCAGCGATGCGGCGGATTCGCCTCTCGACCTCACCATTTGCGATCGCGAGCCGATCCACATTCCGGGCGCGATCCAGCCGCACGGCCTGTTGCTCGTCGCGAGCATCGACGGCGACCATGCGGTGGTCGCGGGCGCCGGCGATCTGGAAACGCGGCTGCGCAGCGACTGGCTGGGGCAACCGCTCGCCACGCTGATCGGTCAAGAGGTAGGGCCGCTCATCGAAGGCCTCTCGGGCGGGCTGAACGCCCAGATGCCGCAGCCGATCGCCGGGCGCGACGAGCGCTTCACGGTGGCGCTGCACCGGTCGAGCACGCATCTGTTGGTCGAACTCGAGCCGATCGAAGCGGATGCCACCACCGCCGCCGCGACGCTGGCGTGGCTGGACGCGGTGGCGAGCAGCTTCGAGCGCGCGACGGACAAGACGACGCTGTGCGCGCGGGCCGCTGCTGCCTATCGCACGCTGACCGGCTTCGATCGGGTCATGATCTACCAGTTCCTCGACGATGGCGCCGGCGTCGTCGTTGCCGAGGATCGCGCGCCGCATCTGCCGACGTTCCTCAACCACCATTTCCCCGCGAGCGACATTCCGAAGCAGGCGCGCGCGCTCTACGTTCGCAACCGGACGCGGGCGATCCCCACGGTGGACTATACCCCCGCCCCGCTGCGGCCGGCGGGCTTCACCGGTGTCGATCTGTCCGACGTCGCGCTCCGCCACGTCTCGCCGATCCACCTTCAATATCTGCGCAACATGGGCGTGGGGGCGTCCGCGTCGATCTCGATCGTCAAGGACGGGCTGCTCTGGGGCCTGATCGCGTGTCACAATGACGGGCCGCGCCAGCTGCCCGCGCCGACCCGCAGCGCGGCCGCCACGCTGGCGAGCGCCCTCGCCCGCCAGATCCGCACGAAGGAAGAGGCGGCGGCGTATCGCGAACGATTGCAGCTACGCACCGTCGAGGACGGCCTCGCACCCCGGCTGGCCAATGAGGGCACGCTGCCGCAGATCATCCGCGCGACCCGCGACGAACTGCGCGAGATGCTGGACGCCGACGGCCTGGCGCTGGTGACCCGCGATCACGTCGAGGCCAGCGGCCGCTGCCCGCCCGACGCCGTGCTGCGCGCGATCGCCCGCTGGGTGCATGAGCGGGGCAACGAACCCATCGCGACGCACGAACTGCCCGCGCTGATGGGCGTGGAGGACGATGTGCTGACCTACGCCAGCGGCATGATCGCCATGCCGCTGCGGCAGGAGGATGCGACGCTGCTCTGGCTCCGCGCCGAACGGGTCGAGACGATCGAATGGGCGGGCAACCCACACAAGGCCCCCGGCCATAGCGCCGGCCCGCAGGCGAACGACGCCGCCGCCCTCACTCCCCGCGCGTCCTTCGCCAGCTATGTCGAGACGGTGCGCGGGCGCGCGCGCCGCTGGTCGCAGGAGCAGGTGGAGGCCGCGCACCGTATCCGCCGCCGCCTGTTCGAAGGGCGCCAGCAGGTTCGCCTACGCGGCCTGAACCGGGAGCTGACGCGGACGCTGCGCGAAAAGGAAACGCTGCTCGCGCAGAAGGACGTCCTGATGAAGGAGGTCAACCATCGCGTGCAGAACAGCCTGCAGCTGGTCGCGTCCTTCCTGCGTTTGCAGGCGAAGACCGCCGGCCCCGGCGCCATTGCGGACCATCTGGCCGAGGCGCAGGCGCGACTCGCGGCGGTCGCCCTGGTCCATCGCCGCCTGTATCGCGACGATCAGGTCGAGAGCGTCGATCTGTCACGCTATGTCGAGGAACTGGTCGGCGACATGCGCACCTCGCTGGGGGCCGACTGGGGACGCTACCTGACGCTGGATCTGGCGCCGGTGCTGGTGCCCACCGATCGTGCGGTGAACATCGGGCTGATCCTCACCGAACTGGTGATCAACGCGACCAAATATGCCTATGACGGCGCGGCCGGTCCACTGGCGATCACACTGGAGCAGCATGGCGGTCGGCTGCGGCTGATCGTCGCCGACGACGGCCGCGGTCGCGGCGAGGTGAACGGTGACGGCCAGGGATTTGGCAGCCGGATGATGGTCGCGATGGTGCAGCGCCTGTCTGGTACGCTCGACTATCACGACAACATGCCTGGCCTACGCGCCATCATGACCGCCCCGATCGCGGAAGAGTGAGGCGCACGCCCAAAATATTATACTATTGAGATACAACGATATCTCAAATGAAAGCGGCCAACGCCCCCGATTTCTCGATCGTTTCCGCACCGAAATGAGGCGCGGCTAAGCTTTATTTCACCTGTGCTGGTCTAGGGTTCAAACCCAATCAGCATCTTGAGGGATGACAGGTTTCCTGATTCATTGGGGTGTGGATCAGGAGAGGTGAGGCATGGCGCTGTTCTGGTTGTCGGATGAAGCGTGGGCGGCGATCGAGCCGCATCTGCCCAAGAACCAGCCCGGTGCCCGACGGGTAGACGACCGGCGGGTTATCTCCGGGATCGTGCATGTGCTGAAGATCGGCTGCCGCTGGTGCGACTGCCCAGCCGATTACGGGCCATCCACGACGATCTACAACCGGTTCAACCGCTGGTCGCGCCGTGGCTTCTGGCTCAACCTGCTCGACGCGCTGGTGGATGCCGGCGTGGTCACCAGAAGTACCGCGATCGACAGCACCTACATCAAGGCGCAACGCGCGGCCTTCGGCGCAAAAGGGGGCGCCAGATCCAGGCGATCGGTCGCTCGCGCGGTGGCTGGACGACCAAGATCCACGCGCTCACCGATGTCATCGGCCGCCCCTATGCGCTGATGCTGACGGCCGGCAATGTCAGCGACGTGAAGGCGGCGCCTGCGCTTCTCGAACGGGCTGGCCGCATGCGCTACCTCCTTGCTGACAAGGGCTATGATGCAGACCGGCTGCGCCGCTCGCTCCGCGATGCTGGAGCCGTCCCTGTCATTCCCGGCCGTCGAAACCGCAAACGCACCATCCGCTACGACAAGGACAGATACCGTGGCCGCCACCTGATCGAGAACGCCTTCTGCCGCCTCAAGGACTTCCGCCGTGTCGCCACCCGCTACGACAAACTCGCCGCCAACTTCCTGTCAGGCGTCGCCATTGCAACCGCGCTCGCATTCTGGCTCTGATTGAGTCTCAGCCCTAGGATTGGTTCTCGTAAAGGTAATCGGGAACGTGACGGATGACGGTGCCATTGAGCCATGGCGATGCGCGTGGGACGGCGATGTCCGGGCCACGCATCGCGGGAGCGCGCGGCATCGACGCCCTGCCGCCCGTCATGCCCCACGATACGGCGCCGTCGCGCATGGCCCGTCTGTCGTCCTGGCTGACCGGCGGCGCGACGCGCATCTCAGGGTCGGGGGAAGACGCCCGTCGTGAGGCGGGACGACGGCTGTTCGCACAGATCGGCGATTTCCTGTCGGCCCACGATCTGTCGCCGACCGAAGCGCACTTTCGGATCGCCCGCCGCTATGTGCTGGGCGAGGACAACCGGCTGACGCGCGCGATCGACGACGAGCTGGCACGGGCCGGGCGCCTGGATCCGGAGTTCGTCGATGGCCTGGCGGGGCAGGCCGAGGCGGAGACCCATCGTCAGGCCGAACGCATGGCGTCCATGGCCGACACGCTGTCCCGGCGCCTGCGCGACTCGGAGCGCGTGATCCGTCAGGGACAAGCGTCGACGCGCGACTATGAGACGGCGCTGAGCGCGGAGGCGGACGGTCTGGATCGCGATCCGCGCGGCACCGTGGCGCGACTGATCGACCTGACCGCCGCCGCCGTCGCCCGCACCCAGCAGCTCGCCGAGCGGCTCGATGAGACCCGCCGCGAAACCGAGACGCTGCGCACCACCTTGAAGGAAGCGCAGCGGGCCGCGGACGAGGATCACCTGACCGGCCTGCCCAATCGGCGCAGCTTCGACGCACGCTTGCGCGCGCTGAGCGGCGACACCGACATCGACTGGGCCGAATCCCGCCACAGCGTCGCGATCTGCGACATCGACAATTTCAAGAGCATCAACGATCGCCACGGCCATGATGCCGGCGACCGCGTGCTAAAGATGATCGGCAAGCATCTGTGCCGCGAACTGGGCGTCGCCGCCTTCGTCGCGCGGCACGGTGGCGAAGAATTCGCCTGCCTGTTCGAGGATATGGAGCCGGCCGACGCGATCGACCGGCTGGACATCGCGCGCGAAGCGCTCGCCGCCCGCACGCTCGTCAACCAGACGACGGGCGAAGGGATCGGGCAATTGACCTTCTCGGCTGGCGTCGCGGCCTTTTACGGCAATCCGGCCAGCGCGATGCGCACCGCCGACGAAGCCCTGTACCTCGCCAAGCGGCGGGGCAAGAACCGCGTGCTCCAGTCGCAGCCGGGCAATCGCTCAGACGAACTGGACGGCTGACGGACGGCCGTCGATATAGACGCTGGCCGGCCGGTCGATCGGAAAGCCGTTGGCCACGGCA
Organism: Sphingomonas sp. DC5200-1; assembly: GCF_049897245.1. NCBI lineage: Bacteria > Pseudomonadati > Pseudomonadota > Alphaproteobacteria > Sphingomonadales > Sphingomonadaceae > Sphingomonas > Sphingomonas sp. DC5200-1. Next base: position 192,093 of record NZ_JAFCVW010000006.1, read on the forward strand.
TGCGTCACGATCAGGCGAATGTTGCTGTAGGTGCGCGCGCTGGTCTCGGCGGCGCCGGGCTGGGCCATCCACGCATCCGACACGATATACCCCTTGGCCACCCGCTCCAGCGACCCCGCCTCTTCGACCAGCAGCTTCAATCGCCGGCGGACCGTGGTTTCCGGCAGGCTCATCGCCTCGGCGAGCGCGGCGGGCCGCACCGCATGGTCGGGGCCGAAACCGAATGGCTGTCCTGCGGCGCGGCTACGTTGCAGGTTCGCATAGAGGACGGTCGAAAACAGCATCAGATCCAGCCAGTTGCGATGGATGGTCCGGTTACTGTCGACCGCCGCCAGCATCACGTCGACCGACGCCGCAATCCCGACCTGCGGATCATAGGGCTTGGCGGCGGGCCGGGCGCCGGTCCACTCGCCGAGCTGTTCCAGCCCCTCGACGAAGCAGACGAAACTGTCGTGCGCCAGTCGCATCATCGCGGCGATGTCGGGCCGCTCCAGCACCTCGGCGCGCACCAGCACGCCGTATTGTCCGCGCACGCAAAGACCCGCCTCGGTCAGCGCGATGACGTGGCGGCGTACCGTTTCGAACGAGCGCGACAGCGAGATGGCGAGCGAATGCGTCGATATTGCCTTGCCGCGCGGATTGCGGCGCAGACTTTCGCGCACGATCAGCGAGAAGATGGCGAAGCGGTCGACGTCGCCTTCGAAGCTGCGCAGGCCGGCCGCGTTGATCCGCGTCTGCATCTCTGCCAGCAAGAATGTCACTTTGCCGACGTTCGGCGCCATTGGTCCACGACCCCCCTTTCACCCCGGCTCGCGAATGACAGGTACGCTGGCAAAAGCGTAGCATTTTGGACTTATCTTACGCCAAAATGAGTAATGACGGTTAAATCTACGTCAATCTGCCGCTACCTCTTGGCATGTGCGGCCATGAACAGCGCGAAGGTCGCCTTGGCGCCGTCCACCACTCCCTCACGCCATCCCGGCACAGCCGTCGCGACGCGCGCGTCGAGGCTTGCCAACAGCGCCCGCCAGGCACCGGGCGCGTGACGCGCCGACAGATAGGCATGCGGCAGGCCCGCGGCGATGCCGCGCGCCAGCACCTGCCCGCCCAGCCGCGAACCCTCCGCAACATAGAGCGCGCCCCAGGTCGCAGCCTCTTGGCTCGGCAGATCGAAGGGCAATGGATCCGGCATGCCGACATCGAGCGCGGCCAGGTCCGATACCAGCAAGGGGGTACGCGGCGTCCAGGCGAGCAAGCCCCAGGCGGGGTCGGCGCGGGCCAGCACCGCCTCGACCCCCGGCACGGCGCGGGCATGGGCGGTGAGCATGCGGCGATAATCTTCGCGCTCGTCGAGGCGCATCGTGCCGAAGGCGGCGTCCACCCGCTCGTGATCGATGGCGGTGGCGGCGCGGAGCGTGGCGACGAAGGACATGCCACGGCCCTGCCCCGCGCGCGCGCCCTTGTCGAGCGCGCGTAAGGCCGGGGCCGTACCGCCCGGTCCTGCCGACCCCGATTTTTCAGGCCTTGCCCCACCCCTCACGCGGGCTGGCGCAATTCGCGATGAGTCATGCTATCGTCATGGAAACTCGGCATGGCCGATGTGTCTTCCGCCGGACAAGTGGCCGCTTCCCGCGCGTCACCCATCCGTCCCGGTCCGGCGCAACGGGCAGAAACGGCTTGCGTGCCGCCTCTCCCGGCTCCATGCGCGCCGCGCCATTACTGAAAGGTCTTTTATGGTTGCCTGGTTCCAGGCGCTGATGCCGAAGCAGGGTCGCTTCTTCGAACAGTTCGAGGCGCACGCCGCCACGCTGGTCGCCGGTGCCGATGCCCTGCAACAGCTGTTCAGCGGCGATGGCGCGATCGCGCAGCACATCGCGGAGATCGAGCATCGCGAACATGAGGCCGACGACATCACCCGCGCGGTGTTGCAGGACGTGCGTCGCGTCTTCGTGACGCCGTTCGACCGCTCCGCGATCACCGACCTGATCGGCGTGATGGACGATTCGATCGACCAGATGCATCAGACGGCGATGACGATCGACCTGTACGGCGTCACAGCCTTCGCGCCCGACATGCGCGCGATGGCCGATCTGGCCGCCGAAGCCGCGCGCGTCACCGCCGAAGCGATCCCGCTGCTGCGCAAGCTCGACAGCAACGCCCCCCGCCTGCACCAGCTGACCGAACGGCTGGTTGCGCTGGAGGGCGAGGTGGACAAGCATCACGCCCAGGGCCTGCGCGCGCTGTTCAAGGAATGCGGCGACAACCAGACGATGCGCTTCATCGTCGATCGTGAAATCTACAGCCATCTGGAAAAGATCGCCGACCGGTTCGAGGATATCGCAAACGAGATCCAGGGTCTCGTGATCGATCACGCGTGATCCGATGACGATCTCCTTCACGCTGCTGGTCGCGCTGATCGGCGTCGCGCTGCTGTTCGACTTTCTGAACGGGCTGCACGACGCCGCCAATTCGATCGCGACGGTGGTTTCGACCCGCGTCCTGAAGCCGCATCACGCGGTGCTGTGGGCCGCCTTCTTCAACTTCATCGCCTTCGCCGTCTTCGGCCTGCACGTCGCGCAGACGGTGGGCAAGGGCATCGTCGATGCGCAGATCATCGACCCGCAGGTGATCTTCGGCGCGCTGATGGGCGCGATCGCGTGGAACGTCATCACGTGGCGCTACGGCATCCCGTCGTCGTCCAGCCACGCACTGATCGGCGGGCTGCTCGGCGCCGGCATCTCGAAGGCAGGCTTTTCCAGCGTCGTCTGGGCCGGTGTCGGCAAGACGGTGGCCGCGATCTTCCTGTCGCCCGCGGTCGGCCTGATCCTCGCGCTCATGCTGGTGCTGGCGGTCGCCTGGTCGTCGCTGAAGCTGACCCCCATGGGCGTCGACCGGCGCTTCCGCAAATTGCAGCTCGTCTCGGCCGCGCTCTACAGCTTGGGCCACGGCGGCAACGACGCGCAGAAGACGATGGGGATCATCGCTGTCCTGCTCTATTCGCAGGGCATGCTGGGCGGTGAATTCCACGTACCCTTCTGGGTCGTCCTGTCCTGTCAGGCCGCAATGGCGCTCGGCACCATGTCGGGCGGGTGGAAGATCGTCCACACGATGGGGTCCAAGATCACGCGGCTGACGCCGGCGCAGGGTTTCTGCGCGGAAACCGGCGGCGCGATCACGCTGTTCATGGCGACGATGGGCGGCATCCCCGTATCCTCGACGCATACGATCACCGGCGCGATCGTTGGTGTCGGATCGGCGCGGCGCCTGTCGGCGGTGCGCTGGAACGTCGCCAGCCGGATCGTCGTCGCCTGGGTCGTCACCCTCCCCGCCGCCGGCCTGATCGGCGCGGCCTTCTACGAAGCGGCCGCTCTGCTGAGCCGATAAGGCATCGTTCGAAGCGGGCGAGCCAGTCTCGCCCGCCGCGTTATTGTGAGCAAGGGCGTCCTCAGTCCGCCACCACGCGATTCCGCCCCCATGCCTTGGCGCGATACAGCGCGGCATCCGCCGCCTGGAAGATGGTCGCGGCGTCCACGCCGCGCATTGCGCAGGTCGCGACGCCGATGCTGATCGTGATCGCAAGATCCGGCGCGATGCCCCGGTAATCGCGCTGCTGCACCGCCGTCCGGATCCGCTCCCCGATGCGCGCCGCCTGCACGGCATCGGTGTCGGGCATCAGCAGCGCGAATTCCTCGCCGCCCAGTCGCGCGACCAGATGATCCGCGGGCGCCGCATGGCGCAGCACCTCGGCCACCGCGCATAGCGCCAGATCGCCGACGACATGCGAATGGCGATCGTTGACCTGCTTGAAATGGTCGATATCGACGATCGCCAGCGACCAATGGCGCCCGTCCTGCGCGCTGATCGTCGCGACGTGCGACAGTATGTCGTTGAAGCGACGGCGATTGGCGACCCCGGTCAGCGGGTCCTCGTTCGCCAATTGCTCCAGCGCATCGGCCTGTCCCCGCAGGCGGTCGAGCAGTTGCTCGCGCTCCTGCGCCACCTCTTCCAGCACATGGCTCTGCTGTCGCAGCTCGGCGGTGCGCGCATCGACCAGCCGCGCGAGCTGCCGTTCGCGCCGCGCCATCGCCAGCGTCCGCCAGCGGTGCAGGCACCACAGCGCCAGAATGACCAGCGCAGCGCAGGCCAGCTGGAACCATGAGCGTTGCCAGAGGAACGGTTCCAGCCGCACCGTGATCGTCTTGTCCGGCCCCCAGGCGCCACGCGCCTGCGCCGCCTGGACGCGGAAGGTATAGGTGCCGGGCGGCAGGGTGGTGAATTCCGCCGTCCGCTGCGACTCGCGATCCACCCAGCCGGTATCGAAGCCGTCCATCTGCGTGCGATAGCGAATACCCTGCGGCAACAGGTAGCTGAGGCCCGCATAAGCGATCGTCAGGCGGTGCGTTCCCGCCGGCAGCACGTACGCCCCGTCCGGCCCCGCGGTCATCGGCTGACCATCGGCCTCGACGCTTTCGATCGCGACCGCGGGCGGCGACATGAAGCGGAAGTGGGCCAGCCGGCGCGGGTCGACGAACGCCACCCCCTCCGCCGTCGCGATCCAGATCGTTCCGTCGCGCCGCTGCAGGGTCGTCGGCCCCGACGCACCGTTGCTCTGCGCGCTGGCGAGGCCGTCCAGCGCGGTGAACAGATCGGGCGCGATACGGGGCAGCTGGCCGTCCGCAGCCAGACGCAGCGCCTTGAAGCAGACGTGAACGATGCCCTTGTTGCTGCCGATCCAGGCGGATCCGCCGCGCCCGACCGTCATCTGGAACAGCCCGTCCACAGGCATGCCGCGTTCGATGCCGATATGGTCCAGCTGGCCGTCGCGACGATGCCGGAACAGGCCGCGATCGGTACTGATCCAGGTGTCGCCCGTTTCCGGATCATGGAAGAAACCGAAGACGCTGTTGGCCTGGCCCGCGCCCATGATGTCGATCCGATGCACGCCGCTGTGGTTCCACAGCCATGCGCCGCTCACCGTGCCGACCCACAGCCCCTCGGGCGTTTCCGACAGCGCATAGACGATCTCGGCCGGCAGATCGTGCGTGCGCGGCAGGCGGACGTGGCCGGAAGGGTCGATCAGCGCGACGCCGCGCTGAGTCCCCGCCCAGACGCCCCCGCCCCGCGCCTGCGCGAAGGCGCGGACGTGATTGGCCGGCAGACCCTGCGCCTGGGTGATGCGTCGGACGACCCGCCCGCCGCGCGCCTGCAACACACCATCGCCGAACGTGCCGATCGTCAGCAGGTCGTCCGGCCCGGCCGACAGGCTCATGACCGATACGCGATTGGCGGCCGGGCCCAGCGGCACCGGTCGCGGCACGCCCGACGGGGGCACCACGTCCAGCCCCTTGCTCGATCCGACCCACAGGCTGCCGTCCCGCGTCTCGGCGAGCGCCCGGACGTAATTGCCGGACAGGCCGTCTTCGTCCCGCAGATTGGCGAACAGCGCCTTGCGCAGCCGGAACAGCCCGCCATTGGCGCCCACCCAGATACTGTGTTCGCGATCCTCGAACAGCGCGGTGATCCGCCCCTCGGGCAGGCCGTTGCGCGTCGAAAAGTGATCGACGCGCGTGCCCTTCACCCGCAGCAGACCATCATTCTCCGTGCCCAGCCACAGGTCGCCGTTCGTGGCATGCAGAAAGTCGCTGAAGCGTTTGCCGTCGGGTTGCCGGAACACGAGGACCGCACGCCCCCCCTCGACGCGATACAGCGACGATCCCGCCGTCAGCCAGACGTGTCCCGCCTTGTCGCGGAAGGGCATCGCTTGTCCCGGCGGCAGGCCCAGTTCGGCCGACATGGCGCGCAGGCGACCGGCGCGATCGGCACGATAGGCGCCGTCCAGCGTCCCCAGCCACGGCCGCCCTTCGGCGTCGATGGCGATCCGCAAGACCGTGATCGGCTTCCCCATCGGCCCGCGCAGCACCGTGAAGCGACCATCGAGATCGAGTCGTCCGATCCCCAGCCGGTCGAAGCCCACCCAGACGCGACCCGCGTCGTCCACCGCCATCCGGTTGATCGCGGCCCGCGGCATGCCCTGCGCCCGCCCCCAGAACCGCCAGCGCCCGGCAGGATCGCGCCGCCCCAGATTGCCGCGGGTATCGCCCGTCCACAGGTTGCCCAACCGGTCGGCAGCGATCGTCGCGATCGCACTGTCGGGCAAGGCGGGCGTCGACATCCGCGAAAAGGTCGTGAAGCCGACGCCATTGTAGCGCGCCACGCCTTCCCATGTCGCGAACCACAGATATCCGTCCCCGGTCTGGGTGATCGCATGGACGGCATTGTGCGGCAGGCCCGCGGACGTCGACCACGCATCCTTGGCGAATCCTTCGATCGATTCGCGATGCGCGGCGGGTGGCGCAGCCGGCACGGCTGCCGACGCCACCGCCAGCATGCCGATCGGCGCGAGCGCCAACACCCGTCCAAACCTCACTCCGCGCCGCACTACCCACTCCGGTCGATGACGAACGCGATGTAACGCAAGGATATTAACAGGCTCGAACCGGACGCTTCACGCATGTGCCCATTTTGGCGGATTATCGCGACGCCGCCGCTGGCAGCGGGCAGCGCTTCACGCTGGATGGTCGTAACCGGCTCACCGGTGCCTCAGTGAAAGGCGGCGAACGTCCGGTAGCGGACGTTATGCCTGTAAGGTTATGATATTGCGGCCCGACCGGTCAGTGATAACCTCGTGTCATGCTCGCGCTTGTTCTCGCCGCTGCGATAGCGTCCCACGCCGATGCGCCTCCGCAGTTTCGTGACCCGCGTGTTGGTATGGCTGGCCGCCCTGAAACAGTGGCGGAGTACGCACGCGATGCTCGTGCGTGCGGTCTTAAAGTAGTAGTACGCCGCTTACGGGAGGCGGACTTGCTCACAAAACAAAACACCTTCCGGCCGAACACACAGATCGTATTGTTCGAAGAGCCATACGACCGCGCAGATCAGCGAGCGCTTTGCTTTTTGCAGGCCCGGAAGCGGTCATTCATCAGGTCCAATTTCCTTGGCCAGCCCCTACCGACGGAATTCAGGAGTCTGCCCTAACCACCGTCGAGTTGAAGATTTAGCGTAGGCTATTCGTTTTTTTTCGAAAGTGGATGTTCCGCTTTCGCCGCAATAGCGGACATTGGACCAGCGCCGCGAATTGACGCCGTTCGATTGCGAAGCTTTCCGCGTGTGCTATCTGGAAGCGATCATCAGGTGGCCCTACAGCGACTTCTGCGTAAATATGTACCGTGGAGAAGATTTATGGCACCGCTAATTCAAGCAATGCAAGCGCCTCCAAAGGTCCAAATTGTCGATCCAGCAAGGAAGGCGAAGGCGACAGCGGCGAGCACCCGATACCGCGAATGCTTAGAGCGTAACGCAGAGAAAATAGATGACCATGTTTCCCCGCCGGACCAGATTGGCGCTTTAGTTGCACCTCACTGCTTTCAAGAAGCAACTTCCGCGGAGGAGGCGATATTGGATGTCGACCCAACCCCACCTACGATGCGCGAGCGCGTACGCTCCATTTTCAAGGGGCAACGGTTATGGAACGCCACTCGAACTGTCGTCAGGCTACGCGGTCAATCAAAGTAAGAGGCACCGGCGCTGCGCTGTGGTGCTCAATCTCTACGTCCGCTTTCCTCCCAAAAGGCGACATCCCCCGTTCCCCACTAGGGTTCGAGCCGGTTCACAGGAGGGAGATTGGAGCGGGTGAAGGGAATCGAACCCTCGTATTCAGCTTGGGAAGCTGCTGCTCTACCATTGAGCTACACCCGCGCAGGCGCCCGGTTAGCCGGGCCGCCGCGGGGATGCAAGCGGTGTGTCAGGTCAGCAGGTGCAACGTGTCGGGTGCGGCCCAGGCCAGCGCACGGCCTTGGGCCGCCAGCGCCACGGCATCGACGCGGTTCCGATCGGTAACGACGATGCGCAGGCGGGTGCCGTGGCGGCTGGCCGAGGCGACATTGCCGCTGCCGCCCAGCGCCGCTTGCAGCATCGGCGACAGGTCCACCGGCGCCGCGGCCGGGGTCGGCGCGGCAGCGACAGGCGCGACGCCCCCACCCGCATCCGCCGCGTCCCCCGCATCCAGCGCCGCGCGCATGTCCATCGCGAGCGCATCCGCGATGCCGCCGACGATCACCTGCACCGACGTCCCGGACGGACGCAGCACGCCGCGCGCGCCGAGGCTGCGCAGGCGCGCTTCGTCGATCGCGGTGGCGTCCGACACGCCCAGGCGCAGGCGCGTGGCACAGGCGTCGATGCTGCGCAGATTGGCCCGCCCGCCCAGCGCGGCAACGAAGGCCGCGGCCTTGGCATCCGCGGGGACGGCGGCGGCGGGTGCGGCCCCCGCCTCCACCGGCTCCCGGCCCGGCGTCTTGAGGTCGAACCGCACGATCGCCCAGCGGAACAGCGTGTAATAGACCAGCGCATAGACCGCACCGACGGGCAGCAGCATCAGCGGCTTCGTCGCCTTGCCGTAGTTCAGCACGTAATCGAACAGGCCCGCCGAAAAGCCATAGCCCATGCGCACGCCGAGCGCGTTCATGATCGCTTCCGACAGGCCGGTCAGCACCGCGTGGATCGCGTACAGCACGGGCGCGAGGAACATGAAGCTAAACTCGATCGGCTCGGTCACGCCGGTCAGGAACGAGGTGAGCGCCAGACTGAACAGCATGCCACCCACCGCCTTGCGGCGATCGGGCGCGGCGGCGTGGTACATGGCGAGGCAGGCGGCGGGCAGGCCGAACATCATGACCGGGAAGAACCCGCTCATGAAGCCGCCCGCGGTCGGATCGCCGGCGAAGAAACGCGTCAGGTCGCCGGTCTTGCCGTGATAATCGCCGACGACGAAATAGGCGACGTTGTTGAGAATGTGGTGCAGGCCCGTCACCAGCAGCAGCCGGTTGAGCAGACCGAAGGCGAACAGGCCGAAGCCGCCCGCGGCGACGACGCCGCGGCTCAGCGCATCAACGCCCGCGTTGATCCCCGCATAGCTCGGCCCCAGCAGCGCGCCGATCGCCAGGCCTGCAAGGCCAGCGAGGATCGGCACCAGCCGCCGCCCGCCGAAGAAGGCGAGATATTCGGGCAGCTTTACGGTGGCGAAGCGATTGTAGAACAAGCCGCCGACCAGGCCTGCGATGATGCCGATCGGCACCTGCAGCTTGTCGATCGCCGCGCCCTTCCACGCCGTCGCCAACGTCGCGGCGATGGCATCCGCGGTGCCCGGCGGCACCGTGCCGGGGGGCGGCACGAGAAATATCTGCGCGGTGTTGCCGATGGTCAGATAGCAGACGATGCCCGCCATCACCGCGGCACCGTTGCCGTCGCGTGCGAAGCCGGTGGCGACGCCCACGGCGAAGAGCAGCCCAAGATGCGCGAAGATCGCATCCCCCGCCGCGCTGACGAAGGCGATGTTCAAAAGGTCCGGCTGCCCCAGCCGCAGCAGCAGGCCGGCGACGGGCAGCACCGCGATGGGCAGCATCAGCGCACGGCCGAGCGGCTGGAGGAAGCTCATCACGGAAAAGCGGGACTGGCTCATCGGGCGGCCTCCTCGGCGAAACGTCGGGCACGGCCGCGGACCTCGGCGGCACTGGCGGCAGAGAGAGCGGCGGCGGCAAGGTCCTGCACCGCGGGCAGCGTCAGTCGCGCGACGAGCGCCTTGATCGCGGGCACACGCGCCGGCGGCACCGACAAAGTGCGCACGCCGAGGCCGACCAGAATGGGCGCGGCGAGCGGATCGGCGGCAAGCCCGCCGCAGACGCTGACCGGCACGCCGCGCGTCGCCGCGCCGCGGCAGGTCATCTCGATCAGGCGCAGCACGGCGGGGTGCAGCCCGTCAATCCCGGCGGCGAGCGCCGGATTGCCGCGGTCCATCGCCAGCACATATTGGGTGAGGTCGTTGCTGCCGATCGACAGGAAGTCGCTGTGCGCCGCAATCAGGTCCGCGGTTGCGGCGGCGGCGGGGGTTTCGACCATCGCGCCGAGCTGCACCGGACCGACGCCGAGTTCGTCGCGCAGGGCATCGAGCGCGGCACGCACCGCGACCATCTCGTCGACGCTCGCGACCATCGGCACCATGATCCGGCACCGCGCGACATCGGGGACGGAGAGGATCGCGCGCAGCTGCGCATCGAGCACCTCCGGCCGGGCAAGCGCGACGCGGATGCCGCGCAGGCCGAGCGCGGGATTCTCTTCCGCAGGGATATCCAGATAAGGCGCCGGCTTGTCGCCGCCGACGTCGAGCAGGCGGATCACGACGGGCCGGTCGGGCAATGCTGCGACGATGCCGCGATAATCCGCCGCCTGTTCCGCGACGGCGGGCGGCGTCGCCCGATCGAGGAACAGGAATTCGGTGCGCAACAGGCCGCAGCCCTCCGCCCCCTGTGCCGCGGCGGCTTGCGCATCGGCGAGGTTCCCCAGATTGGCATAGACGTGGATCGCCTGTCCGTCCGCAGTCGTCGCCGGGCGGTCGCCCGCGGCGAGCGCCGCCGCTTCGTCCGCGGCGCGCTGCGCGATCGTGTCGCGCGCGGCGGCGAGGCATTCCTCGGTCGGATTGGGGATCAGGATCGCCGCATCGGCGTCGAGCATCAGCACCGCGCCGTCGTCAATGGCGTTGATCGCCGTGCCGAGCGCCACCACCATCGGCACGCCCATGCCCGCCGCAAGGATCGCGACGTGCGACGTCGGCCCGCCTCCTGCCAAAGCGAAGCCCGCCACCTTTGCCGCCGACAGGGCGCCCAGCTGCGACGGCAGCAATTCGTCGGCGAGCACGATCGCCCCCGCGGGCACGCTGGCCAAGGCCGGCTGCGTGCCGAGGATCGCATGCACCACCCGCAGCGCCACGTCGCGAATGTCGTCCGCCCGCTCGGCGATGCGCGCGTTGCCGGAGGCGCGCAGCGCCGCGCCCTGCGTCTCCGCCGCGCTCAGCATCGCCGCGGCGGCCGACAAGCCGTTGGCCACCGCCGCATCGGCCCGCGCGCGCAAATCCGGATCGGCCAGGATCGCGCGATGCGCCTGCAGCACGCCGCCGAGATGACCGGGTCGGGCGGCCTCTGCATCCAGCGCCCCATCGACGCTGGCGATGGCGGCGGCGAGCCGCTCGCGCTCGACGACGACGCCCTCGCCGGCGCTGGGCACGTCGGGCAGTTCGGCGCGCAACCAAAAGGCGGGGCCGATCGCGAGGCCCGGCGCCGCCGACACACCGCCCAGCACGCCCGGCGGCAGCGTCGCCGGGGTGGCGCGCACCACCGGCCGGGCGGCGGGGGCTGGCGCCGCGCCATCCTCCACCTCATGCGTCAACAGCGCCTCGATCGCGGCGATCACCGCCTCGGCACCGCTGCCGCGTGCGACGATCGTCACCGGGCTACCCGTCGCGAGCCCCAGCGACAGCAAGGCGATCGGGCTCGATGCCGCGGCCGTCTGACCCGCGGCGATGAGCTGGACGTCGGCGCCACTCTCGCGCACCGCCGCGACGATCCGCGCGGCCGGGCGCGCGTGCAGCCCGTGCGGCAGGCGCACGATCGTCTCGTGGCGCACCGTCTCGCCGGACGCGGCGGCGGTGGCGGCGCCGGCTGCACCGCTGACGATACGGACCAGCGGATCGCCGACCGCGACCAGCCCCTCGCCCGCCGCATCGGCCAGCGACACCGCGGCGCCCTCGACGACGATCACCGGCGTGACCGCGGACGCGGCGCCGAGCACCACGGCGTCGAGATCGAAGCGGATCAGCGGATCGCCGCTGCGCACCGCATCGCCCGGCGCGACCAGCGGCGTGAAGCCCTTGCCGGCCATCGCGACGGTGTCGATGCCGATATGCATCAGCAGCGCGACGCCCTCGCCCAGCCCCAGCGTCACGGCATGGCCGGCAGCGTGGACGGTCAGCACGGTCGCGTCGCAGGGGGCGTGCAGCGTGTCGCCGACGGGATCGATGCCCAGCCCCGGCCCCATCATGCCCTCGGCGAACACCGGATCGGGAATCCCACCGAGCGGCAGCACCCATCCTGCCAGCGGCGCCTTCAGCTGCACGTCGATCATCCCGTCATCCCTTCGGCCGTTGCCGTCCGCTACCGCTCCCTGACGGGGCGATCATACCGATTGAATACCAATCGCAAAGTAAATCTGTAACATCAACGGGAGAGTGCAACGGGCCCGACAATTCCCGACGGCGCCTGCGCATCCGCCTGCACGATCAACACGATAGCCCGCTCGCCGCCACCAGCTGGCAGGGCGGCTGCAATTGGTCCGGTCGCCGCATCGGCCTTGTCGGCGATCCGCACGCCGTCGACCCACAGCTCCGCCCGCCCGGCGACCGCGGCAAAGGCGATGCGGCCACCCTTGGCGGCGATCGCGCGGATCGGCGTGACGCGCGCGCGATAGACCTGCCAGCCCCCCTGGGGTTCGGGCGCAGTCGCGGTCCCGCTGCGGACGAAGCTCCAGCTGTTATTGTCGCCATCCGCCGGCGCCAGGCTGGCGTCGGGCTTGGCGCTCAGCCGCGGCGAGCGACGCCACGAATCGATCGTGCGCACCATCGTCGCCGTCGGCACCTGCACCCGCGGCGTTGCCGCAAGCCGGTCGATCCGCAGCGTCGCCGGCTTCAGGCCGGGCGCCGTCGCGCGCAGCGTGATGCGCCCGCGCGGCGCCGCATCCGCCTGCACGATCACCTGCGCCAGTCCGTTGAACAGCGATCGGGCATTGCCCTTTTCGGGCTCGTGGCTGTTGGGATCGCCATTGCCCAGCCCAATGATCGTAGCGCCCTCGATCGCGAAGCCGACCGGCAGGTTCGCGGTCGGCACATACCGGCCCTTCGCATCCACCGCATCGACGGTGACGGGCTGCACGTCCTCGCCATCGCCCGCCATCACACGCCGCGCCGGCGTTAGGCGCAGCGCGACCGGCGCGCCGACCGTTTCATGCCCTGCCCGCGCGACCTCGCGCCCGCCGCGATACGCGATCGCCTCCAGCGTTCCCGGCGCATAGGGCACGGTGAAGCTGTTCCCCATCAGCCGGTCGACCGCCCCCTCGCCAACGACCCGGCCGTTCAGCGTCACGACGATCCGTTCGGCATTGGACATGACGAGCAGCTTGATCGGCTGGCCTTCCTTGCCCGGCCACGTCCAATGCGGCGCAATGCCGATGACGGGTGCGTCGTCGATCCAGCCGGCGCGGTGGATGTCATAGGCGGTCTTGCGAAAACCGCAGAGGTCGAGGATCCCGAAGAAGCTCGCGATCGTCGGCCAGGCGTAGGGCGTCGGCTCGCCATGATAGTCGAAGCCCGTCCACACGAAGCCGCCCGCTACGAACGGCCGGCCTGCGATCTTCGCCCAGCCGGCGCGATGCGTCTCGCCCCAGGCCGCGGCATGATCGTCCATCGACGACAGGACATGCGCCGCGGCATCGTCGGCAAAGGCCCCGCGCGTCATGAATGCGCTGGTATCTTCCGAACTCGTCATCGGTTTGGCGGGGTTCAGCGCGTGGAACTTGTCGTAATCGCCGGGATAGTAATTGAACCCGACGACGTCGACGACGCTCGACACATTGTGCGGGTTGAAGAACGACCCGTTCATCGCCGCGGTCACTGGCCGGCTGTCGTCGAGGCGGCGCACCGCGGCTTCCATCCGCCGCACCATCTCGACACCCGCCGCCGTGCCCTGCATCGGCTCTTCGTTGAACACCGACCACAGGATGACGCTGGGGTGATTGCGGTCGCGCCGCACCAGCCATTCCAGCTGCGCCATATAATCGGGCGAGGGATTGAAGTTGCGGTTCTCGTCCATGACGAGGAACCCCATCCGGTCGCACAGTTGCAGGAAGGCGGTGGCGGGCGCGTTGTGCGAACAGCGGATCGCGTTGCAGCCCAGCTCCTTCATCCGTTCCAGCCGCCACATCAGCAGCGTGTCGGGCACCGCCGTGCCGACACCGGCGTGGTCGAGGTGCAGGCACACGCCCTTCAGCTTGACGTGCTGATCGTTGAGAAAAAGGCCCTTGTCGGCATCGAAGCGGATCGTGCGGAAGCCGACCTGCACCCGCCGCGCGTCGACGCTCTTGCCGTCGCGTTCCAGAGCCACCGCCACCGTGTAGAGCGTCGGCGTCTCGACCGACCAGCGCTGCGGGCGCGCGATGGTCAGCGTCGTCGTCAGCTCCGCAGCGTCGAGCGATGGCACCGCCACCAGCGCGCTCGTCGCCGTCGCGACGGTCCGCCCGTCGGGATCGACCAGGTTCGCCACCGCGCGCACGCGCACCGGCGCCGCCTCGGTCGAGCGGGCGGTGACGGTCACCGGCACGCGCCAGGCGTCGCCGCCATCATGGCGCGGATCGCAATGCACGCCATCGGTCTCGATCGACACCGGTGCGCGCCGCGCCAGCCAGGCGTGGCGGTACAGGCCGGCACCTTCGTACCACCAGCCCTCCATGGCATCGGCATCGACGCGGATCGCCACGACGTTCAGGGCATCCCCGAACCGGGCGAACGGCGTGATGTCGAGGTAGAGGCTGTTATAGCCCGACCAATTGTGCGCGACCGGACTGCCGTTCACCCAGACGGTCGCATTGGTCGCGATGCCGTCGAATTGCAATTCCAGGTAACGCCCCTCGTCGGCGGGATCGAGCCGGAAGGCACGGCGATACCAGCCGATCCCGCGCGGACGGTAGCCCTGCGACGGATTGGCGGTCTCGACGAACGGCTGGAAGCTCGCCCAGTCGTGCGGTAGCGTGACGGGGCGCCATTCGCTGTCGTCATAGTCCATCGCCGCCGCGCCGCGCGCGTTGCCCGCCTTGGCGCGCAGATACGTTTCTTCGTGCGTCGTCGCGGGCGACACGATCACGTCGCCCTCGTGGAAGAGCCAGCCCGTGTCGAAGCCGATCCGCGATGGATCGATCACCGGCAGCGGATCGGGCAGCCGATCGTTGGCCTGCGGCATCGGCAGCGCGCCATAGCCCGTCGCGCTCTTGGCGGAGGCGATGGCGGGCAATCCCGCCGACAAACCCAATGTCAGGCCGGCACCGGCGGCTGTCCCGAGAAGCTGCCGCCGGTCGATCGTCATGCGTTTACCGCCTCATGCTCTTTCGCCGCGGCGCCCGGCACCGCGACGCCGCCGATCACCGTCTCGACCGGCGCCATCGCCGCCGTCAGTCGCGCCCAGTCCGCCCGCAGGCCGGCCGCGAGCGTGCCCCGCTCCGCCTCCAGGCCCAGGAAGGCCGCGGGATTGCCCGCCGCCATCCGCGCCGCCACCGCCGGCTCCAGCCCCAGCATGCCCATCGCATTGGCCACCGCGGTCGCCATATCGAGGTCCGATCCAGCGAGCGTGCCGTCTTCATACGCGCAGATGCCATCCGCCACGCGGATCTGGCGCCCTTGCAGAACGAAGTCCTTATGCTCCGCACCGACCGAGGACATGGCGTCGGTGACGAGCATCATCCGATCCGGCCCGCGTGCGCGGATCGCGATGCGCAGCACGGCGGGCGCGACATGCACGCCATCGACGATCAGCCCGCACCACGGCCGCGGATCGTCGAGCGCCGCGCCGACCAGCCCTGGCGTCCGCTGCACCATCGCCGGCATCGCGTTGAACAGATGGGTGATTCCCGTCAGCCCGGCGTCGAACGCCGCGAGCGCCGTGTCATAGGGCACTTCGGTATGCCCCGCGCTGACGCGCACGCCGGCCGCCGCCAAACGGCGGATATGTTCGATGTTCGCGAGTTCGGGCGCGATCGTCACCATCGTCACGCCGCGCCGCGGCTTGGCGAGCAGCGCGACCATTTCTTCGTCGAGCAGGCGGAAACGCCCGGCATCGTGGATGCCCTTGCGCGCGACGTTCAGGAACGGCCCTTCGATATGCACACCGACGACGCCCGGCACGCCCGCGCCGATCGCCTGGTCGACGGCATCCAGCGCCAGCGCGATCCGATCGGGCGTGTCGCTGATCAGCGTCGGCATCAGCGCCGTCGTGCCATAGCGCGCATGGGCCGCGGCGATGGCGCGCACGCCCTCGACGGTCGGCTCGTCGTTCAGCAGCACGCCGCCGCCGCCGTTGACCTGCGTGTCGATGAAGCCGGGCATCACCCAGCCCCCCTCCAAGTCGACCGCATCGGTCGCCGCGCCGTCGAGCGGGCGGATGCTCGCGATCCGGTCGCCGGTGACGACGATCTCGGCGCCGCGCCACACGGCATCGCCGACCACGACGTGGCCGTTGGTGAAGCGATGGGCGGTGCTCATAGCGTGCGCGTCACCTTGGCGAGATGCGGCGGCGAATCGGGGTCGAGGCCGCGATGCCGCGACAGCGCTTCGGCGAGGCCATAGAAGCTTGCCAGCATCAGGATCGGCTGCACCGCCGGGTGCGCCTCCAGCGCCAGCAGGTTTGCGCGGTCGTCGCCGGCATGCGCCGCCAGCACCGCCGCGCCGCGTTCGCGGAACGTCTCGACCACCGCCATCACGTCCTCGCCCGCCGCATCGGACGTGGCGAGCGCCAGCACCGGATAGCCTTCGCCGACGATCGCCATCGGCCCATGACGGACCTCGGCGGCGCTGAACGGCTCGGCCTGCAACTGGCAGGTTTCCTTCAGCTTCAGCGCGCATTCCTGCGCCACGCCGAAGCCATAGCCGCGACCGATCACGAACATTTGCTTGGCCTTGGCGAGCACGTCCACGCCCGCGCTCCAGTCGAGCGTCACCGCCGCATCGAGCTGTTCGGGCAGCGCCGCGACCGCCGCCTTCAGCGCCTCGTCGCCCGACCAGGCCGCGACCAGCGCGGCAAGACCCGCCATCGCCGCGATGCACGACTTGGTGGCCGCGACCGACTTCTCCGGCCCGGCCGACAGCGCCAGCAGCGTATCCGCCATCTCGGCAAGCGGCGACGATTCGTCGTTCACCAGTGCGACGACTTCCGCCCCCGCCTTGGCATGCGCTTCGACGGTCGCGAGCAAGTCCGGGCTACGGCCCGATTGCGAGATCGCGATGCACAATGCGCGACGCGTCGACACCGGCGCATCGAACAGCGACACGACCGAGGGCGCTGCCGACGCGACCGGCACGCCGACCATCGTCTCGATCAGATATTTGCCATAGGTCGCGGCATGATCCGACGACCCGCGGGCACAGGTAACGACGACGTCGGGCGCGTTTGCGCGCAGGCGCTCGCCCAACGCGGCCAGCGCTTCGGCATTGCGTGCGACCAGCCGCGCGACGGTCGCCCCCGCCTCCAAAGTCTCGGCGCGCATCAGCGTCGTGCCGATCGTCGTGTCCGTCATCGTATCCGTCGTCACAGCAAGGCGCCCTTCGCTAAGGATCAGGTGTCGGCGAGCTCGGCCACGAAATCGTAGCTGTCGCCGCGGTAATAGGATCGGGTGAATTCGACCGCGCGGCCGTCGCGCAGGAAGGCGCGGCGCTCGATCAGCAGCCCGGGCGAGCCGGGATCGACGCCCAGCATGCGCGCATGGTCGCCGCCGAACGGCACCGCACGCAGCCGCTGCAACGCGCGCACTGGGCGATGCCCCGCCTCGGTCAGCGCCGTGTACAGCGAGGCATCGACCGCATCGACCGACGGCAGGCAGAAACCGGCGATCGTCGACAGCTCCAGCGCCATCGGCACCTCGTCGGCGAAGCGCAGCCGCTGGAAGCGATAGACCGGCGCGCTGGGCGACAGCGCCAGCGCCATCGATTCCTCGGGCGACACGATGCCGGCCGCGCGCGAAATCCACGCGCTCGACGGCACGCGCCCGCGCGCCACCATATCTTCCGAGAAGGACGACAATTTGCTGAAGTTCTTCTCGACGCGCCCGGCGACGAACGTCCCCGCGCCGCGGCGGCGGGTCAGCAGGCCTTCCTCGACCAGCCCCTCGATCGCCTTGCGCACCGTGATGCGCGACACGCCATATTCGACCGCCAGATCGCGCTCCGCGGGGATCGCATCGCCGCGCGTGATGACGTCCGTGGCGATCGCGTCACGGATCAGCTGTTGCAGCTGGAGATAGAGCGGCGAGGGATTTTCAGCGCGAAACCGCCCCACCTTGCTCATGAAACTCATCGTCGATCCCCTTTTCCGCAAGCGTCTTCGGCATCAGGCGTGCCACGCTACGCGGACCGGCGCCAGTGGCACCTTGCGCTACAATTGTCTTAGATTGGACTTGTCGTCAATCACCTGTCGCAGCGCTGCGACTCTATTGGCATTGGTCTGGCGCGGCAGCGGACCGAAGCCAAAGCGGTCCCGCTCCACTGCCGGCGCAGGATCGCTGGCCGAACCATGCAGCGCGCCCGCATTGGTCGCATCCAGCAGCGCGGCTGCCGTGTCGGCCGCCACCCCCGCCCCCGCCATGATCGTGCAACGCCCCGCTGCGCGCGCAACCATCGCCGCGATCGTCGCCGCCCCCTCCATCGCGGTGCGCGCGCCGCCGGAGGTCAGCACATGGTCGAACCCCAGTGCGACCGCCACATCGACCGCCGCCACCGGGTCGGCCACGACATCGATCGCACGGTGCAAGGTGAGCGGCGGGCGATCCTCGCCAAGCCCCGCGATCCAGGCCCGCATCGCCTGCTCCGCAAGCTTTCCCCCAGCCGTCACGCCAATCACCAGCCCCTGCACCCCGGTCGCGACCAGGGCACGCGCCTCAGCCAACGCCAGCGCCATATCGTCGGCATCATAGTCGAACCCGCCCGCCCGCGGCCGCACCATCGCCCGCACGGGCACACCCGCTGGCACCGCCAGCGCGAGGACGTCCGCGACCAACCCCGCCGACGGCGTCAGCCCACCGAGCGCCAGCGCACTGCACAGCTCGATCCGGTCACATCCCCCCGCGATCGCCGCCGCCGCGCCCACCGCCGATTCGACACAGATTTCCAGCGCGACTCGGGAGCGCCCCACTGTTTGCGATACCATCACCCCGAAATCTCCTTTGGAACGGCATTTCACCCTAAACGGCTGATCGCACGAGAGCGAAACGACACAATAGGTCAGCTACCCTACCAAAATAAATGTGACAGTTTTTATATATACCATTTGGGCTTTATTGGATATGTAGCAATGCAGCAGCAACGAGCAGGAAACGCGTAACTGTTTCGCCGTCGCTGCACTGTCGCCGGCTTTGCGGCAGTTGGGAACATAAGGGGGGGCATGCGGCCGGGCGTGTTCCATATTCAGGGAACAGCCTATGCGCCTGCGCCACGTGATCCTCGTCTCCACCATTCTTGCCGGATTCGCCGGCAGCGCCCACGCACAGGAAGCGCCGACCGCTACGCCGACGGGAAGCACCCAGACCTCGGGCCAGACCGACGCCGCGGGCGACGACATCGTCGTCACCGGTTATCGCGGGTCGCTGCGCGAAGCCATCAACGTCAAGCGGAACGCCAACGCCGTTGTCGACGTCATCACCGCGGAAGACGTCGGCAAGTTCCCCGATCGTAACGTCGCGGAATCGCTCTCGCACATCCCGGGCGTCAGCATCGACCGTCGCTTTGTCGAAGGCGAGAAGGTCGCGATTCTCGGCACCGATCCGGCGCTCAACCGCATGCTGCTGGACGGCCACGCGCTTGCCTCGGCAGACTGGGGTGGCAACGACAACGATCCGTCGAGCCGCACCTTCAACTATTCGCTGCTGGCACCGGAACTGGTCGACCGGCTGGAAGTCTACAAGTCGCCGGAAGCGCGTATCGAGGAAGGCAGCCTCGGCGGCACCGTGATCGTTCGCACCCGCCGTCCGCTCGACTTGGCAGCCAATGCGATCTTCGCCTCGGGCGGCTATTCGTACAACGACCGTTCCGACAAGGGGAATGTTCGCGCGTCCGGTCTTTACAGCTGGAAGAATGCCGACGAGACGTTCGGCATTCTGGTCGCAGCCACCTACGACAAGCAGAACCTGACCCGCGCGGGCGTCGAATTCTTCGGCTACGACAATGTCGCTCCGAACGGTACGGGCGCGTGCCCTTACAACAGCCCGTTCGTCAACTGCACCAACGGCACGCTGAGCCTGAAGAGCCAGGGCGCTACGATCAACGGCGGCACGATCGCCGACCTGTATAAGGCAACCTCGCCGTTCGGCATCAACTATGCCTATTTCCAGCAGCAGCGCCAGCGCGCCAGCGTCACCGGCACCGTCCAGTATCGGCCGCGTCCTGACCTGACGTTCACGCTGAACGGCCTGCACATCGACGGCAACTACAACAATTATAGCCAGTCGATGTACACGATCCCCGGCGCATGGACCGGCAGCGTGCTGCAATCGGCGACGGTGAGCAACGGCGTGGTTACTGGCGCGACGTTCGGCGCCGCTCCCAATCAGAGCGCACAGCTCGACACGCTGGTCCGCCGGACGAAGCTGAAGACCGACAACGTCAATCTGTTCGCCGATTGGGAAGGCGACAGTGGCGCCAAGATCGCCTTCGCGGGCGGCTGGTCGAAGGCAACCGGTGGGCGCAATCCGGAATATCTCTTCAACGTCCAGACCAAGCTGCCTTACAGCTATGCGTTCACGCCGGACTCGGCGACGGTCAACTTCACCGGCGACCTGACCAACCCCGCGAATTATTTCACCAACCCCAATAACAACCCTGCCCAGATCGAGGGGCGTCCGCTCATCATCAACGGCAAGCAGCTTGTCGGCGCCCAGATCGGGGGGCTCGATTACAGCGTGACGACCGACCGCGACATTTTTGGCGGGTACGACGCCACCGTGCCCGTCGCGTTGGGCCCGCTCACGCAGATCCTCATCGGATCGCGGGTCACTGACCACGTCAACCGCGTGGACGCTCGCGGTATCAACACTTACCTCACGTCCTCACGCACGGCGAACCAGCTCGGCGTGACGACGCTGACCACGCCTGACGGCACGTTCGACGGCAGCGGCGGCATGGGCAACGCGACCAAGTATCTGAACCTGCCGGATCAGGCCGTGATCGACATTCTGGCGAATGCGATCAACAGCCCGCTCGTCACGAAGGTCGGCGCGTCCACCAAGGTACGCGAGACCGTGATCGCCAGCTATGTTCAGGCGAATTTCGAACAGGGTCCGCTTCGCGGCAACGTCGGTGGTCGGCTGGTGTACACGCGCGATGTGTCGAATTTCGCCACCACGCCCAGCGCCGTTGCGAACCCGCAGCCGATCCCGACCCGTGTCGCGACCGACTATCTGAAGTTCCTGCCGAGCGCGAACGTCGCCTGGACCATCTCGCCGAAGGTCATCTTGCGCGGTGCCGTGGCCAAGGTGATCTCGCGTCCGCGCTATCAGGATCTGGCTGCCGCGACCTCGCTCAACGACATCACGCTCGACGGCGGCGGCGGCAATCCGAACCTGAAGCCGTACGAGTCGGTGAACTACGAACTGACCGCGGAATGGTATCCGCGGAGCGGCACGCTGCTTGCGGTCGAACTATTCCGCCGCGACATCAAGAACTACGTCATCGCGTTCCGTCAGAACGTCGACTATTTCAACGCGTTGCAGAACCGGATCACCACGTACAACGTCAGCCAGCCGATCAACGGCGCGAAGGCGACGGTGAACGGCGTGCTCGTGTCGGGGCAGGCTGAAATCTGGGGCGGTTTCGGCCTGCAGGCGAACTATTCCTATCAGGATAGCAGCACCTCGTCGGTCGACGTCACGGGCACGACGCTGAATCTGCCGTATCTGTCGAAGCATACGGTCAACGTGATCCCTTATTTCGAAAAGGGTCCGTTCCAGGCTCGCGTCAGCTACAACTACCGCACCTCTTATTTCCGTACGATCGGCCGCCTCGGCTCGCGCGAGATGGTGGCGCCGTATAATCAGCTCGACGCGTCCGCCTCCCTCAACCTGCTGGACGGCGTCGTGCTCAGCGTGAACGCGCAGAACCTGCTCGACGAAACCTATCGCCAGTATAACGCGACCCCGGATCGTCCGACCGCCTTCTACAAGAACGGTCGCACGTTCTCCGCAGCCTTGTCGTTCCGCGTGTAAGATATTGGCGCCGGCCGATCGACGGCCGGCGTCACCCTGTTCCTCCCCGACGAGCGCGCTCCCCTGCGCGCTCCGGCCCTCGGACCCCGGCGCGCTATCCAGCGACGCCGGGGTCTTTTTTGTGACTTTTTGATGCGCGGGCATGGACGCCGCGACGATGCTGCTTCAAGATACGTGCAATACCAAAACATGACCAAGGGGCAGGCATGACGCAGCACGTCGGTATCGCAACCATCGTCGGGGGAGCGGCGCTGGCCCTGCTCGCCTCCGCCACCCCTGCCATCGCGCAGACGGGCGCAGAGCCTGCGCTCGCGCTGCTGCCGATGCCGCAATCCGTGGTCCGCGGTACGGGCAGCTTCACCGTCGCCAACGGCGCGACCATCGCCGCGACCGACGCCGGCGCCAGCGCCGCCGCCCGCCTGCTCGCCGACCATGTCCGCACCACCCGCGGCCTCGCGCTCACCCCCGGCACCACCGGCGCGATCCGCCTCGTCCGCGACGCCAGCGTCACCGGCGACGAAGCCTATCGCCTCACGGTCACGCCGCAGGGGATCACCGTCGCGGCATCGGGGAACCGCGGCCTCGTCCATGGCGCGATGACGCTCGCGCAATTGCTCAGCCCCGATGCGGCGTTCAGCAAACCCGTCGCCGTCCCCGCCCTCACCATCACCGACGCACCGCGCTTCGGCTGGCGCGGGCTGATGATCGACCCCGCGCGCCACTTCCTCCCCATGCCGGCGCTGCGGGCGATCGTCGACCAGATGGCGAGCGTGAAGCTCAACACGCTCCACCTCCACCTGACGGACGATCAGGGCTGGCGTGTCGAAATCAAGAAATACCCCAAGCTCACCAGCATCGGCGGCTGGCGGCTGCCGCCGTGGACCGGCGGAGCCCAGCCGACCGAGAAGGACCGCGTCGGCGGCTTCTACACCCAGGCAGAGCTGAAGGAATTGGTCGCCTATGCCGGCGTCCGCGGCATCACCATCGTGCCGGAGATCGACCTGCCCGGCCACGCCAACGCGCTCGTCGCCGCCTATCCGGAGCTCGGCATCCTCGGCGACCGGCCGCTGGTCAGCAACAATTGGGGCATCATGCCCTATCTGTTCAATCCGGGGCCGAAGGGCATCGCCTTCGTCAAGGACGTGCTCGACGAGCTGATGACGATCTTCCCCGGCACTTACATCCACCTCGGCGGCGACGAAGCGGTCAAGGACCAGTGGGAACGCAGCCCCGAGGTGCAGGCGCAGATGAAGGCGCTGGGCATCAAGACCGAAAACGCCCTGCAAAGCTGGATGATCGAACAGTTCGGCACCTACCTCCAGTCCAAGGGCCGCCGCCTGATCGGCTGGGACGAGATCTTGGAAGGCGGCCTGCCCGCCTCCGCCTCGGTCATGTCGTGGCGCGGCGAACAGGGCGGGATCGACGCCGCCAACATGGGGCATGACGTCGTGATGTCGCCGGGCAATCCGCTCTACCTCAACGGCTTGCAGAGCCGCCGCAGCGACGAGCCGCCCGGCCGGCTCGACATCACGACGCTGCAACAGGTCTATGCCTACGACCCGCTGCCCAAGGGCATCGCCGCGGACAAGGCGCACCACGTCCTCGGCGCGCAAGGCAATCTGTGGAGCGAATATATCGTCACGCCGGGGCAGCTGCAGCATCTGATCTTCCCGCGCGCCGGCGCGCTCGCCGAAATCACCTGGTCGCCCAAGGTCCAGCGCGACCGGCCAGCGGACCTCGCCGCCTTCCTCCCCCGCCTGCAACGCCAGGACGATCGCTGGTCGCGCGCCGGCATGCGCGTCGCCGACAGCGCCTTTGCGGTCGGCTTCGACCTCACCGGCACGCGCGGCGATGCGCTGCGCAAGAACAGCGTGGCGCTCGCGCTGTCGACGCAGGTCCCCTATGGCACGATCCGCTACACCGTCGACGGCAGCGCGCCGACGCTGCGCTCGCCCGCCTACACCACGCCGTTGACGCTGAAGCCCGGCATCATGGTGAAGGCCGTCGCCTTCGACGCAAACGGCGCCCCGACCGCCGCAGTGCGCAGCTTCGACACGTCGCGCGCGGCCCTCCTCGCGCGCTCGAGCTCGGACATGGCGGCCTGCCCCGCCGGCGCGCTCGGCCTGCGCGTGCCGCTCACCTCGGAAGCGACCGCCGACGCGCCCGTCTACAACATCAATCTTTTCGACACCTGCACGCTCTACCCCGACGCGCCGCTCGACGTCGCACGCAGCTATAGCGTCGAGGTCGTGCGCCTGGCCCGCCATTACGGCCTCGCGCACGAACAGCGCATGGTGCGCGAACATTACAATGTGTCGGCGCATGGCGAGCTGCTTGTGCAAGTCGGCTGTATCACCGCCGCCGCCGCGCAAAAGGCTGGCGACAAAACCGCCCACCCGATCGCGGTCGGCGCCTTCCCGCTGCCCGATCCGAAGACGGCGCCGCAGCGCTTCACGCTGTCGGGCACGCTGCCAAAGATGACGGGTGATCGCGACGTCTGCTTCCAGTTCACCTCCCCGCTAACCGACCCCTTCTATACGGTGGGCAAGGTCCAGCTGACGGAAGGTTCGAAGTGAAGCGCGCCCTCCTGACCCTGCTGCTCGCCACCTCGCCGCTCGCCGCGCGCGAGGTGGTGCCGCTCGATGGCGCATGGCAGGCGCGGCTCGACCCCGCCGACACCGCCGCCACCAAGGCACACCCAAAGGAAGCGCGCTGGTTCGCCGCGCGTGTGCCGGGTAGCGTGCAGGAAGACCTGATCCGCCTGAAACGAGTGCCCGATCCCTTCATCGGCACCAATGAAGGCGCGATCCAATGGGCCGGCCTGGCGGCGTGGCAGTATCGGAAAGTCCTGACCGTGACGCCGGCGATGCTCGCGCACCGGCACCTCGACCTCGTGTTCGACGGGCTCGACACGTTCGCGACCGTCACCGTCAACGGCCAGCCGCTGCTGACCGCGGACAACGCCCATCGCCGCTGGCGTGCCGATGCGAAGCCGCTGCTCAAGATCGGCGACAATGAGATCCTCGTATCGATCGCCAGCCCGATCAAGACGCTCCAGCCGATGGTGCTGAAGGAAGCGCACCCGCTGCCCGGCGAATATGACAGCGCGTTCGGTGACGAGCCCAAGGGCGTGCAGACCAGCCCCTATATCCGCAAGCCGAAATATCAGTACGGCTGGGACTGGGGTCCCCGCCTCGTCGCCAACGGCATCTGGCGCTCGGTCAAGCTGGAGGCGTGGGACGACGCCCGCCTCGATCATGTCCGCGTTGCGCAGGACGCGCTGAACGACGCAGAAGCGCGCCTGACCGCGCACGCCACCGTCATCGCCGACACGACCAAGCAGGTCACGCTCACCGCCACCGTCACCGGCCCGGACGGCAGCCGCCAGACCGGCCAGGCGACCGTCACGCTCGCGCCGGGCGAGAACCCGGTGTCGATCCCGCTGACCATCCCGCGTCCGCAGCGCTGGCAACCGGTCGGCTATGGCGCGCAGCCGCTCTATACCGTCGCGACCACCTTCGACGGCGACACGCAGACGCGCACCATCGGCCTGCGCACCGTCACCCTCGATCGCAGGCAAGGCGCGTTCGGCTTCGTCGTCAACGGAACGCCGATCTTCGCCAAGGGCGCGAACGTCATTCCGTTCGACAGCTTCCCCGCCCGCGTCGACCCGGCCGAACCCGAAGCGCTGCTCAAGGCGGCGCGCGACGCCAACATGAACATGGTCCGCATCTGGGGCGGCGGCTATTACCTCGACGACGCCTTCTACGCCGCCGCCGACCGGATGGGCATCATGGTGTGGCAGGACTTCATGTTCGGCGGATCGGTGACGCCGCCCGACGCCGCCTTCCGCGCCAATGTCGCTGCCGAAGCCGACGAACAGGTCGCGCGGATCGGCGACCACCCCTCGGTCGTGATCTGGGCCGGTGGCAACGAAGTGCTGTCGGGCTGGGAAAACTGGGGCGACCGCAAGGCGTTCAAGAAAGCGGTCGGCGCCGACGAACAGGAACGGATCGGCGCCGGCATGGCCGTGCTGTTCGACCGCGTGTTGCGCGACGCGGTGACGCGCAACAGCCCCGGCACCCCCTATATGCCCGGCTCGCCCTCGACCGATTACGAAGGTCCGGTGGATACCGACGCCAATGGCGACCGCCATTTCTGGGATGTGTGGTCGGGATCGAAGCCGGTCGAGAACTATCTCGACAGCTGCCCGCGCTTCATGAGCGAATATGGCTTCCAGTCGATGCCGACCATGGCGACGATCCGCCTGTTCGCCGGCAAGGGGACGCTCGACCCCGAAAGCCCGGTGATGAAGGCGCACCAGAAGTTCCTGGCCGGCGAAGGCAATGCCCGCCTGAAGCTCTATCTCGACCAGCGCCTGCGTGCCCCCAAGGATTTCGCCGACTTCGTCTACCTGACGCAGGTCAATCAGGCGCAGGCGATCGACCTCGCCGCGCGCCACCACCGTGCCTGCCGCCCGGTGACGATGGGCTCGTTGTTCTGGCAGCTGAACGACGTCTGGCCGTCGATCAGCTGGGCGAGCATCGACCATCTCGGCCAGTGGAAGCTTCTGCAATATCAGGCGAAACGGTTCTTCGCGCCGCAGGCGATCGTCACCGAACACCGCAATGGCGCGACCCGCGTCGTCCTGGTGTCCGACGCAACCGGCGCGATCCCCGCGCATTGGCGCGTGACGGTGCGTGACATGACCGGTGCGACATTGGGCGTGCGCGAAGCGGACGCGACGCTCGCGCCATTGTCGTCGACCACCGTCGCGACGCTGCCCGACGCCGACCTGTTCGGCAGCGCCGATCCGGCGAAGAGCTATGCCGTCGCCGAATTGATCGTCGGTGGGCAGGCCGTCAGCCGCACGATCGTGGAACGCCTCGTGCCCAAGGACATGGCCTATCCCGATCCGGGCCTGACCATGCGCCGCTCGGGCAACGACCTGACGATCACCGCAAAGAACCTCGCCCGCGCGGTAATGGTCGACATGGGCGACACGCCCGGTCAGGCAAGCGACAGCGGCTTCGACCTGCTGCCCGGCGAGAGTAAGACGGTGACGTTGACCGGCAAGCAGACGCCAGTGCTCAGGACGCTCGCCCGCTGATGGCCCGAACGCTCTCCTCCCCACCCCGTCACCCCGGACTTGGTCCGGGGTCCACCTGGCCGCGGGGGCAGCGTCAGAGCCTCCAGCCCTCCCCCTCGCCGCAGAGTGGACCCCGGAACCAGTCCGGGGTGACGAAGCGCGCGGGGCACCCCAACCGCACACCCTCTTCGCGTCTTCGCGTCGTCGCGCGAACCATCATCGGAGCGCCTGAATGATCCCCGCCCTCCTGCTGCTCGCGCAAGCGGCCGACCCCGTCTCCGCCGCCATCGCCACGATGACGCCCGAACAAAAGGCCGCGCAGCTGCAAAGCACCGCGCCCGCCGATCCCGCGATCGGCCTGCCCGCCTACGACTGGTGGAACGAAGGCCTCCACGGCCTCGCGCGCGACGGCCAGGCGACCGTCTTCCCGCAGGCGATCGGCCTTGCCGCCACTTGGGACACCGATCTGCTGGGGAAGGTCGGCACCGTCGTCTCGACCGAGGCGCGCGCCAAGTTCAACGCGCAGCCCGTCACCGCGAACCGCCGCATCTATCAAGGCCTCACCATCTGGTCGCCCAACATCAACATCTTCCGCGATCCGCGCTGGGGCCGGGGGCAAGAGACCTACGGCGAGGACCCGTATCTCACCGGCACGTTGGGCGTCGCCTTCGTGCAAGGGTTGCAAGGCCCCGACCCCGCCCACCCGCGCGTCGTCGCCACGCCGAAGCACTTCGCCGTCCACAGCGGTCCCGAAGCCGGTCGCGACAGCTTCGACGTCGATCCCAGTCCTCGCGATCTCGAAGCGACCTATTTCCCCGCCTTCCGCCGCACGATCACCGAAGGCCGGGCGATGTCGCTGATGTGTGCCTATAACAGCATCCATGGCGTCCCCGCCTGCGCCTCGTCGCCGCTGATGAACGAGCGCCTGCGCCGCGACTGGGGCTTTACCGGCTTTACGGTGTCGGACTGCGACGCGGTCGGCAACATCAGCAGCTATCACCATTATCGGCTCGACACCGCCAGCGGCGCGGCGGCGGCGGTGCGCGGCGGCACCGACGTCAATTGCGGCAGCGCCTATGCTGCGCTGCCCCAGGCGCTGAAGCAGGGCCTGATCACCCAGGCCGAGGTCGACACCGCACTCACCCGCGCCTTCCGCGCGCGCCAAGCGCTGGGCATCGCGTTCGGCGGCACCAGCCCCGACAGCCGCATCCGCGCCGATCAGGTCGGCACGCCCGCCCATCAGGCGATCGCGCTGGAGGCCGCCCGCAAATCGATCGTGCTGCTCCAGAACAACGCCGACCGCCTGCCCCTGAAGGCCGGCGCGAAGATCGCGGTCATCGGCGCCGACGCCGACGACCTCGGCGTGCTTCAGGGCAATTACCACGGCACCGCGATCCGCCCGGTCACCCCGCTCGACGGCATACGCGCGCGCTTCGGCGCCGCCAACGTCAGCTATGCGCAAGGCTCCGCGCTCGCCGACGGGGCTGCGGTCGTCGTCCCCGAAACCGCCTTGCGCGCGAGCGGCAAGCCCGGCCTGCGTGCCGATTATAGCGGCCCCGCGTCGGTCACCCGGCAGGACCGCCGCATCGATCTCGACTTCAACCGCGCGCCCGTCGCGCCCGGCCTGCCCGTCGGCCCGTTCAAGGCGAACTGGACCGGCGAGTTCGTGCCCCCCGGCCCCGGCCAGTACCGCCTCATCATCGACCAGTCGCAATGCTGGAAGGATTGCACCATTCACGACAGCGCCCGCGTTACGCTGGACGGCAAGGTGCTGCACGACGGCCCGCTGCCCAAGGGCCGCGTCGAGATGACGGTGGATAGCGACGGCTCGCCCCAGCCCATCGCGATCACGCTGGACCATGTGTCGGACGACGAAAGCTTCCGCCTGCTCTGGATGCCGCCGGCCCAGCCGCTGCTCGACCAGGCGGTGGCAGCGGTGCGCGATGCCGACGTCGCGATCGTCATCGCCGGCCTGTCGCCCGATCTGGAAGGCGAGGCGCTGTCCGTGTCCGTCCCCGGCTTCGTCGGCGGTGACCGCACTGACATCGCGCTGCCGCTGCCGCAACAGCGCCTGCTCGCCGCACTGAAGGCGACCGGCAAGCCGATCGTCCTCGTCCTCAGCAGCGGCAGCGCGGTCAGCGTTGATCCCACGTCCGCCGACGCGATCCTCGCCAATTGGTATCCGGGCGAGGCCGGCGGCACCGCGCTTGCCGACGTGCTGTCGGGCGTCACCAACCCCGCTGGCCGCCTGCCCGTCACCTTCTACCGCGCCACCACGGATCTGCCCGCCTTCATCGATTACGCGATGAAGGAACGCACCTATCGCTACTTCACCGGCACGCCTTTATGGGGCTTCGGCCACGGCCTGAGCTACACGCGCTTCGGCTATACCGCGCCGCGCGGCGCCGCCAGCGTCGCCGCCGGCCAACCGCTCAAGGTCGAGACCACCGTCACCAACACCGGCCCGCGCGACGGCGACGAGGTGGTGCAGGCCTATCTCGTCCCCCCTGCCTCCACCCGCCCGCTCGGCAGCACGGAGGCGGTGCTGCAACGCCAGCTCGTCGGCTACCGCCGCGTGAACCTGAAGCGCGGCAAGGGCATGGCCGTCGCCTTCACCCTCACCCCCCGCGACATGAGCATCGTCGACCACGACGGCCGCCGCCACGTCGCGCCGGGCGCCTACCGCCTCTACGTCGGCGGCGGCCAGCCCGGCGACGGAGCGGGCCAGTGGTTCGACTTCGCCGTGACCGGCACCGACACGGACCTGCCGAAATGACCCGCGACCTCTCCACCCCACACTCCCCGTCACCCCGGACTCTTTCCGGGGTCCACCGCTCCGCGGGGGGCGGGCCAGAGGCTCAAGCCCTCCCCCCAGCCGCACAGTGGACCCCGGACCAAGTCCGGGGTGACGCAGAAGGGTGGAACCGCCGCCATTTCCTCGCCGCGAGCGCAGCGACCGCCGCCAGCGCCGCCACCCCCGCCTTCGCCGCGCCCGCCTTCCCCAGCAAGCGCCCCGCCCCCGCCGACCGCCGCTTCACCAGCCCCGCGGTCGAGCGCGATCTCACCCGCGTCGCGAAACAGATCGGCGACCCGAAACTGCGCTGGATGTTCGGCAACTGCTACCCGAACACGCTCGACACCACCGTCCGCATGAGCACCATCGACGGCAAGCCCGACGCCTTCGTGATCACCGGCGACATTCCCTGCCTGTGGCTGCGCGACAGCTCGGCGCAGCTCAAACCCTATCTCCACCTCGTCAGACAAGCGCCCGAACTGCGCCGCCTGTTCACGGGCCTCATCGCCCGCCAGGCGCGCTGCATCCTGATCGACAGCTACGCCAACGCCTTCATGGACGACCCGACGGCGAAATCGAACCTCGAATGGTCGCTGCACGACGACACCGTCATGAAGCCGGGCGTCGCGGAGCGGAAATGGGAGGTGGATTCGCTCTGCTACCCGATGCGCCTCGCTCACCAATATTGGCGCGCCACCGGCGACAAGACGCCGTTCGACGCGACCTGGGCCGCCGCCGCGAAGCGCAGCATCGCGACCTTCCGCGAACAGCAGCGGATGGACGGCCACGGCCCCTACAGCTTCCGCCGTTCCGCCCCCCAGCCGACCGAGACGCTCCTGTGGGGCTATGGCAGCCCCACCAAGCCCAACGGCCTGATCCATTCGGGCTTCCGCCCGTCGGACGATTCCTGCACCTATCCGATGCTGATCCCCAGCAACCTGTTCGCGATGACCGCACTGCGCGAACTCGCCACGGTGGCGCAGGAAACCGGCAACGACGGCGGCATCGTCCGCGACGCGACGCAGCTCGCACTCGAAATCGAAAGCGCGCTGCGCCGCTTCGGCACGATGCGCCTGCGCGACGGGCGCGAGGTCTGGGCCTATGAGGTCGACGGCTTCGGCAACGCGCTGTTCATGGACGACGCCAACGTACCGAGCCTGTCGGGCCTCGCCTATCTCGGCTGCGTCGATCCCGCCGATCCCCTGTGGCAGCGCACCCGCGACGCCTGTTGGAGCGACACCAACCCCTGGTTCTTCTCGGGGAAAGCCGGCGAAGGCATCGGCGGCCCGCACGTCGGCGAAGGCCAGATCTGGCCGATGTCGCTCACCATCCGTGCGCTGACATCCACCGACGACGCCACGATCCGCGCCTGTCTGAAGACGCTGCGCGACACCGACGGCGGCACCGGCTTCATTCACGAAAGCTTCGACCGGAACGATCCCGCCAAGTTCACGCGGAGCTGGTTCGCCTGGGCCAACGGCCTGTTCGCCGAACTCATCCTCCATCTGGCGAAGACGAAGCCCGCCCTGCTTAAGGAGACCTTCTGATGTCCTCACCCTTCCGCGGCTTCGCCGCTCCCTCCCTCTCCCGCCGGGAGAGGGAAGGGGCCCGCCCGGCGCAGCCGGGTGGGAAGGGTGAGGGCGTCACCCGCCGCGCCCTGCTCGCCAGCACCGCCGCCGCCAGCCTCCCCCTCCCCGCCTTCGCCGCGACCGCAGCGCCGGCACGCGCCAACCTGTTCATCGGCACCGGCGGTCACGGCCACACCTATCCCGGCGCGACCGTCCCGTTCGGCATGGTGCAGCTGTCCCCCGACACCGACGTCGAGCGCTGGGACGCGTGTTCGGGCTATCACCGCACCGACTCGTCGATCATGGGCTTCAGCCACACGCATCTGTCGGGCACCGGCATCGGTGACATGCTCGACGTGCTGGTCGTCCCCACGCGCGGCCCCGTGAAGCTGCTCCCCGGCCCGCTCGACAACCCCGACGCCGGCTATCGCCAGCGCTTCACCGCCGAACATGCCGAACCCGGTTACTACCGCGTCGCGCTCGAAAGCGGTGTCCGCGCCGAACTGACCGTGACGGAGCGGACCGGCCACCACCGCTACACCTTCCCCGCCGGCCCCGCACACGTCCTGATCGACCTGTCGCACCTGATCCTCGACAAGAGCGATCATCCCCCGCTCGTCACCGACGCCAGCCTCGACATGGACGCCGCCGGCACGCTCACCGGCAGCCGCACCGTCAACCGCTGGGCCAAGGGCCGCCACATCCACTTCGCGATGCAGCTGTCGCGCAAACCCGACCGCGTCACCTTCTATGGCGACGCCGATGCGCAGCAGCCCGTCGGCGCGCAGGGCGTGAAAGGCAACCGCGTCAAAGCCGTCCTCCATTACGACGACGCCGGCGCCGCCCCGCTAGTCATCCGCTGCGGCATCTCCGGCGTCGACGTCGCTGGGGCCCGCGCCAACCTCGCCGCCGAGGGCAAGAGCTGGGACTTCGACGCCGTCCGCCGCGCTGCGCAAGGCCGCTGGACTCGCGAACTCGGCGCGATCGGCGTCGAAGGCGGCACCGAGGATCAGCGCACGATCTTCACCAGCGCGCTCTACCATGCCCTGCTCGCACCGACGCTCTTCTCCGACGTCGACGGCCGCTACATCGGCCTCGACCGCAAGCCGCACACGCTCCCGCAGGGCAATGCCGCCTACAGCACCTTCTCGCTGTGGGACACGTATCGCGCGCTCCATCCGCTGCTCACCATCGTCGCGCCCGACAAGGCGCAAAGCCTCGTCGCCGACCTGATCCGCCAGACGCAGCAGAGCCCCTACGGCCCGCCGTGCTGGCCGCTGCAGGGCATCGAGACGGGCACGATGATCGGCTGGCACGCCGTCTCGGTCCTCGCCGAGGCGCAGAAGAAGGGCATCAAGGCCGATTACGCCGCCGCCTGGCCCGGCATCGCCAAACGCAGCTTCGACTTCTCGGCGCCCGACCTCGACAACAGCAAGGGCCGCGACCTCTACGACACGATGGGCTACGTGCCCGCCGACAAGCTGTTTGAAAGCGTCAGCCGTACGCAGGAATATGCGTATGACGACTGGGCCTCGTCGCACCTCGCCCGCGCCGCCGGCAAGACGGCGGAGGCCGACCGCTTGCTCAAGCGCTCGCGCAACTGGCGCAACGTCATCGACGGCCGCATCGGCTTCGCGAGACCACGCTTCGCCGATGGCAGCTGGTGGACGCCCTACGATCCCATCCAATTGGGCCACATGCCCAAGCCCTGGTGGCGCGACTATACCGAGGCGAACGGCTGGCAGGCGACCTTCCTCAACCAGCACGACATCTACGGCCTGATGGAGCATATGGGCGGCGAGGCGAAATTCGAACGCCAGCTCGACGCCTTCTTCACCGCACCCTCGACCTTGCCCGCCAACGCGCCGCCCGACATCGCCGGCCTCGTCGGCCAGTACGCGCACGGTAACGAACCCGATCAGCACGCGGCCTATATGTACGCCTACACCGGCGCGGCGTGGAAGACGCAAGGAATGGTCCGTCGCCTGTGTACCGAGATGTACAAGAACGACCCCGACGGCATCATCGGCAACGACGATTGCGGACAGATGAGCGCGTGGTTCGTCCTGTCGTCGCTCGGCTTCTATCCGGTCGATCCGGTCGAGGCGGTGTACGTCTTCGGCTCGCCACTGTTCGAACGCGCGCAGATCGCGCTGCCCGGCAGCAAGAGCCTGACGATCGAGGCGCCCGGCAACACCGCCGACACGCCCTACGTCCGGTCGATCACCTTCAACGGCCGCCCGTGGACCAAGAACTGGATCTCCCACGCCGACCTGATGAAGGGCGGGCGCCTGGTCTTCACGATGAGCAAGACGCCCGTGAAGACCTTCGGCCAAGCCAAGGCCGACCGCCCACCCTCCAACGGCCGACAGCTGGCGTGACGGCCCGCCCCACCCACTCCGTCACCCCGGACTCGTTCCGGGGTCCACTCCGCGGCGAGGGGGTCGGTCAAAGCCTCCAGCCGTGCCCCCGCGGCCCGGTGGACCCCGGAACGAGTCCGGGGTGACGAACAGAATGCCGCACACTCCCGCTCTACCCAATACCCGGAGCCACCCCGTGACCGACCTCTCCCGCCGCACCCTGATCGCCTCCGGCCTCGCCGCGAGCGCCGCCACCGCCGCCCCCACCTTCGCCGCGACTCCGGTTGCCGCCCCCAAGCCGTGGGGCGCCACGCCCTCGACGCGCCAGCTCGCGTGGCACAAGCGCGAACGCTACGCCTTCGTCCATTTCTCGATCAATACCTTCACCGATCGCGAATGGGGCTATGGCGACGAGAGTCCCAAGCTCTTCAACCCGACCGATTTCTCCGCGGACCAGATCGTCGCCGCGGCGAAGGCCGGCGGCATGACCGGCATCGTCCTCACCGCCAAGCATCATGACGGCTTCTGCCTGTGGCCGACGATGCTGACGGAGCATTGCATCCGCAACAGCCCGTACAAGAACGGCAAGGGCGATATCGTCCGCGAAATGGAGCAGGCGACGCGCCGCCACGGCCTGTCGTTCGGCCTGTACCTGTCGCCCTGGGACCGAAACCACGCCGGCTACGGCCGCCCCGAATATATCGACTATTATCGCAAGCAGGTGGTCGAACTCTGCACCCGCTATGGCGAATTGTTCGAATTCTGGTTCGACGGCGCCAATGGCGGCGACGGATACTATGGCGGCGCGCGCGAAACCCGCACGATCGACGCGCCCAAATACTATAACTGGCCCTCGATCATCGCACTGGTCCATCACTATCAGCCGATGGCCTGCACCTTCGATCCCTTGGGCGCGGACATCCGCTGGGTCGGCAACGAAGACGGCATCGCCGGCGACCCCTGCTGGCCGACCATGCCCGACCACCCCTATGTCCAGTCGGAAGGCAACAGCGGCGTACGCGGCGCCCCCTTGTGGTGGCCGGCGGAAACCAACACCTCGATCCGCCCCGGCTGGTTCTACCACGCCGACGAGGATTCCAAGGTGAAGACGCCCGCGCGCCTGATCCGCTTCTTCGATGAATCGGTCGCGCGCGGCACCAACATGCACCTCAACCTGCCGCCCGATCGCCGCGGCCGCCTGCCCGATCATGACGTCGCGGTGCTCAAGAGCTTCGGCGATGCGATCCGTGGCAGCTTCGCGACCGATCTCGCGACCGGCGCCGTCGCCAGCGCCTCGGCGACCCGCGGCCCCGCCTTCGCGCCTGCCAAGGTTCTCGACGGCAACCGCGACACCTATTGGTCGACACCCGACGGCGACACCACGCCGACGCTGACGCTCGACCTGCCGCCCGGCCGTCGCTTCGACCTCATCCGCATCCGCGAATACCTGCCCCTCGGCGTCCGCGTCACCCGCTTCGCGGTCGAGGCGGAGGTCGGCGGCGCCTGGCAGCGGCTCGCCACCCACGAATGCATCGGCGCGCAGCGGATCATCCGGCTGCCCCAGCCGATCACCGCCCGCCGCGTCCGCCTCGTCATCCTCGAAGCACCCGCTTGCCCGGCGATCAGCGAGCTGTCGCTGTTCCTCGCCGTCGCGCCGGTTCCGGTGGCCGCGCCGCCCAGCCACGATGCCGCGGTCCTGTCGCCGCGCGACTGGACAGTCGTCACCGCCACCGCGCCCGGCGCCGAAGCCCTGCTCGACGGCGATGGCTCCACCGTCTGGAGCCAGCCCGCGCCCACCACGACACCGGCGTCGGTCACGCTCGACATAGGCAAGACGCAGACGGTGGCCGGCTTCAGCCTCACCCCCTGGCGCCACCCCGACAAGGTCAGCGCCCCACCCCGCGGCTACACCGCCGAAACCAGCACCGACGGCAAGACCTGGACGCCGGCGGCGGAGGGCGAATTCCAAAACATCGCCTACGCCCTCTCGACGCAGCGCATCCCATTCACCACGCCCCGCCCCGTCCGCTACCTGCGCCTTTCCTTCGCTGCGACCGCAGTCCCGGCGCAAAAGCTGGCGATCGCCGACGTAGGCGCATTCACGCGCTAACCCCCTCCGTCACCCCGGCCGAAGAGCCGGGGTCCCGCTTCCTCTTCTTCGGTCCGACGAACGAAAAGCGGGCCCCCGGGTCAATCCCGGGGTGACGAACGGGAAACCGGAAAGACTAAATCCCCTCCGCCACCACCGCACGCCCGGTCGCTTCCAGCTCCCGCGTCAAGTCGGCCAGACACCGCTCGACCAACCCCGCATCCGCGCTGCGCACGACGAAGTTCGCCCCCGTCCGCCCCTCACGGAAAAACGGGTAGCTCCCGATCGACACGCCCTCATGCGCCTTCTCGGCGTTGCGCAGCAGATCGGCGACCTCGCTCTCCGCGACCCAACAACCGATCGTCCCCGATACCACCGGCCGGCCGCCCTCCAGCGTGCCCGTCAGCGCATCCAGCATCCCCGCGGTGATATGCGGCACGCCCGCCATGATGTAGATATTCTCGACGTGGATCCCCGGCGCGCCCGACACGCGATTGGGGATCAGCCCCGCCCCCGCCGGCACACGGGCCATCCGCGCCCGCGCCTCGGTCAGCCCGCCGCGCGTCACATAATAGCGCTCCAGCGTCGCCATAGCATCGGGATGGTGCTCGACGCCCACACCCAGCGCCTCGGCAATCGCATCGACGGTGATGTCGTCATGCGTCGGCCCGATCCCGCCGGTGGTGAACAGATAGTCGTTGCGCGCGCGCAGCGTGTTCACCGCCTCGACGATCGCCGCGGTCTTGTCCGCCACCACGCGCACTTCGGCCAGGCGGATACCCTGCACGTTCAGCCAGCTGGCCAATTGCGCGACATTCTTGTCCTGCGTGCGCCCCGACAGAATCTCGTCGCCGATGACGACCAGCGCGGCGGTCCAGATGCGTTCCTGCTCCATGTGACCCGCTTTACCTCGCAAAATGACGCTCGCCACGCTATATACGCGCGATGACCGAATATGTGACCGTCACCTCCGACGCGCCGGAAGGGCGCACCGGCGCGATCAAGCTCCACGGCCCCGCCGCCTTCGCCGGCATGCACAAGGCCGGACGTCTCGCCGCCGAAACGCTCGACATGCTGGTGCCGCACATGGTGCCGGGCGTCACGACCGCCGAGCTCGACCGGCTGATCTACGACTTCGTCACCGCGAACGGCGGCGTGCCCGCGACCTTGGGCTATCGTGGCTATACGCATTCGACCTGCATCTCGATCAACCACGTCGTCTGCCACGGCATCCCGAGCGAAAAGACGCTGAAATCGGGCGACATCGTCAATGTCGACGTCACGCCGATCGTCGATGGCTGGCACGGCGACACCAGCCGCATGTACCTGATCGGCGACGTGCCGCTGAAGGCGAAGCGACTGGTCGAGGTGACCTACGAATGCCTGATGCTCGGCATCGAACAGGCCAAGCCCGGCAACCACATGGGCGACGTCGCGCATGCGATCCAGCGCCATGCCGAAAAGCACCGCTACGGCGTCGTCCGCGATTTCTGCGGCCACGGCCTGGGGCTGCTGTTCCACGACGCGCCCGAAGTCGTCCATGTCGGCAAGCCCGGCACCGGGCCGGAACTCAAGCCCGGCATGATCTTCACGATCGAACCGATGATCAACATCGGCCGCCCGGACGTGAAGCTGCTCGACGACGGCTGGACCGCGGTGACGCGCGACCGCTCGCTGTCGGCACAGTTCGAACATTCGATCGGGATTACGGACGAGGGCTGCGAGATCTTCACGCTCTCGCCAGCCGGCTTCCATCAGCCGCCCTACGCCTAACTTCCTCCGTCACCCCGGACGTGTTCCGGGGTCCACCGGGCCGCAGGGGGGTGGTTGGAGCCTCCAGCAACCCCCTCGCCGCAGAGTGGCCCCCGGAACAAGTCCGGGGTGACGAAGAGAGAGGGCGGGCGGCGCCGAGAGACAGCGCCGCCCCTCTCCTCACCTGACGTCCAGCACCACCACCGACTTCGCCGGCAGCGCCACCGACAGCAGGCCGTTCGCCCCCAGGCTCGCGCCGGTGAACGCCACCGGCTTCAGCGTGTCAGGCGCATCGAAGGTGTTGTGCGCATCCATCGTCGGCGCGGTCAGGACGCGTCCCGTCACGCTCTTGCCCGCCAGCCCGGCCAGCTGCACGGTCACCGTTGTCGCACGGTTGGGATCGACGTTGGTCAGCCCGACATGGACCACGCCATCGGTGCCGCGCAC
Source organism: Sphingomonas sp. DC5200-1 (assembly GCF_049897245.1). Classification (NCBI taxonomy): domain Bacteria; kingdom Pseudomonadati; phylum Pseudomonadota; class Alphaproteobacteria; order Sphingomonadales; family Sphingomonadaceae; genus Sphingomonas; species Sphingomonas sp. DC5200-1. The sequence goes on from NZ_JAFCVW010000006.1 coordinate 230,083, forward strand.
CGCGCTCGCGCTGACCGCGCGCACCTCATATTTGCCACGCGTATACCAGTGCGAGGCGACCTCGACCGGCAGCACCGTGCCGTCCTGATAGTCCTTATACATGTCGAACACCCAATAGGTGGGCGTCCTCAGCATGCGGTTGCCGTCGGTCAGGATCATCGCCTGCAGCACGTTGACCATCTGCGCGATGTTCGCGCCGCGCACCCGGTCGGCATATTTGGCGAAGATGTCGAGGTTCAGGCTCGCCACCACCGCATCGCGCAGGCTGTTCTGCTGATACAGGAATCCCGGATGCGATCCCGGTTCCTGATCGTACCAGGTCCCCCATTCGTCGACCAGCAGGGCGACCTTCTTCTTGGGGTCGTATTTGTCCATGATGCGCGAATGCTCCTGGAGCAGTTCGTCCATCTTGAGTGCCTTGGAGATCGTCACCGCCCATTCGTCTTCGCTGAAGCCGGTCGCTGCGCCTTTATGCTCCCAGCTGCCGGGGACGGTATAATAATGGACGCCGATGCCCTGGATCATGGCGCCCGCCTTGCGCATCATGACGTCGGTCCAGTTATAGTCGGTCGAATTCGCGCCGCTCGCGATCTTCATGATCGGCACGCCCTCGGGCGTCTTGACGAAGGTCGCGAACTTGCGCGTCTCGTCGGCGGCATAGTCGGGCAGCATGTTGCCGCCGCAGCCCCACAATTCGTTGCCGATGCCGAACATCGGCAGCTTCCACGGCGTCTTGCGGCCGTTGGCGGCGCGCTCCTTGGCCAGTGTCGATCCGGTCGGCGAGGTCATATATTCGACCCACTCGGCCATCTCGCGCGGCGAGCCGGACCCGACGTTGCCCGACACATAGGCGTCGGCGCCCAGCATCTCGGAATAGTCCATGAATTCGTGCGTGCCGACGGTGTTATCCTCGGTCACGCCGCCCCAATGGGTGTTGATCTTGACCGGGCGCTTGTTGCGCGGGCCGATACCCTCGCGCCAGATATATTCGTCGGCAAAGCAGCCGCCCGGCCAGCGGACGACGGGCACGCGGATCGCCTTCAGCGCATCGAGCACGTCGGTGCGATAGCCGCGGACGTTGGGGATCTTGCTGCCGGGCCCGACCCAGATGCCGCCATAGATGCCGGTGCCGAGATGCTCGGCAAACTGGCCGAACAGGCGGCGATCGTATTTGGGCCCCGGATGATCGCCGCGCACCGATACGATATCGGTCGGCCCCGTCGCTGTCGCCGTCGCGTCTTGCGCGTCCGCCGCGACAGGCACCGCCGCCGCCAGCGCAGAGCATAGCAGCAGCCTCAGCATCGTCTTCATGCATCTCTCCCCGACGCGTCCCTGCGCGCTGGGGCCATGACTATCGGCCTACATCCGGCCCGTCAATTTGTTAGACAAAAGGAGTTTCAGCGCCGTCCGCGCCGGCTTTCGGCCTGCCGCGCCGCCGCGATCGTATCCACGACCAGCTCGTAATGCGCCGGCGAGTAACCCGCCGCCAGAAAAGCCTTCACCTCGGCCGAGGCGATCGCATAGCCGCGCTTCCAGCTCAGCACCGCAACTCGGCGCAGCGCCTCCAGCTTGGGATCGGCCAGCATCGGGCTGATCCGCACGCCGAACAGCAGCTCCAGCCCGCGCGACAGCCGCCCCGGCTGGCGCAGCGTCGACAGGCCATCACCGCGCGCGAGGCCGATGACCGACCGCTCCAGCTCGCTCAGCACCGGGCGGTCTTCGGTCGGGGCCGTCACTCGCGGGGCGTCCGCGGTCAGCCCCTGCGCGCTCACGCGGGCATAGCCGGCGTTGCCCGGTTCGGCGAAAGCGAGAAAAGCCATGGTGTCACTCCCTTTTATCCGAGCCGCAGGCCTCCCGTCCGCGCCAAAGGGCACGGTGCGCGCTGCATCGTCAGTGTCGTTCAATCGAGATGGCGAAGGCTCTTCATCCGGCGCTGCGGTCCCTCGCAACATGAATGCCTCGTCATCTTCTATACCAAGCGGTATAAAAGCGGATATTGGCGCCGTCAACGGCTTTCGTACCGGTCGGTATTAAAAGAATGGCGTCCTCGCCGACCCTGGGAATTGCGCCGATTTTCACCCCCAGCCCCGCCCCTGATGTCCGATGGGATACGCCCGCGATCCCAACGCGTTACCTGTCATCCCACGACAGGAGGCACCGATGCCCGACACCAGCAAGGTCGATCCCGACCGCGACACGACCGGCAATCCCTTCGATCGCGATGCCGGCCGCTATGGCCTGGATTATCACCGCGACCGCGAATCTGACCTCGGTCGCCACGCCCCCAGCGGCACCGTCGCCGCCCGCCCCGGCGATCCGCATCCGCCGCAAGACCCGAACCTGCCGCCCGAAAACGGCCTGCGCGCCTCGTTCGACCCTCAGACCGGCGCGGTCCATGGCAGCGGCAGCGGCGCCGGTGGCGGCAACCCCGGCGAGGACTTCAGCAGCGATGCCGCGGCCGGCGACGGTTACCCACAGACCGGCGGCGAAGGACGTGACAAAGGCGGCGACACCGACCTCGGACCGCCGCATTCCCAGGAATGACGGCGGCGGAGGGATCCGGCCGCTGCACGCCCGAACGTTGTCCCAACGAGAACGCGCCCCTTATAGCGGCCCACCTCCGCAAACCCCACCCCGTCATGCCGGACTTGGTCCGGCATCCACCGGGCCGCAGGGGGAGGGCAAGAGGCTCGAACCACCCCCCTCGCCGCAGAGTGGACCCCGGAACAAGTCCGGGGTGACGGAGCGCCTGAGGCGCGTGAATTCAACGACGACAACAGCGCGCCCGCGGCATAACCCCGTAACGCCCCCAACCTGACGCCCCTCGCCGACCGCCCCTACTTCAGCGGAACGATGACCTCGTCCGGATGCGCCACGTTTAGCTCCTTGCGCACCATCTCATCGACCATATCCGGATTGGCATGGTCGGGATCCAGCAGAGCAACGCGGTTCTGCAGCACCGTCCGCTTCTGGTCGAGCGAGGCATATTGCACCTCTCGCCGCGCCAGCTGCTTCTTGTAATCGCCATAGGCCAGGATGCCGTTCGGCCCCAGCACGGCATAGGCACCGAAAAACGCCATGATCGTAAAGCCCAGCGCGGGCAGCGCGGCACGACGCATGACCTTGCGGAACGCGGTCGATGGGTTCGACCGCCCTCCGTTCGTGCCTTTCCGTGCCGTTACCGCCCGCGCCATGGTTTACATCCTCGCTTGCATCCCGTCCGGGATCAAGCCTTCAGAACGCTCCGGCCCGCATATCGTGCCGAGTCGCCCAATTCTTCTTCGATGCGAATCAGCTGGTTGTACTTGGCGAGCCGGTCCGAACGGGCCAGCGAGCCGGTCTTGATCTGGCCGCAGTTGGTGGCGACCGCCAGGTCGGCGATCGTCGCATCCTCGGTCTCGCCCGAACGATGGCTCATCACCGCGGTGTAGCCGTTGCGCTGTGCCATGTTCACCGCTTCCAGCGTCTCGGTCAGCGTGCCGATCTGGTTGACCTTCACCAGCAGCGAATTGGCATAGCCCCCCTCGATGCCGCGCTTCAGGCGCTTGGGGTTGGTGACGAACAGATCGTCGCCGACCAGCTGCACCGTGTCGCCGATCAGATCGGTCAGCGCCTTCCAGCCTTCCCAATCGTCCTCGCTCATGCCGTCCTCGATCGAGAAGATCGGGTAGCGACGGGTCAGGTCGGCGAGATATTCGGCCATCGCGCCGCTTTCGAGCACCTTGCCCTCGCCCGAAATGTTGTAGCGGCCGTCCTTGTAGAATTCGGTCGCCGCGCAATCGAGCGCCAGCATCACGTCGTCACCCGGCGTATAACCCGCCTTCTCGATGCTCTGCATGATGAAGCCCAGCGCCTCTTCGGTGCTGGCGATGTTCGGCGCGAAGCCGCCCTCGTCGCCCACGCCCGTGGCCAGCCCCTTGTCGTGCAGCGCCTTCTTCAGCGTGTGGAAGATTTCCGACCCGCAGCGCACCGCCTCCAGAATATTCTCCGCGCCGACCGGCACGATCATGAATTCCTGGAAATCGATCGGGTTGTCGGCGTGCTCGCCACCGTTGATGATGTTCATCATCGGCACCGGCAGCACGTGCGCCGACACGCCGCCGACATACTTGTACAGCGGCATGCCGCGTGCTTCCGCCGCCGCCTTCGCCGCCGCCAGGCTGACGCCCAGGATCGCGTTCGCGCCCAGGCGCCCCTTGTTCTCGGTGCCGTCCAGCTCGATCATCGCTGCGTCCAGGTCGGCCTGATCCTCGGCATCCATGCCGATCAGCTTTTCGACCAGCTCGCCGTTCACCGCCTCGACGGCGTCGTCGACGCCCTTGCCACCCCAGCGGCTCTTGTCGCCGTCGCGCTTTTCCACCGCCTCATGCGCGCCGGTCGACGCGCCCGAGGGCACCGCCGCGCGGCCGAAGCTGCCGTCCTCCAGCAGCACGTCGACCTCCACCGTCGGGTTGCCGCGGCTGTCGAGGATCTGCCGGCCATGGATGTCGATGATTGCGGTCACGTAACGATGCTCCTACCTCTGGGGCTCAGATGCCGCGGCCTCTACCCGCTCGCCGCGCGGGCGGCAATTGCCTGCCGCAAGGGAACCGGCCGTCGTCGGCCGGGGTTAGAGGCTTCGATACGAGACTGTCACGAAAGGGCCACCATGTCCGATACCGATCTGAACCCCGTCCTCGACGGCGACACCCTCTCCTCCGCCGCCAGCAGCGATGCCGATGGCGCGACCAGCCGCGTCGAACAGGCGAAGCAGACCGCCAAGGACTATTCGGCGAAATACGGCGCACAGGCGACGGACAAGATCCGTACGCTGGCCGACACCGGCAAGGAGCGCGCGATCGGCGGCCTCGACCAGCTGTCGCAGATGATCCAGGACGCCGCCGGCCAGGTCGACGACAAGCTCGGCGCGCAATATGGCGATTACGCCCGCTCCGCGGCCGGCGTCGTCTCCAACTTCTCCGGCCAGATCCGCGATAAGAACGTCGACGAGCTGCTCGACGACGCGCGTGCCTTCGTCCGCAAGAGCCCGGGCGTCGCGATCGGCGTCGCCGCGGCGCTGGGCTTCGCGCTCGCCCGGGTCGTCCGGTCCGGCCTCGACGACAAGGCGTAAGGGGCTCGTGGCGGTCTTGCCGACAATTGAAACCGTAGGCGCTGGCGAGGAAGGGATCACCGACCTCGTCAGCCAGCTCGTCGAGGATGCCCGCGGGCTGGCCAGCGCCGAAGTAGCGGTGGTCAAGGCGCGGATCGGCGAACGCGTCAGCGCCTATCGCAGCGCGATCGTGTTCTTCGTCGTCGCCGGGGTGCTGGCGCTCGCCGCGTTGATCACGGCGCTGGTCGGTGCGGTCCTGACGCTCGCGACGCTGATCGGCCCGGGCCTCGCGACGCTCGCCGTCGTGATGGCGGTGCTCGCGATCGCCGCCAGCCTCGCCCTCGTCGGCAAGAGCCGCCTCGCCCCTGCCACGGAGAAGCAGCTGTGACCGATCCCGCCACCCGCCTGATCGACGCCGAAGCGGAAGCCGCCGCGGCGCGTGAACGCCTGTCGGGCACGTTGCGCAAGCTGCAGGTCCGCCTCAACCCGCGCGATCTCGCCAAGCAGGCGGCGCGCGACGTCGCTGACAAGGGGCAGGCCGCGGCCCAGGCCAGCCTCGACACGGCGGTGCGCAATCCCGGCGCGGTGGCCGGGGTCACGGCCGTCGCCGGCCTGTTCCTCGCCCGCCACCGCCTCGCCGGCCTGTTCCGCAAGAAGGACAAGCCGCATCGCTTTAAACGCAATCACGAACCCGGCCTCGGCCCCAAGGACTGATCCGCGTTCCCCGCGCATCCACGCAAAGGATAGACCCATGACCGACACCCAGACCCAGGATCGCGTCGCCGACGCCACCGCCGACATCAAGGCCGAAGTGCACGACCGCCTCGACGATGCCAAGCACGCTGCCAGCGACGCCGCGCGCCGCACCGCCGACGCGATCGAGGCCAATCCGCTCGCGATCGTCGCCGGCGGCATCGCGATCGGCGCGCTCGCTGGTGCGCTGATCCCGCGCTCGGCGAAGGAAAAGCAGCTGCTCGCCCCGCTTGGCCGTTCGCTCGGCGAGCGCGCCCGCAGCGCCGTCGCCGCCGCCCGCGAAGCCGGCACCACCGAACTTCAGAACGCCGGCCTGTCGAAGGACGCCGCCAAGGATCAGGTGAAGTCGCTGTTCCAAGGCATCGCCAAGGCCGCGACCACGGCCGGTTCCGCCGCGGCGCAGTCGGCCCGCGCCAAGGATTAAGTCCAATCCCGTCATTGCGAGCGGAGCGAAGCCATCCAGAGCCGGACCACGACGCCCTGGATTGCTGCGCTTCGCTCCCAATGACGAAACGGTGCCCCGATGGCCCGCCCTACCCCGGCCATCCGGGGTTCAATATTGCGCCGCAACACGCTAGGGACGGCGGGGTAAAATCATCACCCCAGGAATCTCAGCGCATGAGCAAGCTCCACCTCGTCTTCGGCGGCCGCGTCACCGATCCCCGCACGCTCGACTGGGCCGATCCGTCGAAGCTCGACGTCGTCGGCATCTTCCCCGACTATGCGAGCGCCGAAAAGGCCTGGCGCGCCAACGCCCAGCGCACCGTCGACGACGCCGAGATGAAGTTCGTCGTCGTTCACCTCCACCGCCTGCTCGAACCCGATCTGGTCACCACGCCCGAAGCATAAGCAGACGGGGGCGCTTCGCCCCCACTGCGCCCCGGACCGGGTCCGGGGCCGCTGAGACCATGATTAAGACGTGCGGAACGCCACAGTGTCCGCGCCACCCACGGCGGGTTATGCCGCCCCGCCTTCCCCACCCCCGTCATTCCCGCGAAGGCGGGAATCCAGACACGCTAACGACAGCGATGGAGCCGAAACCGCACGGCATATGGATTCCCGCCTCCGCGGGAATGACGGTGTGGGTAGGGGCGCGTCGTGCGATCAACAGCAGATGACGGCCGTGGGTTAGACACCTAGCCGCGACGTAAAAGCCGAGCAGCGCTTCGGCTAAAGGCGAGACCACCCCCCCTCGTCATCCCGGCGAACGCCGGGATCCATGGAGGCAACGAGGCTGCTGTGTCCCACCAACGCGAATGGCGCCGTGTCCATGGATCCCGGCTTGCGCCGGGATGACGGAGTGGCGGAGAACACCGCCACCCCCGCAACCCCTCAGATAAACTCGACCTTCGACACCACATAATAGCGGTCGCCGGCCGGCACCGACACCTCTACCTCGTCGTCCACCTTGCGGCCGATCAGCGCACGGCCCAGCGGCGAATTGTACGAAATCCGGCCGGTCTTGGCGTTCGCCTCGGTCTCGCCGACGATCTGGTACTTCACCGGCTTGTCGTCGTCGTCGAGCAGCGTCACGGTCGCGCCGAACACCACCTTGTCGCCCGACAGCTCACGCGGATCGATGATCTGCGCGCGCGACAGCTTGCTTTCGATATCGGCGATCGTCGCTTCGTTCTGGCCCTGCTGCTCCTTGGCAGCGTGATATTCGGCGTTTTCCGACAGGTCGCCGTGCGCGCGGGCTTCCTCGATCGCGTCGACGATCAGGGGGCGTTCGGCTTTCAGACGCTTCAGATCCGCGGTGAGCTTCTCATAGCCCTCCTGGAGCATCGGCATCTTTTCGACGGTCGCCATGTGTCAATCCCCAATTGCTTCATCCCCGCGGGCGGGCCGTTTTCCGGCCCGCCCCCGCACATCACGTCATTATGTCGGGATCAGTTGTGCGACTGCGAATAGTAGGATTGCAGGGGGCGGACTTCAAGGGAGGCGACGCCGATTGCCGCGGCGGCCTGCACGCTGGCGGGGGCCGTGGTGAAATACGGGATCTTCTGCGCCAGCGCCGCCTGCCGGATCGGCTTGGAATCCTTCAGGCTCTGCCAGCCCTCGGTGGTGTTGAAGATCAGCGTCACCTCGCCGTCCATGATCCGGTCCAGGATATGCGGCCGCCCCTGCGCGACCTTGTTGACCTTCTCGACCGCCAACCCCGCGGTTTCCAGGTAATCGGCCGTCCCGCCGGTCGCCAGCACCTTGAACCCGCGCGCCAGCAGCGATTTCACCGCCGGCACGATATGCGGCTTGTCGCCGTCCTTCACGCTGACGAAGGCGGTGCCGCCGGTCGGCAGCACGGTGCCCGCACCCAGCTGCGACTTCATGAAGGCGGTGGTGAAGTCGGGGTCGATACCCATCACTTCGCCCGTGCTCTTCATTTCCGGCGACAGGACGGGGTCGATGCCGGGGAAGCGGTTGAACGGGAAGACGGCTTCCTTGACCGCATAATAATCGATGTGGCGATCAATCGGCGGCATGTCGGCGAGCTTCTCGCCCGCCATCACGCGGCTGGCGATCTTGGCGATGGGCGCACCGATCGCCTTGGCGACGAAGGGCACCGTGCGGCTGGCGCGCGGGTTCACCTCGATCAGATAGACCTCGCCATCCTTCACCGCGAACTGGATGTTCATCAGCCCCTTGACGCCCAGCGCATGCGCCAGCGCCACCGTCTGCCGCTCGATCTCGGCGATCGTCTCGGCGGACAACGAATAGGGCGGGATCGAACAGGCGCTATCGCCCGAATGGACGCCGGCTTCCTCGATATGCTGCAACAGGCCCGCGACGACCACTTCGTCGCCGTCGCACACCGCATCGACGTCCACCTCGATCGCGTCACGCAGATATTGGTCGATCAGCACCGGGCTGTCGCCCGACACCTGCACCGCCGTCTGGATGTAATCGTCCAGCTGCTGCAGGCTGTCGACGATCTCCATCGCCCGGCCGCCCAGGACATAGCTGGGGCGCATCAGCACCGGATAGCCGATCCGCTCCGCCGCGGCGACCGCCTCGTCCCGGCTGCGCGCGAGGCCGTTCGCCGGCTGCTTCAGGCGCAGCTTGCTGACCAGCGCCGCGAAGCGCTCGCGGTCCTCGGCCAGGTCGATCGCGTCAGGGCTGGTGCCCAGGATCGGAATCCCCGCCTTCTCCAGCGCGCGGGCGAGGTTCAGCGGCGTCTGCCCGCCGAACTGCACGATCACGCCGGCCAGCTCGCCCTTCGACTGTTCGACATGCAGGATTTCCAGCACGTCCTCGGCGGTCAGCGGCTCGAAATACAGGCGGTCCGACGTGTCATAGTCGGTCGACACCGTCTCCGGGTTGCAGTTGACCATGATCGTTTCATAGCCCGCGTCCGCCAGCGCGAAGCAGGCGTGGCAGCAGCAATAGTCGAACTCGATCCCCTGCCCGATCCGGTTCGGGCCACCGCCCAGAATTACCACCTTGCGGCGGTCGGACGGCATGCTCTCGTCCTCGGGCTCGCCGAACGACGGCGCCTCATAGGTCGAATACATATAGGGCGTCTTGGCGTCGAACTCCGCGGCGCAGGTGTCGATCCGCTTGAAGACGGGGCGTACGCCCAGCCGGTGACGCAACGCGCGCACCTCGTCCTCGGTCACGCCGCCGGTCATCGCGACGACCGCCTCGTGGATCAGGCCCGATCCGCGCGCGATGCCGCGCTCCATGCCGCGCAGATTGGCGGACTTGAGCGCCAGATAGGCGAGCCGCTTGTCGCTGAAGCCCATCGCCTTCAGGCGGCGCATGCCCGCCGCCTCGATCGGCAGGCCGTTGCGGCACACTTCCTCTTCCGCTGCGACAATCTCGGCGATGCGTTCGAGGAACCACGGATCGAACTTGGCGATCGCATGCACCTCGGCAACGGTGAAGCCTTCGCGCAGCGCTTGCGCGGCGACCAGCAGCCGGTCCGGCGTCGGGTTGGCGAGCGCCGCCTCGATCTCCGCGCGCGGCGCGCCGACCAGATGATCGACCGCATTGAAGCCCGACAGGCCCGTCTCCAGCCCGCGCAGCGCCTTCTGCATCGATTCCTGGATGTTCCGGCCGATCGCCATCACCTCGCCGACCGACTTCATCGCGGTGCCCAGCACCGGCTCGGCGCCCTTGAACTTCTCGAAGGCGAAGCGCGGAATCTTGGTGACGACATAATCGATCGTCGGTTCGAAAGACGCCGGCGTCGCGCCGGTGATGTCGTTGTCGATCTCGTCCAGCGTATAGCCCACCGCCAGCTTCGCCGCGACCTTGGCGATCGGGAAGCCGGTCGCCTTGGACGCCAGCGCCGACGATCGCGACACGCGCGGGTTCATCTCGATGACGACCAGGCGGCCGTCCTTGGGGTTCACCGCGAACTGGACGTTCGATCCGCCCGTCTCGACGCCGATTTCGCGCAACACCGCGATGCTGGCGTTGCGCATGATCTGATATTCCTTGTCGGTCAGCGTCAGTGCCGGCGCGACGGTGATGGAATCGCCCGTATGGACGCCCATCGGATCGACGTTCTCGATCGAACAGATGATGATGGCATTGTCGTTGCGATCCCGCACGACCTCCATCTCATATTCCTTCCAGCCGAGCAGCGATTCCTCGATCAGCACCTCGGTGGTCGGCGACGCGTCCAGCCCCTTGCGGACCATGTCGACAAATTCGGACCGGTTGTAGACGATGCCGCCGCCCGACCCGCCCATCGTGAAGCTCGGGCGGATGATCGCCGGCAGCCCCGTGATCTCCAGGCCCGCCAGCGCCTCCTCGACGGTATGCGCGATCGCCGACCGGGCGCTTTCCAGCCCGATCTTGTCCATCGCCACCTTGAACTTCTGGCGGTCCTCGGCCTTGTCGATCGCCTCGGCATCGGCGCCGATCATCTGGACGCCGAACTTTTCCAGCGTGCCGTCATGGAACAGCGCCAGCGCGGTGTTGAGCGCGGTCTGCCCGCCCATCGTCGGCAGGACGGCGTCGGGCCGCTCCTTCTCGATGATCTTCGCGACCACCGCGGGCGTGATCGGCTCGACATAGGTCGCGTCGGCCAGCTCCGGATCGGTCATGATCGTCGCCGGGTTCGAATTGACCAGGACGATGCGATAGCCCTCTTCCTTCAGCGCCTTGATCGCCTGCGTGCCCGAATAATCGAACTCGCACGCCTGACCGATGACGATCGGCCCCGCGCCGATGACGAGGATGGAGGAGATGTCGGTGCGTTTTGGCATTACGCTTCCAGTTCTTTTTTCAAACGTTCGATGAGTCGGGTCAATTCCGCGCGCGAAACCCGATACACTTCAGTCAGATACCTTTTCGCGACTTTGGGCACCGCAGCACCTGACGCCTTTAACTCTGCTTTCAGACGCTTTTCGAATTCGTGGTGGTCGGACACCTGAAATGGCTCGAAAGCATGCGAAACGGGGCCAAGGCCCAACGCAACGACGCTCAAGTCAAGCTTGCGAACGCGTCCATCCAACGCATCTTTGTTTGGGTCATGCTTTGACTTGCCGACCTTTACCTGCAGCGTGTCGCCTTCTCCGACCGGAGCGAGCGGGTGATAAACGCCATATATCCAGCCACTCACTTCGCCAGCGACCCGACAAACTTCTCGAACAGATACAAACTGTCCTGCGGCCCCGGGCTCGCCTCCGGATGATACTGCACGCTGAACGCCGGCCGATCGGTCAGCTCCAGCCCCGCGTTGCTCCCGTCGAACAGCGACACATGCGTCTCGCGCACGTTGGCGGGCAGCGACTCCCGTTCCACCGCGAAGCCGTGGTTCATGCTGGTGATCTCGACCGCGCCGTCGGACAGGCGCTTGACCGGATGGTTGGCGCCGCGGTGGCCCTGGAACATCTTCGTCGTCCGCGCGCCCACCGCCAACCCGAGCAGCTGGTGGCCGAGGCAGATGCCGAACAGCGGCTTGCCCGTATCGAGCAGCTGCCGGATCACCGGCACCGCATAGTCGCCCGTCGCGGCGGGATCGCCGGGGCCGTTGGACAGGAAGATGCCGTCGGGGTTCTGCGCCATCACGTCGTCGAACGTCGCCTGCGCCGGCAGCACCGTCACCTTCGCGCCGGCCTTCACCAGATTGCGGAAGATGTTGTGCTTGCTGCCGTAATCGATCGCGACGACATGCGGGCGTTCGCCCTCACCCGCCGCGCCATAGCCGAAGCCCAGCCGCCACACGTCGCCCTCGCGTGCCTCACCCCAGGCATAATGCGTCTCGGTCGACACGGTCTTGGCAAGGTCCATGCCCTCCAGCCCCGGCCACGCCCGCGCCATCTCCAGCAGCGCGTCGAGGTCGAATTCGCCGCTCGCCGAATGCGCGACGACACCGTTCGGCGCGCCGCCCGCGCGGATACGCCGCGTCAGCGCGCGCGTGTCGATCCCCGACAGGCCGATGCGCGCATGCCGCTTCATCCAGCCGTCCAGCCGCTCAACCGCGCGGAAGTTCGACGGTTCGGTCACGTCCTGCCTCACGATCATGCCCAAGGCATGCGGCGCATCCGCCTCGATATCGTCGGGGTTGGCGCCGACGTTGCCGATGTGCGGGAAGGTGAAGGTGATGATCTGGCCCGCGAACGACGGGTCGGTCATGATCTCCTGATAGCCGGTCATCGCGGTGTGGAAACACACCTCGCCCACCGCCGCGCCTTCCGCGCCGAAACCGCGGCCCCAGGCCACCTCGCCGTTCGCAAGAACCAGAACGCCCGTGGCCCCATCGGGCTTTGCGGGCATGGCAATGGGCTTAGGCTCGGCCATGGCTTGGCGGGCACTCCTGAAGGTTTCGTCTATGTCGCTAAGTGGCGCCCGCTACCCCCCAGCTTGGCCTAGGTCAACCGGTTCACGGGGCCGCCGCTTTCCGCTAGGATCCCCGGCTTTCCCGTATTCGAGGCTTTCTTCCATGATTCGCGACGACATCAAGGCCGCCCAGGTCTCCGCCATGAAGGCCGGCGACAAGGAAGCGCGCGCCGCGATCGGCCTGATCCAGGCGGCGATCAAGAACCGCGACATCGAACTGCGCACCGGCACCGCCCCGACGGATGACGATGCCGTGGTGGTCGAGGTGCTGCAAAAGATGGTCAAGCAGCGCCGCGAATCGATCCAGATGTACGAAAGCGGCGGCCGCCAGGAACTCGCCGACGCCGAAAAGGCCGAGGTCGCGGTGATCGAACGCTTCCTCCCCACCCAGATGAGCGACGCCGAAACGACCGCCGCGATCGAGGCGATCAAGGCGGAGCTGGGCGCGGCCGGGATGAAGGACATGGGCCGCGTCATGGCCGAACTGAAGGCCCGCCACGCCGCGAACCTCGACATGAGCAAGGCCAGCGGCCTGGTGAAGGCCGCGCTGTCGTAAGCGAAGGCGCGCAACAACCGCCCCACCCACTCCGCCCTCCCTCCGTCATCCCGGCCTTGAGCCGGGATCCCGCTTCTTCTTCTGCGACTGAAAGCGGGACCCCGGATCAAGTCCGGGGTGACGAGCATAGGAAACGCCCTGTCCTACACGGAACAAACCGTGTATAGAGCATCTCGCTCTTTGCCATCGTCCACCCGACCCGCGCTCCCGGGCGCGAACGGCCATTCCCGTGGCCCGCTCGCACAGGGCCGCATTCCGAACGTTACATACCGTCCACTTCGTCCACTTCCGCGCGCCTCCGGCATCGGCGCATTGCCTAAACACCCCCCGTCGGGCATAGTAGAATCGCACGCATGAGCCTGTCCCCGCAGTTTCTCGACGAGCTTCGCGCCCGTACGTCGCTGTCGGCGCTGATCGGCAAGACGACCAAGCTCACCAAGGCGGGCCGCGAGATGCGCGGCTGCTGCCCGTTCCACAACGAAAAGACGCCCAGCTTCTACGTCAACGACGACAAGGGCTTCTACCACTGCTTCGGCTGCTCGGCGCATGGCGATGCGATTCGGTGGATGACCGATCAGCGCGGCCTGCCCTTCATCGATGCGGTGAAGGAACTCGCGCAGGCCGCCGGCATGGAGATGCCCGCGCAGGACCGTCGCGCCGCTGCCAAGGCCGAACGCACCAAGGGCCTGCACGACGCGATGGCCGACGCCGCGAGCTGGTTCACCGAACAGCTGAACGGCATCGGCGGCGCCGAAGCCCGCGCCGTCCTCGCCAAGCGCGGCATCACCCCCGATACCGCCCGCACCTTCGGCATGGGCTTCTCCCCCGACAGCCGCGGCAAGCTGAAGACCGCGCTGAAGGACTATGGCGACCCCGCGCTCGTCGAATGCGGCCTGCTGATCCAGGTTGAGGGCAAAAACCCGTACGACCGCTTCCGCGGCCGGCTGATGATCCCGATCCGCGACGCCCGCGGCCGCGTGATCGCCTTCGGCGGCCGCGTGATCGGCGACGGCGAGCCCAAATACCTGAACTCGCCCGACACGCCGCTCTTCGACAAGGGCCGCACGCTCTACAACCTCGACCGCGCCGCCCCCGCCGCGCGCAAGGCGAACCGCGTGCTGGTGGTCGAGGGCTATATGGACGTCATCGCCCTCAGCCAGGCGGGCATCCACGAAGCCGTCGCACCGCTCGGCACCGCGCTGACCGAAGCGCAGCTCGAACGGCTGTGGCGGATGGTCGACCTGCCGATCCTCTGCTTCGACGGCGACAGTGCCGGGCAGAAGGCCGCCCTCCGCGCCGCGAACCGCGCCCTGCCCATGCTCGCGCCCGGCCGCAGCCTGTCCTTCGTCACGCTGCCCCAGGGGCAGGACCCCGACGATCTGGTGAAGGCCGGCGGCGCCGCCGCGATGGAGGCGCTACTCGGCCAGCCCCAGCCGCTGGTCGACCGCCTGTGGCAAAGCGAGGTCGCCGCCGGCCCGCTCGACACGCCCGAACAACGCGCCGGCCTGAAGCAGCGGCTCGCCGATCTGGCCGCGACGATCGCCGACGTGTCGGTCCGCAAGGAATATGAGAGCGACTTCCGCAATCGCTTCTACGAGCATTTCGCCCCGAAACGCCGCGCCTTCACCCCCAACGCACCGCGCCCCCAGGGCAAGCGTGGACCGGACGGCCAGTGGAAACAGCCGATCGCCCCGCCGACCGAGGATGTGAAGGCCTTCCACGCCGCCGGCATCGATCGCGTGCTGGCCAAGGCGGTACTCGCCGGCCTGATCCGCCATCCGGTGGAGATCGCCCGGCATATGGAGGTTCTCGGCAGCCTCAAGCTGGTCGATGGCGCGCTCGGCCGCTTGTTCGAAGCGGTCGTCGATGTCGCGCTCGAGGATCAGGCGCTTGATAGCGCGCGTCTGCGCACCATATTGGCGCGGAGTGGGTTCGATACGATCGCCAGCGATCTGTTGAGGGCCGACACGATGCCCTATTCGTTCACGCAAAGCGGCGGCGACGTCAGCCGCGCCCGGGCCGATCTTGACGAGGCGATCGCCATTCTGGTGGCCCGCCCCGAAGTCGACCTGGCCCTGCACGAGGCGACCGTCTCGATGCAGGCGCATTTCACCGATGCGGCGTTCGAACGGCAAGTGGCATTGGTGAAAGAGAAACAGGCGTTGGAGCTTCGACTTGCAAATCTCGTGCAAGCGAACGAAGACGCCCGAGCGTTTGGTTCCGAGGACAATTGATGGCGAAGCTTAACGGTAACGGTGGTGACGACGGTAGCGATGGGGCCGATGCACCGCTGATCGACCTGAATGATGCCGACATCAAAAAGCTGATCGCGCGCGCCAAGAAGCGCGGCTACATCACCTACGACCAGCTGAACGAGGCGCTGCCGCAGGACCAGATGTCCTCCGACCAGCTCGAAGATATCATGGCGGCCCTCAACGAGATGGGCGTCAATATCGTCGAGAATGAGGAAGCCGGCGAGGACGGTGACGAAAAGGAAGCGTCCGAAGAGGACGAGGCCGAGGTCACCGAGGTCGACGGCGATGGCACCGCCGCGCCTGCGCTCGAAACCAAGAAGAAGGAAACCGTCGACCGGACCGACGATCCGGTCCGCATGTACCTGCGCGAAATGGGCGCGGTCGAACTGCTCAGCCGCGAAGGCGAAATCGCCATCGCCAAGCGGATCGAGGCCGGCCGGGACACGATGATCCTGGGCCTGTGCGAATCGCCGATCACCTTCAACGCCATCATCGACTGGTCGACGCAGCTCAACGAAGGCACGATGCAGCTGCGCGAGATCCTCGATCTCGACGCGATGCTGTCGAAGGGTCCGTCGGCCGAGCAGGTCGAGGGTGCTGAGGACGACGACACCGGCGAGATCAGTGAAAAGACCGCCGGCGCCAGCTTCAAGGAAGAGGCCGAGCCCGAGGAAGCGTCCGCGGACGACGAGGACGAGGATGGCGGCCCGCGCCCGCCGCGTCCGAGCGACGACGAGGAGGAGGACAACACCCTCAGCCTCGCGCAGATGGAAGAGACGCTCAAGCCGCAGGCGCTCGAGCGGTTCGCCAACATCACCGCGCTGTACAAGAAGTTCAGCAAGATCCAGCAGGCGCGCCTCGATGCGATGCAGGCGGGTGGCGAGCTGTCGGCAGCGGACGAGCGCAAGTATCAGAAGCTGCGCGAAGAGCTGACCGCCGAGGTCGAGAGCGTCCAGTTCCACAACGCCAAGATCGAATATCTCGTCGACCAGCTCTATGCCTTCAACCGGCGCCTCACCGCGCTGGGCGGCCAGATGCTGCGCTTGGCGGAACGCCACAAGGTCAGCCGCAAGGACTTCCTCGACCGCTATGTCGGTCACGAGACCGACGACACGTGGCTGCAATCGGTCGCAAAGCTCGACAAGAAGTGGGGCAATTTCGCGGCCAACGAAGAGGCGGCGGTCGATCGCATCCGCGGTGAAATCAGCGAGATTTCGCAGCAGACCGGCATGGCGCTCGGCGAATTCCGCCGCATCGTCAACATGGTGCAGAAGGCGGAGCGTGAGGCGCGCATCGCCAAGAAGGAGATGGTCGAGGCGAACCTGCGCCTCGTGATCTCGATCGCCAAGAAGTATACGAACCGCGGCCTTCAGTTCCTGGACCTGATCCAGGAGGGCAATATCGGCCTGATGAAGGCGGTCGATAAGTTCGAATATCGCCGCGGCTACAAATTCTCGACCTATGCGACCTGGTGGATCCGTCAGGCGATCACGCGCTCGATCGCCGATCAGGCTCGCACGATCCGCATCCCGGTCCATATGATCGAGACGATCAACAAGCTGGTCCGCACCAGCCGCCAGTTCCTCCACGAGCAGGGCCGCGAGCCCACGCCCGAGGAAATGGCGGAGCGCCTGAGCATGCCGCTCGAAAAGGTGCGCAAGGTGATGAAGATCGCCAAGGAGCCGATCTCCCTCGAAACGCCGATCGGCGACGAGGAAGACAGCCATTTGGGCGACTTCATCGAGGACAAGAACGCCGTCATCCCGGTCGATGCCGCGATCCAGGCGAACCTCAAGGAAACGGTCACCCGCGTCCTCGCCTCGCTCACCCCGCGCGAAGAACGCGTGCTGCGCATGCGCTTCGGCATCGGCATGAACACCGACCACACGCTGGAAGAGGTCGGCCAGCAGTTCTCGGTGACGCGCGAACGTATCCGCCAGATCGAGGCCAAGGCGCTGCGCAAGCTCAAGCACCCCAGCCGCAGCCGCAAGATGCGCTCGTTCCTGGATCAGTAAGGATAGTGAGGTAGGAGATAAACCCTACCTCCGCGCTATTGAGGAGGCGGGTAACCCCTCCCCCGTTCGCCCTGAGCCTGTCGAAGGGCGGGTCTCCACAAGCACCGTACCCGCTTATGGAACCTCGTACTTCGACAGGCTCAGTACGAACGGGAGTGTGTTGGTCGGGGCGCGGGGCGGCCCCTACCCCATCCGCCCCCTCAGGTTGAACAGGATCACCAGCGTCCCGCTGGCCATCAGCGCGATGATCAGCGCGGTGAACAGGATCAACTGCAGGTCGTGCCGCGACGACCGCTTCAGCCCGATGTGGAGGAAGCAGCGGAACTGCACCACCATCTGCACGAACCCCAGCGCCAGCACGATCCCGAACGTCGTCCGGCTGGCAAAGCTCGGCCAGCGCACCGCGACGAATGCGGCGGCGGTCAGCGCCAGCGACCCCACATAGCCGACCGCATAGGTCCGTAGCGCCGCCGCCCGCTCCTTGGCCGGATTGCTCATCGGATCGCCCCCGGCAGATAGACGAGACTGAAGATCGCGATCCAGACGATGTCGATCAGGTGCCAGAACAGCCCCAGCCGCAGCAGATTGACCCGCACCCTGGCATCGCAACCGTAAGCCAATATCTGCCCAATCATCACCACCAGCCAGAAGCTGCCCAGCGCGACATGCAGCCCGTGCAGTCCGACGAGGGCGAAGAAGGACGACAGGAAGCCGCTCCGGGTCGGAAAGGCGCCATGGGCAAACATCGTCGCAAAGTCGTTCGCCTCCAGCGCCAGGAAGCTCAGCCCCAGCCCCAATGTCGCGACCAGCCAGCCGATCAGCACGCGCCGCGGCTCGCGCCAGGTCATGGCGACACTCACCCGGCCGAAGGTCGCGCTGCTGGTCAGCAGCAACAGCGTTTCAACGAAGGTCGGCAGCAGCTTGAACTCGGACGCCGGCGTCGGCCCGCCGACGGTACTGGCGACCATCGTGCCATAGGTCGCGAACAGTAACGCGAAGAGCACGGCGTCGCTCATCAGGAACAGCCAAAATCCGAAGATCGCCGTCTCCGCCCGCTCCGTGTCCAACCCCTCGCTCTTGCCGAGCGGCAGGCCGACATGCGCCAGTTCGGGATCGCTCATGCCTTGATCTCCGCCCGACCACGATTGGCGTCGCTCATCTCCGTCTGCCGCGGCGTCGGCAACGTCGCATGGACCAGCGCGAGCCAGGCGTCATGCTCCGCCGCCACCTGCCGCGCCGGGATCGTCCGGTGCTGCCCCCGCCCGAAGCTGCGTACCACCACCGCCGCGACGACCAGTTCGACGCCAACGACCGCGAGCCACCACATGCCCCACACCAGCCCGAACGCCGCCATCGCCGCGGACAGGCCGATCGCCATACCACTCATGGCGTTGCGCGGCATGTCGATCGCCGCATAGCCTGCGGGCCGCCGGTACGGATCGGGCTTCGCCGCATCGTGCTTGCGGTCGTAGAACCAGTCGCGCCGATCAACCGGCGGCAGCACGGCGAAGTTATACGCCGGCGGTGGAGACGGGATCGCCCATTCCAGGCTGCGCCCGTCCCACGGATCGCCAGCCGGCACCCGGCGCCGCTCCCGATCGCGGATGCTCACCCACAATTGCACCCCCAGCGAGACGAGCGCGGCGAGCAGAACGAATGCGCCGACGCATGCGACATACAGCCACGGCCGGAAATCGGGTTCGAAGATCGCGCTCGTCCGCCGCGCCATCCCGCTCGCGCCGAGCACGTACAGCGGCATGAACGCGAGGTAGAAGCCCACCACCCAGCACGCCACCGCAACCCGCCCCCAACGTTCGTCGAGGCGGAACCCAAACGCCTTGGGGAACCAATAGGTGTAACCGGCGAGCATCCCGTACAGCAGCCCGGGGATCAGCATGTTGTGAAAGTGCGCGACGAGGAACAACGTGTTGTGGACGAGGTAATCGAGCGGCGGCATCGCCAGCACGATCCCGGTCAGGCCGCCCAGCACGAACGTCATCATGAAGGCGATGGCATACAGCATCGGCACGCTGAACCGCACCTCACCCCGAAACATCGTCCAGATCCAGTCGTAGATCTTCACCCCCGTCGGCACGCCGATCGTCATCGTCGCGATGCCGAACACCGCGTTGATCTCAGCCGATTGCCCCATGGTGAAGAAGTGGTGGACCCAGACGGTGAAGCTCAACACCGCGATCGCCATCGTCGCGATGACCAGCGAGGTATACCCGTACAGGTCCTTGCCCGAGAAGGTCGACACCACCTCCGAATAGACGCCGAACGCGGGCAGGATCAGGATGTAGACCTCCGGGTGGCCAAACAGCCAGAAGAGGTTGGCATAGTTCATCATGTTCCCACCGAGGTCGTTGGTGAACATGTGGAAGCCCAGATATCGGTCGAGCGCGAGCAGGCCCGTCGCGACGGTCAGCGGCGGCAGCGCGAAGATCATCAGGATCGCGGTGCAGAGTGACGTCCAGCAGAACATCGGCATGCGCATCGTGGTCATGCCCGGACAGCGCAGCTTGTAGAGCGTGCAGGCGATGTTGATCCCCGCCATCGTCGAGCTGATCGACGACAGCGTCACCGCCCAGATCCAGTAATCGACGCCGACGCCGGGGCTGAATGCGCGCTCGGTATAGGGCGGATAGCCGCTCCACCCGCCGGTCGAAAACTGTCCGACGACGAGGCTCGCCATCATCAGCCCCGCCGCCCCGATCGTCAGCCACAGCGCGATCGAATTGGCCCATGGGAAGGCCATGTCGCGCGCGCCGATCTGCAGCGGCATGACGTAATTGATCAGGCCGGTGAGGAACGGCATCGCCATGAAGAAGATCATGATCGACCCGTGCGTCGAGAATAGCTGGCCGAAATGATCGGCCGACAGGAAGCCCGGATCGCCGATCGCCACCGCCTGCTGCACGCGCATCAGCACCGCCTCGACCAGCGCGCGGGCGAGCATCACGAAGGCCGTGACGATGTACATGATGCCGATCTTCTTGTGGTCGAGGCTGGTCAGCCATTCCGTCCACAGCCGGCCCCACAGCCGATAGCGGGTCAGCAACACCACGACCGCGATGGCGCCGATCACCACCAGCCCGCCGGCCGCGGCACCGACGATCTCGCTCGCATTCGGATCCTGCCAAGCCCGTACGAAGGGCAGATCGGTCCAGGCGAACCGCCCCAGCAGCGCCGGGAAGACGGGGGACGCGGCGATCATCGATGATCCTTCCTATGGCCGTGATCGCCCGCCTGGGCGATGACCCGGTCGAAGAGCTTCGGCGTCACACGGGAAAAGACGACCGGTTGCGCGATGACCGAGCGCGCCGAAAGCCGCCGCCACGTCGCCGCATCGAGTGGGCGGTTGGCTCCTCGCGCCTGCGTCAGCCAGCGATCGTACGCGCCGGCCGGAAGCGCCACCACGTCGAAGCCCTGATGTGCAAAGCCGTCGCCATTGTATTGCGTGTTGGCGCCGCGAAAGGTGCCGGGGCGCGACGCCATGATGTGAAGCTGCGTCGTCATACCCGCCATCGCATAGACCTGCCCGGCAAGCTGCGGGATCATCAGCGATTGCATCACCGTACCGCTGGTCAGCCGGATACGCACCGGACGCCCGACGGGAATGGTCAGGCGATCGACCGAAGCGACGCCCTGTCCCGGATAGATAAACACCCATTTCCAATCGAGTGCGATCGCCTGTACCTCGACCGGCGGCCCGCCGGGGAGCGGCCTATAGGGGTCGTCGCGGATCGTATGGTGCCACAGCAGCACCGCAAGGCCGATGACGATCGCTGTCGGCGGGATCCAGATCAGCGCCTCGACCGGCCAGGAGAAGGACCAGTTCGGGCGATAGGCATGTCGGGTGTTCGACAGCCGGTAGTGCCAGGCGAACAGCGGCACGAGCAGCAGCACCGGGCCGGCGACGAAGACGAGCACACAGGCGAGCACGACGAACAAGTGACGCTGATCCGCCGCGACCGGGCCGGCGGCGTTGACGAACCCGTGCGACAGCGCGGCACAGCCACTCGACGCCAGCACCAGCGCGCCGCCGACCATCAGCCGCACGAGACCCTTTGCGCGCACGTCGTCCCCTTCTCGATCCGGTCCCCATCGCCGGCATCCCATGTCGTCAGACGAATGCCCGGCAGGCCGGTTCCCGCGCGATCAACGCGAGGACCGGCTGACTTGGTTCAGCGCGTGCCGCAGCTCACCGGTCCCGGCGGCGCGCTGGCGATGCGGATGCCCGAGACATCCATGCCGAGCCGCCCGGTGGTCGCGATCACCCAGGGACGCTGCACCGCCCCCATCGTCGCCCCGCTCTGCGCAAAGCAGCGCAGCGGCACGGCGATCTGCCGCCATTCGCTGACTTCGCCTTTCAGGGCACCGGTGATCGGCACGGTGCCGGCCGCCTTACCCAGCACCCCCAGCGTCACCTCGGCTGAGGGCGCCTGCGTCACACGATAGTCGACGATCAGGCTGAGATCGCCGTTCGTCTCGCGCGTCAGGTCGATCGGCGTCGCCTCATCTAGATAGGCGCTGGCCGCACCCGTGCCGGCGAAGGTGAGGCGCAGACTATCCTCCTGCGACGTGCGATCGACCCGGCTCAGTTGCACCGGCCCCTGCGTCTCCAGCCGCGCGCCGGGGACGATGCGCCCGCGCACGAACAAGGCATTCTGATCGGCCGCACCGCCCGCGGGCCTTGCCTCGCTCAGCTGCGGCACCGTCGAGCCCTTCGCATAGGTCAAGCCGTAGCCGAACGGGAACAGCGGGTCGTAGTTCGGATCGCGCCGGTTGAGCACATATTGATCGAGCCGCTTGGGCCACGAAAAGCTGAGCGTACCGTGAAAGTCGTTGCGCGGCTTGCCGTCGCGCCCTGCAATCAGCACGTCGGCGACGCCGCCGCCCTCCGTGCCGGGCAGGAAAGCCGCGACGAAAGCATCGGCCGCGTTCAACTCCGGGTTCACCCACAGCGGCCGCCCCGACAGGAACACCGCGACGACCGGGATACCGGCCGCCTTCAGCCTCTTCAGCAGCGCAAGGTCGCTCTTGTCTTCGGGGCTATATTCCGGTCGATTAGCCAGCCGAGCAACGGGCCGCTGCCATATGCTTTGTCAGCCGCGAGGCTCTCGGGTTCGATGCCCAGCCTGGTGCCGGCGCGTGACACCAGCGTCCGGGTCGCCGC
>NZ_JAFCVW010000007.1:0-153542 GCF_049897245.1 Sphingomonas sp. DC5200-1
ACCGTAGAACAGCGCGCCTTGCGCCACCTGCCGACCCATCATGTCCATACTCCCGCCGCCTGGCAGGAGTGAATCACGCCTTCCTCGTCGTCGCAAGCACGCGTTTTTCAACAGTCTCGAACGGTTTTGACACCATTCCTTGAGTAGCCAAGTCAGCTAATCGCTTAGTGACCTAGCCGTAATGGATAAGTTGAGTCACTGCTGTTTTCTGCTTTCGTTCTCCACGATACTGAATCATAGAATTGTTATGCCAATCGCGCGTGAACATCGCTGGCTCTACCCGATTGACTGGCGTGAACTATCTGCCTTCATCCGGTTTGGCCGCGCCAAAGGACGCTGCGAACATTGTCAGCGCCCGCATGGTCGTCATGTGCTGCATCTGGGCGATGGTGTTTGGTGGGATGAGGACATAAGCAGGTGGCGCAACGGGCAGGGCAGGTGCGTTCGCCGCCTGCCGCCGCCCGACGCCCTCTTATGCGCGCAACCTGGCTTCGTCGGCATTGATCCACCTTCACAAGTGCGGATCACGCGCGTGGTTCTTGCTAGCGCGCATCTGAACCATGATCCGAGCGATAACCGACCACGCAACCTCGCTGCACTCTGCCAGCGGTGCCACATGCGCCACGACGCCAGCGAGCATCGCCGACGTCGGTGGATCAACGCCTTCCGTATGCGTGCGATCGGCGATCTATTTGCCTGATCCGAAATCTCCTGCTGACCGCCTGGGAGCTAATCAAAGATCACTCAGTCGGTGAATCGAACGCTGTCAGGATTGGGCACGGCCCTGCCGATCCCGAGCCGCACTCGCTGGCAAGCCGACGCAGCGAAGCACGCGCCTGTTCAAGCTCGGCGATCTTCGCATCCAGCGCCGCCATCTGCTCATGGGCGAGCTGGCGCGCACGCGCGCGATCGTCGGTCGCATCCAGCGCCAGAAGCTCACCGATCTGCTCGAGCGTGAAACCGGCTGCCTGCGCCGAGCGGATGAAGCGAAGGCGGCGGGCGTCATCGGTGCCGTAGCGCCGGATGCCGCCTCCGGCGCCAGCCCCGGTCGGCCGGTCTGGCTCGTCCAGCAAACCGCGACGCTGATAGTAGCGCACCGTTTCGACGCCGACGCCGCCCTCGCGCGCGAGCGCCGCGATCGTCATGCCGGTCATGCCTTGACTCCGTACTATGGTACGGACCCTATATAGGCGGGGCGAGGATATTGGAGAAGCGGCATGGCGAGCGCCCCCGCCAAACAGGCGACGATCTACCGGATGGTGATGCCGGAACATACCTGCCCTTTCGGGCTGAAGGCGAAGGATCTTCTGCGCCGGGAAGGCTATGCGGTCGATGACCATTGGCTGATGACGCGGGAAGAAACCGACGCTTTCAAGGCGAAGCACGGCGTCAAGACGACCCCGCAGATCTTTATCGCCGGGGAGCGGGTCGGCGGCTATGACGATCTGCGCCGCTTCTTCGGCAAGATGGTCCGCGACCCCAAGGCCGTCACCTATCGCCCGGTGATTGCCGTGTTCGCGATGACGGCGCTGATGGCGCTCGCCGCCAGCTATGCGGTACTCGGCACGCCCTTCACGGTGCGGGCGGGTGAATGGTTCATCGCGTTCTCGATGTGCGCTCTGGCGATGCTCAAGCTCCAGAACGTCGAGAGCTTCTCGAGCATGTTCCTCAACTACGATCTGCTCGCGAAGCGCTGGGTGCCCTATTCCTATGTCTATCCCTACGCGGAAGGAGCGGCGGGCGTCCTGATGGCAGCCGGCGCGTTGACCTGGCTGTCGGTGCCCGTCGCGCTCGTTATCGGTACGATCGGCGCGGTGTCGGTGTTCAAGGCCGTCTACATCGACAAGCGTGAGCTGAAATGCGCGTGCGTGGGCGGGGACAGCAACGTGCCGCTCGGCTTCATCTCGCTCACCGAAAACCTGATGATGGTCGCGATGGCGCTGTGGATGATCGCTGCGCCGCCCGTGCTGGCGATGGCGCACTGACGCGAAGGTCGGCACGCGTCGTCAATGCGGGCTGATCGCCGTAACTTCTGCCGTCATACCCTTCGCCTTGGCGGTGAATGCGACCCGCTGCCCCGACCGCAGTCCCTTGAGCAGGGTCGGGGGGGATGCCCGGAAGGTCATCGTCATTGCGGGCCAGCCGATCGTCGGGATCGGGCCGTGCTTGATGGTTACGGTTCCACCTTTCGCGTCGACGGCAGTGATCGTCCCCGATCCGCTGCCGGATTTTACAGCCGATGCAGCCGGCCTGCTGCCTTGAGCAAGAGCGCTCGCTGCGATCGGCGTGACTAGTAGCATGAATGCGGCGCGCATGGAGAAAGTGGCTTTCATCAGATCTTCCTTTCGGGGCGGGTTGAAGCTCGCCGCCGCAAGAGCAAGTAGGCGGCTGGCAGGATGAACATGGAGAGGAAAGGGGCGGTCAGCATTCCACCGATCATCGGCGCGGCGATCCGGCTCATCACCTCCGATCCGGCGCCATGCCCGATCAGCACGGGGAACAGCCCGGCGACGATGACAGCGACGGTCATCGCCTTGGGACGTACCCGCAACAGCGCGCCCTCCCTGATCGCTTCCGATACTTGCTCGCCCGACGGTGACGGCCCGCGCTCGGCCAATGCGTGTTTCAGGTAGATCAGCATGACGACGCCGAACTCCGCCGACACGCCGGCGAGCGCGATGAACCCGACACCTGTGGCGACCGATTGCGCATAGCCGAGCAGCCATAATGTCCAGATGCCGCCGGTCAGCGCGAAGGGCAGTGTGCCCATGATAAGCGCCGCCTCGTCGAGGCGACCGAAGGTAAGGTAGAGGAGAAGGAAGATGATCGCGAGTGTCGCCGGCACGACGAGCATCAACCGAGCCTCGGCACGCTGCAGATACTCGAATTGTCCGGAATAGGCGATCGAGACGCCGGGGCTGAGCCGAACATCTTTGCCAACAGCACGGCGCAGATCGGCGACCGTGGAGGCCAGGTCGCGCCCGCGCACGTCGACATAGACCCATGTCGAGAGTCGACCATTTTCCGTCTTGAGCATCGGTGGACCTTCCGCGATCGACACGGATGCGACGGTGCCGAGTGTGATCTGCTGACCCGATGCGGTGACGATTGGGAGAGTTCGCAGTCCCTCCAGACTGTCACGCAGCTCGCGGGGGTAGCGGACGCTGATCGGGTAGCGGGCAAGGCCCTCCACCGTCTGGCCGATCGTCTCGCCGCCGATCGCGCCGGACACAATCTCCTGCACATCGGCGATGTTGAGACCGTAGCGCCCCGCGGTCACCCGATCGATATCGACATCGACATAGCGGCCTCCGGTCAACCGTTCTGCCAATGCCGAGCTGACGCCCGGCACGGTCCTGGCGACACGTTCGATGCTGCCGGCGATGCGGTCCAGCTCGGAGAGGTTGGACCCCGACACTTTCACCCCGATGGGACTCTTGATGCCGGTCGCGAGCATATCGATCCGATTGCGGATCGGAGGCACCCATACGTTCGTGAGGCCGGGCACGCGCACTGTGCGGTCCAGCTCCTCCACCAGCTTTGCCGGCGTCATCCCCGCGCGCCATTGATCGCGCGGCTTGAATTGGATGGTCGTCTCGAACATCTCGAGCGGTGCCGGGTCGGTCGCGGTCTCGGCGCGCCCGGCTTTGCCGAACACGGTTTTGACCTCGGGAACGGTTTTTATCAGCCGGTCTGTGCGCTGGAGCAGGGCCGAGGCGCTCGCGGCCGAAAGGCCGGGAAGCGCGGACGGCATGTAGAGCAGATCGCCCTCATCCATCGTCGGGATGAACTCGCCACCCAATCGGGTCAGCGGCCATGCCGTCGTCGCCAGTACCAGGGCGGCGATGCCGATCGCCGCCCAAGGCCGCGCCAACACGCGGTCGAGCGCCGGGCGATAGGCACGGGTGAGCACGCGGTTGATAATGTTGTCGTTCTCGGCCGGAATGCGTCCCCGGATCAGCCATCCCATCAGGACCGGCACGAGCGTTACCGACAGGATCGCCGCTGCCGCCATCGCATAGCTCTTGGTGAAGGCGAGCGGGGCGAACAGCCGTCCCTCCTGCGCTTCGAGCGTGAACACCGGCACGAACGACAGCGTGATGATGACGAGGCTGAAGAACAGCGCCGGCCCGACCTCGGCCGCGGCCTCGGTGATGACGCGCCAGCGTTCCTCGCCCGCCAGTGCCACGCCCGGATGGTCGTGTTCCCATCGCTCGATCCGCTTGTGCGCGTTCTCGATCATCACGATCGCGGCATCGACCATCGCGCCGATCGCGATGGCGATACCGCCCAAAGACATGATGTTGGCGTTCACCCCCTGCACACGCATGACGAGCAAGGCCGCGAGCACCCCCAGAGGCAAGGTGACGATCGCGACCAGCGCAGACCGGACATGCCACAGAAACAACCCGCAGATGATCGCGACGACGACGAACTCCTCGATCAGCTTGCCCGTCAAATTCTCCACCGCGCGGTCGATCAATTGCGAGCGGTCATAGGTGGTGACGATCTCGACGCCGGGGGGAAGGCTCGCTTTCAGTTCCGCGAGCTTGGCCTTGACGGCTTCGATCGTCTGCCGTGCATTCTTGCCCTGACGCAGGATGACGACTCCGCCCGCGACCTCGCCTTCGCCGTTCAGCTCGGCGATGCCGCGGCGCATCTCGGGGCCGATCTGGATCGACGCGACGTCGCCCAAGGTAACGGGGACGCCGGCACCGGCGACCTTGAGCGGGATCGCGCGGAAATCGTCGACGGTGCGCAAGTAACCTGACGCGCGCACCATATATTCGGCTTCGCCCAGCTCGAGGACGGACCCGCCGGCCTCCTGATTGGCGCGGCGAATGGCATCGACGGCCTGAGTGTGCGTGACACCGAATGCGGCGAGCCGCGTCGGGTCGAGCAGCACCTGATATTGCTTCACCATTCCGCCGATGCTCGCCACCTCCGCAACGCCGGGCAGCGTTTTCAGTTCATAACGTAGGAACCAGTCCTGCAAGGATCGGAGCTGCGACAGGTCACGGCGGCCGGTGCGGTCCAACAGCGTGTATTCATAGACCCAGCCGACCCCCGTCGCATCAGGACCCAGCGCGGCCTGCGCGCCTTGGGGAAGCCGTCCCTGCACCTGGCTCAGATACTCCAGCACGCGTGAGCGCGCCCAATAGAGGTCGGTCCCATCCTCGAAGAGGACATAGACGTAGCTGTCGCCGAAGAACGAATAGCCGCGCACGGTTTTCGCGCCAGGCACGGACAGCATCGTCGTGGTGAGCGGATACGTCACCTGGTTCTCGACGATCTGCGGGGCTTGGCCCGGCCAGCTCGTGCGGATGATGACCTGCGTGTCGGACAGGTCGGGGAGCGCATCGACGGGGGTGGCACGCATTGCGAACACCCCGGCCATGGCGAGCGCGATGGCCGCCAGGACGACGAGGAAGCGGTTCGCGACCGACCAGCGGATGATCGCGGCAATCATCGCCCAGCCTCGCGCGTCATGCGGCGCAGCGTTGGACCATCGGCGGGTTGATCAAAGCCGAACCGCACCCGCTCACCCTTGCGATACCCACGCACCAACGCGGGATCGGCGACGCGGAACGTCATTGTCATGGCCGGCCAGCCGATCGCCGGAACGGGCTGATGGGACAGGGTGACGGAACTGCGATCGATCGCCTCGATGCTGCCGACCGTCTCGTAGATCGACGCGGTGGGTTTCACGGCCGGCTTTGTTGCGGGTGACGCTTCGACACCAATCGGACGCGCATCGAGGCCAGCGAGGCTCGCTTCGGAGTCGATCAGGAACTGGCCCGACGCGACAACCTTCTCACCCTCGGTCAGGCCGGCGACTATCTCGGTTTTGCCGCCGCCTTCTGCGCCAGTGCGAACCTCGGCGGGTCGAAAGCGTCCACCCGGCCCTGCCAACATGACGAGTGTGCGCCGGCCGGTCCGGATCACGGCCTCACTCGGAACAAGGAGTGCATCGCGGCTCCCCTGGTCGAGCGCCACGCTGGCGAACATACCGGGGCGCAACCGGCCGGCACGGTTGGGGAGCTCGACGCGGATTGTGAGCGTGCGGCTCGCTGCCTCGGCCTGGGGCAGGATCGCAGCGATGCGGCCCCTGAAGCTTTCGCCCGGGAAAGCCGCCAGCGTGGCGATGACGGGCGTGCCGATCCGCAGGTTTCCTGCGAGGGCCTCAGGGACAGCCGCGTTCAGCCACACGGTGGCGAGGCCGTTCACCTCCGCCAGTGTCTGTCCTTGCGCGACCGTCATCCCCTGTCGGACGCCGAGCGTCTTGATGACGCCCCCCACGGGCGTGCTGATCGTCGTCACACCTTGCGGTCGGCCGCGCCACTCCGCCGATGCAATCGATCCGGCGGGCATCCCGAGAAGCAACAGGCGCTCTCGTGCCGCCCGCGTGAGCCCGGCATCCCCGGTGCGGCGCACGGCGAGATACTCCGCCTGCGCGCCCGCCCATTCGGGCACAAGGATATCGGCGAGCGGGGCGCCTGCCGGCACGACATCGCCTGGCGCGCGCGCATAGACGCGCTGAACGAAGCCGCCGCTGCGTGCCTGCACGACCGCAACGTTGCGGTCATTGAACTCGATGCTGCCGGTTGCCGAGGCCGAGTTTGACAACGATCCGCGTTCGACCGTGACGATCCGCGCGCCGACCCGCTGGAGGCTGGCCGGATCGATCGCTACGCCCGGTGCGGCGCTACCGCCTGCGCCCTCGTCGGCATAGCGGGGGATCAGTTTCATCCCCATCGACGAGAGACCCGGGCCGTCGTGCCGCTCCCCCGGGATCATCGGATCATACCAGTAGAGGATCTTCTTCTGCGGGGCTGGGGATGCCGTTTGATCGGCAGCCGAGGACGTGCCAAGTTTCGCGAGCCCGAAGCCCACGCCCCCTGCGACCAGCACCAGCGCGCTTACCGCGGTGACAAGGCGGGCGCGGGTAATGGTAGTGTCGCTCATCGATCGGCGCTCCCGAAGGTAATGGTGAGGCGGACAGAGTCTGCGGCGACGAGCGCCTCACGGTCGAGCACGGTCAGCTCGGCGTCGGCGAGCGCGGTCTTGGCTTCGATGGCATCCGCAAGACTCGCGCGACCGGCAGAGTAGCTCGCTATCTCCAGATCGGCTCGCTTCCGAGCGAGCGGAAGGAGCACGTCGCGCGCGCGCTGCCATTGGCTGTGATGCATTTGGTGGTCCGCCAGCGCGGCCTCCAGATCGACTGCCAATGTGCGCCGGGTTTCTTCGCGCGCGGCCTCGGCCTGCGCCTGTGCGGATTTGCGGGCTTCGATGCGCGGGTTCTGACGCGATCGAGCGAACAGCGGCAGGCTCATCGAAACTCCCGCCGACACCATGTCGCCATACCGGGGGTCACGGCGTTGATAAGCTACCTCTACCCCCCAATCGGGTCGCTTCTCCGCTCGCGCCGCATCCACGTCGGCCTGGGCGCGCTGAATACCGGCCTCGGCGAGAACCATGTCGGAGTGAAGGCTGAGCGCGTCCCGCAGCCGCGCCGGAGCCAGATCGATCGCGGGCATATCGCCGGCAATCTCGGGCGCCGATACGCCGGTCCAGCGAGCCAGCATCGCGCGGGCGCGCGCAACGGCGGCCATCAACTCGTCGCGGCGGTCGTCGAGTGCCGCGATCTCCTGATCGGTCGTCAGTGTCTGACCAGGGCGGACCGAACCGGTCGTCACGGCGGCCCGCGCAGCGGAAGGGAGAGATCGAAGGAATAGCAGAACGGTGTCGAGGGCAGCTAGTCGACGCTCGGCATAAGCAAGGTCGATCCATGCCTGCCCCGCTCCCAATCGCACCTCCCGGAGCTTGGTCGCTTGCGATGCTTCTGCCGTTGCGATCACGGCGCGTGCCTGCGCTTGCGCGGCATGACGCTTGGCAAGGTTGGGTAGGTCCTGTTGGAAACCGACACGCCCCATCGTCATGTCGTCTCTGGATAGGGAGAAGGCGGGTGGCCCAGAGACAGGATAATTCTCGATTCCGATCGACACACGGGGGTCCGGAAGGCTTCCCGCCGCACGTGCATCGGCTTGGGCGGCGCTGACCCCCGCGCGACCGGCAACCGCTCCCGGGGCGTTGGCAACCGCATCGCGCAGCGCTTGGTCATAGGTAAGTGTCTGCGCGTGCGCGGCGCTCGTCGTGAGCGCGGCGACCGCGAGCATCATGGATGCGCGCATCCCTCTAGTCCCTTCATGTCATAATGATGGCCGGGCTCCAAATGGTTGATCGGAGCCCGGCACCTGTTCAGGCTCGCCAGCTTAAGTTGACTGGCCGCCCTTCATTGACATGCAGGCGTCGCGACCGCGTTCCATCATCGGGCACACGCAGGCGCTCGACTGGGGAACGTCCGTAACCCATACGCGACGTGGGGCTTGAAGCGGCGCCCGCGGGCCCGGCTGGTAATTGGAACGCCACTCCCAATGACCATTGCTTTTATTTTCAGATGTGGCCGCCGTCGCTGCCGACGCGGCGAGGCTAGCGGCAAATACCGCCAAGATGAACGTTTTCATGTCACTTTCCAATTTGATCGAGATTTAAAATCGGCAGAGCCGCAACCGGCGAACGGCTGCAGCCTGACACGGCTTGACTCGATCAAACGGTAGGCGGTTCGGGCTCGGGAGCGACGTTGAGGCCGGCAAGTGCCCGGCTGGCAGGCCAGATAACGATTTGAGATGCGATCGAGCGCTTCAGCACTCTTGCCGGCTCCTCAAACGTCATGGGAACAACGCATCCCATTTGGGCGATACACGCCAGCGTCAGTCCTTTGCATGGGTGTTCCGATGACGGATCCGGGGTCGCCATACCCGCGCAATCCATGCGGGATGGGGTGACATGGCTCATCGCCATCTTGGGTGAGAGCGATGGGCCGGCCGCATACGCAATTCCTTGGCCCAAAAGGCCAAGCAACGCTCCAACAAGAAGCAAGAGAGAAAGACGAGCTTTCAACACCCGGATACTATCCCAATTGTCAACGCCGAGGTCAATACGGGTGGTTTGCCGGGTGCCGTAGTGCCGGCATGAAGCGCCGGGGAAGATTTGCCGCTCACAAGACAACTTGTCGTTTAGGCGCCGTGGCTAGCAAAGACACGCCGGCCAGCGGCACCGAACGCAATGACGTCATAGGGCTGGGTTCTCATGCCGGGCACCTCCATGCCCGGTGAGCCCATCGGCATTCCGGCCACGGCCAAGCCGCGCACGCCTTTAGGATGCTGGGCCAGCGCGCGCTTCATGTCCGCGATCGGGACATGTCCCTCAAACGCCATGCCGTCGATGATCGCGGTATGGCAGGACGCGAGGTCAGCGGGCAGGCCGATCTTACGCTGCAGCACCTCACGGCGATCATCGTCGATGATCTGGACCTTGCGGCCGAACTGCTGACGCACCTGCGCCGCCCATTTCTCGCAACAGCCGCAACCCGGATCGCGGTGCATGGCGATGTCGGCCGCGGCCGATGCGACCGCTGGGATGGTCATTAGCAAGGCGGCGACGGCGCCACGAACACCATTCTTCATCATCAGCTCCTAAAAGGAAATCCCCGCCCTGCCGGGGGGTAGGGGGATCGACAGGGCGGGGCAGCGCTCCCTTATTGCGGGCGCTTGCCGTGCTTGCTGAGCCACGCCTGCAGCTCGGCAATATCCTTTTCCTGTTTCGTGATCGTCATCTGCGCCATGCGCTTGGTCTCGGCGTCGCGCGCGTCACGCACCGCAACGCGCGACATGGCGATGGCGCCTCGGTGATGCTCGATCATCTTGCGCGTCCACATTTCGGCCGCGTCGCCCTGCTTGGCCGCCATCATCTTCTGATGCATGTCCATCTCGGCCTGGCCGTAGGGATTGCCGGCCATCATGCCCGCCATGTCGTCGTGGTTCATGCCGGCCATCTGACCGTGGTTCATGCCCTGCATTCCGCCGCTCTGCTGCGCGAGGGCGGGCGTGGCGAGCAGCGCCAAAGCTGCGAATGTTGGTGCGAAGCGCATTATTGATCTCCCTGGGTTCTAAGACTTCTACGCGTGCGAGGCGGCTATCCCTCACCCGGGGTGCTAGAACGCGCGAGAAATTGTCAGGAAACAGGACTTTATTTCCGAGGGCTACGCTCCTGAGCCGCGTATATTATGCCTCGATCACGATGTTGCGACGCCGCGTTTTGGGCCATCGCATGTAGAGAAGCACTGCCCCCCCTAACCAAAGCGCAAGCCCACCGATCGCGAAGGCGAGCAGCCAGGGCGTGTTGAAGTTCTCGTGATTCGTCCAATCCATGATGTGAAGGCCCCAGAAGAAGTCGTAGAGCCGCCAAGTGCCGGTTCGGACAGCCGAGATCCGACCGGTGTCGGCCGCGACAAAGACGCGGGTGGAATCGAGGTCGGCGAACGCGACGCGCCAGGCGGGGAGCGTGCCGCGATATTCGGGGCTGGCGCGCTCGATCCGCTCTACCTTCGCCGCTGGTCGAGCACCGCCACGCCATGCCAAACGCGCGATCTCCTCGGCCTCACGAGCCGTTGGTGCTGGCAGCGCTTGGCCCGTCGCGGCGTCGAACAGGCGCGTTCCCTTGGCTGTCGCGACCTCGGCGACCGGGCGGCCAAGCCACATGCGATAGGTGATGGCCTCGATGGGCGCATCTGCTGCGCCTACGATCGCCGATGGTGGGGCGAACGTGCTGCCGCGGGGAAGGGGCGCCGCGGCTTTGCGGTCAACGAGGTGATCGCCATGCACCCGATCGATCGGCAGGAAGCTCATCAGGGCGCCGCTTGCGAACCATAGCAGGAGCTGCGCGCCGATGATGATCGCGAGCCATTTGTGCGTGCGGCTCGCGAGTAGATGCAGCCTCAGTTTCGCGCTTTTCAGAACCACTCCTCCCTCAACCTCGTCGCCGGGGTCACTTCATACCCGGCATGTCCTTCATCATCTCGTCGTGATCGGCCGGGGCGCTCGCGACCAGTGCCTTATACTGTTCGGGCGTCATGCCGGGGAGCTTGCGGACGAACGCGACCATATTCCAAATTAGGGGGTCGGGATGCGTCTTGCCCCATGCCGGCATGGCGCTGAGCTTCACCCCGTGCTTGATGATCCAGAATTGCTGGGCGGGGGTGAGATCTTGAGCGCGCGCGAGTTCCGGCGCCTGTGGATAGAGGCCCTGGCTCATCTCGGATTTCTCGACGCCGGGGCCGAGATGGCAACCGGAACACATTTCTCCGTAAAGGCCCGCGCCGACTGACACGCGCTGCGCCGATGCCAGATCGGCCGGGGGTGTTATGCCGCGCGCGCGTGCCTCAATCGACCGATCGCGCAGGCGTTCGAGCATTGAATAGACCGCCGGCGTGTGCGGTTCGTCGGCCGCGATGTTATACACGCCAAGGTAGATAAACGCGGCTGCGCCCAGCGCCAGGACGATCGCCAGGGCGCCTACGAACGGCAGGCTCGGGAAGTGCTGCCTTATCGAGCGCCTGCCGTCTTGAGCCATCTGTTCCTCCATCGATCAGAACCAGACACGAACGCCGGCGACGATGCTCTTGGACGTTGCGCGATCCCCATCGGCGCGCGCGTAGCGGGCGGTGTCGCCGAAGCGGCGATCCCATGACACGCCGACATAGGGGGCGAACTCGCGCCGGATCTCATAACGCAGCCGCAATCCAAGCTCGGCGTTGGATAGGCCCGATCCGATCC
Organism: Sphingomonas sp. DC5200-1; assembly: GCF_049897245.1. Classification (NCBI taxonomy): domain Bacteria; kingdom Pseudomonadati; phylum Pseudomonadota; class Alphaproteobacteria; order Sphingomonadales; family Sphingomonadaceae; genus Sphingomonas; species Sphingomonas sp. DC5200-1. The sequence goes on from NZ_JAFCVW010000007.1 coordinate 11,676, forward strand.
GGTTTTCCGGCACGTCCTGCGCAGCGAAATTGAGCTCGGCGCGCGGTTGCAGGATCAGCCGCTGGGTGATGCGCTGGTCGTAATAGCCCTCAAGCCGCCCTAGCAGGTCGCCCTTGTTGGACAGGAATACCGCGCCCTCTAGCTCGAAGAAGCCCGGTGCCAGCCCCTCCAGCCCGACGGTCGCATAGGTGCGTTTCGGGGACGGCCCCAAATCCTGGCGGACACCCGCTTGTAGATTGAAATAAGGGCCAATGGTCCGGCTATAGAGCGCCTGCACCTCGGCGCTCTCGATGCCCTCGCGGAAGGCTCCCTCGCCCTCAGACTTGATGAAGAGGCGGTTGATGTCACCCCCGAACCACGCCTCGCCATCCCAGCGATAGCCGTCACGACCGTTGCGGAATTGATACTCAGCGAGGTTCAATAGCACCTGGCTGAAGTTTTGACCGCCGTGATGCTGCTGAAGGTGATGGCGACCCATCGCCATCGCGTCCGCGCCGTAAACGCTGTCGGCCGCATGGTCGGTCGGCAGGGGCGGGGCGGGGGCGTTTCCTGCGGGAAGCGCGGTGCCAGTCTGCTGCACCCCATCGGCCGCCATGCCTGGCATTCCGGCCATTCCCGACATGCCCTGCATGTCGTGGCCGCTGTGCTGGTCGGCTGGCATGGTCATCCCCGGCATCGCCGAATGGTCCATGCCCTGCATCGGCTGCTGGGAGCCCTGAGGGACCGTTTGGCCGTTTCCGGGCATCTGCATCCCCGGCATGGCTTCCATGCCCTGCTGTGAGCCTTGCGGAGCCGCATGGTCCATGCCGGGCATAGACGAGTGATCCATGCCCGGCATGGTCCCGTGATCCATACCATTCATGCCGGCCGTTGGCGCGGCGCGGCGTTTCGTCGTCGAAGCTGATGGTCGCCTCGCAGGAGCTGACCTAGTCTTGGCCGGCTTGCCTTTGGCCGTGGGCTTCACCACCGGCTTCTTTTTCGCAGGCATCGGCATGGTCATGCCCGGCATTGCCGAATGATCCATGCCCTGCATCGACTGAGCGGCGACAGGACCGGCGATGCCGAGCATGGTGGTGGCGGCGAGCGCCGCGGTCAGCCGGTTCATGCCGCCTCTCCCGCGAACGGGCGAACGGTGACGACGCGCATCATGCCTGCGGTCATGTGGTAGAGATTGTGACAGTGGAACGCCCAATCGCCGGGTGCATCGGCGGTCAGATCAAAGGTCATCTTGCCTCCAGGCGGCACGTTGACGGTGTGCTTGCGCGGCGCATGATTGCCGTGCCCCGTCACCAGCTCGAAGAAATGGCCGTGGAGATGGATGGGGTGCGGCATCATCGTATCGTTGACCAACGTCACCCGCGCCCGCTCGCCTTTGCGGAACGGGATGGGGTCGGCGGGATCGCTCAGCTTCTGCCCGTCGAAGCCCCACATGTAGCGCTCCATGTTACCGGTCAGATGGATCTCGAACTGACGCGACGGCGCGCGCACGTCGGGGTTGGGCGCGAGCGAAACGAGGTCGCGATAGGTGAGGACGCGGTGATCCAGGCCCTCCAGACCCTGGGGCGGTTCACCGCTACGGTCCTTCGGCATCGGGGAGATGGTCTGCACGCCCGGCCCCATCTTCACGCCCGGCGCATTCTTCGGGTCGCGCATGTTCATGTTCATGCCGCCACCCGACCCGTGGTCCATCCCGGCCATGCCGCCAGCCTGGCCCGATCCGCCCGACATGGCACTATGGTCCATGCCGGCCATGCCAGCACCGCCCGCTGCCATTTGGCTATGGTCCATCCCGGGCATTACAGCGCCGCCCATCTGGCTGTGGTCCATGCCCGACATGCCGGACATGCCCGCCATCGCTGCGCCTGCCGCGACCGTCCCGTGATCGGTCGGCCCCTTCCAGCCCGTCAGCTTCCAAAGATTGCGCGAGGCGTTCTGCATCAAGGTGGGGTCCGGCCCGCGCGTGGCGACCGGGCTCTCGTCCTTCATGCCGGACATGCCCTGCATCCCGCCCATGCTCCCCATGTCCATGCCCATATCGGTCATGGTCAGCAGCGTGCGCGGACGAAGCGGCGGGACCGGGGCGACCATCCCCTCACGCGGGGCGAGCGTCGCCCGGCCCATGCCGGAGCGATCGATAGCCTCGGAGACGAAGCTGTAGGCCCGGTCCTCGGGCGTCACGATCACGTCGAACGTCTCGGCAACGCCGATCTGGAACTCGTCGATCTTCACCGGACGGACATTCTGCCCATCGGCCTGCACGACGGTCATCGGCAGGTCGGGGATGCGGACGTTGAAGTTGGTCTGCGCCGCGGCGTTGATGATCCGCAAGCGGACCCGCTCGCCCGGCTTGAACAGCCCCGTCCAGTTGTCATACGGCCCGTAGCCGTTGACCAGGAAGGTATAGGTCGAGCCGGTGACGTCGGCGATGTCGGCGGGGTCCATTCGCATCTTTCCCCACTCGATCCGGTCCTTGAGCGGCATTTCCCGACCCGCGAGCAAGCCCGCGAGGGTCGGCCGCTGATAGTTGAAATAGGCGCCGCCCATCTGCTTCAGCTTCCGGAAAATCTGCTCGCCGGTCATCTGGCTGTGGTCGGACAGCACGATCACATGCTCGCGGTCGAACGCGATCGGATCGGCACCGGCCGGGTCGATCACGATCGGCCCGTAAAGTCCGCCCTGCTCCTGCTCGCCGGAATGGCTGTGATACCAGTAGGTGCCCGACTGGATGATCGGGAACTCGTAGATGAAGGTCGAGCGCGCCTTGATGCCGGGGAAGCTGATGCCGGGCACGCCGTCCATCGCGAACGGCACGAGCAGCCCATGCCAGTGGATCGAACTGTCCTCGTCGAGATTGTTGGTGACGGAGAGGCGGACCTTTTGCCCCTCCTTCAAGCGAATGAGAGGGGCCGGCACCGTGCCGTTGACGCCGATTGCGGGCGTCGACTTGCCGTCGACGGGAAGTCTGAAACTGTCGATCGTCAGCGCGATGTCAGTGCCCGAGACGGTCGGCAGCGGTTTGACGATCCCGCCCGAGACAGGCTGCGCCCACGCGGGCATATAGGCGGTCAGCGCCATGCCACCGCCAGCAAGGGCGGCGCCGCGAAGCATCTGGCGGCGATCGATAGTGCGGCTCATACGGTCCTCAAGGCTCTCGAACGGGAGTGTCCCTCTAGCCTTGATACGCAGCTCAGGGCGCTATCCCTCAGCGCCCGCCCAATCGCTCCAGCAACTTCGATCGCGCGCGATAGAGGCGGGTTTCTACCGCCTTTTCGCTGATCGACAACACTGCCGCGGTTTCAGCCTGGCTCAACCCCTCGATCGTGCGCAGCACCAAGGATTCCTTCAATGCGGTCGGCAAGCCCGCAATGGCGCGCGTCACGCGGTCGAGTTCCTGTCGGTCGCCCGTCGCGTCGTCGATCGCCACCTGGTCGTCTGCAATGGCTTCGGCTTCCGGGCCGATCGGTGCGGCGAACGCCAGAAAGCGCCGCACGGTGCGCTTGCGCCCCCAATCGCGGCACTTGTTGATCGCGATCGTCGATAGCCACGCGCGCATCGATCGATCGCCGTCGTAGCGGGGCAGGGCCTGATGCGCCGCGACGAAGGTCTCCTGCAGAAGGTCCAGCGCCTCGTCGGCCTCGCCGACGCACGCGCGCACCATGCGGAAGATTGACTGCCGATGGCGGCGCATGATCTCGGCGAAGGCGGCTTCGCGCCCGGCGATGCTGAGGGTCGCCAGCTCGCCGTCCGTAAGCGTGGTCCAGTCGAGGCTCACGCGCCGAACCTCAACGTGCGTCGTCGGTGAGCGCCTTCACCACGGCCTGATCGAACTGGCCGGTCTGATTGGGCCGCAAGAGCTGGCGCATGGCGAAGATGTGCGCCAGCGTCGCTTTCTGGAGCTCGCCCATGACGGCGTGGCTCTGGTCGACCGCTGCGGCGACGCGCGGCCCGTTGCCATGCTCGGCCTCGATCGCTTCAGCGAGCCGGGCATTGTTCGCCCGCAATTCCAGCTCGAATGCGCGCCGCTGCACGGCGAAACGCTGCTCCAGCACTTCAAGTCGCGCTTCCTGGTTGGCGTCCAGCGCCAGCTTATGATGCAGCACGTCGTGCAGCTCCGAGCCGGGCTGGGCACGTGGCGGAAGTAGCGCCCGCCCCACGAACACACCGATGATCGCGGCGATGAAGCACGCGACAATGCCAAGCAGAAGGCGGATGCGGCCGCTCATTGCACGCCGACGAGCAGCGTGGAGGGCGCGAGCGGCGACACCGGCCCCAAGGGCGATAGCGAAGCCGCGCTGGCTTCCTTCGCGGGCACACCGGCACCGAAGATGCCCATGACGAGCGCCGCAGCGATCGTCATTGCCCCAACGCCTAAGCCGGCGCGCGCCGCTGGACGTGCGGCGACCCGCGCCAGCACGCGATCTTCCATGCCATCAAGGCTCGCGGGCACGGGTGCTTGCGCCAGCCTCATCAATACTGCGTCGAGGTCCATGTCGTTCACTCCACCCCTCTAGCATGGATTACGCAAGCGACGCGCCCATCCCTCAAATCCATCCGTGAGGGGTGGTCGATCGGGGCGCGTAATGAAGGACAGGAACCCTCCTGTCGAAAGGCCCCCTATGCGCCGCCTATCCGTTCTGACTGCTGCTGCCGCTCTCGTCATGTTCGCCGGAACGGCGAACGCCCATCCTAAGCTGGTGTCGGCATCGCCGGCCGCCAATGCGACGGTCGCGAAGCCCGCTCGTATCGAACTTCGTTTCAGCGAGAAGCTGATGCCAGCCTTCTCCAAGGCCGATCTCACGATGGCAGCGATGCCCGGCATGGCAGCCATGAAGATGGCCAGCGCCTCCGCGCTCTCGTCCGATGGCCGGACCCTCGTCATCACCCCGAAATCGCCGCTCCCATCGGGTCGGTATAGCGTCGCGTGGAATGTCGTCTCGACCGACACCCACAAGGTCGCAGGAACCTACGTCTTCGCGGTGAAGTGAGGCGATGGGGGACTGGTCGCTTATCGGCGTCCGCTTCGCGCTCTACGTGACGCTGGCTGCGCTGTTCGGCCTTGCCGCATTCAGCCTTTATGGGCTGCGGGCGCGCGAGCGCGGCGACGCGCTCGCGCTGCGTCCCTGGTTCATCGCCAGCGCTGGCCTGAGCCTGTTGTTTTCAGGCGCCTGGGTCGTGCTGATGGCCTCCTCAATGGCCGGAACGCCGGCCTGGCCGATCGACCGTGAAGCAGTCGGCGCGCTGCTCACCGGCTCTGCGATCGGAGCAGCATGGAAGCTGCGCATGGTCATGGTGGCCCTCGCGGCGCTGGCAGCGCTGGTCGCGGGCGGGCGCGGCATCTGGCTGAGCATCGTCGCGCTCTGCTCGGCCGTGGCACTCGCAACGCTGGCGTGGACCGGACACGGCGCGATGGACGAAGCCGTGATGGGCTGGGTCCACCTCATCGTCGACATTCTCCATCTGATCGCCTCGGGCGCTTGGGTTGGCGCACTACTGGGGCTGCTCCTGCTCGTCTCCCGACCCGCGGCGCGCGTAGACGCGGCGCATCTGGGGCTGACGCACCGCGCGCTGCACGGGTTCGGCGCGATCGGGACGGTTGTGGTCGGCACGATCCTCGTCACCGGCCTGGTCAACGGCTGGATGCTGGTCGGGATCGGCAACCTCGCCACGCTTCCTGCGACGCTCTATGGTCAGCTCCTGATCGCAAAGCTGGCGCTGTTCGTCGCCATGCTAGGGCTCGCCTCGCTCAACCGCTTCCGGCTCACGCCGGCATTCGAGCGGTCGATCGCAGCGGACGATCACAAGGGCGCCCTCGGCGCGCTGCGGACAAGTCTGGCGATCGAAACCGCCTGTGTCATCGCGGTTCTCGGGCTGATCGCCTGGCTCGGGACGCTCGCGCCGCCTGCATCGGCGATGTGATGCGCGGCCGGGGAGCCCTCGCGGTCCCCGGCCGTTCACGGGGCCGCGCCTGATGGATCAGTCGATCCTGCTCGACGAGACGGGGAGGATGCTGGCCGTGGCCGGCCTGATCTGCGTGGTGCTGCTCGTGCCGATGATGATCGTCGGGCTGATAATCAGCATCATCCAGGCGGCGACGTCGATTAGCGAACAGACGCTGAGCTTCGTGCCTAAGCTGATCGCGCTAGGCGTATGTTTGGTGATTTTCGGGAGCGCAGCGACCGAGCTCCTGACCAAGTTCACGGCCGAGCTGTTCGCTGTGATCGCGAGCATGGGCCGTTGATATGCAGATAGCTGCGCGGGCGGGCGACCGCCCGCGCAAGCCCCGCTATGCCGCCATCCGATCGCAGGAATCGGCGCACTTCCGGCACGCTGCCACGCAATCCTCCATGCCGCCCAGGGCCTCGCAGCTCGCTGCGCAAGCCCGGCAGATCTCGGCACACTCGCGGCAGATATGCTGATGGTGGGCGGACTTGCGCGCCATGAAGTCGATCGCAACCGCGCAAATTTGCGCGCAGTCGGCCATGATCTTCATATGCTCGGGCGCGGCGTGCTGGCCGCCCATTTCGAGGCAATGGTTCATCGCCATGTGAAGACAGGTCACATGGCATTCGTGGCAGGCGTCCATGCACGCCTTCATGCCGGGGTCGATCTGGTGCATCGCATTATCTCCGTATGAGCCCCCGCCTGTTCCTAGATACGCGCGCCGCGCGATCACCCCTTGCCGCGATCTCCGTCGTTCGCGGCAAGTTACATGGCCCACCGACCGAACAGCGTCGCAACGATGATGCCCGCGCCAAGCATGATGAGCGTCAACACTGTCATCGCGGCGATCTGAGGTCCGGTCACGCGCGCGCCGGCCGCCATGCCGCTCATCCCTGCCATTGCGTCGTGTCCCATGTCCGGCATCGGCGTGGCCGATTGCCGGTCCGCGCCGACTTCGTGTCCGCCATGCCCCAGCGCGCGCACCGTGCCCATGCCGTGCTTCAAGCGCACGCCAACCAGCCAAAGGTTGATCGGATAGGCGACTGCGAACCCGACGAGTGTCGCCAGCGACATGACGCCCCAAAAGCGGAGCGAGCTGGCGTGCATCGCGGCCATGTCGCGGCTCATCAACACCACCATCGTCGGGATCATGCCGGCCATGACGGCATTCATCGACAGCCATTCGGGGATGAACGACATGCGAAGCGCGCCCCAATAGGAACCGCCCGCCATGTCGCGCATGAAAAGCGCCTGGAAAATCAGCAGTCCGAACGCGAAGCCGAACACATATTCCGCGATCACGTCCTGCCACATCGGCAGGCCGAGCGCCGTGGTGATCGCGGCTGCGGCGATGACGCCGGTTGCATCGCCCGCCATGCAATGGATGGCCGAGCCGAACGCCTGCTTCCAGAGCGGTCGAACGAAATCCTCGTGCCGCTCGTTCGCCGGCTCCTGGCAGGACAGGACATAGGCCGCGGCCATGATCGGGCCACCATAGAGCGTGACCAACAGCCACCCCCATTTCATCACGCGCAGCTCGGGGTTGCGGGTGAAGGCATCCCACGCGACGTAAGCGACCGAAAGGGCGGTCAGCACGAACCACCCGATCAGCACGGCGTCGAGCCAGGGGGCCGGGGATGGCATCGTCACGGCAGCACTCCTCTACATGCTAGAGGATACGCGGCTCTCCGGATCATCCCTTGCGCGGAGCGGGCTAGGCGAGCTTGCTGGAAACGGCCTTGATCGCTTTCAGTCCCGATCCGAACCGCGCGATGGCCTCCCGGTTCTTCTCCAGCTCGCCATAGGGCAGGTAGGATATGTCGAGGTCGGCTACGCGGCTGAACGCGGGCCGCTGCAACTGCGCGCGAACGTCCGTCTCGCGCGCGTCGGGCGCGACAAGGAACAGCCCCGCGGTCGCGTGAAGGTCGCCACCGCTCAAGGCCAGGTCGAGCATCCTGACGATGCCCGAATAGATCGAGGTCGAATGCTCCACCTCGAACGCCGCGGCGACATGATCGCCGGCCTTCTCAAGCCACAGCACGTCGATCAGCCGGATCGAGTCAGCGCCCTTCGACGTCGCGATCGTGTCGGGCAGGCGCTCAAGGCATCCTGCGCCCAAGGGTGATCCGTCGAAGGCGCGGCTGCGGTCGTTCGCGGCGATCCATACGTCATAGCCGAGCGCCAACCCTAGATCGCGAAGCCATGCCTGGATTTCGGTATGGGTGCGCTCGTTCTCGCCCTCGCGCTGAGCGGCCTTGCTGAGCGTGCGCGCTTCCTCGCGCGCCGCCTCAAGCCGCTGCCCCCAGCTCGCCAGCGTCGCGCCGCTCACGTCGAGGGGCGGAGCCGGATAGCGATCGGAGCCGATGTCGAACAACAGACCGCCGATCGCGCCTAAATCATTCGATAGCAGCTCGCGGAAGCGGTCGTTGAGATCGAGGATGCCGGTCCGCATCGCCAGAAAATGCTCCCAGCTCCCGAGCTTCACATTCGCCCCCGTCAGCGCGTTGTAGCCCTTAACGATTGCGGTGTTGAAGGGCGGCACCAGCGTCGGGTGAAGGAAGTAGAGGAGGTTGGCGACCGCCGGACCCAGCCCCTTGATCTTCAAACGGTCGATCGCGTGGATATGGCTGATGATCTCCTCGGCCGTGTCGCAACAGGAACAGGCGTCGAGCAAGCGGCCGAACGCGCGCTGATTGTCGGGGCTCTCGTAAATGTCGGGGATGCGGAGCTTCGGCTTCCAGATGTACGCATGGTCCGCGCCCTTGAAGATTTGCCGCTGCTCGGCGACGGAATGGACGACGGTTTCGAGCGACGATCCGCGGTAGGCGACGCCGAACGTGCCGCGCTCGATCTCGCCGACAACCTGGGTGATGCCGCGCCGGATTGATCGGAAGTTCTTCAACCGCTCGTCCCAAAGAAACCAGCTCCGATAGGTCGCGCCCTGATCGTCACGCCAGCGGGCAATTAAGCGGCGCACCAGGCCGTCATGGTCGGTGCCAGTAGAAAGACTGTCGATCTGCGCTGCCATATGTCCCCGATTGCCCCCGGCCCGCGTTTGGCGAGCTAGTAATAGACCTAAGCTGCGGCCCTTATGGCGTCGAGGGTGTAGAGCTGGCCCCCGCAATATGAGGGCAACGCCGCTCCCGCGCGTAGATTCAACATACACGCCAGCGGTGCCGACAGGGCCTTGACCCTAACACGGTGTCATACCCTACATGCTCTCGGGTCGAAGGAGTCTTGCCATGAACGACCCTCATTCCCATTCCCAAGCCGGGGGTTGCGGCTGTTCGAAGCCTGCGCCTGAATCGGTCTCCACGCCCTCATCCTGTTGCGGGGGCGGCTCGGCCGCTCCCGCAAAGATCGAGCACGAACATCATCACACCGAAGCGGGCGGCTGCTGCTCGGGCAGTAAGGACAACGATGCCGCAGCAGCAGTGATCGACGCGGTGTGCGGCATGACGGTCGATCCCGCAAAAACGACACACCATGCCGAGCACGCTGGTCATGCCTATCATTTCTGTAGCGCAGGGTGCCGGAGCAAGTTTGTCGCCAATCCTGACGCCTATCTGAGCGATAAGCCGAAACCGGAGCCGATGGCGACGCCGGGGGCGATGTGGACGTGCCCGATGCACCCGCAAATTCGCCAGGAAGGGCCGGGAACTTGCCCAATCTGCGGCATGGCGCTCGAACCCGAAGAACCGTCGCTCGACGATACTCCCAACCCTGAGCTGGTCGACTTCACGCGCCGACTGTGGGTGGCGGGCGCGCTCACGATCCCGCTGCTCGTCGTCTCGATGTTCGCGGAAATGTTAGGCCTGCATGTGGTTAGCCCTGCGGCCTCGCCTTGGGTCCAGCTCGCACTCACCGCGCCGATCGTGCTGTGGGCGGGCTGGCCGTTTTTCGAGCGGGGGTGGACATCGCTTCGTACCCGCCATCTCAATATGTTCACACTGATCGCGATCGGCGTAGGTGCCGCCTTCCTCTATAGCGTGGTCGCGACGCTCGCGCCGGGCATCTTCCCAGCGACCTTCCGCACGCATGGGAGCATGGTTCCCGTCTATTACGAGGCGGCCGGCGTCGTGGTGACACTGGTGCTGCTCGGGCAAGTGCTCGAACTGCGCGCTAGGGCGGCGACAGGGCGCGCGATCCGCGCTCTCATGGATCTCGCCCCCAAGACGGCGCGACGCTTGCAGCCTGACGGTTCTGAAGAAGAAGTCGGGCTTGCCGACGTGGCAACCGGTGACCGGCTGCGGGTCCGCCCCGGTGAAGCCATCCCGGTCGATGGCGTCGTGGTCGAGGGTCGTTCGTCGGTCGACGAAGCCATGCTCACCGGCGAACCCGCGCCGGTCCTCAAGGAAGTCGAGGCGATCGTTACCGGGGGCACCGTCAACGGGACGGGCAGCCTGGTGATGGAAGCCCGCGCGGTTGGTTCGGACACGATGCTCGCGCGTATCGTCCGCATGGTCGCGGAAGCGCAGCGAAGCCGCGCCCCGATACAGGCGGTCGCCGATCGGGTTTCAGGATGGTTCGTGCCGCTCGTCGTGCTGATCTCGATTGCGACCTTCATCACTTGGTCGCTGGTCGGCCCTGAGCCGCGCATGGGCCATGCCCTGCTTAACGCCATCGCAGTGCTGGTGATCGCCTGCCCGTGCGCGCTCGGGCTCGCCACGCCCATGTCGATCATGGTCGGCACGGGACGCGGCGCTCAGGCCGGCGTGCTGGTGAAGAACGCGGAAGCCTTACAGGGGCTGGAAAAGGTCGATACCCTTGTCATCGACAAGACGGGTACGCTCACGGAAGGCAAGCCCAAGCTGATCGCGGTCGAGACGGTCAGCGCGGTCGGAGAGAACGACATGCTCGCGCTTGCCGCGGCCGTCGAAGGCCAATCCGAACATCCGCTCGCGCACGCAATCGTCGTTGCCGCCAAAGAACGAGGATTGCAGCTCGGCACAGTCGCGGACTTTGCCTCGCAAACCGGGCTGGGTGTCAGCGCCACGGTGGGCGGCCGCTCGGTCGTGATTGGTAATGCGGTGCAAATGAGCCGGATCGGCGCTGATCTCAAGCCGGTCGACGCCGCGGCCGATCGTCACCGTGGCGAAGGCGCGGGCATCATCCTCGTCGCGATCGACGGGGCGCTCGCCGGTCTGCTCGCAGTCGCCGATCCGGTGCGCGCATCGGCGCGCGACGCTATTGCCGCGCTTCGCAAGGAGGGCCTGCGGGTCGTCATGCTCACCGGCGACAATCGTGGGACGGCCGATGCTGTCGCGCGCGCCGTGGGCGGTCTTGATGACGTGCGCGCCGATCTGCTGCCGGAAGACAAGGCGCGTATCATCGGCGAGCTGAAAGCGAGCGGCGCAAGGGTCGCAATGGCGGGCGATGGGATCAACGACGCCCCGGCGCTCGCCGCCGCGGATGTCGGCTTGGCGATGGGAACGGGAACAGACGTGGCGATCGAAAGCGCCGGCATGACGCTCACGCGCGGCGATCTCTCGGCGATCGTGCGCGCCCGCAAGCTCGCTCGCGCGACGATGCGAAATATCCGCCAAAACCTGTTCTTCTCGTTCTTGTTCAACGGAATCGGCGTGCCGGTTGCGGCCGGCGTGCTTTACCCGGTTGCCGGTATCCTGCTGTCGCCGATGCTGGCCGGTGCAGCGATGGCGCTCTCGTCCTTCACCGTGGTCCTGAACGCACTGCGGCTCAACGCGGTAAAGCTGTGAACATCGGAGCGGCGTCGGACGCCAGCGGCGTCTCCCAACGCATGATCCGCCACTATGAAAAGATTGGTTTGGTGCCCGCGCCGCCACGGCGCGGGAACTACCGGGACTACGCCGACGCTGACGTTCATCGGCTGCGATTTATCGCCAACGCGCGCGACCTGGGGTTCCCGATCGAGGAAATCCGCACGCTGCTGGGGCTGTGGTCGGATCGCGATCGGTCGAGCGCGGAAGTGAAGACGCTGGCGGAAGCCCGCGCTGCCGAACTGGGCCGCAAGGTCCGCGTCTTGGACGCCATGCGCCGCTCGCTTACCGGGCTCGCCCAAGCCTGTCATGGCGATGATCGGCCTGATTGTCCGATCATCGAACGCTTGGCTGAATAACTTGCGCGGCTAACTTTTACTCCACTTGAGCGTGATCGTGCGTCGCACCGTTTCACGCGTTTCGCGCTGCGGCTTTGCCGCACCCCTCGATCGCCGCGCGGTTGGCCGTCACGATCCTGTCGGCCCCGACGATGGCGCGGAACGCGGTGGGACTGGCGCTCTGGATCATACGCTGCCCGGCTTCCCAGCGGGGCAAGTCGAGCGTCCGCGCCGCCATGCGCTCGGGCCATTGCCAGCTCGCCGGTGCGATCTCGCGCGCGACCAGGCCCGGCACGATCGCCCATGCGAGGATGCCGGCCGCCACCCCACCCAGGGCAAACCATAGCTGCCGATTCTTCTGGTCGGCGCGTGTCCATGCGGACCCGGCGATGGCGCGAAGATCGGCCATGATGCGGGCCTTGTCCTCGCCCGCCTTGGCGAGCGCCGCCTGATCCTCGCGCCGGGCGGCGCTGCCCGCCGCGGCGATGCGCTGCGCCATCTGCTCCGGCGTCATCGCCAGCGCCGGGGCCGCTTTCAGGAATTGGCCGATGCGCGCGACGTTCTCGCCTGCCGTGTTCACGTTCTGCTGGAGCACGCCAAGCGTCTCGGTATGGTCGGGTATGTCGATCGCCGCGCTCGGCCGCCAAGCCCTCCACGGCGCAGCGCCAGCTCGCCGCGCATGGCCTCGAACGCCTCGGCCGCGCCTGCTCCGCCCTGATCGTCCTCGTTCGTCACCTGTCGTGAGCCTGCAACCCGTGATATTCCTCCGAGTTAATCAAAGGAGACCCAACAATCACCGGACCGGTCATGCCTAAGACACCACACACGAAAGGCCCGGACGAAACCCTTTCTCTCCTCGCCGATCCCTATCGGTTCATCTCCAGGCAGTGCCAGCGCCTAGGCGCAAACGCTTTTGAATCCCGTTTCCTGCTGAAAAAGACCAACTGCCTTAAGGGGGCCAAGGCCGCCGAAATCTTCTACGATACGACCCGCTTCGAGCGCGAAGGTGCCATGCCGGTCGCTATTCAGAAGACACTGCTGGGCCAAGGCGGCGTTCAGGGTCTGGACGGCGAGACCCATCGGCACCGCAAGCAGATGTTCATGGGCCTGATGACACCAGAGCGCGTGCGGGCGCTGGCGCAATTGTTCGAGGCCGAGTGGCGCAGGGCGGTGCCGGGCTGGACGCGCAAAGGAGAGATCGTCTTCTATGACGAGTTGCATGAGCCGCTGACGCGAGCGGTATGCGCTTGGGCGGGAGTTCCTCTTCCGGACGATGAAGCCGGCAACCGCGCGGGCGAGCTGCGGGCGCTGTTCGACGCCGCCGGCTCGGCGAGCCCAAGGCATCTTTGGTCACGGCTGGCCCGTCGTCGCGTCGACGCATGGGCGAAGCGGATCATTGAAGGCATTCGGGCCGGGAGCATCGGCTCGGGCTCGGGGACCGCGGCTTACGCGATAGCCTGGCATCGCGACCGGCACGACGATCTTCTTTCGCCGCACGTCGCAGCGGTCGAACTGGTAAATGTCCTTCGCCCGACCGTCGCGATCGCAGTATACATCACCTTCGTCGCCCACGCGCTGCAAACCTGTTCAGGGATAAGGGCGGCCTTGGCTCAGGAGCCGGACTATGCCGAGCTCTTCGTCCAGGAGGTCCGCCGATTCTATCCCTTCTTTCCCGCTGTGGTGGCGCGCGCGCGCCAAGATTACGAGTGGGAGGGGATGGCCTTTCCGGAAGGGCGTCAAGTGATGCTGGACCTTTATGGGAGCAATCACGACGCAGCGACCTGGGCCGACCCCCAGGAGTTTCGCCCTGAGCGTTTCAGGGCTTGGGACGAAGACTCCTTCAACTTCATTCCGCAGGGCGGCGGCGATCACTATCTCGGCCATCGCTGTCCCGGCGAATGGATCGTCCTCGCGATCATGAAGGTGGCGGCACACCTCCTCGTCAACGCGATGCGCTATGACGTACCGGACCAGGACCTGAGCATCGATTTCGCCAGGCTGCCAGCGCTTCCGAAAAGCGGCTTCGTGATGCGCAGCGTCCACATGGGTGGCTAGCGCCGCGTGCCGTGGTGATGGTGATCGGCTCCGTCATCGACCGTTTGCGCGGAACCGGCGCGCGATGCGACATCTACCCAGACGAAGGTTGGTCCAGCAAGTCGATCACGGCGCAACTCGCCGCCCCGTCGCCTTCGCAACGGTCGATGGTCGCAGCCAGCAGGCTTTCTAGTTGCGCCAGATCCTCCATCTTAGCGCGCACACGCTCTAGATGGTGAGCCGCGATCTCGCGGACCTCACTGCATGACGCCTGCGCAGAACCGCCAAGAGACAGGATCGCGCGCACCTCGGCCGGGGAGAAGCCGAGTTCGCGCGCGCGACGGACGAACCCAAGTGCGCGGACGTGACCGGTCCCATATACCCGCCGCCCGCCGCTTGTGCGGGGTGGCGTTGCGAGAACACCAACGCGCTCGAAGTACCGGATCGTCTCGATATTCACGCCAGTCCGGCGAGACAGCTCGCCGATCGCAATGCTTTCCTCAACGCGCATATACCGCTTGCTCCTGTAGTCACTACAGGATGCATAACGGGCTAACCCGCTAGAGGCGATAGATGAACCAAGAGAGCATCCCGCGTGAAACCCTAAGCGCACCAACGTCACGACGTCGCGCCGACACGGGGCTATCCGCCCTCGGCGCGCTTGCGAGCTTAGCCGCTGTTCTAGCTGCGGCGTCATGCTGCGTCCTGCCCCTCGCACTCGCGGCGCTCGGCCTGGGGGCGGGCCTGTCCAGCAACTTCGCCGCGCTGATGCCACTAAGGTGGCCGCTAACGGCGACCTCGCTCATCGGCTTGGCTGCTGGGTGGTGGGCCTACGCGCAGCGTCGGAGGTCCTGTGCTGGGGACCGGTCCTGCACAATGCCGCTGCCCTCGCGCGCGACACCTATCCTGCTCGCGATTGGAACGGTTCTGACGCTTATCGCGTTCGCCTGGGACCTCCTAGAAGCGCCGCTGATGAACGCGCTTTCCTGATGCAGCTCACCTCAACCCTGACCTGTCCCAAATGCGGCGGGGTGGCCACCGAAAGGATGCCCACCAACGCCTGCCAGTTTTTCTATGATTGCCGGCATTGCGCGGTGGTGCTGCGGCCCTTGGCCGGCGACTGCTGCGTGTTCTGCTCATTTGGCGATGTCCCATGCCCTCCAATCCAGGAGGCGAAAGCAAACGGGACTGTGACGGGCTGCTGCGGGTGAGGCGATAGCTTCACGTTCCTTCGTGAACTGGGGTCCTGCTCGCCCAAGGTCGCGCAAGCGGAAGTTGCCTACTTCGGTCTTATTCGACCGGTTCTGACCTGCCTCAACTGCTCATTTTCGAGAGGGCATTTGAACAGGATAGCATTTCGGGCGCTTAAAAAGCCCTTGCTCCTCCAGTGGCTGGAGCATGTAACCGCAATTTGCTCTCCTGCGGACGGGGGGCTGGAGGTGGCTTTTTGACGGCCCGTGCTGAAGCAATCGGTATGTCTCGACGCTCATTAGTGGCGCGGCTGCTGGCCTGTGGAACCGGCTTGGTGCTCGGTTCTCCAACGCTCGCGCGACGGACTTCCCGGTCTGCGGGCTCGTGGAACTTTGGCGCGGCTCACCTCGAATGGGAGCCGCTGGAAGTCGGCACGGGTGATACCCTCCTTGTTTTGGCGCAAGTGGGCGGCGTGCCGGTGCGGGCGGTGCTCGACAGTGGCAGCGGCGCGTCGATCATGAGCACGGCGCTCGCGGCGAAGCTCGGCTTGAACAATGGTGAGCGGCGCATGATTAGCGGGCTGAGCGCCAAGGCCCCGGTGCTGCTGGTCCGCGACATCGACGTACAGCTCGCCCGCGAAACCCGTCGTCTCCCCTTTGCTGTTGTCGGTGATCTAGGTGCTGTGTCGGCGGCCTTCGGACGACCGATCGATATTCTCCTCGGTGCCGATATGTTCACGGGCAGCTGCATCGCGCTCGATTTCGCGAACAGGCGTATGGCGGTCGTCAAGTCGGGGACGTTCCTCGCCGGCCCTGATTGGCGCGCTGCCGCGCTCGGGCGCGGTGCCAAGCAGGAGCTGTTCATCCGGGCCTCCGTCGAGGGCCTGTCTCCCGTGCCCTTGATGATCGATCTTGGCAGCTCGGCCGCGCTGATGCTCTCGTCGGCCTATGCCCGCGATCAAGGGCTGTTGAACGGGAAGCTCGTCTCGACCGCGGCGATCGGCGGCGTCGATGGCGTGCGAGTCAACGATGCTTTCACAACCCAGAACATCAACATTGAAGGGCTTGGCGTCTCGAACGTCCCCACACTCGGGATGAGAGCTTGGCTCTCCACCAGCACGGTTGGCAATGTCGGCCTACCGCTGATCGCTCAATTCGACGTGGTATTCGATGTGACGGCCGGGTTCGTGTGGCTCCGGCCGATCGATCCTCGTCACCGTCTGCCGATGCTGAAGGATCGTAGCGGTCTTGGCCTCGCAGCTTCACCAACGGCGCTTACCGTCGTTCATGTCGCGGCGAACAGTCCTGCGGAAAAGGCTGGCTGGGCGGTCGGCGACCGGATCGTGGCGGTGAACGGCCATTCGATCGATGCGAACTATACGCGTGGGGAGCTCTGGCAAGTGCGCTCCCGGCCTGCTGGCACCCTCGTAAAGCTGACGATGGCCTCGGGTGATGTGCGCGACCTCAGGCTAGCCGACTATTACTGATCGGCTTGAGGGTGGCCTTTGCCGATCGCCTTCATGATCCGACAATCGGCCATGCGCGCCTTGGTGCAGCTCTGGCTGAGCATTGCCAACTCATCCCGCAACACCGCGAGTTGCGCCAGCCTCTCCTCCACATCCTTGAGGTGCTGAGCAGCGATAGCTGAGGCGGCACCACAATCCTGGTCCGGGTTCTGCGCCAGCCCCATCAACGATCGTATTTCGTCGACCGAAAAGCCGAGCCGGCGACCGTTGCGGATGAAGTGCAAACGCTCGATGTCGCTGGCATCATAGGTTCTACGGCCCGACGCCGTGCGCGGGGCGGAGCGCAGCAACCCGATCGACTCATAAAACCGGATCGTCGTCACTTTTGTCGACGTCTCGCTGGCGAGCTGCCCAATCATCACCGGCTTCATCATGCCATCCTTGCTAATGCGAACGTGTCGCACATTTCGCTTGCTTCTACAGCGACTGGAGGTGGTAAGGAAGGCCGCATGAATGCTTCTACCGAAAGCTGCGGGTGCCACGGGGAGCCCGCGCGCGCGCAAACCGATCCGGCCTATCGCCGTGCGCTGCTGACCGTCGTGGTGCTCAACCTCGGCTTCGGAGTCGCCGAGCTGTTCGGCGGGTTCATCGCCGATAGCCAAGCGCTGAAAGCGGATTCCCTCGATTTTCTCGGGGACGGGTCGATCAGCCTTATCGGTCTTCTCGCGCTTGCCTGGTCCGCACGGGCGAGGGCAAAGGTCGCGCTGACGCAGGGGTTGTTTCTCGGTGCGCTTGGCGTGGGCGTAATCGGTTTCGCGATTTGGCGCGCCCTGAACGCAACCGCGCCGGATGCCGAACTGATGGGCACAATCGGCGTTGTCGCGCTCGCGATCAATGTCGTGTCCGCCTTGGTGCTTGCGCGTTTCCGGGAAGGGGACGCCAATGTTCGCGCGATCTGGCTGTTCAGCCGCAACGACGCGCTCGCCAATGTCGCGGTGATCGCCGCGGCCGGTCTGGTGGCGTGGACAGGAAGCGCCTGGCCGGACCTCGCCGTCGCCGGCCTCATCGCCCTCCTGTTCCTCCACTCCGCTTATGAAATCGTCACTGGCGCTCGGCGCGAACTGGGAGAGCGGTAGTGCGTCTGCTCACCTTGATCCGGGCAATGCTCTCGCTGCGGCTGCTCGCCGCGCTCGCTGCGCTGCTGATCCCTGCTGCGGCATTCGCCGAACCCGGCGACGTGCAAACCGCATGGCGGCTGCTCGACTATATGGCCGTCGATTATGGAGGCGCGGTCGCGAACGGTCGGATCAAGAGCGCGTCGGAATACGCCGAAATGAATGAGTTTGCCGCGTCGGTCTCGACACGGCTTCAAGGCCTGCCGGCGAAGCCGGAGCGCCAAGCCCTCATTCAGCGGGCCGCCAACCTCCAAGCGGTAATCGCGGAAAAGGGATCGACTGAACAGGTGGCAACACTGGCGCACGGGCTCGCGGCCGATCTGCTGCGCGCCTACCCGGTGCCGCTCGCGCCCGATAAGGCTCCGAACCTCGTCTCCGGCCATGCCCTGTTCCAACAATCCTGCGCGTCCTGTCACGGCATGACGGGCAACGGCCGTGGCCCCGACGCCGCCAAGCTCGCGACACCCCCGATCGCCTTTACCGATGCCGAACGTGCGCGCCAGCGCAGCGTCTTCGCGCTCTATCAGGTGGTGACGCAGGGCATCGACGGGACGGCGATGCAGAGCTTCGCCGATCTGCCGAACGATCAGCGCTGGGCGGTAGCATTCCGAGCCGGGAGCTTCGCCTTCACGGACGCGCAGGCGCGCGAAGGCGAGCAGCTTTGGAAATCCGACCCGACACTTCGCCGGCGCATTCCGGACCTGAAAGCCCTGGTCGCGCTCACCCCGGCCGGGCTCGGCGCGGCAATCGGCGGCGCCAAGGCTGAAGCCGTGCTCGCGTTCCTGCGTCGTCATCCCGAACAGGTGATGCAACAGGCTCCCGGCTCGCTCGTGGTCGCCCGCGCCAAGCTCGCCGAAAGCGTGGCCGCTGCCCGGCGTGGCGATGCGCGCATGGCGAAAGAGCTGGCGCTCTCGGCCTATCTCGATGGGTTCGAGCCGATCGAACCAACGCTCACCGCGCGCGACGCGACGCTGATGGGCCGAATCGAGGGCGCCATGGGGGAGTTCCGCGCCGCGATCGACCGGGGCGCATCGCCCGATGATCTCGCGGAGAAGGTCACGGTGCTGGGCGGCTTTTTCGATGATGCAGAAGCGGCGCTCGCGCCCGATGCCGCCACCGAGGCGTCCACGTTCCTGGGCGCGTTCACGATCCTGCTGCGTGAAGGGCTTGAGGCCCTGCTCATCGTCGTCGCCATGATCGCATTCCTGCGTAAAGCCGACCGCGGCGAGGCGCTGCGCTACGTTCATGGCGGCTGGGTCAGCGCGATCATCGCGGGCGGAATCACCTGGGCGGTCGCCACCTATGCAATCGGGATCAGCGGCGCGAGCCGGGAGCTGACCGAAGGGTTCGGCTCGCTGTTCGCCGCGGTCGTGCTGCTCTCGGTCGGGATTTGGATGCACGGTAAGGCGCAAGCCGATCAGTGGCAGCGCTATATTCGCGAGAAGATGTCGCGGGCGCTCTCGGGCGGGTCGGGCTGGTTCCTGTTCGGACTCGCCTTCGTGGTCGTCTATCGCGAGGTTTTCGAGACGATCCTGTTCTATGCCGCGCTTTCGGCGCAAGGTGACAACGGGATGCTTCTCGCGGGGGCCGGGTCGGCGATTGGACTGCTCAGCCTGATCGCTTGGGCCATGCTTCGCTACAGTCGCAAGCTGCCGATCGCGCAGTTCTTCCGCTATAGCTCCTGGCTCATGGCCGTTCTGACCGTCGTGCTTGCGGGTAAAGGCGTCGCCGCGCTTCAGGAAGCCGGCCTTATCAACATCGCACCGCTCGCGGACGTGCCACGGCTGTCGATGCTCGGCGTGTTTCCCACTTGGCAATCGGTGCTGGCGCAACTCCTGATGGCGGTCGCCATTGCGGTCGGGTTCGCCTGGAACGGGCGCGACCGATCCCGCTCGGGTTCCGGCTCAGTGACCCTTGGTTCGAATTAGTGCAATGACATGAAAACCCTTCCGTGATAGAGGCAAGCTAGTGCGAGCCTTTTTGCCTTTCCTGACATGCCTGATGCTGGTCCTGACCAGCTTCTCCGGCATGGCCCATGCCGCCGATCTGGCGGGGGGAAGCATCGCGGGCGTTGAGTTCACGGTCCATACCGCCGGTGACATCGATCAGGTGCCATCGGACTCGGACAAGAATGTCCCGCATCATCACAATTATTGTCACGGACACGACGTCGGCGCGCCTGCGCGCACGACGATGGAATATACCCCCGTCCTCACAGTGCCCAAGCCGACAATCTCCGCCTCTGCGTCGCTCGACGGCCGCACCGGCATGGTCCATTTGAGGCCCCCCCAAGCCTGACGTCCGATTTGGGCGTGCGTTGGCGCGCCCTGTCGATCATCGTCAGGAGTCCTATTTTCATGAATCGTATCCTCGCGGCCATGCTGGCCGCAGCGTCTTGCGCCACGATGGCGCAGGCGCAGGTCGGACCGTCCGCGCCTGTTGCGCAGGATGCGCCGGTCTACACGCTTGACCAAGCGGTCAGTGCAGCGGGCGGTTCGGCCCCTGCTGCGGAAGCGGCGACAGCTGGAATCGACGCGGCCCGTGCAGGTCGCACAGTCGCCGGCTTGCGGCCCAATCCGGTGGTTCAAGGCCAAGTCGAGAATGTCATCGGCTCCGGGCCGTATCGGGGGGTCCGCAGCGCGGAAACCACGGTCGGCTTTGCGATCCCGATCGAGCTAGGCGGCAAGCGCGGCGCCCGCGTCGCGGTCGCCAATGCGCAATTGTCCCGGGCCGAGATCCAGGCCGCGATCATCGCGGCGGATGTCCGGCTTCAGGTAACGCAGCTCTATGTCGAAGCGGTCGCGGCCGATCGCCGGGTAATGACAGCCCGCGATCAGGCCCGGATCGCCAGCGATGCGCTGCGGGCCGCGAGCGTTCGCGTGCAGGCAGGGCGGGCATCGCCACTCGAGCAACAGCGCGCGGATGTCGCGCGTATCAATGCCGACGCCAATGTGGAACGGCAGCTTCGCTTGGCCGAGGCGGCCCGCGCCAATCTGGCGCGTCGGATCGGACGGCCGATCGACGGCCTGCTCGATGACACGCTGCTCGATCGCCTTCCCGGTGTGAACGTCTATGGGCCGTTGGCACCGGTCAACACGACCGGCACACTCGCGCTGGCGGCAGCCAACGCGGATTTCTCCATTGCCGAAGCCGGCGTGCGGCTCGCGCGCGCCAATCGCGTGCCTGACCTGAACGTCGGGCCGTCGATCCGCCGCCTGGAAGCGACCAACGACATGGCGGCGGTGTTCAGCGTGTCGATCCCGATCCCGGTGTTCAACAATGGTCGCGCCGCGATTGCGCAGGCGACCGCGCAGCGGACCCAGGCGGATGCGCAGCGCCGCGTGACCGCGCTCGACATCGAACAGGCGATCACGGACGCGCAGGCGCAGGCGGCCAATGCCGCAACGACGGCTCGTGCGGCGTCGGGGCCGGCGCTGGCGGCTGCACAGGAGGCCGCCCGCATCGCGCGGATCGGCTATCGCGAGGGCAAGTTCGGCCAGCTCGAATTGCTCGATGCTGAACGCACGCTCGCCGAAACGCGGGTCGCCGCGATCGACGCGCTTGCCAATTACCAGAATGCCCGCGCGCAAGTGGAGCGACTGACCGCTCCTGCGCCCAATGGGGGGAATCAGTGATGAAGAGCTTTTATCTCGCGGGCGCGGCGTCGCTCGCCCTGCTCTTGGCTGCCTGCGGCGGCAAGGATGGCGGAAACGAGGCAACTGCCGAAGGCGCAGCTGCCAATGAGACGGCAGCGGGCACGGAAAAGGGCGGTGCTGAAGGCGGTCATGCCGGTGAAGGCGTTGTCACATTGGGTGCCGACCAGATCGCCACAGCGGGCGTCCAGGTCGGACGGCCGATCATCGGCGGGGCCGGGACGATCGAGCTGCCCGCGATCATCGAGGGCGACCCACAGGGAACGCAGGTCGTCTCGGCCGCAATTGCGGGACGCGTGGTCGCGCTCACCCGTAACCTCGGCCAATCGGTCGGACGCGGCCAGACCATTGCTGTCATCGAAAGCCGCGAGGCGGCGCAGATCAAGGGCGAGGTCGAGGCGGCGCGGGCGCGGCTTCAGCTCGCTAATTCGAACCTCGCGCGCGAACAGCGGCTGTTCGCGCAGAGAGTCTCCCCTGAACAGGATCTGATCGCCGCCCGCACAGCGGCGACGGAGGCGCGGATCGCCCTGACGCAGGCGCAGAGCATGGTTTCGGCGGCGGGTGTCGGCGGCGGCGGGCTCAACCGGCTCGGCATTGCCGCGCCGATCTCGGGCCAGATCATTGCGCGCCCCGTGACGCTGGGACAAACGGTCGCGGCGGATGCCGAACTCTATCGCATCGCCAACCTGAGCCAGGTGTCGATCGCGCTTAATCTCAAGCCCGAGGATGCGGGCCGGGTGCGTCCCGGCAATACGGTGCTGGTGAAGGCGGCAGGCCGTCAGGCGACCGCCCGCGTGACCTTCGTGTCGCCGGCGCTTGATCCGCAGACGCGGCTCGTGCCGGCGCTCGCCACGCTCGACAATCGCGGTGGCGAATGGCGGGTCGGCGAGCCTGTGACGGCAGCCGTGCAGCTCACGGGCAGCGGCGGGAGCGGGGCGGTCCGCGTGCCGACGACGGCGGTCCAGAGTTTCGAGGGCAAGTCGGTCGTGTTCGTGCGCACGCCCACCGGCTTCAAGGCGACCCCGGTCCAGCTCGGCGATGCGTCGGGCGACACGGTGATCGTCCGGTCGGGCCTGACCGGCAACGAACAGATCGCCACCACCGGAAGTTTCACGCTCAAGGCCGAGATCGGCAAGGGCGAAGCGAGCCACGAGGATTAAGCCATGATCGCCCGTATCGTAACCTGGGCGGTCGAGAAGCGCTGGCTAGTCCTGCTCCTCACCGTCATCGTCGCCGCCATCGGCGCCTTTTCCCTCTACCGGCTACCGATCGACGCGGTGCCGGACATCACCAACAATCAGGTCCAGATCAACGTCCGCGCGCCTGCCCTCTCGCCCGAGCTGGTCGAGAAGCAGGTGTCGTTTCCAATCGAAACCGCGCTCGCCGGCACCCCCGGCCTGGAATATACGCGCTCGTTGAGCCGCAACGGCTTCGCGCAGATCACGGCGGTCTTTTCGGACGCGACGGACATCTATTTCGCCCGCCAGCAGGTGGGCGAGCGTCTGCGGGGCGTGCAAGAGAATCTGCCCGACGGCGTGAACCCTGAAATGGGTCCGATCGCGACAGGCCTGGGCGAGGTGTACATGTACACCGTTCGTCTCGATCATCGCGAGGACGACAAGCACAAGCCCGGTGAACCGGGCCAACAGCCCGATGGCAGCTACATCACGCCAGAGGGCGAGCGACTGACGACCGAAGAGGACAAGGCGACCTACCTGCGCACCGCGCAGGACTGGATCGTGACGCCGCTTCTGAAGACCACACCGGGCCTCGCCGGTGTCGACTCGATTGGCGGTTACGCCAAGCAGTTCCTCGTCGTGCCCGACGTGCAGAAGCTGGCCTCGCTCGGCATCACGCTGACGGACCTGGGAAATGCGCTGGAGCGCAATAACACCAGCGTCGGCGGTGGCTTCGTCAATCGCAATGGCGAAGGTCTGGCTGTTCGCTCGGATGCGCTCGTTCGCAATGCCAGCGAGTTGGCCAGGACCGTGATCGCGACACGTAACGGCGTGCCGATCACGGTCGAACAAGTTGCGACTGTGAAGACGGGTCAGGCGATCCGCATGGGTTCGGCATCGGAGAACGGTACCGAAGTCGTCGTCGGCACGGCGATCATGCGGATCGGCGAGAACAGCCGCATCGTGTCGACCGCGGTCGCTGAGAAACTGAAGACGATCAACGCTTCGCTGCCTCCTGACGTCGTAATTCAGCCGGTGCTGAACCGCACCGAGCTAGTCAATTCGACGATCAAGACGGTCGCGAAAAACCTGTCCGAAGGCGCGGTGCTGGTCATCGTCGTGCTCTTCCTGCTGCTCGGCAACTTCCGTGCGGCCCTGATCGCGGCGCTGGTCATCCCGATTACCATGATGCTGACCGGCTTCGGGATGCTGCGTGCCGGTGTCTCCGCCAATCTGATGAGCCTCGGCGCCTTGGACTTCGGTCTGATTGTCGATGGCGCTGTCATCATCGTCGAAAACGCGCTGCGCCGGCTTGCCGAGCAACAGCATCATGAAGGACGATTGCTCAGCGTCAAGGAACGGCTCGCGACCGTGGCTTCCGCTGCGCGTGAGATGATCCGTCCCTCGGTGTACGGGCAGGCGATCATCATCCTTGTCTATGTGCCGCTGCTCACGTTGACCGGCGTGGAGGGCAAGACGTTCGTGCCGATGGCGCTCACCGTCATCATCGCGCTCGCCTTCGCCTTCATCCTCTCTCTCACCTTCGTGCCGGCGATGATCGCGATCTGGCTATCGAAGAAGGTTGAGGAGAAGGACGGCCGCATTATCACGTGGCTGAAGAAGCGCTACGAACCTGGTCTTGATCGGGCGATGAAGCGTCCGACCGTGACGATCGGGGCGGGTGTCGCGAGCCTTGTGGTGGCGGCGCTGGCCTTCACCACGCTCGGCTCGGTGTTCCTGCCGCAGCTCGATGAAGGCGATTTGCTGATCCAGTCGCTCCGTATTCCGGCGACGTCGGTCCAGCAGAGCCAGGCGATGCAGGTGCCGATCGAGCGAATGATGTCGAAGCAGCCGGAGGTGCAGTTCGTCTATTCCAAGACGGGCACCGCCGAGCTGGCGGCCGACCCGATGCCGCCGAACGCAACCGACATGTTCGTTATCCTGAAGCCGCGCAAGGATTGGCCGAATCCTGAGCTTCCCAAGGAGGAGCTGGTGAGCCGGATCGAGGGTAAGCTCGCGAAGATCCCGGGCAATGCCTACGAGATCACCCAGCCCATCCAGATGCGCTTCAATGAGCTGATCGCCGGCGTGCGCGGTGACATCGCGGTGAAGGTGTTCGGGGACGACTTCAACCAGATGAACCGGACGGCCGAGCAAATCGCTGCGACGCTGCGTAAGACGCAGGGTGCCGCGGACGTGAAAGTCGAGCAAACGACAGGTCTTCCCATGCTCGACATCCGCGTCAATCGTGACGCGATGGCGCGCCTGGGCGTCACGGCGCAAGACGTGCAGGACACCGTGACTGCCACGATCGGCGGGCGGACCTCGGGCCAGATCTTCGAGGGCGATCGTCGCTTCCCGGTGGTGATCCGCCTGTCTGAGGCGCAGCGCGCCGACATCGGCCTGCTCCAGCAGGTGCAGGTGCCGGTCGCAGGCGGCGGCTATGTGCCGCTGTCCAGCGTCGCCGAGATCAAGGTGGTCGACGGTCCCAACCAGATCAGCCGCGAGAACGGCAAACGGCGCGTGGTGGTGCAAGCCAACGTGCGTGGCCGCGACGTCGGATCGGTGGTTGCGGATGCGCAGGCAGCGATCGCCAGCCAGGTTCGGCTGCCTGCCGGTACCTATCTCGAATGGGGCGGCCAATTCGAAAACCTGCAATCGGCAAGCGAGCGGCTGAAGCTGGTTATTCCGGCCTGCTTCATCCTGATCCTGTTGCTGCTCTATGGCGCATTGGGATCGGTCCGCGATGCCGCGATCGTCTTCACCGGCGTGCCCTTCGCGCTGGTGGGCGGTGTCCTGCTGCTCTTCTTGCGAGGCATGGACTTTTCGATTTCGGCGGCGGTGGGCTTCATCGCCCTGTCGGGCATCGCGGTCCTCAACGGCCTCGTGATGGTCAGCTCGATCCAGGATCTGATCCGGTCGGGGCTATCGCGCGAAGAGGCGGCCCATGTCGGCGCAATGCAGCGTCTGCGGCCTGTCGTCATGACCGCGCTTGTCGCCAGCCTCGGCTTCGTGCCGATGGCGCTTGGCGAGGGCGCGGGCGCGGAGGTGCAGAAGCCCTTGGCGACCGTCGTCATCGGCGGCCTGATCTCGGCGACGCTGCTGACGCTGTTCGTTCTGCCGACGCTCTATGCCCGGTTCGGGCAGAAAGTGATCGAGAATCCCGAGCACTACAATGAGGAGCATGAAGGGGACGACCACGGTCAGACCTTCGTGAACAACTTGGCCTGATGGGTGAGCGGGGCGGTCCGCGATCGCCCCGCTCATCTCTGGGAGATGGGGATATGCCTCGCACCATAACCAGCTCAATGCTTCACGGCGGGCCACTGCGGATCTGGTCGGCGATCACCGATCCGGATCATCGTCGGGCTTGGAGTCCGCTCGCATTCCTCGACAACCCGTGCCTGCTTGGCGAGACGGAATGTACCTTCGCGATCCAGGGCATCACCCGGCCAATTCGGACGCCGGCCCGGGTCGATCAATTCGATAAGCCGCACGCCTTCGCTTGGTCCTGCGGCATCCCTTATCTGTTCACGCTCGAAGAGCGGTACGAGCTGGCAGGGGACGATGGTGGCACCAGGCTAACACATAGCTGCACGCTGCGCGGGGCGCTCTCTCTGCCGTTCGCGGCGATGATGTTGCGCCGCCTGCGGTCCCTGATGATCGAGGCCGACGACCGCCTCGCAACCTATCTGCGCTGGCGGGTGGGTCAGCCTGCCCGTGAGATCAATCGTCAGCGCGTCCCCTCCCGCTACAGGAGGAAGGCGCGATGATGCCTGGGATCCGGGTACTACCCGCCCTCATCCTCGTTGCCGGGTTGGCAGCTTGCTCGGAAAGCAAGCCGCCGGCTCCCCCAACGGAGCAAGAAATCCATTCGTCCGACAGCGCTGTGGCGACTGGGGAAATGGGGCGACACCCCTATCGCTGTTCCGACCGGGAACCGCTGTTCGTCGATTTCAAGGACAACGGCCTGCAGATC
This sequence comes from Sphingomonas sp. DC5200-1, assembly GCF_049897245.1. Lineage (NCBI taxonomy): Bacteria > Pseudomonadati > Pseudomonadota > Alphaproteobacteria > Sphingomonadales > Sphingomonadaceae > Sphingomonas > Sphingomonas sp. DC5200-1. The sequence continues at coordinate 38,367 of NZ_JAFCVW010000007.1, forward strand.
GATTTGCGGCGTTCTGGCAGCGGGACGCCCGTGACACTGACCGCTCCAGCGCAGGGCCTCCAGTATGTCGGCGAGACGGCCACCGCGACCTTCAAAGGAACGCAGCTCACCATCGTGGAAGGCGATGGCCGGACCCGGACCTGCGAACGGGAGGGCGCCAGATGAACCGTCCTGTCTTCCGACACGTCGCGCTGCAACGGGAGAGAAGCGATGTCTGACACGTCGATCTCGAATGTGATGGTCATTCGCGCCGAAGTGATCGCGCGAAGCCGCGCTTTGCGCGAGGCACAGCCGACGGCACCGCCCGGCGTGACGCCCACCGCTCCGGCGTCGAACTTCGCCGACACCCTCAATGCCGTGGTCGCGAAGGTCAACGAGACCCAGGAGCAAGAGGATGTCGTCACGGAAGCATATGAGCGTGGCGAAACCACCGACATTGCAACCGTCGCGCTCATCCAGAGCCGCGCATCCATAACTTTCGAAGCGACCCTGCAAGTCCGGAACAAGCTGCTGTCCGCTTATCGGGACATCATGAACATGCCGATTGGATAACGATCGCAAAGGGATTTAGGGCAAAGTTGATATGATTGTTGGCGCGAGACCACGGTTTAGGCAGATCATTGTCGAGGTTTGGAAGCCGCTCACGATCTTGTTCGTGTGGGACGTAGCCGTGACGGCATTCCACATAATGACCCCGATTAAGGAACCGCCTTTGCCGACGGCGCTTTTCGGCACTGCCATCGCGCTCTTCATGGGGTTCCGCACCAACGCTGCTTATGCTCGCTGGTGGGAAGCGCGAACCCTTTGGGGCGCGCTCATCAATGCGTCGCGCAGCCTGGCCCGGATCACGCGCAGCCTGACCAAGGGGGAACCCGAGGGCAGTGAGATGCGGCACAACATCATTCTGCGGCAGATCGCCTTTGCGCACTCGATGCGCTGCCAGCTTCGCCGACAGTCGCCCTATGAAGAGATTGCTCGGGTCGCCGGAACGGACGTCGCCGATATGGCGGTCGGTCGCCTGAACCCTGCCAACGCGCTCTTGGAAGACATATCGGGCATCTACGCCGACGCGCTCGCGGAAGGTCGGACCACTGAGATCCAGCAGGCAACTGTCGAGCGCGTCCTGATCGACATCGCCAATGCCCAAGGCGGCATGGAGCGGATCAAGAACACGCCGCTGCCTAATGGCTTTAGGTTCTTCCCGAACCTTTTCACGCGCGTGTTCTGCGTGCTGCTCCCGATCGCGCTGGTCGAATCTCTGGGCCTTGCCACGCCGATCGGATCGACGCTGATCGGACTCGTCTTCCTCGCGGTGCTGAGCATCGGCGAGGATCTGACCGATCCGTTCGCCAATAGCGTCCACGATGTCCCGCTCACGGCCATGTGCCGCACGATCGAGATCGACCTTCTCCAAACCGCGGGACTTCCGGCCCCCGAGCCGCTGACACCTGATCACGGGGTGCTGTGGTGATGGGCATGCGCGCCTTGCTGCATCTGCCCGGGCTCACGATCGCGCGCGTTGGCGCCGTTCTCGTCACCGGCGTGATTGTAGGGGCGTGCAACCCGGCTCCGAGCGAACCTGTCGAACCGGCTCATGACAAGCGTGTGACGCCAAGGCTGATCGCGCAGCGCATCATGTATTGCGACGACGGCACCCGCGCCGATGTCGACTTCATCGACGACGGCCTGAAGATGGCCGTCACCTGGCTGCCGAAGGGCAGGACCGAGATCCTGCGCGCCCAGCGAACCGGTGATGAATTTCGCGGCAACCAGTCACGGGCGGTCGTGGCGGGCGGGGCGATCGCCTTCATGCGGCGCGGGAAAATCCACGTCTGTCACCGAACCCCGGAGGGATCATAGGATATGCAGGCACTGCTTTACACGCTTGCGCCTGTGCTGGCGGTCGTAATCGGCGCGATCATCGCGAGCCGCACAAAGTTAAATCCTGGCCTCGTGGCGGGGCTACAGCATCTTGCTGCCGGCGTCGTGTTCGCGGCGGCAACGACTGAAATCCTGCCGCAGGTCAAGCATGAGGCTTCGCCCAGCGCGACGTTGATCGGCGGGGCGGCGGGCGTCGTAACGATGCTGGGTCTCAAGGCTTTCGAGGCCCGCTTCAAGGGGCCGATGGCGCTGCTCGCCGCGATCGGCATCGACATCCTGGTCGATGGCCTGGTGCTCGGCCTTGCGTTCGTCGCGGGCGAGAAGGCGGGATTTCTGCTGACGATCGCGCTGACACTCGAAGTGCTCTTCCTGGGTCTGACACTGACCAACGAGCTGGCGGAAACCTATCGCTCGCGCCTGCGCATCATCGTGATCGTCTCGGCCTTGGCGCTGCTGCTGCCGATCGGCGCGCTCGCTGCCGTTCCTGTCGCCACGCTCTCGCCGGTAATGGTCGCTGGCTTCCTGAGCTTTGGGCTGATGGCGCTGCTCTACCTCGTCACGGAAGAGCTGCTGGTTGAGGCGCACGAGAAGCCTGACACCCCGCTCATCAGCTCGATGTTCTTCGTAGGGTTCCTCGCCCTCCTGACGCTCGAGGAGATCATGGGATGAATGCGAGCAACGACAACGCGGGCACGCAGGAGCGTCGCACGCTCTGGATCGTGCTGCTGCTGAACGCAGCAATCGCAGCGGGCTTTTTCGTATCCGGCGCGTTCGCCGATTCAAGTGCGCTCATCGCCAACGGCGTCGACAATCTGTCCGACACCGCCGTTTACGCTCTCAGCCTCGTCGCGCTGACCCACGGTAAGACGTGGAAGACGCGCGCCGCGATCGCATCGGGGGTAATGCTGCTGATCTTTGCGGGCGGCATCCTGATCGATGTCGGGCGACGCTATGTGCAGGGGAGCGAGCCGATCGGACCGACCATGATGGTCATGTCGGCGATCGCCGGCGTCGTAAACTACCTCTGCCTGCGGCTGCTCCAGCGGCTCAAGGATCCGGACGTTAACCTACGGGCCGCCACCACCTTCAGCTTCAATGACTTCATTTCCAATGGCGGCATCCTGATCGCGGGCGTGCTGGTGCTGTGGCTGGGCACCAACTGGCCGGACCTTCTGGTCGGCTTCGCTACCGCCATCATCGCCATCAAGGGCGGTGTCGAAATCCTGCGCGACGCGCGCGCCGAAACCAAGAAAAGCGAAAGGAGGTCGTCATGAACGACAAGCTCGAACTCGATATTCCAGTATTGTTGCCGGACCTTCCTGACGCGGCCGACGCTTGCCTGGACCGTCTCGTATCAACCCTGTCAAAGCGCGAAGGCGTCGAGCGGGCGCATGTGATCTGCCTCGACGGCGACACGCCGGCGGCCCTGTGCATCCATTTCGACGCTGCCAAGCTGCCGCTGCCGCGCTTGCGCGAGATGGTGCGCGCCGCGGGCGCCGAAATCACCGAACGCTACGGCCATGCGATCTGGCAGGTGACGGGGATCAGCCACGAGCGTCGGGCGCGCACCGTCAGTGACGCGCTATGCGCGCTGCCGGGCGTGGTGCAGGCGAGTGCCAGTACCAGTGGGTCTGTCCGGGTTGAATATGACCGCCGCGAGACCACCGAAGAGGAGGTGCGTTCGGCGCTTCGCAAGTTGAAGGTCCGGGTGGGCAAGCGGGTCGCCGCCGACGACCATGCCGGCCATGACCATGGTCCCGGTGGGCACGGGGCGGGCGAGGAGAAACACGGTCCTGGCGACGGTCACGACCATAGCCATGCCGATTTTCTTGGTCCCAACACCGAGTTGATCTTTGCGCTCGCTTGCGGCGCGCTGCTGGGAATTGGCTACGCGATCGAGAAGCTGGCCACCGGTGCACCGGACTGGCTGCCGACCGCCTGCTACATCGCAGCCTATTTCTTCGGCGGGTTCTTCACGCTGCGCGAGGCAATCGACAATCTTCGGCTGAAGAAGTTCGAGATCGACACGCTGATGTTGGTTGCTGCCGCCGGCGCCGCTGCGCTGGGCGCATGGGCCGAAGGCGCGCTGCTGCTGTTCCTGTTCAGCCTTGGCCATGCGCTTGAGCATTACGCGATGGGACGCGCCAAGAAGGCGATCGAGGCGCTGGCGAAGCTCGCGCCCGAAACCGCGACCGTGCGACGTGACGGGCAGACCAGCGAAATCCCGGTCGAGGAGATGGTTGTCGGGGATATTGCTATCGTCCGACCAAACGAACGCCTTCCCGCCGATGGTTTCGTCATCACGGGCACGAGCGCGATCAACCAAGCCCCGGTGACCGGCGAGAGCATCCCGGTCGACAAGGTGCCGGTCGCGGACGCGGCAGCCGCCCGCGCCAAGCCCGATGCGGTCGAGGCGGAGAGCCGCGTCTTTGCCGGCACGATCAATGGCGGCGGCGCGATCGAGATCGAGGTGACGCGCCGATCCAACGAGTCCGCGCTCGCCAAGGTGGTGAAGATGGTGAGCGAGGCGGAGACGCAGAAGTCGCCGACGCAGCGCTTCACCGATCGGTTCGAGCGCATCTTCGTGCCCGCCGTCCTGATCCTGTCGGTGCTGCTGCTGTTCGCCTGGGTGGTCATCGACGAGCCGTTCCGCGACAGCTTCTATCGCGCGATGGCGGTACTGGTCGCAGCGAGCCCTTGCGCGCTCGCGATCGCGACGCCGAGCGCGGTCCTGTCCGGCGTCGCGCGCGCGGCACGTGGCGGTGTGCTGGTGAAGGGCGGTGCGCCGCTCGAAAACCTCGGCTCGTTGAAGGCGATCGCCTTCGACAAGACCGGCACGCTGACCGAAGGGCGCCCGCGCATCACCGATGTCGTGCCCGTCGACGGCACCGACGAAGGCGAGCTGCTGTCGCTGGCCGTCGCTGTCGAGGCGCTGAGCGATCACCCGCTGGCCCAAGCGATCGTCAACGACGGCCGCGAACGCCTGAATGGGCGCCCGTTGCCCACCGCTGGCGACCTCAAGAGCCTGACCGGTCGTGGCGTCACCGCGAGCGTGGATGGCGAGACGGTGTGGATCGGCAAGGCCGAGATGTTTGGGGGCGAGGGCATACCGGCGCTGGGGCAGGGGGCGCAGGACGCGATCGCGAAGCTGCGCGAGAACGGCCGCACGACGATGGTCGTCCGCAAGGGAGACCGCGACCTAGGCGCGATCGGCCTGATGGACACGCCCCGCGAAGCGGCCAAGACCGCGCTGCGCCGGCTGCACGAGATGGGTGTGTCGCGGATGATAATGATCTCCGGCGATCACCAGAAGGTCGCCGAAGCGATCGCCAACGATGTCGGAATCGATGAGGCGTGGGGCGACCTCATGCCCGAAGACAAGGTGGCCGCAATCAAGAAGCTTGCCGGCGAGGACAAGGTCGCGATGGTCGGCGACGGCGTGAACGACGCGCCCGCGATGGCGAGCGCCACGGTCGGCATCGCAATGGGCGCGGCGGGGTCGGACGTAGCGCTCGAGACGGCCGACGTAGCGCTGATGGCCGACGACCTGGCGCACTTGCCGTTCGCGGTCGGCCTGAGCCGTCATACGCGCGGCATCATCCGTCAGAACGTGTTCGTCAGCCTGGGCGTCGTCGCCTTCCTCGTGCCTGCCACCATCCTCGGCCTCGGCATCGGGCCAGCGGTGGCGGTCCATGAGGGATCGACACTGCTCGTCGTCATCAACGCGCTCCGGCTGCTCGCCTACCGCGACCCGGCGGGGAACGCGGCATGAAGTGGCTGGTCGCTTTCGACCTCGACGGCACGCTCGCGGAGAGCAAACGCCCGTTATCGGAGGATATGGCCGCGATCATCGCCCGGTTGCTCGCCGTTACCGATGTGGCGGTGATCTCGGGCGGGGACTGGCCACAATTCGAAAAGCAGGTCGCGTCGCGCTTGCCTGCGGACGCAGCGCTCGACCGCCTCTGGTTGATGCCGACCACCGGCACCAAGCTCTATCGCTTCATCGATGGGGCTTGGTGCGTGGTCTATGCCGAGCTGTTCGACGATGCGGAGAAGGCGAAGATCCGCGCGGCCTTCGACCGGGCGCTGGCCGATGCCGGCCTCGCCGATGAACGCATATGGGGCGAGCGGATCGAGGATCGCGGCAGCCAGATTACCTTTTCGGGGCTGGGGCAGGCGGCGCCGCTGAAGGAAAAGGAGGGATGGGACCGGGATCGGAAAAAACGCACTGCATTGCAGGCGACCTTGCGCGCAGTGCTGCCGGGCCTCTCGATCAATCTTGGCGGTACGACATCGATCGACGTGACGAGGGCAGGGGTCGACAAAGGCTACGGCCTGAAGCGCCTGAGCGCCGAAAGCGGCGTGCCGCTCGACGGCATGTTGTTCATCGGCGATGCGATCTTCCCCGGTGGAAATGACTATCCCGCCGTCGAGATCGGCCTCGACACGGTCAGGGTGCGCGACGTTGCGGAAACCGCCGCCGTCGTGGCCGCCATCATCGCATGTCTGCACCGGTAGGTTCGCAGATGTTCACGATCCTCGCCTTAATCACGAGCGCCTTCAAGGCGCTCGGCCCAACATTCGTTTTTAACCTCCGATTTGGAGCGATCGCGTAGAACAGGCAGGCCGGCATGTTTCAAAGCTCATGGTGGGAGATAACCACCCATATCATCAGTCTCGCCGTCGCCTACGCGCTTGCCCTTCCGGTTGGCTGGGATCGCGAGAAGGACGCCCGTAGCGCAGGCATCCGCACATTCCCGTTGGTTGCCATCGCCAGTTGCGGCTTCGTGCTGGTAGGCATCGCGATCCTCGGCCGCACGTCCCCGGCGCAGGCCAGGTTGCTCGAAGGTCTGATTACAGGCGTCGGTTTCATTGGGGGCGGCGCGATCCTGAAGAAGGGTAGCAAAGCCTCGGGTACGGCAACAGCGGCCAGCCTGTGGGCGACTGGCGCGCTCGGGGCGGCCGTCGGCTACGGCCTATACGATATCGCCTTCATCCTGAGCTGCACCACCTTCCTGACCCTGCGCTGTTCTCGTCCGCTCAAGCGCGCTACCAATGGCGACGCCTGTACTCCGGCAAGTCCATGACGACCTCTCAGGCGAGCCGATGGACACATCCAGTGCAAGCCCTCACCCGACGTTGGGCGCCGGCGCGGACTATCCCGGCGCGGGACCGCCAACACCGCTTGCTGCGCTGGGCGACGCTGTTGGAGCGCAATCCTCACCAGATCATCGGCCTGCTGCCTCCCTCTTGGGCAGGCGGTGACGCGCGCGGCCCGATGATCGATCGGCCGAGCGCGATCGATGTCGCATGGGACGATGTGGTGCTGCGTGTGATGGGGCTGGCGGGTCGATCGCGCCGTGAAGCCAAAGCATTCTTCGGGCTGTCGGACGCGGAATTGGATCGAATTGTCGCTGGGTCGTGGCGGTGTCCGATCCGCCCCGCTTGGCAGGTCGCCGCGCGGATCAGGAACGTCGAGTGCCCGCGACTGGAAAACGCGATCGTAGGATCGGTCCTCGCCCTCATCCTCGTGTTCTGCGCCATCTTCTATTGGATCATCTGACGAGGCTGTCTTGTGTTCGACATCATAACATCGATCCTATCGGCACTCGGCGGCTTTGGCGTCTTCCTGCTGATGCTGGCCGAGAACGTCTTTCCGCCGATTCCATCGGAAGTGATCCTGCCCCTTGCGGGCTACACGGCCGCGCAGGGGCGCGGCTCGCTGTGGGTGGTCGTTATCGCTGGCACCCTCGGATCGGCCGCAGGAGCGATCCTATGGTACTATGTCGGGCGCTGGATCGGCATCGATCGGTTGAAGCGCTTTGCTTCTCGCCACGGTCGATGGCTGACGTTGACGGCGGACGAGATCGATCATGTCGATCGCTGGTTCGACCGCTATGGCCGTTGGGCGGTTCTGTTCGGACGAATGGTCCCGGGAGTCCGGACGTTGATTTCGGTGCCAGCAGGGGTCAGCGGAATGCCCCTCGGTCCGTTCCTGCTTTCCACGCTTGCCGGCTCGGCAATATGGACCGTGATCCTCGTGCTAGCCGGCTACGAGCTGGGCGAACGCTATAATCAGGTGGCGAGCGTCATCGAACCGGTCAGCAACGCCGTGCTCTTGCTGGCCGTCATTTGGTATCTCTGGCGGGTCGCGACCTTCGGGCGATCCGGGGATCGCCATTGATGAATGTCAATGGCTCGTCTCCCGTTTTTCCCGCCGGACTTTGGCTTACGGCAGCTTCGATGCTGGTCTTCGTCACGCGCTACGCCAGTGCCCTTGGCCTGGTCCCGCGAGGAACCACGTTCATTCTCATCAAGTGGATCGGGAGGCTTTACCGCATCGGGTTTCGCGCATGGCGTCGCAACGGGGGGAAGTGGCGCTGGGCCGCATCATCAAGATCCACCGCCACAAGGTAAGCGAAGCATCCTATGTACTATCTTGCAGTCAAGGCCATCGTCTCGGGCATACTAATCGCGGCAGCGTCGGAAGTGGCGAAGCGCTATCCCGGGTTCGGAGCGCTGATTGCGTCGCTACCGGTCGTCTCGGTCCTTGGCATGATATGGCTGTGGCACGACCGGCCTGATGCGATGAACATGGCGGCCCATGCGCAGGCGACCTTCTGGTTCGTACTCCCCTCGCTGCCGCTATTCCTACTGATACCAGTCCTTTTGCGTCACGGAATTGGCTTTTGGCCAGCCTTGGCCGCCGGATGCTGCCTGACCGTCCTGCTCTATATCGCGATGGTTCTCGCACTCCGGCGCTTTGGCATCGCTTTGTGATTTCCATGAACAACGAGCGGGTGAACAGAATGACAAACCTCAAGGAACGCGCGCTCATTGCCGCTGTCGCGACCATCGCTCTGACTGGATGCGGACTGATTAAACCACGGGATGCTGGCTATTTCCGTTTCCACGCGGAAGAGGCGAGGCTGGTTGTCACCCGCTGCGAGCGGGGCCAGGAAACCGGCAGCGACTGCGAGGCCGCGGCCCAGGCCGTGGCCGAGCTCGATGCGGCTGCGCGCCGGCAACCTCCGGCCAGAGCCGGACGCCAGCGCGGACATGATGCTACACTGGAGAAGGAACGTGATGATCGGAATTAACGGCACGCTCGCGCTGATGGTCGCAACGGCCGCTGGACTGACGCCACCTGCTGCGAGCGCACAGCACGCTCAACACGGTACGAGCGTGACCCGGGGAGCTGATGCGGGAAAGCGGGCCGACACGCCCGCAACCAGAGCCTACCGGGCCGCGAACGCCAAGATGCATGGCGCTATGGACGTGGCCTTCACTGGTGATGCCGACGCCGACTTCATGCGCGCGATGATCCCCCATCATGAAGGCGCGATCGCGATGGCCGAGATAGAATTGAGGTACGGGCGCGATCCCGCTGTTCGCCGGCTTGCAGCCGAAGTAGTGGCGACGCAGCGGCGCGAGATCGCCGAGATGCGGGCGTGGCTTGCCCGGCGCGAAACCCGCAAGTAGCGGCCCGAAGCCTTACCGCCGTCAATGATGGCGGCGGTAATGCCTCGGACGGGAATGACGATCATAGTGCCGATCGCGCACGTAGTGGCGAGACTGGTATCGCGGAGAGTCGGCATAATAGCCGCCACCATAATAGGGCTGCGCATAGCCATAGCCGTGATTTGACACGACCACACGTCCATGTCCGCCGTAGCTACCATGACCTGTGGAATGACGGCCACCATGGTGCTGCGCCATCGCAGTACCAGGGACCAACGAAGCCAGCAGCCCCGCTGCAATCCAAAATGTCTTACGCATGTCTACTCTCCTACCATCGGACGATAGGATCGAACGACGGCGTATTTGATATTAGGGCTTCTACTTGAACCGACACTGAACTTGATGCCGGTCAACGATACCAGAACGTGCGCATGTAGACTCAAATCTGGGCCTTTGTGGTGCCGACAGTCGAACCTTGTGCCTTTGAGCCTCTCAATCGCATGGACAACGCTGTGATGGCTGGCAGGACAAGAAGGGTCAGGATTGTCGATGTTATAAGCCCCCCGATGACGACCGTTGCGAGTGGGCGTTGCACTTCTGCTCCTGTGCCGGTCGCAAGCGCCATCGGCACGAAGCCAAGAGACGCGACCAGCGCGGTCATCAGCACCGGACGGACGCGCTCCATTGCGCCGCCCACGATCGCATCGTCGTCGGCCGCACCGTCTTCGCGATACTTTCCGATCGCACTCATCATCACGAGGCCGTTGAGGACGGCAACGCCCGATAGGGCTATGAACCCGACCGCTGCGGTGATCGAGAAGGGGATACCGCGCAGCAGCAGCGCAAACACGCCCCCTGCGAGCGCCATCGGCACCGCCGAGAACACGATCGCCGCCGACACGAAGCTGCCGAGCGCCATGTAGAGCAGGGCATAGATCGCGATAAAGCAGATCGGCACGACGATCAGCAGGCGCAACCGAGCCGATTGCAGGCTCTCGAAGGTGCCGCCCCACTCAGTATACATGCCGGCGGGAAGCTGCATCTGGCCGATCCTCGCCTGTGCTTCGTCGACGAACCCGCCAAGATCGCGCCCGCGGACGTTGATCTGCACGACCACCATCCGCTTGCCATTCTCGCGACTAACCTGGTTCAACCCCTGCGTGTAGTTGAACCGGGCGACCTGGCTGAGCGGGATCGAGCGCGCCACCTGACCCTCGGCAGTGGGCAGCATCACCGGGATCGACCCCAGTGTCTCAAGGTCATCCCGTTGCGCATCGGGGAGGCGGACCACGACGTCGAACCGCCGGTCTCCCTCGAACAACAACCCGGCCTCGCGCCCGCCAAGCGCAGCCGAGACCGTGTTCGCCACCTCCTCAACCGACAGGCCATAACGGCCCGCCGCTTGCCGATCGATCTGCACGTCGAAGGTCGGCGCGCCGGACGTCTGTTCGGCACTCACGTCACCAGCGCCCGGGATGGTGCGCATGACGGAAGCGATGCGCCGCGCCTGTTCGCTCATCGCGTCGAGGTCATCGCCGTAGAGTTTGATCGCGACGTCGGCGCGAACGCCGGCGATCAGCTCGTTGAAGCGCATCTGGATCGGTTGCTGAATCTCTGTTCGGTTGCCGATCAGCGGTTTCATCCGCTCCTCGATGCGGCGAAGGATGTCCTCCTTGCTCTTAACCTCCGCCGGCCACTCGTCCTCTGGCTTTGGAATCACATAGGTATCCGACGCATTGGGCGGCATCGGATCGGTGCCGAGATCGGCGTTGCCGTTCTTAGAGAAGACCAGCGCCACCTCCGGCAGCGTCTTCAATGCATTCTCGATCTGAAGCTGCATCTGTGTCGACTGATCGATCGACGCCGATGGCACGCGGAAGTTGGTGACGGTTATGTCCTTCTCGTCGAGCTGCGGCATGAACTCCTCGCCGAGCAAGCCAAAGCTCAGCACTGCCGCGACGAACACGCCGACACCGCCCAGAATGAAGGGCATCGGCCGAGCTACGCCCCTGCCCAGCACGGGGGCGTAGCGTTCCTTGAACCAGCGGATCGGCTTCACTTCCGTCTCGCTGACCCGGCCCTTGACGACGATCGCGATCATCGCGGGAACGAAGGTCAGCGACAGGACGAAAGCGGAGGCGAGCGCCACCATCAACGTGATCGCCATCGGCGCGAACGTCTTGCCCTCAACGCCCTGGAAGGTGAGCAGCGGCACGAAGACGAGGAAGATGATGAGCTGACCATAAACGGTCGGCCGCACCATCTCCTTGGCCGCGAGTGTCGTTTCCTCCATCCGCTCGTCGCGGGTGAGAAGCCGGCCTTCATGCTCCTGGCGCTCGGCGAGGCGGCGAAGCGCATTCTCGACGATGATGACGGCGCCGTCGACGATCAGCCCGAAGTCGAGCGCTCCAAGGCTCATCAGGTTGCCCGATACGCCCAGCCCGTTCATGCCGGCGGCCGTCATCAGCATAGTGATCGGGATGACCGCAGCGGTGATGAGCGCGGCGCGGATGTTGCCGAGCAGCAGGAACAGCACGACGATGACGAGCAGCGCGCCTTCTGTGAGGTTCTTTTCGACCGTCGCGATCGTCGCGTTGACCAGCTTGGACCGGTTGTAGACCGGCTCGGCGAACACGTCGGGCGGCAGCGCCTTGTTGATCTGCGTCAGCTTCTCGGCGGCATCGGTCGCGACGATGCGGCTGTTGTCGCCCACCAGCATCAGCACGGTCGAGATGACCGCTTCCGATCCCATGCGACTGCCGGATCCGGTGCGGACCGCACCGCCGATCACGACCTGGCCCACGTCCTTGACGCGGATGGGAACGCCGTTCCGGGTTGCCACGACGGCTTCCTGAATGTCATCGATCGATTTGAGGCGAGCATCGGCGCGGACAAGGAAGCTCTCGCCGGCACGGCGGACGTAATTGGAGCCGGCAGAGAGATTGGCCCGCTCCATCGCGTCCGCCAACTCCGTCACCGACAGCCCATAGCTAACGAGCGCGTTCAGGTTTGGCTCGATCAGATATTGCTTCACATAGCCGCCGTTGGAATCAACCCCGGCGACGCCGCGCACGGCGCGCATCTGTGGGCGGATGATCCAATCCTGCACCGTGCGGAGATATGCCGCCTTCGCCAGCTCGGTGGTCAGGCGTTCGCCCTCGGGCGTGAGATAGCTGCCGTCCGACTGCCAGCCCGGCTTCCCATCGACCGTCTTCAAGCCCTTGCCGTCGGGGTGACGGAAGGCGACCGAATAGAAGAAAATCTCGCCGAGCCCGGTGCTGAGCGGTGCTAGGATCGGCTGCGCGTTGGAAGGCAGGCTGTCGCGCGATTGTGCGAGCCGTTCCGTCACCTGCTGGCGCGCGAAGTAAATGTCGGTGCGGTCGGTGAAGACCGCCGTTACCTGGCTGAAGCCGTTGCGCGAGATGGAGCGGGTCATCTCAAGCCCTGGGATTCCGGCCAGCGCCGTTTCCACCGGGAACGTCACCTGCTTTTCGATGTCGACCGGCCCAAGCGTCGGGGCGAATGTGCTGATCTGGACCTGTCGGTTGGTGACGTCGGGCACAGCGTCAATCGGCAGCTTGGTGATCTGCCATAAACCAAAGCCAATGACGACGAGGGTCAGGACGGCGACAAGCCATCGCATCCGGACCGAAAGGGAGAGGATGCGGCCGATCATTCCGCCGACTCCTTCTCGATCTCCGCTTTGAGGAGAAAAGCGTTGGTGGTGGCGATCTGCGTGCCGGCGGCGAGGCCGCCGGTGATCGCCACCATCCCGCCTGATCGGCTGCCGACCTGAACCGGCTGTGCGCGGAAGCCTTGGCCGGTGCGGACGAACACTACGGTATCGCTGCCAAGCGTCTGCACCGCGTCTTGCGGCACCATCACGCCACTCTTGGCGGCCCCGCCGCTGGCGAGGATACGAGCCTGCACAAGCTGGCCCGGGGCGAGTGTGCTGCCGCCAGAGGTCGGCGTGATGACGACGGTCGCGGTCCGCGATTGCGGATCGACGACGCCGGTCGACGAACGTACGCGGCCCTCGATCTTGCGGCCATCGGTGGTGGTCAACTCCACCCTGTCACCTTCTCGGACCCGGCCTGCATCGGCGGGGGGAACGCTAGCCGTGATCTGAAGCCGGCGCGGGTCGGCGACGCGGAACAGCTCGGTTTCAGCCGCGACGAACTGGCCGAGATTGGCACCAGCATTGGTGACGCGCCCCGAGACGGGGCTGACGACCGCAACCGATCGGCCGTCACCTGATACGCGGGCAGCGCCTGCGGCGGCGCTAGCGCGCCGGGCATCGGCCTGGGCGACCGCCAGATTGGCTTGTGCGGCTTCATAGTCAGCGCGGGGGGTGACGCCCTGGGCAAGCAAACCGCGTTCGCGTTCGAGCTGGCGAGCGGCGAGAGTGACGCGCGCGGACGCGGCCGAGCGATCGGCTGCGATCTGCGAAGCATCGCGGCTCTCGACCAGAGCGAGCGTCTGGCCGGCTCGCACAAGATCGCCGATGCGGACCATGATACGGCTGACCGTGCCCGGTGCGCGCGCGGTCAGCACCGCCTCGGCGTCGGGCGTCGCCTCGACCGTAGCGGAGGCAAGGATCGCGGCGTCCAGCTCGCCGGAGGCCGCCGGGGCTACAGTGATCTGCGATGCCGAAAGTGCCTGCTGCGTCATCGCGACCGTGTTCGACGGCTTGGCTGGCGCTGCGGCCTCCGTAGGAGCAGGGGCAGGGGCGGGCGATTGGGTGAGGCGCGCAGCGCCGAATCCAAGCGCGGCGGCAGCGACCAGGCCAATGGCGGCGCCGGTGTAGAGGCGAGTTTTATCGGTCATTGCACCGCTTCTCCGGTGATGGTGAGGCCCTGCAGACGGGCGAGATTGGCGCGGGCGTCGAGGCGCGCTGCGGCGGCATCGAGGATGAGGCCGCGGGCGACTCCGAGATTTTGACGTGCGGCGAGCAGTTCGATCAGCGGGCTTTTACCTGCCTCGTAAGCGATGCGGGCGAGGCGGTAGCCTTCTTCGGCGGTTGTCAAAGTCCGCTGCGCGGCAGCGGCACGAGCGTCGGCTGCCTCGACCAGCGCTAGACCGGCGCGTGTCCCGGCCTCGGCTTCGAGCCGGGCCGCGGCGGCGCGCGCTTCTGCTCCTTGCAGCTCAGCGCGTGCCGCCGCGATGTTGCCCTGGTTGCGATCGAAGAAGGGGAGCGGGACCGATATGCCGGCGACTAGGGCAGGGCCGCTCGCGACGCGGAGTTGACGCACTCCAAGCTGCGCAGTGACGTTCGGAATGGCGAGGCGCTGTTGCACCGTCACCGCCCGCGCAGCGGCGTCTTGTTCGGCTTCCGCGACCCGCACCGTCGTCGCCTGCATCGCGTCAATGGGACCGAAAGCCGGCTTGGCATCGAGCCGATCGAGGAGTGACTCCGAAAGACCGGTGAAGGGGGTGGTCATACCGGCGAGCGCCGAAAGACGTGCCAGCGCGACCGTCTTGAAAGCGCGCGCGTTTTCGAGGTCGGCCTGAAGCGTGTTCAGTTCGGTTTCGGCCTGCACTTGCCGGAGACGGGCTTCCTTGCCGGCGCCGACCAAAGCGCGGGCAACCCTCAAGACATCGGTCGCCTGTTTAACCTCTTCTTCGGCGATGGTGATGCGACGATCGGCGATTTCGGCACCAGCATAAGCGCGCGCCAGCTCAGTCGCAAAGACGAGACGGCCGTCACGATCGCGCGCCTTTGCCGCAACGATCCCGGCTTCACCGGCGGCGATCCGAGCGGATCGCTTGCCGCCCAGTTCGACAGGCTGATCGACCTGGAAAGTCGTCTGTTGTTGATTGCGCGCATTGCGATCGTGGTCGCCCACGAAATTCTCTGCATAGACATTGATCGAGGGGTTCGGTCGGGCGCGCGCTTGTAATGCCAAGCCGCGTGCTCGGGCGACGTCTGCTTCTAGCGCCAGGACGCGCGGCACATCACGCGTCTGATTTAGAAGCTGTGCAAAGGGGGGTGCGGTCTGCGACCACGCCGCACCTACGGGCGATAGCGCCGCAAAGGCGCCGGTCAGCGCAACGGTGCGCGACCGGCGAAAACTGCCGTTCATAGTGCATGATCCTCTAGGGTAGTCAGTCGACGCGCGCGGCGTCGGCGAGACTCAACCGCGAGGCGGACGCAGAAGCTTAGATGGGTCGATCCCGCTGGGGAGCGATGGAGTTAATATCGACCACACGCGAGCGGCGACGATGGCCGCAACCGGCGCAGCCCTCGCGCCATCGAAAGCAACCCAGTGGCCTGCGGCGTGGGCAAGAAGGTGAGCTGGCCCGTCGCCGTCGGCCTGCTTTGCCGGAGCCTGATCGTCATGATCGATCATAACCGCATGGTCGTGATCGTCATCAGAATGGGTATCGACCATGGCGACTTGAACCGGGCCGTGATCGTGAACCATGGCGCTATGCCATCCCGATACTGCGACAAGCCCGAGGACAGCGGCCAGCGCCAACACGACTCCTAGGATCGCAACAGAGGAACGCTGCACCGCCATCATTTGCAGCGTAAGCCGACGCAAAAAACGGGGCAAGGAAATCACTTGCCGGTCAATTCGAGCGTTCACGCTATTTCAGCCTGCTCGACATTATACCAGCGCCTTGGCGGCGAGACACGACATCAGGACGTGCCCCCCTTTGCGGAACGGTCGGTCAGCTTTGCCAAGCGGTGTGGCAGGTCGCTCATGACGCGGCGTGCATCACCAGGTCGCAGGTTACGCCAACGCCGGACCTCGTCGCGCGTGCGGCCACACCCCCGGCACCATCCGGTGCGGGCATCGAAACCACATAGATCGACGCAAGGCGATCGCATCAGATCGCGCCGATCCGACTGAGGCCTTGCAAGCCGGAATAGGCCATGTAGCCCGCGATCACGAGCATCAGGCCCGCCGACGCATAAGGCGCCTTGCGCGCGAAGTCGCCGAACCCTGACCAGCGCTTGCGGATGTGCGTGACGCTGAGCGATGCGATGACGCCGGCGCTGACCATCGTCACGGCAAGGCCGACGCTGAACGCGCTCACCAGCACGACACCGAGCGCGAGACGCTTGAGCTGGAGGCAGAGCAGGAGGACGGTGACGGCTGCGGGGCAGGGGATCAGCCCGCCCGTCAGGCCGAACAGCGCGATCTGGCCGGTCGTTACCTGACGATCGGCGAACCGGCGGCTGATATCGGCGGCGTGGGCGCGCTCATGCGCGTTCATGTAGGCATCGTCGCCCGTGACCTTCAGTCCATCATGCCCGTGGCCGTGATCGTGCCCGTGTTCGGCGAATGTGAGGTCGTAGTCATGGCTGTGGCCGCCGTGGCCCAGCGAGACGCGCGCGTTGAAGGCGTGCGGTTCCGGGATCTCCTCGACGCTTTCGATGTAATCGCCCCGATCGACGAAGCGGAATGTCTGCGAACGGCCTTCGCCGCGATCCGTTGTGAGGATAACATCCGCCGCTTTCCAGCCACCCTTGGCAAAGCTCGCCCGCCAGCGCGGCGGCACGCCATCCTCGAAAATCTCCAGACGCATCATGCCGTGGCCGGTGTCGATCGTGCGGATCTCGTCCTCGCCGTGATGGTGGTGGTGATCGTGCGCGGCTTCGGCCTTCTGATCGGCACGCGTGCGCCAAATCATCCATAGACCGATGCCAAGAACGATGACGGCCGAGCCGAGCAGGAGGTAAGGCTCGGTCGTTTCGGTGTTGATGCCGCGCCCGAGATATTGCCCGCCAAGCGCGATGCCCCACACGATCGCGGTGTGCGAAAGCGCCGCGCACAGGCCGAGCAGGACGGCTTGGCCAACAGTGCCACGCACTGCGATAATAAACGCAGCCATCATGGTCTTGGAATGGCCGGGCTCCAGCCCGTGCAGCGCACCGAGCAGCAGCGCGGTCGGGATGAACAGCCAGAGATTGGAGCTGCCCTGTTGAACGAGTTCGGCGAAAGAGGTCATGGTGCGTCCCGGCAAGCCCGGCGGTCGCGACCGATCGGACGTGAAGTTCGGGCAGGTCCATATCCCCCCATGGGGATAGAGTCTATCCCCCCGGGGGGTTGCTCGACAAAGTTCGTCCGTTTGTCTTATAGGGTGACATGGCCCATTACGATCATTCCAATCATCCCGCGATCATCAAGCGGCTCAACCGTGCGACCGGGCACCTGAAAAGCATCGTCGGGATGATCGAAGAGCAACGGCCGTGCGTCGATATCGCGCAGCAGCTTCAGGCGGTGGAGAACGCGATCGCCAGCGCCAAGCGCGCGCTCATCAACGATCATATCGATCACTGCTTGGTTCACGCCGAAGAGGGCGAGGGGACAAAGGTGGCGGTGGAGCAGTTCCGGGCGATATCCAAATACTGGTGATCGCCTAATCGGACAGGGTTGATCGGATTCGGCTTGTACATATGCCCCCCAGGGGATACGGGCGTCTCACTCTTGGGGAGTAGCTACCCGCTGTTGCGGGGCCATCGTCAACATCCTTGAACCTTCCGGTTCGTGGCGATGGCAGCAGATTTTGATCTGCCCGGCGAGACCAACGATGCGCTACCTCTCTCGTGGCCGGAGGTGGATTGCGTCGTTCGGTTGACGGCCCTTGGACGTATATCAATGACGGGTTTGCTAACGCTCGGCGCTCTTGGCGCCAGCTTGTCGGTCGACGCCTTCGCTGCGGCGGTGGGGAAGGGTGCGACCAATCAGCGCAATCGTTGGCGCGATGCCTTACGTGTCGGCGCCGTGTTCGGCTTCTTCGAGGCGATCACGCCGGCGATTGGCTGGGCGATCGGCCTGGCGCTGAGCACTTGGATCGCGGCAGTCGATCATTGGATAGCCTTCTTCCTGCTTTTCGGCGTCGGCGGGCATATGATCCATGCAGCGACGAAAAGCGACGTGGACGCGGGTCAGCGCGCTCAGACCGGCGTGTGGCGACTGGTCGTTACCGCGCTCGCCACCAGCATCGATGCAACGGCGGTGGGTGTCAGTCTCGCGGTCATGCAGGTCAATATCCTGACCGCGTGCCTCATCATTGGCGGGATCACCACGGTCGTCGCCACGATCGGCGTCATGCTCGGCAAGCACGCGGGACGGTATATCGGCCGCTATGCAGAGATGCTGGGCGGGCTGACGCTCATCCTCATCGGCGGCACGATCCTCTACCAGCACCTCACCGCCTGACCTCAAACCAGCGCGCCGCTTGCTCGCTTGGCGGGGAAGCGGCGCGCGATTTCGCAGCTAGTCCGCGATAAAGCTGCCGCGTCCTCCCCGGAACGCGCCGACGACATTGCCACGATCCCAATGGCCGGACAGGATGCCGCGCCGGGGGATGCTTCCGACCGGCTTGCGGCGCGCGGCGAGTAGCCGCGCGCGGCGTGTATCGCGATCGATGGGCAAGCCCGTCATGATGTCGATGGCGGTGCGCAGCGGGGTCATGCGGGCCGCCACTGCTCGACCAGCGCCGCCATCGCGTCGCGGTAGCCCCAAGCATCGGGATAGACGGACGGCTCGGCCGCCAGATGCGCCATGACGATGAGCATGTCTTCCGAGATGCCGGGATCGCAATTGCAGAGGTGAAGGACCGGAAAATGGCCCCATGCACTGCCGTCCCACCATGCCAACAGGAAGTCGGCCGCACGCGAGGCTTGGCCGGTATCGGACCCGGCGACGACGATCAGGCGGGCAATGGCCTCGCCAACGTCCTCGAAGCTGACAGCCCGGATTGCGGGGCGGCGTTGGGGTGGGCTCATGACTATTCGCTTCTGCTCCTTCAAGCGTGGAAGGGGACGGGGACCAACAGCGCATCATCGATCGGCTCGACGTCGCGCAGCTCCACCATCACGATCTTCTCTACCCGCTCGGCGCCGGTCGGATCGAGATAAACATAGGTGTGGCCTGCAAACACCGGGCTGCACAAGCGCCAGATCACGCCTTTCCGACCGATGCGGCGTTCCGCGCGCCCGTCATAGGATGCGAAAGCGCCCGCAATCCGGACCCGCTGCGCGATCCGCAGCCAATTGGCTGCGCCGTCGATGACGACGGCCAGTTCCTCCGGCGAAAGAGCCGGTCGGCCGATGCCGAACGTCGCTTGGGGATCGCGCGCGATCCGGGACAGCTTCTCCTCGACCGGTTCCGGTTTCCAGTCGCTGACTGGCCCGGGGGCGGCCTTGTACATATGCGTTACCGGCTTCCCGCCGAACAGGTCGGGTTGTACGCCGACAAGGCGGCGGTGGAACATCGCCTTGTGATAGTCGCGCCGCCATTGCGCTTCGGGGGTCAGCGGCTTCGCATTTGGGCCATCGCGCATGATCGCGACCAGCTCGTTAAACTCCTCCTCGCTCACCGTGGCGACGCTCGGGTCAAAGACAATGCGCGCCGCCACGCCCCGGCCCCCGTCGGGGCCGGGATCGTCGGCGGCGGTCACGCCGCCGCCTCCAGTTCGGGCGCTGTCTCGACCGCCATGCGGCTCAACAGCCAGTCGGACGCGTCCTGCGCGAGCCGTGCGGCGGTGAAGATGCACTTCTTGTCGTTGCGGAGCGCTTGAAGCCAGTTCGCCAGATAGGCGGCGTGGTCCTCGCGATCGTGGAGCTTGATGCCGATGGTGGCGCTGACGAACGCGGCCCCAAGCTCGGCGACCAGTTCCTCGCGAGCATAGTCCTCGCGCTTCGTGGAAATGAGGGAGGGGCGGGCAAGGCGGTCAACGTGCCCCGTCGCATGGCAAAGCTCGTGCGCTAGGGTCGAATAATAGTCGTCGCTGGTGTGGAAGTCGGCAAACTGCGGCATGACGACATGATCGCCGCTCGGCTGATAATAGGGCTGGGAACCGAAGTGCTTGAGGGTGACGGGCACGCGGGCAAAGAGCGTGTCCAGTTCGGCGTCGCGCTGGTCGGGATTGGTCGCGGTGATGACGGGCAAGGGGGCAGGATATTTCGCCTCGATGCCGTCGATCTGCTCGGCATTGAAGACGGTGTAGCGCTTGAGGAACGCCACCTGACGCTTGCCATCCTCGCCTCGCTCTGCGCCCTCCTGTGCCTTGCTGTCGGCGTTCACCTCGATCTTGTTGGCATAGACGACGGTTGAGCCCTTCTCGCCCTTGCGGACGCAGCCGCCGAGCGCGAGCGCCTGCTTGAAGGTCAGCCAATGCGGGGAAGCATAGCCCTTCGTCATGGCGGCAACCCAAAGGGTCAGGACGTTGATGCCGCGATAGGGAACCCCCGTCGAGCGCAGCGGGATGGTGGGTGCGGTGCTGCCGTTCCACGATTTCGACCAAGGCCGGGTGCCCGCCTCGATCATGGCGATCATCTGATCGGTGATTTCCTGATAGATGTCGGCCCGGTTGTCGGTGATCCGTCCCATGATTGTCTTCCTTTCCTCTGAGGCTGAAAGCCGGTCGCAACAGCAACCGGCTCTGCCTTTCCGGCGAGGAACGGGATGGGGAGGGAGGGCGAGAATCTACCGCTGGCGCGGGCGAGCCGCCCTAGCGTGGCCGACGCCCTGCAGGGCGTCGAGTGCCACGCTTGGCGGATTACACGGGCGGTCGATTGTCGTTCGGGAACGAAAGGGCAGCCGCCCTTGGTGTTCCCCGGCGCTGGATGGCCTCCGGGGGAGGGCAGCGGCGCGAACGGGCTTACGCCGCGCCCTAGGCGCTTCGATCAGGTGTGCCACGTGGCACACCTTTCACGCGAGGATCGTCACCCAATAGGGCCGAGACGGCGGTACGGCGGCTTGGTCGGCGCAGAGAGCGAAAGGAGCGGTGCTTGCAGGGTCGCACCCGGCTTCACGCTGATCCTAGACGTTAGCGTTCTGTAGCAACCCTGTTGAATAGAGCGCCATCTATAAGCTGGATCTCTGCCGTTTTGAGGGGCCGCACACCCTCTTTGGTGAGAACCCATGTCATGTCGTTGGATTGCCCCAGCGTGATACCTGACACCTGCTTTCCTTCGAGATGGTAAATCCACACCTCCCCTCGGGTGATGTTACCTATGCGGTCTTTCGCTCGGATCGTACCTGCAACATGGCCAGCGGCGACCACAATGAGGATGACAATGGTCCCGCACCCCACCCGAGCCATAAACAATGTCAGAGGATCAAAAAACGGCGGCCTATGCGATGCAGCCCTGGCGCGGTCGAAGAGCTTGCCGGCAATCAAAGTAAGCGCCGTCACGATCAGCAGCGGCAGGATCGCTGTAAGCCACGCGCCGGTTGTGGTGATAATGGCACCGAGGCCCTCCACCGCAACTGCAATGTTCGAACCGCCAAGATTGGTCGGATCGATGGCAAAACGGCCGAAATAGGCCTGTCTGTAGGTCCACCCGGCAAAATAGATGGCCGCTAATATGGTGGCGATCACGAAGGCGGAGTCAAACGCCTTGGTGACGAGTTCACGCGGTGAGGAAGATGTTCCAGGGCCTGCGGGCATTTGTCCTCCTTACGGGAATGGCTTTGCGAAGCGGCGTATAGATCCCACGTACACGGGTGGCTGGATCGTCGAGCTGACGAACGCGGCCCCAGCTCGGGAACCAGTTCCTTGCTGGCGTAGCTGTGCCACGTGGCACACCCCTCTTCATCGCTGGAACGATGCGTCCGACCCGGCCGAGTGATATGCCGGCGGATTGACCCGCCGGAGTCAGGCCGGCGTGTCGTCGTTGCCCGGTGCAGGCTGTGCGAGACCTGTATCGACGACGGCGGGTAGGGCTTCCACCGTTTCGACCTCGGTAGCGGCCGTTTGCAGGCGGATCGAGCTTCGCACCGATGCCGCGTCGAGCCGGTCCTGAAAGTAGGTCTGCGACCAAGCCATGTCAGCCCATTCGTCGGGGCGCGCCTGATAGGTGTAGCGGCCTGCAATGATGGTCGGCCCGGCGCGAGATTATAGGTCTATTCTGGCGCACGCTCCGTGAGACCGAAGCCGTGCTCTAGCGCACTATAGTTGAGAACGGGCGCACCTCGGGTGAAACGGACGCGAGACGCAGGCCACGCGACGCACGCTACGTGAGACGTTCATATTGGCAGTCCCGCGATGCGCATCTCGTCCGTTAGTTCGGTCGCCCGTGTACCCTCCAGCTCGCCGCGCATGAGCTTCCTGATCTCGGCGGGCTTGGCGTCGAACTGGTCGCACAGCGCCTTCACGTCGTAGCCGTGCCGGTTCAGCTCTGGCTCTATGTCGTCGAGGCGGCGCGACAGCACGCCGTCAACGATGGTGCCGTCGATCGGCTTGGCGCCGATCCCGAACCCCGCCTCGAACGCGCGGACGAGGTAGCGGCTGAGCTGGAGCGGCGTCTTCAGCCGCGCGGCGAGCAGCGTCGCCGCGTCGTCGGTGATGACCTCCTCGGGCTCGACGCCCTCTTCCAGCGAAGCCCGGAGCACCCAGTCGATGAAGTCGCGCTGCCGGTCGCGCAGCCCTCCGAACTCGAACAGCGTCGTGCGGTCACCCACCTCCTCCATGGTGGGGCGACGCAGGTCGTTCTTCAGACGCGGGTAGCCCAGCATGACGACCGAGAGTTGCCCGCCACCCTCCTGAACCAGCTCGACCAGACGCTTGAGCGCCTTCAGTGTGTTGGCGTGGAGGTCGTGCGCGTCGTCGACGAAGAGCGCGACCGGCTTCTTAGCCTTGCGGAACAGCTCCTGGAGGTCGCGCTCGCGGCGCTCGGCTTGGCGCGAGATGGTGGGTAGCTTGTCCGGGCTGAGGTCGTAGAACAGCGCCGACACGAGCAGCGGCACCGTGATCTTGGCCTTCTCCAGGCTGAGCGCGCGCGACACGATAACGCGGTTCTCGCGCTCCAGCGCCTCGCGCAACCTGCGCACCAGCAGCGACTTGCCCGACCCGATCACGGCCGTGAGCGCGATCAGCCGGCCCGCCATGATCGTCGTACGCAGGTCGTGAACGATTTGCTTGTGGTGCTCAGTCTCGTAGAACCCAACATCGACTGGCGGTCGGGCAAGCCGGTAGTGGTGCATGACTTCGGTCAGCATGGGGCAGGCTCCTCATCCCGCATGGGCGCGGCCGGGCGGGAACCGTTCGCGGATGGCGACCATCACCTCCGCGCGGACCAGCGTGCGGGCGAGCAGGTCGGCGATGAATTGGAGGTCGTCCGCGCTGAGCTTGCCGAGCGGCACGCGCAGCTCTTCCGCGATCGCCGCGCGCGCCTTCAGCGGCGTGGCGAACGCCAACTCCTCGAACCGGTCGGGACCGTCGAATGGGCGGGTGGCGAGCATGGCGCGGTGCGGCTCGCGCGCGATCAGGTCGGGCTCACCCGACAGCGCGGAGCGCGGGATGGAAATGCGGGTCGCGAGTTCGGCGACGCGGTCCTGGCGGACATCGCGCCTGCTCTTGCGGTGCTTGCGGTAGCGATGGAGCGGTACGGGGCCGCCCACGGGATCGAACGGACCGTAGCGCTCGTCGCCATGCTCGGCGAACAGCTCGGCGTCGAACAACCCCCACCACAGCACGACCGCCTCGCCGGCAAGCTCGGGGTCGAGCTCGTAGGTGACCCCCGCGACCGACACCCGCGCGTCCAGCCCGACCATGCGCCGCTCGGGCTCGCGCGCGAACGAGCAGAACCGCTCCCACGCGCACATCGCGCGGACCCCGCCCTCGGGCTGGCGCTCAAGCCAGTCATCGACGCGCGAGTGAGCCTCGTGCCGGTGATCGCGCGCATTTTCGCGATCGACGAACCGGGTCAGCCAAGCGTTCGCCTCGGCTTCGGTGTCGGGCTGGTGATGATGGTAGAGTGTCTCGTGCGCCTCCTTCACCGTCCGGAACGGCCGCTCGACCTTGCCCTTGGCGCGTGCGGTCGTGCGCGCACCGTCCGATCCGGCCGGCATGTGCGGAGTGACGATCACGTCCAGGCTCTCCATTACCCGCTTGAACACGGCTGACTTCGCGACGGGGCCGTTGTCGAGGTGGAGTTGCTTGGGGATACCCTGGAGCGGGTTGGTCGTGCCGTCCGGCTTGGCCGACATGGCGCGGAACAGGAAACCGAGCGCCGCCTCGACATCCTCACCATATACGCAGTGGTATTCGAGGTAGGCGAGCCCCGACCGGTCATCGACGACCGAGAACAGCATCAGCGTGGGCGCGCCGCCCCGTTCCAGGTCGACCCAGGGCGGGGGAACCGCGAGTTGCTTCAGGTCGGACGGGCTCAGGTCGAAGTGCCACAGGTCGTTGGCGTGCTCCGCCTGGAAACGGACGGCCGCGGGCTCTCGTGTCAGGCGCGCGTGGTCATACCCGAGCCGGCGCATATGTCGGTTGAGGGTCGAGATGGTGAGCAACCCGGGCGCGAGCTTGCGATGGCCATCGGGCGTGTGGACCCCATGCTCCTCGACCAGCCTGAGCGCCCGCGCGGTCGAGAGGTGGCGGCCCTTCCTGTTGGTGGTGCTCTTCTTCACCGCAGCGACGATCTCGCACCAGTGTTCGATCTCGCCGTCGCCCATGACGCGCGCGTGCCCGCGATCGGAGCGGTGCGCGTCGCGGGGACGGTGCTCGCCGCGTAGCGCACGGTACAGGGTGGCGCGCGACACGGCGTAGAGCCGGCAGGTCGACGCCATCATCTCCTTGCGGTCGGGGTGCCGGGGCGGCAGCGCCGCGAGGCGTCGTTTCAGGGTCGCGAGCGCCTCGGCTGGAACGGGCGCTCGCCAGACGGTCACGCCGCTTGTCGCTCTTCGCGAGCCCGGGTGGGAGGTTTGGGCATCGCCTTCCCGTCGAGGAGCGCCTGGCCGGGGGCCTTGGGCGTGCCGTCGCCGTTGATGTAGTGGTAGAGCGTCGTGGTCGTGATGCCGAGCCGCTTGGCCACCTCAGCCGCGACCGCCTTCCGGTCGCTCATCGCCGCCATTGCCATTTGCAGCGTCGAGCGGTCCATCTTGCGCGGGCGCCCGCCCAACCGGCCCCTGGCGCGCGCTGCAGCGAGCCCGGCGCGCGTACGCTCGGTGATCAGCTCGCGCTCGAACTCGGCAAATGCGGCGAAGATGCCGAACGCGAGCCGGCCATTGGCGGTCGTCGTGTCGATCTGCGCGCCGGCACCCGTCAGCACCTTCAGCCCGATCCCGCGCGAGCGCAGATCCTCTGCGGTGATGACGAGGTGACGGAGATCACGGCCGAGCCGGTCGAGCTTCCAGATCACCAACGTGTTGCCGGGCTGGAGCGCCTTCAGGCACGCGGTCAGGCCAGGCCGAGCATCGTGCCGACCCGATGCGAGGTCCTCGTAGATGCGGCTCGGGTCGACGCCGCCCGCGAGCAGCGCGTCGCGCTGCGGCTCCAGCGTCTGGCTGCCGTCGGCTTTCGAGACGCGGACGTATCCGATCAGCATGAGAAGGCCGGTTCACCCGCAAGGAAAGACAGCTACCACCCTGCATTCTGACGCTGGTTTCCGCAACGGCTTTTCTCGTTCTGAACGGCCGCGATCGGGTGGCCGATTGCGACCACAAGGAAACCGGACGTATTTCTTGCGAGCCGCGCGCGCTGTTGGGAGAAGCGGTAATGCACTGCCGTCTTAGGCAGGAGACAGGGCTTCAAGGATGCCGCACTCGGCAACGGTGCCGTGTCCGCATCGGTCGATGATACGCGCCAGCTCGCCATCCAGGGCTGCCAAGTCGGCGATCTTGCGCTCGATCGCCGCCCTGTGCTCGCGCGCGATCGTCTCGACCGCGGCACAGGACCAATCGCTATGGTCGGCCAAGCCCAGCAGCTCTCGCACTTGGTCGAGACTGAAACCAAGGCCGCGCGAGCGGCGAATGAATGACAGCCGGCGAAGGGTCGCCGAAGCATAGGTCCGGTAGTTGCCTTCGGTGCGCGCCGGCGCGGGCAGCAAGCCGATCTCCTCATAATAGCGGATCGTCTGCACCTTTGTGCCGGTCGCCTTGGCGAGGTCGCCGATTTTCAGAGCCACGGCCCTTGACCCTACAGTTGCTGGAGGGTGCATATAAGGTTTCGACTATGATCCTGTCGAGGAGCCAAGGCGAGCGCGGTGAGTCGCTGCGGCGGAGCGGGTGAAAGGAACGGCTGTGCCTACTGAGGACTCCCTAACGCGAACGGCCGATAAAACGGGTGTGATCGGCGCGATCATCGCCTCGTTCGGCTGTGCGGCGTGCTTTCCCGCCCTTGGCAGTCTCGGTGCCGGGATCGGCCTGAGTTTTCTGAGCCAGTATGAAGGCCCCTTTATCCGATACGTTCTGCCGCTCTCCGCGCTCATCGTATTGGCGGCGAACCTCCGCACCGGCCTTCGTCACAAGACCTGGCTGCGCCTAGCGTTAGGCGTCACTGGACCTGTGCTTGTTCTCATCGCCGCCCTGCTGATGTCGCTTCGCGGCGTTCGGGCGGAATGGGTGCTGTATGCGGGGCTGGTGTTGATGATCGGGGTGTCGATTCTCGATCTTGTTTCGCCTCCGGGGCGGCGGTTCAGCAATCCGATCCCATCGAGGAACAGATAATGACGGATACCGTCGCAAGGCAACCCTCAACACCGGGTGGGCCGCCCGTCCGGGGTGTCGCATCAATAGCGGCTGCGTTGGGCCTGGGCGCGGTCACGGCCGCCGCGGCCTGCTGCGTTCTGCCACTCGCGCTCGCCTCGCTCGGCGTGGGTGCTGGGCTCGCCGGCAGCTTCGTAGGGCTGGCGAGCATTCGCGCGCCGCTTCTGGTGCTGAGCGCGGTCGCGCTCGTGGTCGCTTGGGCCATGTGGTGGCGCAAGCGCGAGACGGCCTGTGCGCCGGGGGACGCCTGTGCGGTTGATGTCAGGTCGCGCCGGATCGTCGGCCTCCTGATTGCGGCAACTGTGCTGGTCGGCCTGGCCGCTATCTGGGGCTCGATCGAGCCTATCCTCATGAATTGGGTGTTGTAATGCTGCTCACCTCCACGTTGACCTGCCCCAAGTGCGGCCACCAATCGACCGACACCATGCCGACCGATGCGTGCCAGTTCTTCTACGACTGCAAAGGCTGCGCCGCGGTGCTTCGCCCCAACGCCGGGGACTGTTGCGTTTATTGCTCCTTCGGTGACGTGCCCTGTCCCCCGATACAGGAAGCGCGCGCGTCGGGATCAACGGCGAGCTGCTGCGCCTGACGGCACGCCAGCCGGGGAACCTGAACCACGCCAAGGAGAAGCTCGTGCCCGACACCTATGATCTGGTCGTCATCGGCGCGGGAACTGCCGCGCGGGTAGCGGCCATGCGCGTTCGCAAGGCCGGCAAGAGCGTCGCCGTGATCGACTGCCGACCCTATGGCGGCACCTGCGCCCTGCGCGGCTGCGATCCGAAAAAGATGCTACGCCACGGGGCCGCTGTGATCGACGACGCGCGCCGGATGCGGAGCAACGGCGTGGTGGGAAAGGACTGCATCGACTGGCGCGAGTTGATGGCGTTCAAGCGCACCTTCACTGATCCGGTGCCGGGGAAACATGAACGAAGCTACCATGAGGCCGGGGTGGATACCTACCACGGCCCGGCTCGCTTCACCGGCGCGAACAGCCTCGTCGTGGAGGGAAAGACGCTGGTTGGCGGCCATTTCCTTGTTGCCAGCGGTGCCGAACCGGTCCCGCTCGGCTTGCCCGGCGAAGAGCACGTCATCGACAATGAGGCGTTCCTGGCGATTGAGAGCCTGCCCCGGCGCATCGTGATCGTCGGGGGTGGATACATCGCGGCGGAGTTCTCTACAATCGCGGCGAACGCCGGGGCGCAAGTGACCATCCTCCAACGCGGGCCGCGCATGTTGACCGGCTTCGACCCCGATCTGGTCGGCTGGCTGATGCCCCGCCTGCGCGATGCGGGGATCGACGTGCAGCTCGATACGGAGGTCGAGGCGATCGACAAGACAGGCGACGGCTTCTCGGTTCGCGCCTCCACGGGCGGGGTGAGCAAGAGCTTCGCGGCCGATCTGATCGTCCATGCTGCCGGGCGACGCCCGGCGCTCGAAGCACTCGACCTCGATGCGGCGGGGATCGCACACGAGCGGGGCCGCCTCACGCTCAACGAGCATCTGCAAAGCGTCTCCAACCCGGCGGTGTATGCTGCCGGCGACGCGGCCCAGATGGGGCCTCCGCTGACGCCGGTATCGAGCCATGACGGCAAGGTCGTCGCCGGCAACATGCTCGAAGGCAACCACCTCCGCCCGGACTATCGGGGTATCCCCAGCGTCGCCTTCACGCTTCCTCCCATCGCTTCGGTCGGGCTCAGCGAAGCCGAAGCGCGCGAGCGGGGCCTGCGCTTCCGCGTGAAAAGCAATCTGGTCCCCAACTGGTACTCCGCGCGGCAAGCGGCCGAACCGGTTTATGGGTTCAAGGTGATGGTCGATGAAGGCGACGACCGGGTGCTCGGGGCTCACCTGGTCGGACCGCATGTGGACGAGGTCATCAATCTGTTCGCGCTCGCGATCCGGCATGGTCTGACGGCCGACGATCTGAAATCGACCATGTTCGCTTATCCGTCCGGGGCTTCGGATATCGGCTACATGCTGTGATTAAGCGGTCCAATGAACACCAATTCAGTGGGTCCGAAGGCGATAGCCGCTAACTCGGCGTCACATCAATGGGGCTCTCACGATCGTAACATGCGCACAGTCCAGCGACGGATGCGCGTCGCCGGTGCCGATTTGAAGGTCTCACAAAGCGTGCGCTGACTGATGACCGTCTCGCGTCCGTCTCAAAGATCGTACGCTGGTTCTCGAATAACGTGCGCCCAAGCACCTCGACGGTCTCACAGACTATGCGCCAGAGTGCGCCCTTTATCTCGCGTCGAACCGATCATCATTGCAGGCCGTCACACATAGACAGTTTCCAGGCCGGGTCGGGCGCACAATTCTCCGCCCTGCCGCCACAGAATGCGACGGGCAATTGGGTCAAGACGGTGCAGCGCGTGCCTGTGAAGATCCGCTTTCGCCGCGACGCCTTCCGCGAGTTCCCGGCCTATGCCGACGTGGTGCCCGGCCTGTCGGTGTCGGCGAGCGTCAAGGTGATGCCGTGAGCGACACGCCGCGCTCGGCTGCTAGGCCGGGTGTGCCGCCGCTGGCGATCGCCGGGCTGGTCAGCTTCGGCACGCTGTTCGAGACGATGAACTCGACCGGGCTTGCCGTTGCGCTGAACACGATCGCCGGCAATCTCGCTTCCTCGCCGGAGTCGAGCGACACGATTCTCACCGGCTATCTGGTCGCGCAGGCGGCGATCCTGCCGCTGTCGGGCTGGGCTTCGCTCTATTTCGGCCGCAAGCCGTTTTATATCTTCTGCGTCGCGGCGTTCACTTTCGCCTCGCTGCTGTGCGCGATGGCGTGGAGCATCCAGAGCCTGATTACCTTCCGTATCCTGCAGGGCATGGCGGCTGCGGGGAACGCCGCCAGCGAGAGCTCGATCATCGCCGATACGCTGCCGGCCGAACAGCGAGGCCTGGGCTTCGCGCTATACGGCATGGCCGTGGTGCTGGGGCCGGCGATCGGTCCGGTCTATGGCGGCTGGGTCGCGGAGAACTTCAGCTGGAATTGGATCTTCTGGATCAACGTGCCCACCGGCATCGCCGCGGTCACGGGGTGTATCCTGTTCCTGAACGATCCGCCCGCGGTGAAGAAGCGAACCAAGCAGCGGCGAGCCAAGGGCCTGCGGCTCGACTGGTTCGGCTTCCTGCTTGGTGCGGTGGGTCTTGGCTGCATCTCCTATGTGCTGGACCGAGGCCAGACCAACGACTGGTTCGCCTCGGCCCCGATCCTGTGGGCGACCGTGATCGGCTGCACGTCGCTGCTGCTTTGGCCTGCTTGGGAACTGCTAGCGCGCGATCCGGTGGTGAGTTTCCGGCTGTTCCGCAACCGCAACACGGCCATCTCCGTAACACTGATCTTCGTGACGGGTGCAACCCTGTTCGGCACGCCGGCGATCGTGCCTCTGCTGCTTCAGCAGCAGCTGGGCTACAACTCGACAACTGCGGGCATGGTGCTAGGTCTCGGTGCATTGCCCGTGCTGTTCCTGATGCCGGTGACCGGCTTCCTCACGGGCAAGATCGAGACTCGCCACATGGTCGGCATAGGCTTCGTCTCGGTGGGGATCGGGATGTACCTGTCAGGCCACATCTATCCCGACATGAGCTTCTGGCAAATCGTGTGCTTCAGCATCGCCCAGCAGCTTGGTGTCGGGCTGATCTACACGCCGCTGCAAAGCCAGTCGTACATCGGCGTTCCGGGCAAGCTGCGCGAGCAAGCCGGTACATTCATGGCAATCGCGGTGAACATGGGCGGCTCGGTCGGCACCGCTCTGGCCGTCACCATGCTGGAGCGCGGGCAGCAGAGCTTCCGCGAGCAGCTGATATCCTATGCCTCGCCGTGGCGTGACGAGTACCAGCAAGCGCTGCGGCGATACGGCTCGCCGGAGCAGTTCAGCCAGGTGATCGACGGCCAGGCGTCGGTGCTATCGTTCCAAGCGGTGTTCTTCACCGTCGCATGCGTGATCGCCGCCTGCCTGCCGCTGCTCTTCTTCCTTAGGGGCAAGCCCAGCCCGGAGGATCAGGAAGCATGAAGCGCCTCGCATTCCCTACCGTGTTCCTCCTGTCCGCCTGCGCGACCGGGCCGCGCTATGCCGAGCCCGCGCCGCTGCCGGCGCTCGCCCGACCCTACGCCAATGCGCCGCTGCCGGCGGCGGTGCAGGCCGGTGCGCTGGAACAATGGTGGACGCAGCTCGGCGACCCAACGCTCGATGCACTGGTCGCCGACACGCTGGCGCGCAACCTCGATCTCGACATCGCGCGCGCACGGTTGCGGCGGGCGAGGGCGCAGCGCGGAGTCACGCGCGCGGCCAGCCTGCCCACGCTGGACGGAACCGGCGCGGCCCAGCGGCAGGAGAGTGGCAAGGGAAGCGCCGAGCTGAACCTGCAGGACGCCGGCGGCGGTGAGGAGATCAAGATCGACGACATTCCCAGCTCCGCCTTGGAGCTCTATCAGGCGAGCTTTGATGCGACATGGGAGGTCGACCTGTTCGGCGCCAACCGCGCCCGCATCCGGGCCGAGGACGCGCGGGTCGCGGCGGCGGCCTTCAACATCGAGGACGTGCGTACCAGCATCGCCGCCGAGGTCGCGCGCGACTACCTGGTGGTCCGCGAGGTACAGGCGCGACTGGCGGTGCTGCGCCGCAACCTGGTGATCGCGCGCCGGACACAGGCACTGGCGTTGGAGCAGGAGCGCGCCGGCCTGGTGACGGAGGCGGACACAGCCCGCACCGATGCGCAGGTGCTCGGCATCGAAACGCAGATCCCGCAACTCAAGCTGCAGGAGACGCAAGCTTCTCAGCGCCTGGCGGTGCTCGCCGCACGCGAGCCGGCAGCGCTTCGCGAGACGCTCGCGCCGTTGCGGCCGGTCCCCGCGGCAGCTGCCGTGGCGTCAGGGCTGCCCTCCGAGCTGCTGCTGCGTCGCCCTGACATCCGTGCCGCCGAGCGGCAGCTGGCCGCGGCAACCAACGGGGAGGCCGCAGCGGTGCGGGACCTGTATCCCAGCCTATCGCTCAACGCTTCCTATGGCGGGCTGCGCACCGGAGGCTTGCTGGAGTTCGCAAGCACTTTGTTCACGCTGGGAGCGAACATCACCGCGCCGATCTTTGATGGCGGTCGCCGGCAGGCGCAGGTCGAGGCGCAGCGCGCGCAGGTGGATGAAGCGCTCGCAACCTACCGCCAGTCGGTGCTCACTGCCTTTCGCGAGGTGGAGGACGCGCTGGTCGCTTCCGCGCGCAACCGCGAGCGGCTGGAACTGGCGGAGCGGACGGTGGAGCGCCGTCGGCGTGCCCGCGCGGTGCTGAACGAGCAATATCGAGCCGGTCTGGTGGGGCTGCTGGATGTGCTGACCGCCGAACGCGATCTTGCCGAGGCCGAGGTGTTGGCGACCAACGCGCGCGCGCAGGTAACGGTGGACTGGGTCGCTTTGCAGAAAGCGCTCGGCGGAGGCTGGCAGGTGCCGGCCGCCTCGGCAAAGGAGAAGGGTGCATGATGGCGCGACGCTTGCCGCTGGTGCTGCTAATGGCGATCTCGGCCTGCTCAGACCCGCTGGATGACGAGCCCAAGGGCCAGACCATCCCTACCCATGCCGACCTCGCAACCCGCTACGCCGCCGGAAGCGGCCCGGCGCAGGGGGGCGGGGGAAGCGGGGGCGGCATGATGAGTTCCGCCAACGGCGCCGCCGGCGGGCAGGGCGGTGCAATGGGCGGGGAAGGCGGAAGGACGATGGGCGGCATGCCGAGCCAGGGCAGTGGCCTCGTCTCGGGCGCACAAGGTGGAGGCGGGGCAAGCACATCCGGCAGCGTTCCCCCGGCGGGCCTGCAGTCCGGGCCATCGGGCAACGCCGGCCAGGCGGGCCAGAGCAGCGCGAGCGGCCAGGGCGGCACGTCCGGTGCGGGAGCGAACGGCGGCGGCGGTAGCGGGGGCAGCGGCGGCTGAGTTCCACGACAGCGAGGACCGATCGGTGACCACTTCCGGCAACACCATCCTGATCACCGACGGTGAGCGCGGATGATCAACGTCTCCTCAAGCCTCGCCTTCGTGCCCGACGCGTCCGTGCCGCCCTTTTGTGCGACTAAGGCAGCCGTTCATTCCTATAGGATCAGCCTGCGCGAGCAGCTGCGCGGCAACCTGGTCGCCGTGATCGAGGTCGCACCACCGCTGACCAAGACTGACCTGATGCCCAGAGAAGCGGACAATTCGGATGCCACGCCGCTAGGCGACTTCATTGACGAGCTGATGCCGCTGCTGGACCGCGGCGATGACGAGGCGATCGCGGCGGCGACGCGCCCGTTCCGCGACGCCGAGCGGGAAGGGCAATACGACGAAATGGTCCGGTCGCTGGCGCAGGCGACGACGTGACGGCTGCCCGCCTCGACGGCCGCGAGGAGTAACGAACATCGTGCGCAGAGATGCGGCAGCAAATCGTGAGCGCTTGATCGAGGCAGGCCAGCATCTTCTCCGTGAGCAGGGCGGCGATTTGCCGATGGAGAGTTTCTGCGAGGCTGCAAACGTCACCCGCGCCACCTTCTACCGACACTTCGCGGATCGGGCGGCCCTCTACCATGCGGTACTTGACCAGGAACTGGCGAACATGGCGGCTCAGCTGGCCAATCCGCAGATCGAGCCTCTAGCATTTCTGCGGATGCTGGCGGATATGTCCATGATCTACGATCGGTTCATGGCTTCTCTGCCAGATCTGCCCGAAGGTTTCCGCACGCTGAAGCAGGAGCAGAAGATCCATGCTGTGATCGCGGCTCCACTTGCACGAGCCCAGGCGCAAGGCGCGATCCGTTCTGATATCACCTGCGATGACGTGATGGTCGCCTGTCGCATGATCGGCTGCAGCTGGGGCCTCGATCGACAGCCCTCGCGAACGGCTGCACTCGACCGTAGATTAGCCCTGATCCTGGACGGACTGAGAACGCTTCGCTCATCGTAAGGCAGATCCCGCCTTGCCACTTCGTCGTCCGCCCGCGATCCGCGGCACGTACAGCCAGCGGCTAGGCGACGTGGACAAATTAGAGCCAGTTTCGAGCGGTGGCGAGGTGAACCATGCCGGGGAAGCTGTTGGGCAGTTGGTCGTAGCGGGTAGCGATGGCGCGGTTGATCTTGAGGCGGCCGAACATCCGCTCGATGCGGTTACGTTGCTTGTAGAGCGTGCGGTCATGCTCGATCTTCACCCGGCGGTCTGATCGGCCGCGGATGACGGGCCCGATATGCCGTTTGGAAAGGTCGGCACGGATCGCATCGGCATCGTATCCCTTGTCTGCCAACAAGGCGTCGGGGATGCGCTCGGGCAGAACGATCAGGGCATCATACGCCTTGCAGTCTGCCGCCTCGCCACCCGTCAGATGAAGGGCGAGCGGTCGTCCGAGGGCATCGGCCAAGCAGTGAAGCTTAGAGGTGAACACGCCCCGCGAGCAGCCAAGAGCCGTCGATGAGCTCCCCTTCTCCGCCTGCCGCTGAGACATGGGCGCGGACGGCGCTGCTGTCGATGCTGTAGTGGCCGGTGCGCGGACATAGGTGAAGATGGCGTCGACGGTCGTCTCAGACGTCAGCAGGAAGGTTGCGACCGGCGGTGACACGAGCGCCGTCACCCCTGCGATTGCCGTGTCGGAGATCGGACCAAGACCAGAGAGCATGCGCGCCACCAGCCCGAGCGCATCGGCGCCCGCCGCGATCGCCATCCTGGCTTCGTCCGCTGAGGCAATGCAGCATATCTTGCTTCGCGTTCTTATGGGATCAGGATTTGGCGCCATGAGCATTGGAGGGCAATGCGCCGGTCTGTGCAGGGTGCAGTCGCGACCTTCGGCATCTTCTATCGTTTCGCAAGGCTGATGGTGGCCGTGCCGCGTCCCCACACGGGCAGGTACACGCCTTGCCCCGTGGCCTTCAGCTGGCCTGTGCGCACGTCCGTAATATGCGCGTGCACAACCACGTCGCCGATCCGCTTTTCATCAAGCGCCCGGCCGACCTTCCCGAGCAACTCGGCAAAATCCTTCTCGAAGTTCTGTGTCAGCGCGGCGGACACGGTGCTGGATATGCCGGGTGCGTTGGCGAGCTTCAGGAGCAGACTCGTCCGGACCGAGTCGGTCACACCGGCAACGGTGAGATCGTCGAACGCGACGCGGCGATCGTTGACGGCATTGCGCGGCGTGGCGGTAAGCCAGACCGTTCCTCGCGAAGGCTCCTCGGCTTCGGCTGCCGCGCTGAAGCGCAGCCCGACCGCGATCTTGCCGCCCGTCGTGCCATAGATGGTCACCTGGTGAAACTGCGCACGCACGGCACCGACCCCGGGCACTTCGAAGGGGCGGCGGGAACGCTTCACCAATGCCTTGGCGAGGACCGGCTCCAGCTGACGATAGTCGGCGATGACGGGGATGGCGAAAAGGATGCGGCCGGGTCCGGGCTCCTTGCGCGACATGGCGGGGAGCGGTTGGCGCTGCGGATCAGGGGGCCGATCGCCGACAAAGGTCTCCGTTCCGGCCGTAAGTCCCAGCGCCAGGTTCAACCGATTGCGAGAGATGGTGTATCCTCCGTAGCTCAACTGCCGGGGAGTGATCCGCATCCACACCGGCGGGTTCGCCCGGTTCAATTCAAGGGAGGTGAACGCCGCGGCCCAGACCTGCGCGACCTGCTCGCGCAACTTTAGCTTGACGAGTTCCTGCGGCAGTGTGCGCTCCAGGCGCGCGACGACGTCGGCGAGCTTGGCGTCGGCCTTGCTGGTGAATTCGATGCGCTGGCCGAGAAAGTCGACGTGCGGCTCGTCGGTCCAGTCGTAAGCAATCGACACCGTACCGCGCGGCGACCAGTCGCGAGCGATGTCGAGCCTTACCGCGGCCCTGACGCGGGCGTCCGCCTCGGCCGTTTCCCGGCTGAGCACGCCTCCCACATCCCGGGCGCTGATCGCGGCGTGAAGCGGCATGGTAACGGTGATCGTTTTCCCCGAACCCTCCAACATCAGCGGCCCCCGGACGACAGTACCGGTAATGCGGCACCGGATGGTGGGCGTCTTGATCTTGGCGAAGAGGATCTTGACCTGCTTCGGCGGTACGCAGGTCTGCCCCGGCTTGTCGATCGACCAGAGACGACGCGGAACCGCCTGTTCGAGGCTTGCCGCAAGCTTGCCCAGGTCCGCGACAATAGGCACGTCGATGGTGGACGTCTGCGGGGGCACCCCGATCGTGTCCGTTGCTCGCGGCGGCGCCTGGCGAGGAGTTCGATCGCAGCCGGCGAGGTAGGCGACGCAGAGCAGGGCGAACGCGATCGAGACACTCGAGACTTCGCGCCTGCGCAACGAAGACCCGACGATTTGGCGCGGCGCTTCAGCTTCCGGCTCGACCCGCATGGGAACGGTTCCCGAAGCCATCGTGTTCTCCATCGCCGTGCACTCCAGACGTCAGAGCGGCCGCTCCCCCAGTAGAATCACTGGGGCAAGGTTTGTAAAGGGAACCGTTCCGTTTCGTTATTGTTCGATCCGCTAATCTCGGTCAATGCCAAAGACCACCAATGGAGGATCTCGATGAAGACTGCGATAGTTGCTGCGCTGCTCACCTTGGCGCCGGTACCAGTGTTGGCGCAGGCCGTTTCGCCCGCCACGTCCGGAACGATGACGAGCGCCGACGTCGGCGTCTCGCCGATTGCGAGCCAGAGCGGACCCAATTACGTACTCGCCGCGGCCGACGCCAACCTCTACCAGATCAAGGCGGCGCAGCTCGCCGCGACGCGTGCGCAGCGTGATGACGTCAAGGCCTATGCGAAGCGGGTGCTGGCCGAAACGCAAAGCAGCCACAAGGCGCTACTGGCGGCGCTGAAGAACGATCAGCGCACGATCAAGGCGCCTTCCTCAACCCTGTCCGCCGACCGCGCCGCCCTGCTCAAGCTGCTGCAGAAGGCACCGAAGAGCGCGTTCGATAACCTGTATCTAACCCAGTCGGCGCAGGTGCAGCAGGCTGCTTGGGCCATTCACAAGGGCTACGCGCAGGACGGTACCGACCCGGCACTGCAACAGGTCGCCGGTACTGCGGTCCCGGTGCTGGAGAACGAGCTCACCACCGGCAAGTCCCTCACGCCCTCCGGGCTTGCAGGTCGGTGATAAACGCCGGGCCAGGTCGATGAAGCCCTCCTTCGATCTGGTCCGGCACCTGTTTGCATCACTGCCGCGAATGCAGACGGCCAAATTGCGTGCGAGCTTCGCTCCGCATCAGGTGCTGCATCACTACCCAATAGCCTGTTACGGCGGACTCTCCTGCAGCTGAGTAGGCGTTTGCCATGTTTCGCCGGAGATCCTCGAACAGCGCGTTCTCGAGCGTTCGTCCTTCATCCGTCAGCGAAAGCAGCTTTTGACGACGATCCCGTTCCCCGACGCGTCCGCAGACGAGCCCGCGATCCATCAGATCCCTCATGACCCTACCAAGCGACTGCTTGGTGACACTGAGAACGTCCAGGAGTTCACTGACCGAAATCTCCGGATACCTTCCGAGGAAATATAGAACCCGGTGATGCGCCCGCCCGAGGTTCTGCTTGGCCAGCTCAGCGTCGGCGTTAGCCAAATGGGACCGGTGAGCGAAGAACATCAGGTCCATCCCACCCCTGATCGCGTCATCACGCAGATATTGGGCAGGTGGCGGCAGAAGCGGCGGGGTCACGCGGTCGAGGCCCCTCCCTGGCATGGTTGCAAGACCGTCACTGCTGGCTCCATCCAAGTCCCATCGCCTTTTGCAGCGCGACAAATGCACGATCTAGTTCACCCGTCGCTTCGAGTAACGACTGATCAGCGGAAAGCGCCGCGCGTTCGGCATCAAGTGACGTGGTGAGTGGTGTCGCTCCCTGCTCAAAGCGCTGCACGGCGTAGGTCGCCGACTGTCTGGCACCGTTCCGGCTCGCGATTGCCGAAAACAGATTTCGGCGCTGGTTGCCGAAGCGGGTCAGGCTGGTTTCCGCATCGGACAGCGCGGCGAGGACAGTTTTGCGATATTGCGCCTCCGCCTCATCGCGATCTGCCCGGGCCTGCTCGACGCGGGCACGATTGCGGCCGAAGTCGAGGAAATTCCAGCTGATCCGCGGTAGGAGAAGGCCCGCGACGCTGCCGGGATCGACGACATCGGTGATATCGGGACCGCCCAGGCCGATGATCCCCATGATGCTGACTGACGGGAACTGTCGGGCGACGTTGACTCCGATCTGCGCGTTCGACGCCGCCAGCTGCCGCTCGGCCGCGCGAATGTCAGGTCGTCGTCGCAGCATCGCGGCAGGATCGCCGATCGCAACCGTCCTTGGGATCATCGGGATCGGCGCCGGTGTTGACAACAACGCATCGTGTGCACCGGGCTCGTCGCCAGTGAGCAGGGCGAGTTGGTCCAGCGTGGTCGCGATCTGTCCCTCGAGCGGCAACAGCCCGGCCTCCGTGCGGGTCAGCTCGGTCGTCAACCGCACCACCTCGTCGCGGGACGACGCACCGCGCTGCTCGCGCTGTTGCAGCAGGGCGAGTGATCGCTGCTGAAGCTGCGCGGAGCGGCGGGCGAGGATCAGGCGCTGCTGGAGTTCGCGCAAAGTCACATAGTTCTGGGCCACCTCCGCCGAGAGACGAACCTGCGCATCAGCTCTGTTGGCTTCGGCCGCCTGAGCCTGGGACTCGGTACCTTCGGCCGCGCGGCGCCGTCCGCCGAACAGATCGATCTCCCACGACGCATCAAGGCCGGCGTTGTAGAATTCGGCTCTGATACGATCGGATTGCTCGCCCTGCGTCGGCAACGCGAGCGAGCCTGCGGGAAGATCGGCGACGATCGCCGTGCCTGACGCCGATACGGTGGGAAGCTGGTTCGCGCGTTGTTCGCGCAGGCTCGCGCGCGCCTTGCGGATGCGCGCCTCCGCGATCGCCACGTCTGGGTTCGCGGCGAGCGCGCGGTCGATCAGAGCCGTGAGCTGCGGATCGCCCATGCCCTCCCACCAGCGTGCGATCGGAGGCTGTGGTACCGTGATCGCCTGATCCGCACGGCGGAACGTCGATCCGGGGCGCTCCCCGCTCGCGATGCTCGGCGGGCCTCCGTAATTGGGTCCGACAACGCATCCGGTCAGCAGAAAGGGGAGAATGGTCCAGCTAAGTCGTTTCATCAGTGCATCGCCATCTGCGTGCTGGAGGAGATCGGGCGGAGGAACAGCGCCAGCGGCGTGGTGATCGCGATCGCGATGCCGAGCGCGAAGAACAGGTCGTTATAGGCCATGACCGTCGACTGCTCGAGGAGTTGACCCGCGAGCTGCCGATAGGCGCCGGCTTCGCCGGAGGGCATGGCCATGGCCTTCGCGAACCATTCCTGCGTGGTCGCC
This sequence comes from Sphingomonas sp. DC5200-1, assembly GCF_049897245.1. Lineage (NCBI taxonomy): Bacteria > Pseudomonadati > Pseudomonadota > Alphaproteobacteria > Sphingomonadales > Sphingomonadaceae > Sphingomonas > Sphingomonas sp. DC5200-1. The sequence continues at coordinate 77,470 of NZ_JAFCVW010000007.1, forward strand.
GCGTTGGCCGACACCGTTTCGCCCAGCCGGTTGAAATGGAGAAAGGTCTGCCGGTCCTGAAGGGTCGCCATCAGCGCGAGGCCGATCGATCCGCCGAGGTTACGTCCCGCGTTGAACAGGGCCGACGCATCGCCGGCATCCTCTGGAGCCACGGCGCTGATCGCGGCCTGGTTGAGGAACATCATGGCAAAGATCTGCCCGAAGCCGCGGACGAGCTGTGAGTCTGTGAGATCGCCCCCGGCAGACTGCGCGGTGAGATGCCAATCCATGGCGCAACTGACGCCGATCAGCGTCATGCCGACAAAGACCGCCAGGCGGACATCGAGATATTTGAACGCGAGCGGCAGGAACGGCATCAGCATGAGGGCGGGGATGCCGGAGACGAAGACCACCTTTCCCGATTGCAAGGCGCTGTAATCCGCCATCGAAGAAAGGAATTGCGGGATCAGGAAGGTCACGCCGTAGAGCACGACGCCGATAACGAGGCTGAGGACAAAGACGCTGCCGAACGACCGGCTGAAGATCAGCGACAGCTTGAGAACCGGATGCGCGGAGCGGACCTGTCCGATCGTGATGAGCGCAAAGCCGAACACCGTTGCGATCGCGAGCTTCACGATCATCGCGGACTCGAACCACATCTCGCGCTGTCCCTCCTCCAGCATGACGGTGAGCGCTCCCAAGCCGATCGCGAGCCCCGCGATCCCGAACCAGTCGGCATGGCGCAGCTGGTCGAGCCGCAGCTTCTCGTGCTTGAGCCCGAACAGCAGGAGCAGGACGAGCCCGGCACAGACCGGCACGTTGAGGAAGAAGGCATAATGCCAGCTGTAATTGTCGGTGAGCCAACCACCGATGATCGGCCCGAGCACCGGGCCGAGGATCGCGGTGCCGCCGAACGCGGCGGTGCCGATCGGCTGCTGTGACGGGGGCAGCCGCGTCGCGATGATGGTCATGGCAGTCGGAATCAGCGCACCACCGGTAAAGCCCTGGCCCACACGGCCAGCGATCATCATCGGCAGCGTCGTCGAGATGCCGCACACGACGGAAAAGCCGGTGAAGCTGATCGCCGCGCCCAGCAGGAAGTTGCGCAGACCGAACAGGCGCACCAGGAAGGGGCTTAGCGGGATCATGACGATCTCCGCCACGAGATAGGAGGTCGCGACCCAGGTGCCCTCGGTGCCGCTCGCGCCGATTTCGCCCTGGATTGTGGGCAGGGCCGCATTGACGATCGAGATGTCGAGAAGCGCCATGAACGACCCGATCGTGCCTGCAGCAACGGCAAGCCAGTCGCGCAGGCCGGCGCGTTCCGCCGCCATCAGCGCGCGCCCTGCGTCTCGCCGCGCTTCAGCCGCTCGGTTTCCTGCTTTATTCGTTCCCGGCTTCCCTTAGCGCCGATCGTGTCGACCGTCACCTCCACCGACAGTCCGGGACGTAGCACCCGCCGCGCCTCCGGACCCGCCTCGATGCTGATCCGCACGGGCACGCGCTGGACAATCTTGGTGAAGTTCCCGGTCGCGTTCTCGGGCGGGATGAGGGAAAACTGCGCGCCCGTCCCCGGAGAAAAACTGGCGACCCGGCCTCGCAGTTCGGCACCGTCCAGTGCATCCACCTTGATGGTCACGGGCTGCCCGACGCGCATCAGCGCGACCTGAGTTTCCTTGAAGTTCGCCTCGATGTAGAGTTGATCGACTGGCACCACCGACATCAGCCGGGTCGCCGGCTGGACATATTGCCCAGCCCGGACGGCCTTGTCGGCGACAACGCCGTCGATGCTGCTGCGGATCTCGACGGCCCCGAGGTCCGTCGAGGCGCGCGCAAGCTGCGCCTGCGCGGTGCCACGCTGCGCCTCCGCCTGACCGATGCGAGCCGCTTGGGTTGCAACACTGCGACGGGCGGCGAGGTAGGCCGCTCGCTGCGCGCGCAGCTCCGCGGCAGCCCGGTCACGCTGAAGCACCAGGCTTGCCAGCCGCTCACGCGATTCCGCCCCTGTCCGGGTGAGCGGTTCGTAGCGTCTTACCTCGTTCTCTGCCGCTGCGGCGGCAGCCTCGGCGCTCGCGACCTGGGCGGCCGCCTGGGCGACCGTGGCCTGTTGCTCATCAAGTGTCCGGCGCGCAGTGGTGATGTTGGCGCCGGCTGCGGCGATCTGGGCTTGCGCCTCTTCGACATTGGCGCGGTAGTCGCGAGGATCGAGCACGGCGAGCAGCTGACCGCGACGGACAGGCTGGTTGTCGGCGACGAGAACACGCTCGACATAGCCGCCCACCTTCGGCGAGACGGTCACGAAGTCCGCGCGCACATAGGCGTTGTTGGTCGACTGCAGGAACTGGCCGCTCGCGCGATAATTCATGTACCAAACGATAGCCGCGATGATGCCGGCGACAAGCGCGGCGATGAGGACGTAGCGAATGATGGGGTAGCGCTCGAGAAGCGACGGCTTCTTTTCGCCATTCTTCTCCTCGGAACCGTCCTCCGACCTGGATTCTGGGTGAAAATTCGCGTCCGGGTCCTCATGTCTCACTTTGTTTTCGTGGTTCTCAGCCCGATCGTCAGCCACCCTGCCGTCCCGTCAAATGTAAACCGAACCGTAGCATAGTCGGAGCTCGAGAGTAACGCTACAGACATTCTGGGCGTCGCACATATGACGCCCGAATGAGTCGCGTCGCGAAGCTAATCCGACGCTGGCCAAACCACGTTTGAATTGTGTCTCGCCGCCACCCAAGATGTGACGGTCGGTATGTGCAGATCCTGATCTCGATCTGGCCGGGCGCCAGCCGACGCGAAACGTCGGCCTTCGGCAACTTACAGGTGTCAGGCCAAAGTCCCAAGAAAAGGCCGCTCTGTTTTGCCAGAGCGGCATGGGGAGGTTCTGCAATAGTCGGAACCTGGGATGTCAGGCCCTGAGCTCAGCCAAACTCTGTGTGACTTCACCATAGCCAGCATCGAGCGGAATGGTCAGAACACGCTCTCCGTCCCGTGTCTCGACCTGCGGGAGCACGGTGACCAGCGGACGTGCCTCCGCTCGGGCGAGGCAATCTGCTGCGCTCTCGGCCTCGGCCAGCAGCTTCACGTTCATCAAGGTGGGGAAGATCACGGTTCGGGCGCCGCTTCGGGCGAGGTCCAGGACCGACTCTGGCGCGATCCACTCGGCATCGACCGTTTCATGTCCGTCGCAGATCGCGACCTGGTCGGCCGGAGCGGGGGCAGCGTAGAACCAGGTGTCGAACCGCTTCGGCATCATTTCTGGAGTGATCCAGCGGGCGAAAACGGTCAGGGCGGTCAGCGAGAGCTTCACCCCCAATCCGGCGACGACATCGAGGAAGGCGAGTTCCCCGGTATCGACCTTCCGGCGGGCCTCGGCGTCGCATACACTGGAGAAGCCGCGGCCGTCGGGATAGTTGGCCAGCAGGATCCCCGCTTCCTCGAACGCCTCGCGGATGGCGCCGATGCGCAGCGCGCGCTGGGTCGCGTCGATTTCGTCCCACCCGGTTACGTGATCGCGCCAGCGCGGATCGTCGTCACCGGGGTGCATCTTGCCTCCCGGGAACACCAGCGCTCCCGAGGCGAAATCGATCTGGTGGTGTCGTCGCACCATGAGCACCTGATATTCGGGCACATCCCGCAGCAGCAGGATGGTGCCGGCCGGTCGCGGCTCGGCCGGAGTGCGCCTGGCGTCCGCCGACGCGGTCTCGATGCTCATGATCTCTCCTATTCTCTGCACAGTCATGTCGCGATGCCGCCGTCCCGCATGAGATACGAACCGCGACCGCTGGCGAGCAGCACGTCGTCGGGCGAGCGCACCTCGCTGTCCGCGACCGACAGCGTCCGTCCTATCTTCACGACGCGCGCGTGGATGTGAAGCGGGCCGCCGCTTGCCGGACGGTGATAATCGACGTGGAGCGACGCGGTGGCGCTGACCGCGCGCGTCCTCGTCAGCAGGACATACATGCCGGCGAGATCGATCAGGCTGGCGAGCACGCCGCCATGCACGGACGGGATCCGCGGATTCGATACGATCTCGTCGCGCCACGGCATGCTGAGGTGAAGGACACCGTCTGTCACGTCCTCGACGCGAAGCCCGAGCCAGGCGTGGAACGGCGCGATCGAGAGCGCGCCTTGCAATGCGGCGCCCGCCAGCCCGTTCGCGATACCCGAGGATGCCTCGTCAACCATCTCAACGTCCCTTGAAAACGGGTGTACGCTTTTCCATGAAGGCGCGCGGACCTTCGCGCGCGTCTTCAGTTCGGAACACCGGCGCGGCGAAGCCCGACTCGAGGTTCATGCCTTCGCTCTCCGGCCGCCCGATACAGGCGCGCGCCGACGCGCGGATCGCCTGCACCGCGATCGGGCCGTTGGCGGCGATCCGTCGCGCGAAGTCGAGCGCCGCAGGCAGCACCTCCTCCGGCGCAACGACGCGGTTGAGGAAGCCATAGTCGAGCGCGGTTCCGGCATCGATCAGATCGCCGGTGAGCAGCAATTCCATCGCGCGCGCAAAGGGAAGCTGGCGCGGCAGTCGCACCGTCGATCCCCCGCCCGGGAAGATCGCCCATTTGACCTCCTGCACGCCGAAGCGCGCGGCGCTCGATGCGATCCTGAGATCTGTACCCTGGACCAGTTCCATGCCGCCTGCGATCGCATGCCCGTTGATGGCGGCGATCACCGGCTTGACGACGTCAAATGTGCGCAGCAGCGCGGTGCCGAGAATATCGCGGTCAGCGAGCACGCGGCGATCCCACTCGTCCTCCGGCGGTCGCCCGCCGCTGACGAGCGGGATAAGGCGGCCGAGGTCGGCACCTGAGCAGAAGGCGTCGCCGGTGCCGGTCACGACCGCGACGCGGATCTCGGCGTCGTCGCGCACCCTGCTCCAGCAGTCGGCCAGTTCCACCAGCATCTGCGGATCAAGCGCGTTGCGCGCCGCGGGTCGGTTGAGATGGATGATGGCGATATATCCATCGGTTTCCATCCAGGCTGCGTTGTCGGTCATCAATTCCCCTCCCGCGCTTTAACATTATACCCTTTTAATAGCCTTGCAAGCCGGCGACGGCAGCAATTTGCCGCTGGACAAAGATAAAGGAGTGGAGCAACATAAAACCATGATAAGGATTTATTGATGCCGGACGTGGATGAGCAGGGCGAGGCGCTCTCGTTCGCAAGGGGCAAGCGCGCGCTTCGCGTGGCGCAGGCGATCGTGCACGACATCGAGGCCGACGCACGCCAGGTCGGCGACCGGCTGCCTCCGGAGCACGACATGCTCGCGCGGTACGAAGTCGCCCGCGCCACATTGCGTGAGGCGCTGCGTTTTCTGGAACTGCAGGGCGTGCTCCACCTGCAGCCCGGTCGAGGCGGCGGGCCGGTGGTCGCGCGGCCGCAGATTGGCGATTTCACGAGTTCGCTTGCGCTCGTACTGCACTTCGTCGGCACCGACCTGCGCGCGCTGATCGAGCTGCGCGAGGCGCTGGCCCCGCGGGCGGCCTCTCACGCTGCCCGGCGCGCAACGGCGGCGGATCTGATGGCGCTGGCAAGCTGCTTCGCCGAGCTCGAGCAGCAGGTGGAATCGACGCTGTTCGAGGAAACCAACCGGCGCTTCCACGACCTTCTGGCATGGGCGAGCGGCAATCCGCTTTTCGGGTTGCTCACGTCCGCGCTGCATCTGCTGACCCGCGACCTTTCGCGCCAGCTCGGCTATTCCGAGCACGAGCGCGAGAACCAGGTTCGTCGCCTCGCGCGCGTCGTCCATGCGGTGCGGCTGCGCGACGCGGTCACGGCGCGGCGCGAGATGGAACGGCTCGTCGAGGGATCGGCGGAATATCTCGGGCGGCGCAGCCCCGACCTGATGGATCAGAAGGTGCGCTGGACCCAGGCGTTCGAGGCGTAGCCGCCGGAGTAGATCAGCAACGAGAACGATGTGGGAGAGACGGACAATGGCCCTGAACAGCCGAATCTGCGGGATGCTCGGCATCGACTATCCGATCGTCCTGGCCGGCATGGGCGGGGCAAGCGTCCCGCGACTGGCGGCGGCGGTCTCCAACGCGGGCGGGCTGGGCGTGCTCGGCGCGGCAGCGTGCTCACCCGAGCAGCTCCGCGCGTGGATCCGCGAAACGCGCGCGCTGACCGACAAGCCGTTCGGCGTCGACACGCTCCTGCCCGCCTCGGTGCGGCGCGGCTCGGCGCCGCAAACCGGGGCCGCGCCGGCGGACCCGCGCGCGGTGCTCGCCGACTATCAGGCGTTCACGCGCGACTTCATGGAGCGCGAGGGGCTGGAGATCGTCGCGCGTGATTCCGGCCGCGCCGTCACGGAGGGTGCGGCAAACGGCGGCGCGGCGCTGTTCTCCAAGGAGTTCTTCGAGGCCCAGATGGAGGTCGTCGTCGAGGAGAAGGTGCCCGTCTACGCGGCGGGGCTCGGCAATCCGGGGCCGTGGATGGATCGACTCCACGCCAACGGCACGGTCGTCATGGCGGTCGTCGGCAAGGTGAAGCACGCGCTACAGGTGGTGGAGTCGGGCATCGACGTGATCGTGGCCCAGGGGCACGACGGCGGCGGGCATAATTCGCCGATCGGCACCATCTCGCTCATCCCGCAGGTGGTCGATGCTGTGGGGGACCGGGTGCCGGTGCTCGGCGCTGGCGGCATCTCCGACGGGCGCGGTGTGGCCGCGGCCTTCATGCTGGGCGCCGAGGGCGCCTGGGTCGGCACGGCGTTCCTTGCGACGGAGGAGGCGGGGATCGAGGACTTCCAGAAGGAAGCGATCGTCGACAGCGGCGATGCCGATACCGTGGTAAGCCGCTCGATCACGGGCAAGCCTGCCCGCATGATCCGCAGCAAGTGGGCCGACGCCTGGGTGGCGGCGGGCAAGGAGCCGCTACCGATGCCATACCAGTCGATGATCGCCGGTCCGGTGATGGCGTCGGGCATCCGTGCGAAGCGCAAGGACATCATCCCGGGCTTCGCCGGGCAGGGCATGGGGCTGATCCACGCCGTGCGCCCCGCCGCCGAGGTGATGCGCGACCTCGTCGCCGATGCCGAGCGCGCGCTCGGCCGCGCGGCGGGCCTCCGCTGAGGGTCGCGGCTGGTACAGGAGGGACAGATATGACCTTCTCGGACAAGGCGGCGATCACCGGCGTCGGGGAAACCGATTTCGTCAAGGGCACCGAGCGCACCGCGGTGGACATGATGCTGGAGGCGTCGCGGCGCGCGATCGCGGACGCGGGGCTGCGCCCGTCCGACATCGACGGCATGGTGCCGCCGCCCATCTACACCACGTCGGAGGAACTGGCGGCGAACCTCGGCATCGATGTGCTGCGCTACGCCGCGACCGTCCACATGGGCGGCGCGAGTCCGACGACCGCGCTCCAGCATGCGGCGATCGCGATCGCGGCGGGGCTGTGCGACCACGTGCTCGTCACGCTCGGCTGGAACGGCTTCTCCGCGCTGCGGCCCAAGCCGGGCGCTCCGCCCACGCGGCCGATGAACATGAACACGCTGACCAACACGATTCGCGGGTATTACATGCCCTATGGCGTGTTCCTGCCGGTGCAGATGTATGCCTGGCTGGCGACCCGGCATTCGCAGCTCCACGGCGTCGGTCCGGAAGCCATGGGGGCGGTGGCGATGGCGTGCCGACGGCATGCGCAACTCAATCCGAAGGCGTTCACCTACGGCCGGCCGCTCGACTGGCAAACCTACCACGACGCGCGAATGGTGTCGGAGCCGTTCCGACTCTACGACTGCTGCCTTGAAACCGATGGCGCGTGTGCGGTCGTTGTCTCGCGCACCGACCGCGCACGCGACATGCCGCATGTGCCCGTCACCATCGCAGGCGCCGCCGAGGGGCATCCCTATCCCGCGGACGACATCCCGTCTCGCCCGGACCCGTTCAAGATCGGGCTGAGCTACGCCGCGCCCAAGGCCTTCGAAATGGCCGGCGTGCGCCGCGAGGAGATGGATTTCCTTCAGGTCTACGACTGCTTCACCTACGTCGTCCTGCTCCAGCTCGAGGCGATGGGCTATTGCGAGCCGGGTGGCGCGCTCGACTTCGTGCGTGACGGGCAGATCGAGCTCGGTGGCCGCTATCCGCTCAACACCCACGGCGGGCTGCTGAGCGAGGCGCACGTTTGGGGGCTCAACCACGTCGTCGAGGCCGTGCGGCAGCTGCGGCACGATTGCGGGGAACGCCAGGTGCCGGAAGCACGGACAGGGCTCGTCACCGGCTGGGGCGACCTGGGCGACGGCAGCATCGCCATCCTGCGGAGGTTCGCATGAACGACGACGACATTCCGCCCAAGCTCCGGGCGCCCGCCGCCTCGCCCCCCAAGCCGTTACCACACCCGCAGGATCCGGTGGAGCAGGAGTTCTGGCAGCGCTGCCAGGGCGGCACGCTCCATTTCCAGCGGTGCGGCGCGTGCCGGACGTGGCGCCATTTGCCTCGCTACATGTGCGCGCGCTGCGGTTCGCCATCGTTCTCCTGGGAGCCGAGCAGCGGTCGCGGGCGGCTGTTTTCCTGGACGGTGACGCATCAGGCGCTTCACCCCGCCTTCGCGGCCGACGTGCCGTATGTAGCGGCTGTGGTCGAGCTGGACGAGGGCGTCCGCATGGCGACCCGGCTGACCGGCGCCGACCCTGCCACGCTCGCGCTCGACATGCCGGTGGCGCTGGCCTTCGAAACGATCGGCGACGGGTTCCGGCTGCCCGTCTTCACACCAGCTGCAGGAGCGTGAACCGATGGACCTGAGTTACGGCCCGGAATACGAGGCGTTCCGCGATGAGCTGCGCGCGTTCATCGCCGAGAACCGCCACCGTGCCCCGGCCGCGCCCGGCGCGGCGCAGCGCGCCGGGGCGGACGCGGTCGCGTGGCAGCAGCTGCTGCTCGAACACGGCTACACCGCGCGCACCATTCCGCGCGAATATGGCGGCTTCGGTGCCGAACCCGACATCCTCACCTCGCGCATCATCGCCGAGGAGTTCGCCGCGGCGGGCGTGCCGGGCGGGCTGTCGAACCAGGGCATCTCGATGCTCGTTCCGACGCTGCTCGAGCTCGGCACGGAGGAGCAGAAGCGCCGCTGGATCGCGCCGACGCTGCGCGGAGAGATCGTCTGGTGCCAAGGGTATTCGGAACCGGGCGCGGGCTCTGATCTGGCGGCGCTGCGCACCAGCGCGCGCGAGGAGAACGGCGAGTTCGTCATCAACGGGCAGAAGATCTGGACCAGCACCGCGCATCAGGCGGACATGATCTTCTGCCTCGTGCGGACGGAAGCGGACGCGCCCAAGCATGCGGGGATCAGCTACCTCATCTTCTCCATGAAAGCACCCGGGATCGAGGTGCGCCCGCTGCGCACGATGACGGGCCACGCCGAGTTCAACGAAACCTTCTTCACCGACGTGCGCGTGCCCGTGGACCAGATCGTCGGCCAGCGCGGGCAGGGCTGGATGGTGGCCAACGCCACGCTCGGTTACGAGCGTGGCATGCTGGGCGACCCGGCGGCGCTGGAGAATCGCCTCGCCGCGCTCGTGCAGCTGATGCACGATGAACGGATCGACGGCGTGCGCGCGATCGACAACGCGGCGTTGTGCGACCGGCTGGTGGCGCTGCAGGCCGAAGTCGCGGCGATGAAGTTCAACGGCCTGCGGCTGCTGTCCAATTCGCTGAAGGGCGAACCCGGCGGCCTCGCCAAGCTGATCGTCAAGCTCCAGTCGTGCGAACTGGCGCACCAGATCTCGGCGCTGGCGATCGACGCCATGGGGGAGCTCGGCCTGCTGTACGGCGGCAGCCGGCGCGAGCGGGCGGGCGGAAGCTGGCAGTGGAACTACATGTTCCAGCTCGGCCTCATCATCGGCGGCGGCACCGCGCAGATCCAGAAGAACATCATCGCCGAGCGGGGGCTCGGCATGCCGCGCGAGCCGAAGCTGGAGCACGCGCGCGCACCCAAGGCGGAGGCGGCATAGATGGATTTCGGTCTTTCCCCCGAGCAGCGGATGCTGCGCGACGCGGTCGATCGGCTGCTGCGCGAACATTGCCCGCTCGATCACGTCCGCGAGGTCGCGGAGGGCGGCCATGCCGTCAGTGCGGCGGTGGTGGCGGCGCTGTCCGAGCTTGGCCTTTCCGGCATCATGGTGCCCGAGGAGCACGGCGGCCTCGGCCTGGGCCTGCTCGATGCCTCAGTAGTGGCGGAGGCGCTCGGCGCAGCGGTGGCGCCGGTGCCGTTCGTGGCGCGCTGCGTCCTCGCCCCGCTTGCGCTGCGTCTCGCCGGCTCGCCGGCGCAACAGGCGCAATGGCTTCCGCGCATCGCCGATGGCAGTGCCCGTTTCGGGGTGGGACTGACGGAGTTGGTCAGCCGACGTGATGGCAGCGGCGTGACGGCGGACAATGGCACGCTACGCGGCACGGCGCTTTTCGTACTCGACAGCGCCGACGCCGACGCCTTCATTCTTGCGGACGAGGATGGATCGTTGCACTTGGTCACCGGCCACGCCGACCGGCTGGAGTTTGTCGCCCTACCCACCATCGACCTCACCCGCGCCGTCGGCGAGCTGCGCCTGGACGGTGTCGCAGCCGAGCCGCTCGGCAACGATACTGGCGACGCTGCCCGCATGCTGGTCGCGGCGGGCCGGGTGCTGCTCGCCGCCGACGCGGTGGGGTCTGCGGACGCCATGATCGCCAAGGCGGTCGCCTACGCCGGCGCGCGCGAGCAGTTCGGGCGGGTCATCGGCAGCTTTCAGGCGGTCAAGCACATGTGTGCCGAGATGGCGGCGCGGCTAGAGCCTTGCCGCTCTCTCGTCTGGTATGCTGCGCACGCGTTCGACGCGGTGCCCGAAGAGGCGCTGCTGATGGCCTGCCATGCCCAGTCGCATACCGGTGAAGTGGGGCGCTTCGTTGCGCGCACCGCCACGGAGGTTCACGGCGGGATGGGTTTCACCGACCTTCTTGGTCTCCACTACTGGTTCAAGCGGATCGGCTTCGACCGGCAAGTCCTTGGCGGTCCGGAGATCGTGCGCGCGGAGGCTGCAACGTTGCAGGGTTGGGATGCGCGCGCCGCCTGAGGACAGGAGAGGAAGCCATGACGCAGTGGAACCTGGGCGATATCCTCGACGCGATCGAGCCGGTGATGCCCCACGACGCCCCCGCGCTGATCCACGGCGACCGGGTCATCACCTGGCCCGAGATGGCGCGCCGTTCAAACAACATCGCGCGGGCGCTGCGTGCGCGGGGCGCGGGACCGGGCACCAAGGTCGCCTTCTACATGCGCAACCGGCCCGAGTATGGCGAGCTGATGGCGGCGTGCTTCAAAGGTCGGCTGACCCACGTCAACATCAACTATCGCTATCGCCCCGACGAGGTGTTCTACATCTTCGATGACAGCGACAGCGAGGTGGTGGTGTACAGCGCCGAGTTCCGCACATGCGTCGACGAACTCCACCCGCGGCTCAGCAAGGTTCGCACGTTCGTGGAAATCGGCCCTGAGGCGGAGCGCGCTTCGTTCGCGTCGTCCTATGAGGCGCTCGCGGGCGACGGCGACGGCGCGCCGCTCGGCATCGCGCGCTCGCCCGACGACGAGTTGTTCATCTACACCGGCGGCACGACGGGGATGCCGAAGGGCGTAATGTGGCGGCACACCGACATGCGCGAGGCGCAGCTCGATGCGCAGCGGCTGATGGGGCCGACGCCCGCCGACCTCGCCGAGACCGCGGCGCTGATCGCGCGCGATGGACCCGGCCGGCGTACGATGCCCGCCTGCCCGATGATGCACGGCACTGGCTTCATCACATCCATCGGCACGCTGATGAGCGGCGGCTGCATCGTGACGCTCGGCGGTGAATCGTTCGATGCCGACGAGTTGTGGCGATCGGTCGATCGCGACCGCGTCGAATCGATCGCGATCGTCGGTGACGCTTTCGCTAAGCCGATGCTGGCCGCGCTGGATGCCGCGCGCGGGCGCTACGACACGTCCAGCCTCGTCACGATCGTTTCATCCGGGGTGATGTGGAGCCGCGAGGTGAAGGCCGGGCTGATCCGGCACATCCCGCAGGTCGTGCTGATGGACAGCTTCGGCGCGTCGGAAGGGCTGGGGTTCGGCCTGTCGGTCACCAGCGCGGCCGGCGAGACGGCGACCGCACGCTTCACCATCGGCGGGCTGTGCGACGTGTTCGACGAGCATGACCGGCCGGTCGTGCCGGGCAGCGGCACGCCCGGTTTCATCGCGCGTAAGGGCGCGATCCCGATCGGCTACTACAAGGATCCGGAGAAAAGCGCGAAGACGTTCCGCACCATCAACGGCGTCCGTTACTCGATGCCTGGCGACTGGTGCACCGTCGCCGCGGACGGGACGCTGACGCTGCTCGGGCGCGGCAGCGTGTGCATCAACACGGCGGGTGAGAAGGTCTATCCGGAAGAGGTGGAGGAGGTGCTGAAGACGCATCCAGCGGTCGCAGACGCGCTTGTGGTCGGCGTGCCCGACGAGAAATGGGGCCACGCGGTAACGGGGGTGGTCCATGCCGCACCGGGGGCGACAGTGGACGAGGCGGCGGTGCGCGCTCACGTGCGCGCCGCGCTCGCCGGCTACAAGACGCCCAAAGCGATCGTCGTCACCGACCAACCGCTGCGCGCGCCGAACGGCAAGGCGGATTACAAGGCGGCGACCGACATCGCCGTCGCGGCAGTCGCTGCGCGATGACGGGCGTGCCCGACATCGACGCGCTGGTGATCGGCGCGGGCTTCAGCGGGATCTACCTGCTCGGGAAGTTGCGCGAGAACGGCTTCAACGCTCGGCTGGTCGATGCGGCGGCGGAGCCGGGCGGCATCTGGTACTGGAACTGCTACCCTGGCGTGCGAGTCGATTCGCATGTTCCGATCTACGAGTTCTCGGACGAGCGGGTGTGGCGCGACTGGACCTGGTCGGAACGCTTCCCAGGCTGGCGCGAGTTGCGTCGCTATTTCCGACATGCCTGCGACGTTCTCGACCTCTGGCCTGCAATGACGCTCGGCGTCAGGATGCGCTCCGCCGTGTTCGACGAACATGCCGGCTTCTGGCGAGTGGAACTCGCCGATGGAGAGCGGCTGACCACCCGCTATCTGCTACCGTGTACCGGCTTTGCGGCCAAGGCGTACATCCCGTCACTTTCGGGACTCGACAGCTTTGCCGGCCCGGCCCACCACACCGCCCACTGGCCGCAGGAGGGCATCGACTTTGGCGGCAAGCGCGTCGCGATCATCGGGACCGGCGCGAGCGGTGTGCAGGTCGCTCAGGAGGCGGCACGCGAGGCTGCGCAGCTGACGATCTACCAGCGCACACCCATCCTGGCTCTGCCGATGCGCCAGCGCCCATTGACCGCGGCTGAGCAGGAGCAGGCCAAGCCCGGTTACCCCGAGATCTTCCGTCAACGCCGACTGAGCAGCGGCGGGTTCGAGATCCTGCGGCTCGACCAGTCCGCGCTCGAGGTGTCAAGCGAGGAGCGCACCGCAGCGTTCGAGCGGTTGTGGGCGGCGGGCGGCTTCCACTATTGGGTCGGCAATTACGCCGACATCCTGGTGGACGAGCGCGCCAACCGGCTGGTTTACGATTTCTGGCGCGACAAGGTGCGCGAACGAATCACCGATCCCGCGTTGCAGGAGAAGCTCGCGCCAAGCCAGCCGCCGCATCCGTTCGGGGTCAAGCGGCCGTCGCTCGAGCAGACTTATTACGACATCTTCAACCAGTCGAACGTCGAACTCGTCGACCTGCGGGAAGAGCCGATCGAGCGGATCCTGCCCGACGGCATAGCCACGAGCGTCGGTGAGCGCCGACACGACGTCCTGGTGCTCGCGACCGGTTTCGACGCGGTGACGGGAGGGCTGATGCAGATGGACATTCGCGGGCGCGGCGGGGCGACGCTGGCGCACGCGTGGGGCGAAGGCGCACGCACGCATCTCGGCTACGCGGTTTCGGGCTTCCCTAACATGGTGTTCCTCTACGGCCCGCAGAGCCCGTCCGGCTTCTCCAATGGTCCGACTGCCGCGGAGGTGCAGGGTGACTGGGTCGTCCGGTTCCTCGAGCATCTGCGCACGGGCGGGTGGTCCCGCTTCGAGGCCGAGCCGGACGCGCACGCGGCATGGGCGCGCCACATCGACGAGATCGCCGCCATGACGCTCTTTCCCAGGGCCGATTCCTGGTACATGGGAGCGAACATCCCAGGCAAACCGCGTCAGCTACTCAACTATCCGTCTGTGGTCGGCTATGCCGAGATCTGCGATGCGGTCGCCGAGGCGGGCTATAGCGGTTTCCGGCTGTCGGCATGAGCGCCGCCGAGGCTACCGGATCGTCGGACATCGACCCGATATGGGCCGAGGACGGGTCGCACCTGCCGGACTGGTTCGTCGATGCGCTGGCCGTTCCGCGGGAAGAAGGCTTCGTCACCGTAGAGGGCGCGCAGATCCACTACCTGCGCTGGGGCGACCGCGCAAAGCCGGGCGTGCTCATGGCGCACGGCTTTCTTGCCCATGCGCGCTGCTGGGCGTTTATCGCGCCGTTGCTCGCCGCGGACTACCATGTGGTCGCCTATGATCTTGCGGGCATGGGCGACAGCGACGCGCGCGCGGGAATCGACGGTGACGGCCGCGGGCGCGAGATGATCGCGGTGGCGGAGGCGACCGGGCTGTTCGACGGTGATGCGCCGCCCGTGATCATCGGTCACAGCTTCGGCGCGGGGGTCGCGGTGACCGCGATGACGATCGCGGCCGAACGGTTCGCGGGCGCGATCATCTGCGACCTGATGATCATGCGACCCGAGGCGCTTGCGGCCTATTGGCGCGGCGGACGCGGCAGCCCCGGCTCGGGCGACGCGAACAAGCCCACCAGCCGGTATCCCGACTATCCAACCGCACGCGCGCGCTACGTGCTGGCGCCGCCACAGCCCGCGGGCCAGCCGTTCCTGCTGGACTACATGGCCTATCATTCTCTCCGGCGGGACGGGGACGCTTGGACGTGGAAGTTCTCGCCCGCGGTGTTCGCGCGCGGCAACTCTGCGGACGAATGGATGACGATGGGTCGCCGTGTCGCCGCGGCGCCCGGTCGGCTGGCGATCGTCTACGGCGGGCACAGCGCGCTCTTCGGCAGTGATTCCGCGGCATATCTGCGCGAACTGGGAGCGGGGACGATCCCGATCGTCGCGGTGCCCAACGCGCGCCATCACCTGATGCTGGACGAGCCACTCGCCTTCGCGACGGCGCTCAGAAGCATCCTTGCTCTCTGGAGATCGGCCCGCTGAACCAATCAGGAATGTCGGGTGTGATCCTCGTCTCCGGAGGATTGTCCGACGGCGAATTCCAGCTGCGCAAGGCACAGTTTTCCGGTTCCGTTTCGCTCGACGCCTTCGGCATGCACCACTGCGACACGACGCCCTACGCGCACCAGCGTCGGCGTCGTGCTGACTGCGCCCAGTCTGACCGGGGCGAGAAATTGAAGGTTCATGCTGATCAGCCGGCAGGACTGCCCTGGCGAGAGTGTGCGGGAGAGAGCAAGCTGTGCGGCCAGCTCAAGAAAGGACGCGATCGCGCCTCCATGCAAGGCGGGCAGAATGGAATTCCCGACAAGCTCCTCCGTGGGGATCAGCGTGAACGTTTCACCGCTTTGCGTCATCATGGTACCGAGTAGCTTCGCAAAGCCGTTCCGCCCGGTACTGGCCCCGATCGCGCCTTCGTTCATGGGGCGACAGCCCGATTGATCGAAAAGACGCCTTGGGCAGTCGCGATCAGGTGAGACGGATCTGTATCCCAGACTTCGGCGCGTACGAACGCACGGTGCTCGGTCGCGTCGTAGCAGTGAGCCCACGCCGTCGCGGGGCATCTCGCCTCGGCGGATCGCACATGGTCCACCTTCAGGTTAAGGGTGGAGATCGCCAGCCGTCTGCCCAATCGGGACATCACGGCAACGCCGCAGGCCTGATCGATGAGGCTCGTCAACACACCGGTCGCGAGCGCCTCCTCCTCGTCCGCCAGCTCCGCGTGCCAATCGACCCGGAGCGAACTGAGCCCGTCGCCGATCGAAACGAGCTCAAGGCCCAGCCGATTGCCCCACGGTATGTCGCCCGGTCGCAAGCTCAAGTCTCCAGCCATAAAACCCCTTCCTGCCCAGACGATTCCTGTTCCCCGCCGCGCCCATAAGCCAACCATGCGAAAACGGTACGGTTTACTTACTAGGGTTCCCGCTTTAATGGCTGCTGCCTGCGATGGAAACGCGATCCAACAAATTCCTTGTGCTCGCGGTCACCGGCCTTCTGCTGAGCACGCTTCTCGTCTTCACCCTTTGGCTTTTCGATGCGCGAAGTGGAGACGGAAACCCGTATCTCATCCGTTTCACCGGGAGCGTCGCCGGCCTGGAAAAGGGATCACCAGTGACGTTCTCGGGCGTCCCGGCGGGCCATGTCACGTCCATACGGTTTGACGGCGCTGATCCCTCAGCGGTTCTCGTCACCATCAGCCTCGAACCGGGAACCCCCATCGTCACAGGTGTCAAGGCAACGATCGCGCGATCCGCACTGGCAGGGACGGCCAACATCAGTCTCGACGGCGCAAAGTCCGGTGCATCCCCGATTGTCACGACGAGGGACGGTGAGCTTCCCATCATCCCCGCCAAGGAGGGTGGGCTTCTTGGCGGGGGAGGGGATCCAGTCGCGCTCGTGGACAAGATCAGCCGAACTGTGGACTCAGTTTCGCGCAACCTTGATGCCGCACAACAGCAGCGGGCCAGCGATCGGCTGGCGGCGCTCGCGGAGAGTTCCGCAGGCTGGGCAGACAAGGCTGGAGCGGCATCTGACGCGCTTACCGGCGCCCGCGGGCGTGTCGTGGCCCTGGGGGACGCCTTGCAGCGATCCGGCGAAAGCGCCGAACGGTTGGAGAGCGCTGTGGTAGAAAGCCGCGCAACCGTCCTCGCCAGGGCGAACCGTGCGTTGCTGAATGCCCGTGGCGGAGCCGTGCGTCTCACGGCTCGCGTCGAGGCTGTTCGACCCACGATCCGCAGCGCGACCGCGAAACAGGCCCAACTGCGTGAAACCGTTCGTTCAGCAAGGAAGAAGGCAGGCGCTGTCAGAGATACGGCCGTTCGCCTCGATCAGGAAGGGCTGGGTGTGGGTGCACCGTCCCTCCCGACCTACAAGCCGGGGTCGCGGCAGTGATCGACCGCGACACGATAGGACAACTCTGGTCGGAGAGCGGGCTGGCAGGCGAGGAACCGACCGTCCCGGCGTGATCCTCGTCAACGGGTCCGGATCGCGCTACCCTCGCTCCAGGAGAACGAGATTGAGCGATGACGAGAAGAAGAGCCGGCGCCCAGGGAAGATGGGCAGACCGACGACCGAGGACGCGCTCCGACTGACTTCGCATATCCTCAAGAGCGCCCGCGAGCTGTTTTTCCAGCACGGATTCGACGGCGCCAGTGCCGACATGATCGCCGAACAGGCGCGCATCTCCAAGCGAACCCTGTACGCCCGGTTCGGCAGCAAGGCTCGCGTGTTCGAGGCGGTCATCCTGGACGAGATCGACACGCAGCTGCGCGCGCTCGAACCCTCCGGCAGCGACGAACCCGACATCGGGTCGCGACTTCGCGTCATCGCCGATCGCCTGCTTGAGTGGCTCCTTACCCCTCGGATCGCCTCCATGGAGCGCGTCGTCATTGCCCAAGCGGTGCGTTTTCCTGCACTCGCGGCGAACATCCACGACTTCGGCTATCAGCGGGCTGTCAAGTGGGTGGCCTCCATCCTCGCCCATGCCGATGCCAAGGGCGAGCTGTCGCTGGCGGACCCGGTGTTCGCTGCCGAGCAGTTCGTCACGCTCGTCGTCGTCGCGCCCATGCGCCGCGCGGCGCTCGGGCTGTCTCCTCCCGCGTACGACGATGCAGCTCGCGAACGTATCTTGCGCGTGATTGATCTGTTTATCGACGGCTGCCGTCCGCGGCACGTCGACAAAGGGGCCATGTGATGCTCGTCAAAAACGACGAGCCTCAGCTCGGTGAGCGCGCGCGCCTTGCCGAACTTATTCAAATCATGGGCCGCCACGGGCTGAACGGCTTGGCCGCTCGCCTGGGTCTGCTGCCAGGTCGCTCGGAGCAGCCGGCAGACGTCGGTACGCCCGAGCGGGTCGTCGCGCTGCTGCGGGACCTTGGACCTGTCGCGGTGAAGCTGGGGCAGGTGCTCGCGACCCGTGAAGACCTGCTAGGGCCGGAATGGGTGCGTGCGCTGTCAACGCTGCAGGATCGCGTGACACCGCTGCCGTTCGAGGTGCTGGAGCCGACGATTCTGGCTGCGCTCGGCTCCCCGATCGAGGATGTGTTCGCGCGGTTCGACCGCGAGCCGATCGCCGCGGCCTCGATCGCACAGGTTCATGCTGCCACCCTGCGCGACGGAACCGAGGTCGTGGTCAAGGTACGCCGGCCGGGAATCGCGGAACGCGTCGATGCCGATCTGCGGCTCATCCGCCGCATCGCGCGGCTTGCGGCTAGGCACTCACCGGAGGTCCGCCGCCTCAAGCCAGACGAACTGCTCCGGTTTTTCGCGGAGAGCCTCTCGCAAGAGATGGACCTCAGTGCCGAGGCGGCAGCCTGCGAGAGCATCGGCGCCTTTCTGCAGCCGCTCGGAGTTCGTACGCCGGCCTTTTACTGGGATCAGGTCGGCCGCCGAATCAACGTGCAGGAACGGCTCAACGGCATGCCGGTCCGCGCCATTCTCGACGGGGCGGGGGAGGGCGGTGCGGACGTCGCCGGCAGATATGCCGATGCGGTGCTCCGGATGATCATCTTCAACGGCCGGTTCCATGCGGACCCGCACCCCGGCAACGTCTTTGTCCTGGCCAACGGGTCGTTGGCGTTCATCGACTTCGGCGCGGTCGGCGTGCTCAGCCCCGCCCGGAGGAACGAGGTGGTCACGCTCGTCCTTGCCATCGCTGGCGAGGACACGCGATCGGTGACGGATGTGCTGCTGCAATGGTCGGGCGAGACCGACGTCGATCGCCAGGCTCTGACGCGGGACCTCGACGCGCTGATCGGGCAGTTCCGCGGCGCGGTGCTCCAGCAGATCGAGCTTGCCGACATCTTCGGACGTGTTTTTGCTCTGCTACGAACGTACCGGCTAGCGCTGCCGCCCGATCTCGCCCTGCTTCTGCGAACCCTGCTGATCGCGGAAGGCTTTGTGCGACGGCTCGATCCCGGCTTCGACATTGCGGCACGAGCCGCACCGATCGCGCGCGAACTGCTGCGGGAGCGGATCGGGCCGGCTGGCCTCAAGCGGGGCGGACGCCGGCTGGCGACGAGCCTTGGCCGTCTGGCCGCGGCGTCGCCTGAGCTGGTGACTTTCGCCGAGCGGGTCGCGCGGTCGGGCGCGCTGCCGATCGAGTTGCAGGGAGGCGCGGCTCCCTCAGGGCCGGCTTCACCCCGTCGCGCCGATCCCAACATTCTGTCTGCCGGTCTGCTGGTCACCGGCGCGATCCTTCAGCGCGACCATGATATCATCGGCGCGATGCTGATGGCGTCCGCGGTGCTGCCCGCCGGCTTGGCTTGGTTCGCGAGTAGGTCGAGGCGCTGATGCCCTGTGGCCCAACCTCCCGCGTCCTCGGTTTCCGCCCATCATCCATTGCGCGCTTGTTCCGCCGCTAGGGTGTCATCGCCGAAGCTGTGGAACAACCCAAGGGAGGCGACGTTCTCTAATAAGTAAACCAGCCGGTGTATAAACGGCGGTCCGGTTCCATCGAATAAAGGTCGTTGCGTGTACGAGCATCTGGAACACCAACCGCATACACCGCCTGAGGAGTGGTCGGATTTTGGTGCCGCACTTAGCGACCTGATGCCCAAGCTGGCGAGCTATGCGCGATCGCTGGCCCGGAACCCCGATGCTGCGCAGGATCTCGTTCAGGAAACCGTGCTGAAAGCCTGGCGCAGCCGCGCGTCTTTTGAGGCCGGTACAAATTTAAAGGCGTGGACATTCCGGATTCTTCGTAACTCGTTTCTGTCGCAGGTTCGTCGTCGAGGTGCGGTACAGGCGAGCGAGACCGCCGAACTCGTCGATATTCCGGTGGCGTCAAATCAGGAGTCGGTCGTGACGTTAGGCGATGTCCGCCGCTTGTGGCCGCGCCTGACGCCCGAGCAGCAGCGGTGCATCCAATTCGTAGGCATCGAGGGTCTGAGCTATGAGGAGACAGCCACGATCGAGCAGGTGCCTGTCGGCACGATCAAGAGCCGCGTGGTAAGAGGGAGGCAAATGCTGCGTGCGCTACTGGATAATGCGAATAGCGGTGTGGGGCACGGTTCGGAAGCGCAGGTTGTGACATCGAATACAGTTAGTCAGGCTGAACCGTCTACGATCGACGAGGTACACGAGAGACAGATCGAGCTGCTTCGTATCTGGCGAAAAGAGCGCGCGGCTGCTCGCTATCTGGCAGGCTGAAATCGGCCCGGTCGGTTCATCCCGGTCTGGTGGCGCCAATCTGATATCAGATCGACCAGCAGTCGTCTTGCCGCTGGCGACAGCGCACAAAAGCACGAGGCGACCGCGGTTGGTCGAGCGGATTTAGCCTCATGGCCTGTCCTACCAGCCAGCATCCTCCAGAGCATCATGCGCTACCTGGCTTCCGATCTGCTCCTCCTTCCACTTCTTGGCATCCAGGCGTTTCCCCGTCACCGCCACGGCAGCGTCGGAGCAGAGCCAGAGCAGCGGCGGCACCACGATCTCGGGTGACAGCAACCCGTGGCGTGCGCTGTCCGGCAATCCTTTCGGGGATCATGCCGGTCATCGTCGCTCCTCCTGGCAGGAGCGCGTTCACGGTGATGCCGCGGTCCGCAAGGTCCTGCGCCCAGATCGCGGTCTCCGATTCAAGTGCCGCTTTGGAGGGGCCATAGGGCGAGAAGCCGCGTCGCCGCATCGTCTCGCGGGCATTGAAATGTTGCCGATCCGGCCGCCTCCCGTTTCCAGCATGGCAGGGACCGCGGCACACGCCATCAGGAAGGGGCCGTTGACGTTGGTGTCGATCACCATGCGCCAAGTGTCAGGGCTACCTTCCAGAAGCGGGTCGGCTCGGTCATAAAAGTGTCGCTCACATATTTCGTGCCGCGTCCGGCATTGTTGACCAGAATATCGAGCCTGCCGAACTGCGCGACCGCCTCATGCACCACCGCGGCACAGTCCTCCGCCCGCGTCACGTCCGCGAGCAGCAGGCGTACCCGCGCCTCGCCGCTTGCCCGCTCGGCTTGTCGTTGAGGACTGTGCCCGGTTCATCTCGTCCGCCGCCATCAAGGCGCAGCGGCTGGCACTTGTCCTTGGCCCTGGACTGGCCTGGATGCAGGCGAAGCGCATGATCGTCCGGGAGAGGGTCGCGGCGTTCGACGATCCGGTCAAAGCTTCCGCCTGGTTGCTTTCAGGCGAGCCGATGCTGGAGCGCCCGATCGATGAGGTACTTCTCGCAAAAACGCGGCAGGCCAGGCACGACCTGAGATGATCATCGGTCAGGCGGCAAGCCTCAGAACATTCCGCCCTTCGCGCTTTGCGACATAAAGAGCCTGATCCGCGCGATTGAGCAGGCTTTCGCATTGTTCACCGGTTGCCAACTCTGCTACCCCGACGCTGATCGTCACACGCGGGTTGGTGCCACCCGCCTCGATCGCGGCTCGCACGCGCTCTGCGACCATCATCGCCACCGCCGCGGTGGCGTCGGGCAGTACGATCACGAACTCCTCGCCGCCGAATCGTCCGATCGTATCGGCACTGCGCAGCTCTCCGCCCGCGTCGGCCGCGACGCGCTTCAACACTTCGTCGCCGGCCTGATGGCCATAGGTGTCATTGATCCGCTTGAAGTGATCGATGTCGAACATCGCGACCGCTACCGATCGGCCGCTGTCGCATGACGCCCGCACCGCCTCTTCGAGCGCGAAGGTCGTTCGGCGCCGATTGGCGATCCCGGTCAACTGGTCGGTTTCGGCCATGATCGTCGCCTTCGCTGCGGCATCCTCCGCGCGTTGACGGGCTTCCTCCAGAGCCGCCTCATGGGCGACCTGTGCTGTGATGTCCTGGATGATGCCGAACAGAGCCGGAGTGCTGTCGTCCGCAGCGCCGTCGATCTCGCCCCTTGAGAACACGTGCCGTACCTCGCCGTCCGGTCGCACGATGCGGGCCGTGAAAGCGAAGCCGTGCTTGTCTCGGATCGCTTCTTCCAGACGCTCCGAAACGAGTGCCCGATCATCGACGTGGTACGCCTCGATCGCGGCATCCAAGGCGGGCGGGACGTCGCCGTCGACCCCGTGAATGCGAAACACCTCACGCGACCAGGTGATTGTCCCACTCGCAGTATCAAGCCGCCAGTGCCCGACCTGCGCGGCGCTTTCAGCGAGCTGGAGCAGCCGCATCTTCTCGGCCACCTGCTCGGTGAGCCTGCTGCGGACGGCGAGGAGAGTCGCTACCGGCAAAGCCGAAGCAAACAGGGCAAGAAGGTAGAATTGCATAAACAGGCTGCGTGCGAGCGGCCCGGCATCGACCAACACGTGCGGACCTGATCCGGTACTGATCGCGACCGTGCTGACCCCGGTCACGATGAGCACCCCTCCGGCTGCGCCTAACGGGCCGAGACGGAAGGTAGCCGCCAGGACCGCCATCATCGGCACGAACAGGAGGGGATAGCTGGATTGAGAGAAGGTCAGCTCGGCGACGATTGCGACCAACGCGAACATACCTGTGGCGTCGAGGACGGCCTTGCCCGTTGGCCGACCACTGCCCCCTCGGACGATCCGATCGAAAATCAAGATCAAAGGAGTTACGATCAATATGCCCAAGAGATCAGTCGTGAACCACGAGAACCAGAAGCTGACCGATGGCACGGGTGTCAGGATAACCGCGACGGTCGCTGCTGCGATCGTCGCGACCAATGCAGCCAAGCAGAAGTGGGTCAGGCTGCCGGGATCGACGAAAGATACGCGGGAACGGCTGCGTGTCCGCAACAGCCACGCGGCTAGAACCGATTCGCCCATGTTGGCGACGGTGAAGCCCACCGAGGTCGTAAATGCATTGCCGGCGTGGAGATTAGCGACGAGGCTTCCAATCGCAGCAGCCACGACATGCCACGCGATCCGCTGGCGCGGTGTTGCCAACAGAACTGCGAAAAAGATGCCGCTCGATGGCCAAAGCGTTGCGATGCCATCGGTGCCGCGGGTGAGGAAAAGCGAAACGACGCCGGCCAGATAGTAGGCGACTCCGGTCAGAGCCGGGGTGAGAAGTCGACGCAGTGGACCTGCGACGTAGGCGGCAGCGCGAACCATCGGCAAGGCATAGAGCCGATGAGTTAACGACTGGTTGGTTGGACCTCCGCGACGGCCAGTCAGGACCTACGCCCTACAACCGATCCGCGTCAAACTTTACATAATCATTATTATCGGACTAGCAAATCTGCTCTGCGGCGGAAGCACTTAGGCCGCTCTACCGGCACTCACCCGATCAGCGACACCCGCTCGCGCTGGCGTGCTTCGGCTCGGCGAGCCACGCATGAAACTGCGCCAGAATGTCGGCAACGTCCAGTCCCATTTGCCGATGGTGCATTGGCCACGAGCGCGCAGCGGCGCCAACCAGTCCTTGCAGTTCTGGATCAACATCGCCTGGACCCATTTCGGCGTGCTAGCGAGCAGCCATTCCAGTGATGGCCAGTCATAGGCGGGCCGTACCCGCAATTAGGCGGCTGACCGGCTCATCCGAAGCAGTGCGATATCCAGCGTCCCGTTTCAGGAGAACCAACACGCGCCCTGCCCGGCCACTCTCTTTTTCCAGGAAGAGGGGTTACCGGAAAATACAATGAGGGTGACGAAGCCGGTTAGATCGCTTATATGTTAGCTAGACTAACCGTAGGAGCTGCTCATGGCGACCCTCGCCAACGCCGTTGATCCGGGTGCCTTTGCCAATCTGGTGTTCGCCAGCTTGGTCGAGACCGCACGCAACAAGCCAGCCAAACAGCGTGGATCCGAGCCGGCGCCTACGGTCGACGAAACCTTATATATAGCGCCCACGGTTGAGGGCTTCTCCGCACAATATCGCACCGCCGTCGATCACGCGCTGGAGCAGCTAGCTGAAGCCGGTATTGCAACTGATCCGGATCGGCAGGCGCTCTACGCCATCGTCGACAAGCTGCTGCCCGACATTCGCACCCGACACCTCGAGCGCAAGATCGAGCAGCTCCTCGATGTGTTGGCCGACACGCATGACCCGATGGCGGAATTTCACACTGCGGTCGCGGCCGATAACACCGCGATCCGGCAGCGCTTCCTTCAGGAGGTCGAGACGCTTACCTCGGTCGAGGTTGCCGCGCGCGCCGGGCACGAAGCCAAGAACCGCCACCAGACGGCCGCGCGCTGGAAGGCGCAGGCCCGTGTCTTCGCCGTCCCCTATCAGGGGCAGGATCGCTTTCCCGCGTTCCAGTTCGATGCCGACGGCAAACCCCTTCCGCTAATCCGGCAGGTTCTCGCGGCCCTCCCCGCGAACCGCACGCCATGGCAAGTTGCTTTCTGGTTCGTATCGTCCAACTCATGGCTTGGTGGTCCCGCACCCATTGAGCGGTTCGACGAACCAGCAGCCGTTCTCGAGGCGGCAGCCCACGAAGGTGATGAGATCAGCGGGTGACGGCCCTCGCTCCGACAGGCATCGTTGCGAAACCGCCGACCGCCTTCCCGACCCACGTTACCGACCTACCGGTGGGGACGGTGCTTTGGCGCATTCACGCCGAGAAGCTTGCCGGAGACGCGTTCAATCCGGGTTTCGGCGCTTCGCGCTTCGCGCCGATCGGCCCGGTGCGCAAGCGGGTGCCGACGGCCTATGCCGCAGACGGGTTTGAGGCTGCGGTGTACGATACGATCTTCCACGATCTCGATTCCACGCAGACCTTCAAGACCTTTGCGCTGAGCAGGCTTGCCGATGTTCGCTGCTCGGTACTCCGGGTCGCCAGCCCGCTGGTGCTTCGCTCCTTTCTCGCGCCCGATCTGATGAAGCTGGGCGTCGCCCGTACCCAGCTGATCGACACGCCCGCGCGCGAATTTCCGGACACGCGGCGCTGGTCTGCGGCACTGCATCGCAAAGACGCCGCCACGCATGGGATGGTCTGGGAGTCTCGCCCCTATCCCTCGTCGCAGGCGATGATGTTGTTCGGCGATCGCGTGCCGCCTGGTGCGCTAAGCGTGGTCAGCACGTCTGGCATCGATGGTGATCCGGGGCTCGCCATGCGCTTCAAGGCGCTTGCCGATCGCTCCGGCGTGACCCTTGTCGCGTAAGATGGGAGCGAAATTTGCGGTAAAATAACGCCGTGCTGACGCTCCCGCAGGTGGGGTATCGTGGTATATGTATCTCCTAATCGACGCGTAGCGCCGGCTGCCAAGATCAGGAGCACGGGCCGTCGCGTTCCGGCCTCAAGGCCTCGTGTCCGTCACCAAGGTGGCGACCTTAAAATCGGATTGGCCTGTGGGCACACATCAAGGCGCGCGCGACACGTAAGTTCTTGCGATCAACCACCGTCTGAGCTCAACTTGCTTCTAAGAATGCATTGAGGGGGCGAACCAGTGGCGACGAATCCTTCCGAGAGGGTAGAAGCAGACCGATCTGTGATCCTGCGAGACCTCGCCGAAGACGCCTTGGCGACGTTCGAGCGGATCGTCGAGGCGGCTCTAGCTCGACACCGGCGCGTAGCTCGGCGATCTCATCGGATCGCCGCTCAGCACGTTCACCCATCTTCCAGGTGCCTTGACCCATTGAAGGAACCACTTCCCCGCCGAGCAATGTCACGTGTTTCATGTGCTTTCGTCCAATGAGATGAGTTCGACTGTTCGGTCGCGGGAGGCGGATTGGCAGATGACCACCATGTAACGATCATATCGCGGCCGGCCATCGATCGAGTGCCATTTTGGCGATGGAGAGCAGTTCGTTGATCGTAGCGCCGTCGCGCGCCTGAACGGACATGCCTTCCATGACCGTATTGATGAATTTGCCTAGCACGGCCGGATCGGTGTTGGCCGCAAGCTCGCCCTGCGCGGCGCCGCGTTGCAGACGCTCGATCAGGAGAGCCTCCGCCGCGATACGCTTGTCGCGCAGCAGGCATTCGATGGCGGCGGACGCCGGCGAAACGGCTGCCGCTGCCGAATACATGAAGCAGCCGGCCGGCGTTCCAGGTTCCGAGAATGATGACGCCGCTCGTTCCAGCAGGCCTTTGACGGCCTCGTAGGTGGACAACGCCGGATCGTTGATGGGTGAATAGAGGTGGACGCTGAACGTCGCGGCGTAGCGCTCGATCACCGCCGCAAACAGCCCCGCCTTGTTGTCAAACGCTGCATAGAGACTGGCAGCGGCGACGCCAGTCTCCGCCACCAGATCGGCCATCGATGTCGCCTCGTAGCCGCGCTGCCAGAACAGCCGCACCGCCTTGTCGAGCGCAGCGTCAGTGTCGAACACACGAGGGCGACCTGCGCGGCGACGGGCTTTCGTCTCTGTCATCTTTCGTGCACGATATGGAACGATCGATAAATAATATCTTGAAACGGGTGGTCCGTCTCCTTACAGAACGATCATTCAATAATCAAGGATTTTACAATGAGCCGCATCGTCCGCATCCACGAATATGGCGACGCCAGCGTCCTCAGGATTGAAGATGTGGCAGTCCCCGCGCCCGCGGCCGACGAAGTGCAGATCGCGGTGAAGGCGATAGGCATAAACCGCGCCGAGGTGATGTTCCGCAACCATGCCTACCTTCAGGAAGCCGAGTTCCCGAGCCGCCTTGGCTATGAGGCTGCCGGCACTGTCGTTACGGTCGGCGCGGACGTGACCGGGTTTGCGGAAGGCGAAGCCGTCAGCGTCATCCCCCCGCTCGATATCGCGCGCTGGGGCACTTATGGCGAGGTCGCCAACGTGCCCGCCCGCCTCGTCGTCAAGCATCCGGTGGCGCTGACGTTCGAGGAAGCGGCGGCCGTGTGGATGCAGTATGTCACCGCCTGGGGTGCGCTGGTGGAGCAGGCGAAACTCGGCGAGGGCGATTTCGTCATCGTCACTGCTGCCTCCAGCAGCGTCGGCCTTGCTGCCTTCCAGATTGCGCGGATGGTCGGCGCGACGGTAATCGCGACGACGCGTACCGGCGCCAAGCGCCAGGCCCTGATCGATGCCGGTGCACATCATGTCGTCGCGACCGGGGAAGAGGATCTGGTAGCGAGGGTGATGGAGATAACCGATGGTCAGGGTGCGCGCGTGGTGCTCGATCCGGTCGGAGGCCCGTCGTTCGAGCCGCTGACCGAGAGCATGGCACGCGGCGGCATCCTGCTCGAATATGGCGCGCTCAGCGGCGAACCGACGCCGTTCCCGTTGTTCTCCGTGCTGGGCAAGAGTCTCACGCTCAAGGGGTATCTCTACAGCGAGATCGTCTCGGACGATGCCGCCCTCGATCGCGCCAAGGCGTTCATCGTGGCGGGTCTGGAATCGGGCGCGCTCAAGCCGCGGATCGCGCGCACTTTCCCGCTCGACGCGATCCAGGACGCTCACCGCTTCCTCGAATCGAACGACCAGGTCGGCAAGGTCGTCGTTACGGTCTGACCTGCATACCGGGGGGAGTGAGCGATCGCTCCCCCACGAATTTGCGCTGACGCGACGGCCTCGCACCAGCAATCGGTTTAACTCAACGAGGGTATCCCAACATGAAATCTCGCGCCGCTGTAGCCTTCGAGGCGGGCAAGCCACTCGAAATCGTCGAGATCGATGTCGCCCCACCCCGGAAAGGCGAAGTCCTCATACGGGTGACGCACACCGGTGTGTGCCACACCGACGCGTACACGCTGGCGGGGAGTGATCCGGAGGGTGTTTTCCCGGTGGTTCTGGGCCACGAGGGCGCGGGCATCGTTGTCGAGGTCGGAGAAGGCGTCACCAGCGTCGGACCGGGCGATCACGTGATTCCGCTCTACACCGCCGAATGCGGCAAGTGCGACTTCTGCCTGTCGGGCAAGACCAACCTGTGCGTCGCTGTCCGCGAAACGCAAGGCAAGGGCTTGATGCCCGATGGGACCACGCGCTTTTCTTACAATGGTCAGCCCCTCTATCATTACATGGGCTGTTCAACCTTCAGTGAATATACTGTCGTCGCCGAAGTCTCGCTCGCCAAGATCAATCCCGAGGCAAACCCCGAACATGTCTGCCTGCTCGGCTGCGGCGTCACGACCGGCATCGGCGCAGTCCACAATACCGCCAAGGTCCAGCCGGGAGACTCGGTCGCCGTGTTCGGCCTCGGCGGCATCGGCCTCGCGGCGATTCAGGGTGCGCGCCAGGCGAAGGCGGGTCGCATCATCGCCATCGACACCAATCCATCCAAGTTCGAGCTGGCACGCCAGTTCGGTGCTACCGAGTGCATCAACCCCAAGGACCATGACAAGCCTATCCAGCAAGTGCTGATCGAGATGACGGGCTGGGGCATCGATCATACCTTCGAGTGCATCGGCAACGTCCACGTCATGCGCGCCGCGCTTGAATCAGCGCACCGTGGCTGGGGTCAGTCGATCGTGATTGGCGTTGCCGGCGCGGGCGAGGAAATCTCCACCCGCCCATTCCAGCTCGTCACGGGCCGCGTATGGAAGGGGTCCGCTTTCGGTGGCGTCAAGGGACGGACACAGCTCCCCGGCATGGTCGAGGATGCGATGAGAGGCGATATCGATCTGGCCCCATTCGTAACCCACACGATGGGTTTGGAGGAGATCAACGAGGCCTTCGAACTGATGCACGAAGGCAAGTCGATCCGCACGGTCATTCACTACTGACCCGCCGATCCGAAGCGGCGCGAGGCGCTCGGATCGACAACTCGGCCGTCATCATGGCCCGACCCCGGCCATGATGAAGCGCGCTCTGGCAAATGGGCAACGCGTCGCGATGCGGTAACAAGCGCCGAAGTACGGTCGTTACATGCCGATAGCGGCACGGACCAGGGCCGCCCAGCCCAGGCGCTTACCAGCGGAGTGTGTGTGGCCTCGTCGCGCGACCCAACAGGGAAAATGGTTTTATCGTAACCTTTGTCCACTGCTGGAAAAATACTTCAAAGGTGCCGAATATCGGGCCAGCCTGACCTTTGGATGTATTGAGTCGGAAAAGCATTCATCTGTTCCCCGACTGTGATGAACCACGGGCCGCACGGGCGGATAGGGCAGGAAGACTGAATTGAAGAGCAAGGATATTCACGCGACGACGCCGGCCACCGATCATGGGCATACGGGGCTGCCCGCTTGCGTGCAGGTTCGCGGCGCGCGCCAGAATAACCTCAAAAATATTGACGTCGATGTACCGCGCGACGCCTTCGTGGTGTTCACCGGCATATCGGGCTCGGGCAAGTCATCGCTCGCGTTCGGCACCCTCCCGCGAACGAATGGTGCCGTCACGTCGCGACCCATCAACGGCGCCTTATCGTTAAATTCAGAGATATGATAAGTGCAGAAGACAAGGTCATCCACTATTGCGGATGACCTGCCATATTCATCTATTCATTTCCCGATACGGCCGGGCCACCCATTCCGGATAGAAACACGAACCTTACCCTGCAGTCAGACAGCAGCTTAGGGTGCCGACCGCTCGGCTATTTCGCGGCCAGCAGGGTGAACTTGTGAATTTGCGGCGGTTCAGAAAAAAGTTCTTCTGCCTTGTCCATCAGTGCGGCGGCAACCTTGCCGTCGAGATGGGCTTGCCGATCCTCCTCTGTGTCGAACGTATCGAAGATCGCGTACGCACCGGGACCTTCCTCGATCGCATACCAGGTCAGAGTGCCCGCCTCAGCTTGAACGAGCGGCAATGCCGAGGTCAGGAAATTGGCGACATCACGCTCTTTTCCGGGCTTGGCCTTCAGTGGTACATACAGGGCAAGTTTGGGCATAAATGACTCCTCAAGTGAAACCGACAGTCATTATTCGGCAGAGTAACGGAAGAGCGGGCCGCTACGTTCCCCATGAGGCGGAGCAAACGCGGCCCCGCCTCCTCGTCGAAATCAGAACTGCTGTGCGGTCGGCCGGATGACGATCGCGTTGACGTCGACGTCATCAGGTTGTTCGACAGCGAACGCGATAGCACGCGCCACCGATGCCGCCGGGATGGCCTGCTTGTAGAAGTCCAGCACCGTCTCAGCAGCCGTACCCGACGTCGTGAACTTCAGGTCGCTCTCGACGGCTCCGGGCTCGATCGACGTGACGCGGACCTTCTCGCCCACCTCCTGGCGAAGACCTTCG
Source organism: Sphingomonas sp. DC5200-1 (assembly GCF_049897245.1). Lineage (NCBI taxonomy): Bacteria > Pseudomonadati > Pseudomonadota > Alphaproteobacteria > Sphingomonadales > Sphingomonadaceae > Sphingomonas > Sphingomonas sp. DC5200-1. The sequence goes on from NZ_JAFCVW010000007.1 coordinate 107,671, forward strand.
CTGATCGCGCTGACGGCGAACTTGGTGCCGGAATAGACCGTGCCGCCCGGGGCGAAGACCTTGATGCCGGCGACCGAACTCAGGTTGATGATGTGGCCGCTGCCCTGCTCCAGGAAGCCGGGAAGAGCCGCGGCGATGCCGTAGAGCGTGCCCTTCAAATTGACGTCGATCATCTGGTCCCACTCGTCGGTGTTGACCTCGGCCATCGGACGGATCGGCATCAGACCGGCGTTGTTGATCAGTACGTCGAGACGGCCGAAGTCGGCGACGATCGCGGCGACGACGGTCTGGACCGCCGACTTGTCGGTGACGTCGAGCGCATAGGCGCGTGCCGTTCCGCCGTTCTCGGCGATCTGCGCGACGACCTCGTCGAGCTTGTCCTTGCGCCGTGCGGCGATGGCGACCTTCGCACCGCGTTCGGCGAGAAGACGCGCGGTCTCGGCGCCGATGCCGGTGCTCCCGCCGGTGATGAGAACAACCTTGCCTTCGATACCTTTGGTCATGACTGTGTTTCCTTCACTTCAGATGTTGATTTTTCGCTGCGTCGCGGCCCCGCGCCAGCGGTAGCCGCGTGGATGAACGAGGCCGATAAGGCCCGCGCGAAGCGCAGGTGCCAACAGGCCGATCATCCGCAGCTCCTCTATGTAGAACGGTTGTGCCAGCAGCGCCGACCCCACCCATTCTTTAAGCTTGCCCATGGCAGCACCCTTAGGTCGCGGAGACGGGGTTGAGGACAAACGTGGCGCGCTCGGCCAGATCGCCGATCTGAGAGAGGTAGTTTTGGAAGTGGGGCGTCGCGCGGTGGGCGGTAACCGCATCCGCGTCCGCGTACAGCTCGTCGAGGACGAAGCGGTTCGGATCGCTCTGGTCCTGCCAGAGATCGTAGCGCAAATTGCCCGGTTCGGCACTGCTTGGCTTTAGCATGGCGTCGAGCAGAGCGCGCAGGCGGTCGACGGTATCCGCACGGGCGGTTAGGACGGCGACGATCTTCACGTTGGCGGTCATGGCACCATATCCTGTCCTGGTTATATCCGAAGCGGGGCGCATCCTGAGCGCCCCGCCCGTCATCCTGGTACTCACGCAGCGGCGCGATCGAGGGCTTCGATCAAAGCGTCGGCCATGGCTTGGTCCGACGCCGGATTCTGACCCGTGATCAGCTCCCGGTCCACGACGACATTCGAAGCGAAGTTCTTGTCGGTGACAGAGACGTCGCCACCGGCCGACCGCAGCGCCTTTTCCATGTCGAAGAAGAGCTCGCCCTTCAGCACTTGCTCCTCAGCGATCTTCTCCTCGCTCGCCGAGAAGACGGTCATGCGGTAGCCTGAGTAGATCCAGTCTCGCGCCAGGTCGGCCGCCCCGGCGTCATCGCCTTCCTCCAGCGCCTTGCGGAAGGCCGGAGCATCGTCGAGCGTAGAAACAACGACCACCGGTCCGTGGCAGAGGAGCGCGGTCGGCTTGGCCGCCGCGTGGAAGTGACGGAGGATCGTGCCCGCATCGCGGTCCTGCATCAGATCGACGATGGGCGCGTGACCTCCCGGCACGAACACGCCAACGAAGCCGTCCAGACCCTCGTCGACGACCGATTTCAGCGTGCGGACGTCGTTCATGGCCGGGTGGCTGGCGAAGAAGTCCTTGGCGCGCTGGTATGCCGCCTCATCACCGCCAAAGTGGTCCTTCGTGTCGGAACCGGCATCGATGTGCGGCTTGGTCCCATTGGGCGTAGCGAGAACAATATCATAGCCGGCGTCGAGCAGTGCCAGCGCGGGGACTGCCGTTTCGTTGAGATACTGACCGACCGTTGCGGTACTGCCGCCACGCAGACCGAGCTGTGTCGCGTTCGATCCAAGAACGAGAACCTGACCCTTGCTCATCTGAACCTCCATGTTCGCGGCGCCCGTCGCCGATGGATGGGAAATGGGCCTAGTTGATATATTCTAGAAGTTTATCTTTCTAATGTCAGATATACGTCTGACAGGATGACTGCGTGCGCTACGATCTGAACCTGCTGCCGATCTTCGTGGCGTTGATGGAGGAGCGCAGCGTCACGCGGGCCGCCGAGCGAATGGGCATGACACAGCCCGCCCTGTCTAATGCCCTATCGCGTCTACGACTGATGCTTCAGGACCAACTGTTCGTCCGCGAGCGCTACGGCATCCAGCCGACCCCGATCGCGCTTGAACTCTCACCGCTGATCGCCGAGGCACTCGCGCAGCTTGACGACGCGGTCCTCGGTCAGCAGGCCTTCGATCCCGCACAGGCCGAACGGCTCTTCACCATCGCGCCGAACGGCTATGTCGAGTTCGTCCTGGTCCCCGCTGTCGTGGCGCGCCTGGAGAAGGTCGCGCCCGGCATCAAGCTCCGCCTGACGCCCTACGGCAACGATCTTGTGGAAACAGGCGTCGTGTCGGGCACGACGGCGCTCGTGCTGGGCCGCATCGTCGATCCGCCCGACAACCTCGTCGTCCAGCACCTGATGGACGAAGGGCTCGCCTGCGCCGTCCGCGCCGACCATCCGGGCGTCGGCGATGCCATGACGCGCGAGCAGTTCGAGGCGATGAAGCACGTCAACATCGTGCCGCCCGGACGGATGCGCGCCGGGCTGTTCCAGGCGCTGGCGCAACAGCAGCTGAAGCGCGACGTCGCAATCTCCGTGACAAACTTCTTCGCGGTAGCCGAGATGGTGGCGGTGACCGACTATTGCGCCACCTTGCCCTCGCTCATCTGCAGGCGGCTGATGCACGACCCCCGGCTGAAGATCCTGCCGGCTCCGGTCGACCTTGGCAGCTTTCCCGTGGAAATGGCTTGGCACGTCCGCTATCGGCATGATCCCGCACACCGCTGGCTACGGGCGCTGATCGGCGCGGTCATCACTGACCTCACGGGGAAGACGGCAGCGGCAGCCACGCCGTCGCCAGCCTGAGGACGATGTCGAACCGCGACGTCGCTTGTGCGTATCCCGTAGGTAACAAAATTCGCTATATAGCCTCTGACGATAGGATTTATCATGCGCGCAATCGGCTACCAGCAGCCCGGAACGATCGATCGCACAGAAGCTCTCGTCGATATCGAACTTCCCGATCCCAACGCTACCGGCCGTGATCTCCTCGTCGAGGTCAAGGCTGTCTCGGTAAACCCGGTTGACACGAAGGTGCGCGCTGGCTCGGGTTCGATCCACGGTGATTGGCGCGTCCTGGGTTGGGATGCCGCCGGTGTCGTTCGCGCGGTTGGCCCTGATGTGCGCGGCTTCGAACCGGGCGACGAGGTGTTCTACGCGGGTAGCATCGGCCGCGATGGGACCAACGCCGAGTTGCACTTGGTCGACGAGCGCATTGTCGGGAAGAAGCCGGCTAGCCTCGATTGGGCAGAGGCAGCGGCGTTGCCGCTGACGGCGATCACTGCGTGGGAGGCCCTCTTCGAGCGATTGTCCGTGCGTACTCCTGTAGCTGGTGCAGCACATGCGCTGTTGATTGTCGGGGGTGCCGGCGGGGTAGGCTCGATGGCAATCCAGCTTGCTCGCCAGGTACCCGAGCTGATCGTCATTGCGACAGCCTCGCGCCCTGAAACGCAGGCCTGGGTGGCCGAGCTCGGTGCGCACCATGTCATCGATCATCGCCAGCCGCTGGCTCGGCAAGTGGCGAATTTGGGCATTGGCGCGCCGGCTTTCGTCTTCTCGACCACGCACACCGACGAGCATATCGAGCAGATCGCCGAGATGATCGCCCCGCAGGGACGTTTTGCGCTCATCGACGACCCCAAGACGCTCGATGTCGTACCATTCAAACGCAAGTCGGTGTCGACCCACTGGGAGTTCATGTTCACCCGGTCCATGTTCGAGACCGCTGATATGGAAACGCAGGGTCAGATCCTGTCGACCATCGCCAGCCTCGTGGACGCCGGCGACGTGCGCACCACCCTCACCGAACGGTTCTCCCCCATCAACGCCGCGAACCTCAAGCGTGCGCACCAGGCGCTTGAGAGCACTACCGCACGCGGCAAGATCGTCATCGAGGGTTGGCAGTGATGCGGTTCACGCTCACCCGCAACGTCCGCCGTGCCCGCGGCCCCCGCCGCACCAACTGAAAAGGACCAAGCCTCGGCGTTATCGATGCCAGCCATGTGCGGTTGTGGGCGTCGCTTTCGCTGGGTCACTGATATCTACAATCATAAAAGACCGTGATGTTTTGAGATAGCAGACGCGGTCCTCGGGTGAAAACTCGGGACGTCTGCTAGCTCGGCCTCTCACCAATCGGTGCCAAGAGCGGGGAGTGCTTCGGCTAAGAAGTCAATCCACGCCCGCGTCTTGGCGGCGGGGCGCCGCGTCGGGTGTGTGATGGCATATGCCGCTCCCAGCATCATAGGCGGCTCGTCCAGCTCAAGCTCGCTCAATTGGCCGGCGCGAAGCGCCTCTGCCGCAATAAAGCGTGGCCCATAGACCAGCCCTTGGCCCGCGATGGCAGCGCGAACCAAGGCCTCGCCATTGTCGGAACACATCGATCCTGAGATCGGCACCTTGATCGTCCCGTCTTTGCCGAACGCCCACGATGTCGTTCCTGCAAGCGACGCGTTGGTGTGGCCCAGGCAATCGTGATCGCCGAGATCGGCCAGGCGGGTTGGCGTTCCCCGCCTCGCCAAATAAGAGGGTGCGGCACACAACACGACGCGCATCGCCACGAGCTTGCGGGCAACAAGCGCACTGTTGGCGAGGCGCCCGATCCGTACGGCGACATCCCAACGTTCTTCCAGCAGGTCGACGTAACGATCGTTGAAGCCCAGTTCGATCGTCACTTCGGGATGACGTGCGGAGAAAGCAGGGATGAGTGAGGCAAGGTGCAGAACGCCGAAGGTGGCGGGCGCACTGACGCGCAGCAGTCCCTGCGCGGTGATCGACCGCGACGATGCCTCCGCCTCGGCTTCTCCGATCTCCATCAGGATACGTTCGGCCTTTTCGAAATAGTCGGTGCCTGCCTCGGTCAGCGACAGCCGACGCGTCGAGCGCTGGATCAGCGTGGTGCCGAGCCGCGCTTCGAGGGCGTCTAGGTGCTTGGCCGCCATCGCCGGCGACATGTGCAGATCGCGTGCGGCAGCAGAGATGCCACCGAGCCTGATCGCCCGGACGAACACGTCCATACCCGTCAATCGATCAGCCATGATTTCCTACCCGTGGTTGAAGCTGATCCTTCTACGCGAACGATTATCATTGCGCGATATCGGGCACATATTCCGGTCAACAGATCGAACAATGATCCAGGCGGCTTCCGTGGCGCCTGCACCGGAGTGTATGACCATGAGCGTCCAGCCTACCTACTTCATCCCGCATGGCGGCGGCCCCTGCTTCTTCATGGACGATCCGCGCGGCGTGTGGAGCGGTATGGAAGCGTTCCTGCGCAGCCTGCCGAACTCGCTTGCCGAGAAGCCCAAGGCCATCCTCGTCGTCTCGGGACACTGGGAGACGGACGGCTTCGCCTTCACCGGCGCCGAACGGCCCGAGCTGATCTACGACTATTACAACTTCCCGCCCCATACCTATCAGCTGCGCTACGACGTGCCGGGCGCACCAGCGCTCGCCGCCCGTGCCGCGGCTCTGCTCAAGGATGCGGGCATCCCCTCGTCTGTCGACCCGAAGCGGGGCCTGGATCACGGCGTGTTCGTGCCCCTCAAGGTCGCCTTTCCGGATGCGGACATTCCGCTGATCGAGATGTCCGTCGAGCGCGGGCTGGACCCGGCCCTCCATGTCGCTGCGGGCCGCGCCCTTGCGCCGCTGCGTGAGGAAGGTGTGCTGATCCTAGGTTCGGGCATGAGCTTCCATAACATGCGCGCCTATGGCGATCCGCGCTCGACGCCCGGCTCGCAGGCGTTCGACCAGTGGCTGGCCGAAAGCATGGAGCTGGACGGCCCACAGCGGGCCGAGCGTCTTACGCAATGGGCCGATGCGCCCTCGGCGCGGTTCGCCCATCCCCCGGCCAAGGAGGAGCATCTGCTGCCCCTGATGGTCGCGGCCGGCGCGGCCGAAGGCGAAGGCGCCCGGGTCTATGCCGAGGAAGTGCTGTCGACCGCCATCTCCGGCTTCCGTTTCAACTGATCTCAACTCTCAACGCGTCATCGAAGGAGAATTGTCATGACCATCGCCGTCACCGGCGCGACCGGCCAGCTTGGCCGCCTCGTCATCGAAAGCCTGAAGCGCAAGTCGACCGGCGAGCCGATCGTGGCGCTGGTGCGCTCGCCCGAGAAGGCCAGCGATCTGGGCGTCGAGGCACGCGCGTTCGATTACGCGCAGCCCGAGACGCTTGCTCCGGCACTGGCCGGGGTCGACACGCTGCTCCTGATCTCGTCGAGCGAAGTCGGGCAGCGCGAGCCGCAGCACCGCAACGTCATTGAGGCCGCCAAGCAGGCGGGCATCAAGCGTATCGTCTACACCAGCCTGCTCCACACCGACCGCTCGCCGATCAGCCTAGGCGAGGAGCACCGTGCGACCGAAGCGATGCTGGCATCCTCCGGCATCCCGACGACCCTCCTGCGTAATGGCTGGTACACCGAGAACTACACGGGCTCGATCCCGGCGGCTCTGGAGAATGGCGCGTTCGTCGGCAGCGCTGGCGAGGGACGCCTGTCGCTCGCGACCCGTGCCGATTATGCCGAGGCCGCAGCCGTCGTGCTGACCAGCGAGGGCCATGAGGGCAAGACCTATGAGCTGGCTGGTGACGACGCGGTGACGCTTGCCGACCTTGCCGCCGAGATCTCGCGCCAGACGGGTCGCGACATCCCGTACCGCGACCTGCCGCAGGCCGACTACGCTGCGATCCTGAAGCAGGTCGGCCTGCCCGAGGGCTTCGCCGAAGGGCTCGCGGCGTGGGACGTCGATGCCTCGAACGGCGCGCTGTTCGATGACGGCCATCAGCTCTCGAAGCTGATCGGACGTCCGACGACGCCGCTGGCCGACGCCGTGCGGGCGCAACTCGCCGCGCAGGGCTGACGTTACGCAATCCTCCGACGGTTAAAAAGCCATCCCTGGAGATAGCGCATGAACATCGACCTTTCCGGCAAAACAGCGCTCGTGACCGGTTCGACCGCCGGTATCGGCTTCGCAATCGCGAAGGGGCTGGCGGCAGCCGGGGCGATCGTCGTCCTGAACGGGCGCGACGAGAGCCGCACCCAGGAGGCGGTGGCCAGGCTGAAGCGTGAGGTCGGGGATGCCGATGTGCGCGGTGTAGCCGGAGACGTTGGAACGGAAGCCGGATGCGATGCCATCGTATCCGCGCTTCCGGCGGTCGACATCCTGGTCAACAATGCCGGCATCTTCGGCCCGCAGGACTTTTTCGAGACGCCTGACGCGGAATGGGAACGCTTCTTCAAGGTCAATGTGCTGTCGGGCGTACGCCTGTCCCGGGCCTATCTGCCGCGGATGCGCGACAAGGGCTGGGGTCGCGTGCTGTTCCTGTCCTCGGAGTCGGGCCTGAACATCCCGGCGGACATGATCCACTACGGCGTGACCAAGACCGCCGACCTCGCCCTGTCGCGTGGCCTCGCCAAGCGCATGGCGGGTACGGGTGTAACGGTGAATGCTATCCTTCCCGGTCCGACGCTCTCGGAGGGCGTATCCGAGATGCTGGCGGATGCGGTCGCCTCGGGCAAATCGTTGGAAGAGGCCGGCGCCGATTTCGTCAAGGCACACCGATCGTCCTCGATCATCCAGCGCGCTGCCACGGTCGAGGAAGTCGCCAACCTGTGCGTGTACATCGCCTCTCCACAAGCGTCCGCGACCACCGGTGCGGCGCTACGCGTTGACGGCGGTGTGGTGGATACGATCGCCTGACTTTCAGTTTGTCCTATCCCGATTGGGAAGGGCGGCCAGCACTACCAATGCGCGAGTTGCACGACATACGGCAAGGCGGGTGCCGTTTCCCGAACTGCTTGTCGAGCGTGGCGAAACGGAAAGCCAGACCGCCAGAAAATCGACCGGGGCTGTTGAAAAATGCGCCGCTGGTGGCCGGTCCGGTTGAGGGCGAGATGACACCCCAAGGTTTCGGGATCCCGTCTCGCATGGGATCCCAATCGGAACGGGGGCCGCGGTAGCCAACGTCAGCTATGCGCCTTGCTTTACCCAAAAGCGGCCGGTCCGCTAACCACCAGAATTTCTAGGTTCCGTTACCGACCTCCCGCCAGGCTAATCCGGTTACCAAGATGGCGAAAGGCGCGATCACGACAGGTAAGCAGGATGACCTGCATTCGCGTTGCTGCCTCCGTCAGAATCTCGGTCATAAGATCGAGGCGGGTATCGTCCGAATAGACCAGCGGGTCGTCCAGGATCAGCGAGACCGGCATGCCCTGCTCGAGGAGCATGTCGGCAAAGGCAAGCCGCGTGAGGACTGCCAGCTGTTCCTGCGTGCCCCTGGAGAGATCGCCGCAACCCTCGGCTAATCCGCCCCGCGCAATCGACGCCAGGCCAAGGTCGTCGCCAAAGCCGGGGTCCGCGCCCGGCAGCAGCCGTTCGATGTGCCGGCGCGCACGCCGCGCCACAGGCCCGACGAACGTCCGTGACGTCTCGGCGCGTGCGCTCTCCAAAGTGTCGCGAAGCAACTTCAGCGTTTCGGCTTCCTGCGTCACACGTGCCAGATTGGCAGCTGCGGCATCAGCCTCCTCACGCGCAACTGCGGCGCGGTCGGCCAGCCCCTTGCCGCCTTCCGCCTCGATCCGCGCCTCGAGCCCGGCAATCACCTTTTCCAGGTCGGTACGCTGGGCCCGGGCCACCTCGACCCGCTTGTCCAGCAGTCCGATCTGCCGTTCGATCGTCACAACGTCATGCGCAGTCGCCGCGCGTTCGGCATCCTGCAGGTTGACGAGCGCTGCCGCCTCCTGCTGGCGCGCATCGCGCAAAGCGTCGTCAAGCGAGGCCACCTCGGACTTGGCTTCCAGGGTGGCAAGCTGGGCCGCGACATTCAGCGCATCCCGCTCGGCGCCAGCTTCCTGAACCATCAATGGAGCATTGCGCGCCTCCACCTCGCGCAACTGCTCGGATGCCACCGCATCGACACCTTCAGCCTTTGCCAGCGCTATATCCGCCTCACGTGACGCGATCGTCAGCGCCTCGACGTCTGGTTCTTCGCCACTCCCCTCCCCTTCCGCGCCTTCCCGCAATCCGGCGATGAAAAGTTTCAGGGCCGAAGCACCCGCCTCGACGTCGAGCAGCGTCACGGCAGGCGTGATCCCGGCGATCCGCGCTTCAAGCGTGCGAAGGTTGGCGACCGCGTCTCGTGCCGCCTCGTTACGATCACGAGCCGCAGCGACACTCTCCACCCCGTGCTCAGCCAAGGCTGAGTTCAGATCATCGGTCGCATTGGCGAGTGCCGTCTCGGCGCCTTGCAGCCCGACCGGCGGACGGATGATCAGTTCGGCATCGCCCAGTCTGATGCGCGTCTCGCGAGACAGCATGCGGTCTCCACGCTCCGCCGCAGCTCCGTCGATCGTCAGACCGCTGACATCACCGGCGAACTCTATCCGCGTCGCACCGGCATCCATAGCCGCCCGCGCCTTGTCCACGGCACGTTCACGTTCTTCGAGGGCCTTGATGACGGTGGCAGGGATCGTCGCAGTCGCGAGCTGTCGCGTCGCTTCGTATTCGGCCTCCAGCCCAACCAACTCGGTATAACGCCGTCGTGCCTCGCCGATTGCCCCCCGGCGCTCGCGCTCCGCAGCCCGAATCCGAGCAGCATCAAGTGCCGCGTGAGCGGTCCGCCGAGTGTCACGAGCACGGGTTAGCAGCTCACGGGCTATCCTCGCTCTTTCCTGTGCGGCCGCCAGCTCCCCGACCAAGCCGGATCGACTATCCCGTGCCTTGCTGAGCGCCGTAGCCGTGTCGCTGACAGCTTTGCGGGCGGTTGCGAGGCGCGATGCGAGATCCTCAAGGGCCCTGACGCGTTCGACAAGGCGGCCGTGCTCTGCGCGGCGTGTGTCGAGCAGCTGAGCGGCAGAGCGCGCCACATCGAGCTGGCCTACCAGCGTCCGACGCTGCTCAGCATCGGTGGTATCGGCAAGATCGCGGTCTAGCACCTTTAGCCGCGCTCGCGCAGCCTCGAGATCGGAGAAGCCTTGTTCCAAGGCGGCAAGCCGAGTGGCCGCCTCGCTCGCGGCGCGTTGTGCTGCCTCATGCTCGTCGCGTGCCGCGGTCTGGCGACCGGTCGGCCGACCGCTGTTGGTCCAGTATTCCGCGAACTGGCTGTCGATGCGGGGACGAACACGCTGGTAGGCGGCACCGCCCATGATCGTGCCGACCTCAGCTTCCAGCGTAGCGCGAACGCTGTCGCGCACGATCTCACCCGGCGCCGTCACTTCAAGCGCCTGTGCCTGCCCGACCCACAGCAGGCCGAGTGCGCCGTGGGCGGCCGCGTCGCCGCCCTGGCTGGTGTCGCGACGCGCACCGAGCAGTGCTTGCAGCTGCGCCTCGGCATCCTCGCCCTGCGCACGCCCGTTCGGTCCCCGAACCTCAACCGAAGCACTTTTCAGGAAGCGCTTGCTGACTTCCCACGCCTCACCTTTCGCCTCGAAGCCGATCTCGATCTGCGGAGCGACGGCCTCACCGTAAGGCGCATAGCTACGCGCAAGCCGGTTGGCGGTGTTGTGCCGGATGAAGAAGGCGGCGCGCATCGCTTCCAGCAGCGTCGACTTACCAGTTTCGTTGGGCTCGATGATGACGTTGAGCCCGTTGGTCAGCCCGTCGAGCACGAAGGGGTCGCGGTATTTGCGGAAGTTTGAAAGCGCAACGCGCCGGATTCGAAGGCTCATGCCGCGTCCTGCCCACGCTGATGTTCCACAAACAGGCGCTCAAGCGCGCGCCTGGCAATGGCGCCGTCGCTGCCACCGGCCTCTATCATGCTCATCAGCTTGCCCGCGGCCGTACCTATCATTCCCTCGACCCGCAGGTCTGCCAAATCCTGTTCGCTCGGCCGACCGACGAGATCGTCGGCGGTAACCACCAGATGGCGCAGGCGATGGCGCAGGTCATTGTCGAGACGCGCAAGGATCGCGATACGATCGGACAAACTGACGATACCCGAGAGCGAGAGCTGCAGGAGGGTTGCCGATGGTTCGACCTGCGCAAGCAGCCGGTCGCACTCGGCGGCAAAGCCCTCCGCGTCGGCCACCGTCCACGAGCGCATCAGCCACTGGAACCTGCCAGTACGGATTGGCGATACCGACGGCTCCGCCCCTGCCTCAAGCGTCACGAGCAGAGCGTAGCCCGGCTCATCCCGCTGGAAGCGGTCGGTTTCTGGCGTTCCTGAGTACCAGGTGCGCGCATCGACCCTGAGGCTCCCGTGCCAGTCGCCGAGCGCAAGATAGTCGAGGTTGGAGCGCTGCGCGCGATCAGGTGCGATCTGGTTCTGCGCCTCGCCGCGCGACGAGAAGTCGCGGATCGAGCCGTGAGCGAGACCGATGCGCGAGCGCGCGCCTGGCGTCTCCATCGTGTCGAACAGCGCGGTTGGATCGTCGAGATTGTGCCGGTGGGTTAGCGGTGCCGGCAGCAGCCACTGCCCGGGCTCCAACTCGCATGGCACCGGCTCGGCGAGGACGCGGACATTGGCGGCGCCCTTGGCGCGGACACGGTCCCACAAGCCGCTATTGCGGGCGAAGTCGTGGTTGCCGGGCAGCAGCCACCAGGTACAGGCATAGCGCTGCATTCGCGATACCGCCTGCACGATCACACGGTCTTCTGGTCCTTCGGTATCGAACACATCGCCGGCGACCAGTACGTGCCTGACCTCATGCTCCGCTGCCGCCTTGCCGATCGCGTCAATCGCATCGAATCGGGCTTCGCTGAGGGCAGCGCGCACATCGCTGTCGAAGCGGCCGTATGGCTTGCCGAGTTGCCAGTCTGCTGTGTGGATCAGGCGTAGCATCGAAACCTTCTGGCGGTGTGGGCCATGGCAGTCGAGCCGAGCCCCCTACCCGCTCCCCTAACCCTTGACCGTACGAAGTCAGCGGATCGCGACAACCTTGACCTCGACGGCGTCGGCGACCTTCTTCCAATTCTGGTCGCTGGTCCATGCGGGCAGACCGTCGCGCCGTGCGAGTGCCAGGCAGAAACGGTCACCGAGACTGAGCCCCGCCTCGGCTGTGGCCGCCCGCAACCGCCCAGCGATCTGCGCGAGCGCCTTGTCGGCCGGCACGACCGTCAGCGGCAATGGATCAAGCATCGCATCGACTTCGCGCTCGGGCATGCCGGCATGGACGAAGTGGCTGACGACCTCGGCATAGTTGACGCTGCTCACTCGCGCGCCACCGATTTCCGCCGCAACTTTTGCCGCGCCGCGCTCGCCCTTGAGCATCGCGATGATCGCAGACGCGTCAAGCACCACGCTCATTCGCCGCTCTCTTCCCGACGTCGGGCGAGAAAAGCGTCAACAGAAGCGTCAGGGTTACCGCCGGTGTACTGCTTGGCCAGGGCTTGGGCACGTGCCACTGCCTGACTTGCTGTTCGCAAGACCACACCATCTTCGGTTTCGTCGAGGTAGACCGCACCACCGCCACTCAGACCGAGGCGCTTCCGGACGTCCGCTGGCAGACTCATGCGCCCGTTAGGGGTAATATTAATTTGCAAGGTCATGTTAGCACGTCAGCCCCGATGCACCACTTCGATGCAATATAGCTAAAACGTCCGCCTACGACAACAATGTCGCTCTTGCGCCTATCTTCCACTCCAATGTCATGCTTGTCCTTACGTGTCACACCGCTACGATCCTGCCAGATGCGCTTTTTAGGAGGTGCGTTTTGGGTATACCCGTATAGCACTACCGGGTCTCAGTACACTTTCCGTGTGCTACAGGTTCAAAGGTACCACTCTCAATTTTGGTGCGTTTTGCATGCGATGAGCTAGCTATAAAAGACCATACGCACCGATCCATAGATCCGAAGCGCCCGATCATCGTCGACCCGTAAGACGGGATCGATTTCTTTCTCGCCAGTAGCCCGCGGTGTGTCACGTGGCACACCGTTGGTCGCGGAAGCCGAACCTCGCGCCGCGATCCACGCGGTAGCGGCGTCGATGCGTTTCAAGGCGGGCGCTGGGGCTACCGCACCGAACGGCCACGGTGCCGGCGGGCCCGTGTTCCTCGCGAAGGGCACACCATCGGACTACCTGTGGATCCCGGACATTTGAAAGTTTGGCCGCTCCCCGGATGGATGGGGCGAGACGTACGTGTCGCGCCGCTGGTCGTCGGTGTGAACACGCTCGCGGCATCAAGCACCAACTCTCCGGTCGAAAGCCCACAACCTGCATGACACGGCGTTGAACGTCATGTACCCCGTCATCATGGGTATGCTCCAACAACCATGTTCGCGCCATCTGGCGATATGGTTCGCGGTGCTCGCGATCGCAGCAAGACTCGTCGTCCCGAGCGGCTTCATGCCGCAGAGGGCGGGCAACCACGTGGTCATGGCGGTTTGCACGAGCTCTGGTCCGCTGGTGACCCTCGTTCAGGTTCCGGGTGCGTCGACGGACACGCGCGACGGCTCCGAATCCATCCGCCCTGCGTCACCGTGCTCGGTCTCCGCCACGGACACCTCGATCTGCTCGGCGGTCGATCCGGTCCTACTGACTGCCGCCCTCGCTTTCATCATCAAGACGTCGATCTTCCACGCCGTACGAAGCACTGTGCCGGCTCCTCCACGTCTTCGTCCTCCACTACGGGGACCACCCTCGACCCGCTAGGCATCGGTCAGGCGGCATCCTCTGCGTCCGCCGCCTCCAACCATAATTCCATGACCGATGGAAGATTCGAAAGGTCGCATGACGCCTCCGGTCCGCGGATGGCGCGCGACCAGACTCGACCTAAGCGAGGAACATACCTTCATGCTCAGCCAACGTCACAGCGAGACAACGCTCGCAGCCATCAGCACCAAACGCTTCCTGCTCCTGGCAGGGCTTGTATCGATCCTGATCAGCGTCGCCACTTGGACGTTGGATCTCACACAGGCGACCTACGCCTGTCCGTTCTGTCGAGTCCAACGTTCGGCGATCGGTATCCTGGGGATACTGATTCTGCTTCTCCCGTACGGCAATCGGTTCTTCCTCCGGTATGCCGCAGTCGCTGTTGCCACGCTCGGGTTGGGCGTCGGCATGATGCAGAACTTCAATGGCGGCTGGCTCGCGATGTTCAAAGGGACGTTCAAGCTTCATGATCCGATCTGGTTCGACTCGACGATCCTCTCGTCGTGCGCCATCGTGATCATGTCCTTTCAGCTCGGGATCATCTTCGAGGTCTCGGCGAGGCAGACGCTTCGGACGGAGAGGGCCTGATCATGCTGAAGTCGACGGTGGCATGCATCGCATGGCTCTTGATGGTCGCGCCCGCGGCGGCCGAGCCGACGCAGATCGTCGTGCGGGTAATCAGCCAGGACGGGAAGTTCGTCGGCGATCACACGGGAGGAGCATCCATCACGCTGCGCGAGGTGAAATCGGGCAGGGTGCTCGCACGCGGCGTCACAAGGGGCGGGACGGGCGACACGGAGCGGATCATGGAGGCGTCTCGACGCAGCCCTTCGATCGCGCTTGCCGATGCCGCATCCTACAAGGTCACTCTCGATCTCGGCGAGCCGACGCTCGTTGACCTTGAGGTGGAGGGCCCCATAGGTCGTCCTCGATCCAGGATCAGCGTGAGATCGCAGCGCTGGATCGTCCCAGGCGTGCCGGTGACGGCAGGCAATGGCTGGCTTGTCGAGCTTCCGGGGCTCGCGATCACGCCCACCATATCGACGCAGGGCCGATCGGTTTTGATCACGGCCAAGGTCGAGCTGATGTGCGGCTGCCCGATAACTCCCGATGGACCTTGGCCATCCGCCGATTACGCCGTCACTGCGAGCATCTGGAGCGGGCGCCACGAACTGGCGAGCGCGCCGCTTGCGTTCACCGCGGCGCCTGGGACGTTCAGTGGGCGCATCGCCCTACCGCGAGCCGGGAAGGCGAAGATCTACGTCAACGCCGTGAACGGCCGAACGGGCAACTCGGGACTGGCGACCGTCAGGTTGCCGTGAGCCAAGGCGCTGCGCGTGGGAAACCGAAGCGCGCAGCGCCTCCGTCGATTGACGAGCTATTGATGAGGATCCGCCATGTCCAAACCTCAATTGCGGATCGGCAGGGGAAATATGCAAATCCGCTAAAGAATAGTTCCACTGGCATGAGCCGGATCGAACGCCATCGCATGTATGAGAGGACCTGTGGCTTCTGATGATGCAGCGCAGGTAAGACCTGCATCATCGCATTAGATGCACCTTTCTTCGACGAACACGCTCCCGCACCCTGCGCAAGTCCCAGGTTCAGGTTATAATCGGCGAGACTTCCGCAGGCACGTCGTCCGAGTCGGTATCCACATGCTTCAGGTGAACGGTCTGCGTGGCGTAGGCTATCGGAACCTTAGCCTTCTCCAAGCTGGCATGGATCTTCAAGAGCAAATCCTGTCGGATGATCAAGCTCTCGTCGAAGTCCTGCGCCCTGATGTAGGAGAAGATTTCTATGTCTACGGAGCTCAGATTGATGTCCTTCAGGCGCGCCCGCGCGCCCGGCTTGATGATATGTTCGTTCGCCTCCAGGATTTCCGTCATCATGTGGAGGGTCGCGGGCAGCTTGTCGGACCTGATCCCGTGCTCCAACCTGATGATCGGATTGAATAGGAAGGAGTCCCGTCGAGCGAAGTTTTCAATCTGTCGCGCCGAGAAATCTCCGTTTGGAATGGTCACCACGGTCCGCTCCAAGGTGCGGATGCGAGTGGAACGTATGCCGACGTCCTCCACCGTGCCTACCACGTCACCGACCTTGCAGAAGTCGCCGACCTGCACGGGTTTGTCTGCGATCAACGTCACGCTTCCGACCAGGTTCTCGACCGTCTTCTGCGCCCCGAGAGCCAAGGCGATGCCGCCGATGCCCAATGCGGCGACCCCCGTCGTGACGTCGATCCCGAACGTGTCGAGGACGGCCACGACCGCGATGAACAGCAGGACGAGCTTCGCAGCGCGACGGACGAGACTGATCACGGACACCGCTTGCCGTCGTTCCAGTCCCTTGAGCCGATTGATGCTGAGCTGTGCCACCGCATCGATCATGCGGGCGAAGAACCACGCCAGCGCGATCCAGGCGAAAACACCCAGGTACCGCAGCAGGATTTGACGTGCGATGATGGAGACCGGCAGCGATCCCGCCCATAGCTGGAACAGCAGGGTCGCCCCGAACAGGCTTACCGGCGGCATCGCCGCCTGAGCCACACGATAGGTCCTGC
The DNA here is from genome assembly GCF_049897245.1 of Sphingomonas sp. DC5200-1. NCBI lineage: Bacteria > Pseudomonadati > Pseudomonadota > Alphaproteobacteria > Sphingomonadales > Sphingomonadaceae > Sphingomonas > Sphingomonas sp. DC5200-1. The sequence continues at coordinate 123,930 of NZ_JAFCVW010000007.1, forward strand.
TCCTTTCGTGATCGTGGATCGTGCGCCTCATCACGAAGAGGATCCCGGCGCTGACCACGTAGAAGCCAAGGAAGACGAGCGACGCGAGGCCGAGCAGGGTCGACCAGTCCCCGACCGCCGCGCCCCCGATTTCGATCGGTTGCCCGCCTTTGCCGGTGTTCCTATGCTCGTGCAGCCGCCGTGCGGCGATGCTGGTCTTCAGCGCCACACGCCAGACGTTGCCGGCCGTTGCCGTTCCGCCACGGGTAAGGAGTATGGGTACGTCACCCGTTCTCGAGAGGCTTCCTACCCGTTCGATGTTGGACCCGAGACCGTCCTCCAGATTTCCCTGCGGGTCGTTGGACAGCGAAACGAACGGATCGATCGCACCGCTCTGATCCAATACGGACTGAAGCTCCTCCGTCAGACGGCGAACGTCCGCCTTGGCTTCGAAGTAGCGGCCGGCCCGGCTGTAATCGCGCTCGGCCATTGCGGAAAGAAGACCCGAGACGGTGCCTCGCGGCGTGTCGCGGCCATAGATGTCGGTCGGGGGCTTTGTGGACGACGCGGACGCGCCGGCTTTCGGGGCGGCCTGCGACTGTGCCCGACCCGGCACGGCGCCCGCGAGGAGCACCATGCCGATCAAGTGTAGGCGTGATGTACGAAGCATCGATGGCCTCATGCGCCTGCGATGAAGTTCTCGACCGCGATCTGGGCGAGGTCGTCAGTCATCTGGGTGCGCGGATGCTTGCAGAAATAGGCGGATGCGGGGTCGATCACGCCGGCGATGCCGCGGTCCTTGGCGATCGCGGCGCAACGGATCATGTCGATCGCGACACCGGCGCTGTTGGGCGAATCCTCGACCGACAGGCGCAGTTCCAGGTTCATCGGCACGCCGCCGAACAGCTGGCCTTCCATGCGCAGGAAGCATACCTTGTTGTCGTTCTGCCACGGCACGTAGTCCGACGGCCCGATATGGACGTTGTCGTCGTCGAGCCGCTCGGCCGCGACCGACTGGACCGCCTCGGTCTTCGAGATCTTCTTGGATTCGAGGCGGCGGTGGTTCGACATGTTGAGGAAGTCGGTGTTGCCGCCGGTGTTGAGCTGATACGTCCGGTCGAGCTTGACGCCGCGCTTGGCGAACAGGTCGGTGAGCACGCGGTGGACGATCGTCGCACCCAGCTGTGCCTTGATGTCGTCGCCGATGATCGCGACGCCGGCATCCTCGAAGCGCTTCGCCCATTCGGGGTTGGAGGCGATGAAGACCGGAATGTTGTTGACGAAGGCGACGCCGGCTTCCAGCGCGCATTCGGCGTAGAATTCGGTCGCCTCCTGGCTGCCGACCGGCAGGTAGTTCATCAGCACGTCGGTGCCCGAACGCTTCAGTTCGGCGACGACCTCTTCCTTGGTCGGCTGCGTGTCGTTGGCGACCACGAAGGTGCGATCGTCCTTATATTGGCTCATATGGTCGGCGACGCCGTCCAGCACCGCGCCCATCTTCACCACCGTGCCGGTCGACGGGATGGTGGCGGCGAACACCGCGGTGCAATTGGGCTTGGCGAAGATCGCCTCGGCGACGTCCTTGCCGACCTTGCGCGTATCCACGTCCCAGGCGGCGACGACCTTGATGTCGGAGGGTTCATAGCCGCCGACTTCCCAGTGCATCAGGCCGGCCGCGTCGTTGGTGCCTCCGCGATAATGCTCCAGCCCCTGGACGAGCGAGCTCGCGCAGTTGCCGATGCCGACGATGGCGATGTTGATGAGTTTCACGAATTTACTCCGGTATGCAGCCGTTGCTCGGCTTTATCGATGGTGAGCATCCATGCGTGACGCCTGCGCAGACATCGCTCTGATCATGCCCAGGACACCGCCTGGATTGGCGGCGCCATTGATCACGTCGGCTTGAATGCTGCTTGCAAGCGACGGCTCTTCGTCGCCTTGCTTTTCAGTGGTTGAAGAGGCCGTCGATCACGCCCCCTCGTCGACTTCGCTCATGGCGGCCAGCGCCGCGAATGCCGGGCGTGCTCTTCGGTCTGGTTTCAGGCCCCCGGGCAGGGAAGCGGGCGCTGCTGGGATGCGGGCTGTCCCGCGGACCATCAATGCCAGCGTAGGCGGATTTCGCGCGATGACCTTGTCGAGTCTGCTCGGGTCAAACCAGACGCCTCGGCATCGGGGGCGATAGTAGAGCTCGCCCCCTCGGCGGTCGGCGATCAGCAGTCCGAGCTGACATCCGGGAGCCAGCATAACGCCGTCACGGCGCTGCGATGACGATGGGATGTCGTTCATGGCCTGCCCTTGAGGTTCGCCCGAGAGGCTCAAGGATGGATGCCCTGTTCGGCGCAATCGCGTCCCGAGACCTCAGTCTGGATCGTGCTGTGTCCGATCTCGTATCGGTCTCGCAGAAGCGCTTGAACGGCCGAGCGCGTCCCATCGACGTCGGCACCGCGATCGAGTACGAGGTGGACCGTACAGTTCACCTCGTCGTTGCTCATCGACCAGACATGCAGGTCATGAAGGTCGGCGACGCCGCGCACGCCGGCGATGGCGGTGCGAACCTCGCTGAGCTTGAGGCCGCCCGGAACGCCTTCTAGTAGGACGTTGCTGGTGTCGCGCAGCAGGATCCACGTACGCGGCAGGACCCACAGGCCGATGCCGACCGCTACGATTGGGTCGACCCAGGTCCAACCCGTGAAGCGGATGGTGAGAGCGCCGGCGATGACGCCGACGGAGCCAATCATGTCGGCCCAGACCTCCAGATAGGCGCCCTTGACGTTGAAGCTGCCTTCCTTACCCGCCATCAGCAACCGCATCGACACGATGTTCACGACGAGGCCGATCGTCGCGACGATCAGCATGCCCCAGGATTGAACCTCCTGTGGGGTGCTGAAGCGCTTGATCGCCTCGACGAAGACGTAGATCGCTACGCCGAACAGCAGCACGGCATTGAAGGCCGCAGCGAGGATTTCGAAACGACGATACCCGAACGTCCGCTTGTCGTCGGCCGGCTTCTGGCCCAGCTTGATAGCCAGCAGCGCGATCACCAGCGCCATCACGTCGGTCATCATGTGAGCGGCGTCCGAGAGGAGCGCCAGGCTGTTGAAGACGAAGCCGCCGATCACCTCCGCGATGAAGTAGGTGAAGGTCAGCGCGAGCGCCCAGCTCAGCATCTTGGCGTTGGCGCCGGCCGCATGGTTGTGACCGCCCGCGCCATGGCTGTGATCGTGCCCTGCGCCAGCATCGTGCGCTCCGGCGCCGTGGTCGTGACCGGCGCTCACTTGCCGGCCTCCCGCTTCGCGAGCCAGATGCGCATCCGCGAGATCTCAGCCCGCTGCGCCATGACCACCTCCCGTGCGAGCTTCCGCACTTCGGGATCGCGGCCGTATCTCAGCTCGACCTCCGCCATCGCGATCGCGCCCTCGTGGTGCGGGATCATCGCACGCATGAAGTCGACATCGGCATCCCCGGTGAACCGGATGTCCATGACGCCGTGCATCTTGGCGTTGGCTGCGCGATACGCCCGCGTCGCGGGAGAACCTGTCGGTGCGGCCGGTCGCAGGTGCCGTCCGTGCGGCATGGTCTGTGCGACCGGTTGCGCGCTCACCGACGCGGTCGCGGCGACGGCCGCGACCGCCAGCATTTTCTTCATCGTGGGCATGTCGTCTCTCCTTTCGGATGGGTGGGCGCAGGGCGCCGATTGGGATCGAGGCGGTTCATCCGGCGATCTCCTCGAGCGCGAGCAGCGCGAGGAAGCCGATGAAGAAGAAGGCGCTGATGAGTGGGCTGTCCGGCTTCTCGTGCGCCTCGACCAGCAGCTCCTCGGTAACCAGATAGAGGAGCGCCATGAGGCCGAAGCTCAGAAAGCCGGCGATCACCACGGGTGACAGTGTGGCCACCGGCAGCGCGGCCAGCGATCCGATCGGAAGCAGAAGGGCGAGGCCTGCGACCGTCAGGACGACCCGCAGCCTGGAGCGCATGGTCTCACCGAGTTCCGTCGTGAGCGTCACGCCGAGGAACAGCACCTCGAGCGTCAGCGCGACCGTCAGCAGGATGCCCGCCTTGGCGCCGGCGACGAATGCCAGTCCCAACACGAGGCCATCGATGAGCAGGTCGATCCCGATCGCGCCCAGCAGCGCGGCGGGACCTTCGAAGCGTTCCTCGAAGCCCTTGAGCGCGAGCATGACCGCCACACCGGCGGCCCCGCCGATCAACGTCGCGGTCGGGCTCGCCTCGTGCTTGACCTGCGGAAGGATCTCTGTCGCCGCCGCGGCGAACACGACGCCGGCCGCGAGATGCTGCATGGCGCTGGTAAAGGCGGCACCGGGACGTCGCACGACCGCGGCAATTGCGCCCAGAATGACCGCGATGGTCGGGATGATGGTGTAGCTCAGTGCCAGCATGGCAGTACTCCCAAACGCGAATGTCCGCGCGATCGGCTTCGCCCGGTCGGTCGGGACAGCCTTCCATCACCAATCGTCCGAAGTCGGATCGTGCTCCGACCGCCGCGGCGCTTCGGCGTCTTCGCAGCGTATCGTCGCTCCCTCGATGCGGTCGATGCCGGTCGGTATGCCGACCTTCGGATCCTCACGATCATGCGATCGGCCCTGGTTGTGAGGACCAGTGCCACTTCCCTCCGCGGCGCCTCCATGTCGCGAATCCGATGCGATGGAACATTCCGATCCATCGGATCAGCACGAGCACATGCGGGGTGGAGATCAGACTGTAGGTTCTGCCAAGGCGCGTCGTGCGTACAAGCAGGTTGGCGGCCAGGAGCCACAGGCCGGCCGGAAGAAGAGCGGCGAAAAGCTGAAGCGTCTTCATCGGGTGGTCAGGCAACGCTTCTGCCCTGTGATGGTCCGCAGGACAGGCAGGGCGATCGCACGGCCACGCAAGGCGCCCGCCGAAGAACGGATCCGGGTGCGATCCGAGCAGGCCTGGACCCGAATGGATCGACGCGCGCGAAGATTACTGAGGGCCATCAGTGCCCCCCCTCGATGGATCGAACGTTGCGACCCTCCAGGCGTACCAGATGAAGGCGGCAACGATCACGGCGTTGCTGGTGGGCTCGATGAGGTCGGCCACCTGCCGATACCGGGTGCCCAATCGGAAGCCGGCCACCACCAGGACGCTCGTCCAGATTGCGGATCCTGCGAACGTCGCAACGAGAAACGGTACGAGCGGCATTCCGCTGACGCCGGCCGGCACGGATATCAGCGTGCGGATGCCCGGGATCATGCGTCCGAACAGCACCGCCCAGCGCCCGCGCCGATCGAACCAGCGGTCGACCCGATCGATCTCGCTTGGGGTCAGTGTCAGCCAGCGGCCGTGCGAGGCGGCGAAGCGCTTCAGGCGATCGACGCCGACCCAGCGACCGGCATAGTACCACAGGAGCGCACCGACACCCGATCCGAGCGTGCCGGCGACGATGACGGCTGGCACGCCGATTTCACCTCGCGTGGCGACATAGCCGCAGAGCGGCAGGATCACCTCCGACGGGATCGGCGGAAAGACGTTCTCCAAAAGCATCAGCAGAAAAACGCCGAAACCTTTGAAGGAGGAAAGTACATCCAGTATGATGTCGAACATTGTGATTTCAGATCCCCGAGCGTCGCGGGCGCAGCCGAAGACGATGCTCGAGCAACATCCCCAGGCTGCTGCACGCAACTGCCTTTTCAGACGTGGGCGTTCTCACGGCTTCCACCGTCATCCTGCCCTACCGGTCGGATCGCGGTAGGCTAGCAGCCTCAAGGCGTTGACGACGACCAGCAAGGTCGATCCCTCGTGCACCGCTACCGCGGGTCCGATCCCGAGCCCCAGGATGGTCGCCGGTACGAGGAAGCCGACGACGCCGAGGCTGACGAAGACGTTCTGGCGAATGATCCCACGGGTGTGACGGCTGAGACCCACCGCGAACGGCAAATGGGCCAGATCGTCGGCCATCAGCGCCACGTCCGCGGTTTCCAGAGCCACGTCCGACCCGGCCGCGCCCATCGCGATCCCGACGGTCGCACTCGCCATGGCAGGTGCATCGTTGACTCCATCGCCGACCATCGCGACCTTGTCCTCGCCTGCCAGCTTCTTGATTGCGGCCACCTTGTCCTCGGGCATCAGATCGCCCCAGGCTTCATCGATCCCGACGTCCCGGGCGATCGCCTCGGCGACCTTCTGATGGTCGCCGGAGATCATGATCATCCGTGACACACCCATGTCGTGCAGACGGCGCAACGCGGTCCTCGCGGCCTCGCGCGGCGTGTCCATGAGACCGATGGCGCCGAGATCCCGGTCGCCCTTGCGCACGACCATCGTGGTCCGGCCGCTCTCGCGCAGCGCGGCGACGGCACTCGTTGCCCCTTGACCCAATACCGGAATGCCTTCCTTGCCGAACATCTCGGCCTTCCCGATCCATACCGTCTCGTCTCCGACGGTTGCGGTGACGCCGCGGCCGGTGAGGCTCTTGAGGTCTCCGGCTTCGGGTAGTCCGCGTGCGCCGAGTCGTTCACGGCCGTCCTTGACGATCGCCTGCGCAAGCGGGTGGTCGCTGAGCGCCTCGACCGCGACGGCGAGTGCCAGCAGCTCGTTCTCGTCGGCAGCATCGACCACCACGACATCGGTGATGCGTGGCCGTCCTTCGGTCAGCGTGCCAGTCTTGTCGAAGGCGATCGCCTTTAAAGATCCGAGATTTTCCAGCGGCGCGCCGCCCTTGACCAGGACACCGCCTCGCGCCGCTCGCGCGACGCCGGAAAGCACTGCACTCGGCGTCGCGATCGCCAGCGCGCAGGGGCTTGCCGCCACCAGCACAGCCATCGCCCGGTAGAAGCTGTCGCGGAAGGGCTCGTCGACGACGACCCAGGCGAACAGGAGTAGAAGGGCGAGCACGAGGACGGCAGGCACGAACACCCGCTCGAAGCGATCGGTGAACCGCTGCGTCGGCGATTTCTGCGTTTCCGCCTCGCTGACCATCTTCACGACCTTGGCGAGTGCGCTCTCGTTTGAGCGACGCGTCACCTCGATCTCGATCGCGCTCCCGCCGTTGATCGTACCGGCGAACACCCGGCTTTCCGGACCCACCGCGTCCGGCTTGGCACGAGCGATCGCGGCATCGGCGACGGGGATCTTGTCGACCGGGATGCTCTCGCCGGTGACGGGAGCCTGGTCGATCGCGCTGGAGCCCTTGATGATGAAGCCGTCTGCAGGCAGGCGTTCGTTCGGCCTAACGATCGCGACATCGCCGATCACCAGCTGTTCGACGGGTATCTCGCTTTTCTGGCCGTCCCGCCGAACGGTCGCGATCTCCGGCGCGAGCTTGGCCAGCGCCTCGATGGCCTTCTTGGCGCGACCCATCGCATAATGCTCGAGCGCGTGACCGAGACTGAAGAGGAAGAGCAGCAGCGCGCCTTCCGCCCAGGCGCCAAGGGCTGCGGCACCGGCTGCGGCGACCAGCATCAGAGTGTCGATCTCGAACCTGCGGAGTCGCAGGTTGTCGATCGCCTCGCGCAGCGTGAAGAAGCCGCCGAAGAGATAGGCCGCGACGAAGCAGGCGGTCGGCAGCCATTGCGCCGCGTCAGGCATCAGCTTCTCGACGCCGTACCCTATCCCCAGCAGCGCACCGCAGGCGAGAGCGAAGATCAACTCGGTGTTGGGCCCTAGGAACTCGGCGTGCGAATGGTCGTGGCCGTCGCCTGGGCCATGCTGCTCCTCCTTCGTCCGGGCGCCCTTCCCATGATCGTGTCCGGCATGATCGTCGGCTGCGATCCGTTCGCCGAGACCCACCTTGAGCTTGCGAAGCGTCGCACGGATCTCGTCCTCGCCGGTCCGCTGCCGATCGTATTCGACGCGGATCGTTCCGCTGGTGGTCGCGCTCGCCTGGACAACGCCGGGCATCGCGCAGAGCGTGTCGCCGATCGTGCGTGCCCGACGTTCGTGCGTGATCCCCGTAACCTCCCAAACGGAATGGCCGTAGCGTTCGGTGATTTCGGCGCCTGCCGCACGTACCATCTCGCGCAGCCGCGGCAGCGGCAGCTTGGCGGCGTCGAAATGGATGCACAGTGCCGCAGGGGCGTCACCGTCGACAGCGATGACGTGGGCCTTCTCGACGCCGTCGCGCGTCGCCAGGGTGGAGACGAGGCGCTCCAGGCAGGCGTCGGCGGCATCGGGCAGGTCGGGCAGCAGCACCGGAATGTCGAGTTCGAGCTTGTCGTTCATGACGGCCTCCCAACTGTGATCTTCGATCGTATGCGGGCATCGCGTCGCATCTCGCGTGCGGCGGCGAGGAAGACGACGCTCGCGGCGAGGTGCCGAGAACACGAAACCAGCCGCAGCTTCAGCCCGCTTCTGGTGATGATGATCGTGCCGAGGATCACCGCGGACGCCGACAACGAAGTGCGTGCAAGAGGGCGCATCGCTCAGTTCTCCCCCTTGGTGCGGTGGCAGACGCGCACCTTGCCGTCGGAGCGGGTGAAGGCGATCGATCCACCCGCGATCACCGCCCTCGTGCTGCCGTTGCGGAACTCGTCACCGGTGCCCCGCGCGCGCAGGATCTCCGTCCTGCCGCGCGGCAGCCAGGTGACCGCCATACGCAGACCATCGCGGAGGTAGTCGACGTCGGCGCGCGATCCGTCGTCGCAGTAGACGACACGTTGCCCAACCAAGTCCGGCATCGTCTCCGCGTTGTGAAGAACGCCTTCCGTGTCGTCTGGCGCTGGCCCGCAAGCCGTGAGGCCCAGTGCGGCGAGCGCGAGCAGGAAGAGCCTGCCACGAGGCACAGCCGTCCGTTTAGCTCGCTCGCTGCTCACCACAGGACTCCATGCACCGGTTTGAGCGGTGCTGGCGCCTCGAGGCCGGCGGACTCGAGCAGATCGATCTCGATCGTGCGGCACATGGCGGTGAGCGGCACATCGTGGACGGTGTTGGCGAAGGGATCGGTGAGATCTTCGCCGATGCTCAGCACGGCGAGGAAGACGAGGCCGATCAACGTCGAGCCTATCGGCGTCCAGAGCCCGAGCGATTCGACCAGCGCGATGGGCAAGAGTAGGCAGAACAGGCGGGTGAACAGGTTCGGGAAGAAACGGAAGCCATTCGGCAGCGGGGTGTTCTTGATCCGCTCCATACCGCCTTGGGCGTTGGCGATGTCGACCAGCACGCGCTCGACCATCGCCTGCTGAATGGTGTCGATCCTGCGGTTCGCGAGGGCACTGGCGAACAGCAGAGAGATGCTGTTCAGGATCGCATTGGCCGGGTTCGTCTTCTTAACGACCATTTCGGCAAGCGTTTCGCCCGCGATCCGCCTGATCTCGTCGTAGGCGGGTTCGCGGCGGAGTTGGCATCGTATCGCATGGGCGAAGGCGATCTGCCGACGGACCACATCCTGGTGGAGACCCTCCGCATCGTCCTTCCCTTCCGAAAGGCTCCGCGCGACGCGCGACAAAGATCGCGACGCGTTGATGAGCGCGCCCCATAAAGTCCGCGCCTCCCACCAGCGCGCATATGCGGCGTTGGTCCGAAAGCCCATGAACAGCGCGATCGCGGTGCCGAACAACGCAGTCGGAAGCGGCGGCTCCTTGATCGGCGTCATGAAGTGGAAGGCGGTGACCGCAACGTCCCATACGAAGAGGATCGTCAGCGGCTTCCATACCTCAAACATGATCTGCCGAAATCGTGGCGTGGCGCCCACAATCATAAATGTTCATTGCTCCAGCATGCTTCGGCATCAGCCGAGCGGCATGTTCATGATGTCTTTGTATGCGGACAGAAGCTTGTTGCGGACCTGAAGCGTCGCTTCGAACGCGACACTTGCACGGTTCTGGATCAGCGCGACGGTCGCGATGTCGTTCGTCTCGCCGCGCTCGTAGGCCTCGGTAGCGACGTCTTCCCGCTGCTGCGTCTCGTTGACCTTCGCTACGACGCCATCGAGCGTCTGTGCGAAACTGGACGAGGGGGTGCCCGGCGCCGCGCCGGGCGCGACGTTCGGCTGCGCTTCGCGAAGCGCTCGACTGCGCGCGATCACGTCTGCGCGGATCGCCATGACGTTCGAGATGGTCGGATCGGACATCGTCACGCCCTCCGCTGACGTCTGCGCGGACGTGTTCCGGCCGAACCGCACCGTTGATACGATCGGGTCACTTGCTGCCCTCCTGGACGCAGGTCCGGGTTCGGCTCGTGCCCTCGACGATCGTCAGCTGCGTTCCGGAGAATGTCGCCGTGATGCCGTCGCCGACATATTGCAGCCTCTGCGTGGGCGCGCTGAGGATCCGGGGAGGAGCATCGTTCCCGTCGCGCAGGTCGAGCCGCAGTCCATCGTCCTTGTAGTCGATCAGCAGCCTGCTTCCGTCGTCGCAGCGATAGCGGTGACGGCCGAGTTGCCCGCTCGACACCCCGCTGTCGGCGGAATGAACCTCCTGCTGGGTGGGCGGGTCGCTGGGCGCGGGCTTCGAGCAGCCGGTCAGGACCACGAAGCCGACCATCGCGACGATCTTGATGCCAATCATCGTACCTTCCTCCGATAGTGCTGCGCTATGCGGCGCCGGTCGGCTCCGCGGACCGCCTGTCCGGCGCGCCAGTGAAGGTAGGCCGCAAGTCGGTCGTCGGCCTCGATCATCAGTACGCGCAGACGACGCAGAACCATCGCGGCGATCGGGAGCGAGAGCAGGCCCCGGAGGGCGCAGCTGTGCGACACCGTGGTGCCGCCGTCGTCGCCCTGGAGTTCGAAGCGCTCCTCGATCATGAACACGTGAGGAATGCCGCACGACCAGGCGAAAGCCCGGGGCTTGTCCAGGTGGTCGACCTCGGCGGGTGAACGGACGGAGCGTGACCAGCCCGGAAAGGCGAACGTGCACTGGGTTTCGCCAACCTGGCTGGCATCGTCGAGCTGGATCATCGGCCTCCAGGCTTGACGGTGCTCGGGCTCTATCAGCGCGGACCAGATCCGCAGCGGCGGGCCATGGAAAACTCGGGAAATCGTGATCTCCGGCATGGGTATCCCCATCATCGATATGGGAGGGCGGCACGACGGTGCCGCCCTCCTCGTTCGTCAGGCCATGGTCTTCCCGAAGGTCTGACCGTGATCATCGCCTTCGTGCTCTTCGTTGTAGTGCTCCGGCAGCTCGATCGCCTTCTGCCCGAACCGCGCGTAGAGGGTGGGAAGCACGAAGAGCGTCAGCAGCGTCGCCGAGATCAGCCCGCCGATGACGACCGTCGCCAACGGCTTCTGCACCTCGGCACCGGCACCATGTCCGAGCGCCATCGGTACGAAGCCGAGCGATGCCACCAGCGCCGTCATGGCGACCGGACGCAGGCGCTGCATCGCACCAACATGCGCCGCCTCGGCGCGGTCCATGCCCGAACGGATCAGGTCCTGGATGGAGCTGACCATGACGAGGCCGTTGAGGACCGCGATGCCGGACAGCGCGATGAAGCCCACCGCGGCGGAGATCGAGAAGTCCATGCCGCGCACGAAGAGAAGCAGCACGCCGCCCACCAGCGCGAAGGGCACGCCGGTGAACACGATCGCGGCATCACGCACCGATCCCAGGGCGCCATAGAGGAGGAACAGGATCAGGACGAAGCAGGCCGGGATGACCAGCTTCAGCCTTGCGCTGGCCGACTGGAGGTTCTCGAACTGTCCACCCCATTCGAGATAGCTGCCCGGTGGCAGGCGCACCTGGCTGCCGATGGCAGCCTGTGCGTCGGCCACAACGCTTCCGACGTCGCGACCACGCACGTTGGCCTGCACGACCACCCGGCGCTTGCCGTTTTCGCGGCTGATCTGGTTCGGCCCGTCCACGACTCCGATGTCGGCGACGCTGGAAAGGGGAACGAAGGACCCGCCGGCGACCGGAACCTGGACCTGCTGCAGCAGCCCCAGATCCGAACGCTGCGCCTCCGAGAGGCGGATGACAACCGGGAAGCGGCGGTCTCCCTCGAAGATCTGCCCGGAGGTGCGGCCACCGAGGGTGGCGGTGACGGTGTCCTGCACATCCTGAGCGGTGACGCCGAGGCGTGCCATCGCATCGCGGTTGACGCGGATGTCGAGCATCGGGAGACCCGTCGTCTGCTCGACCTTCACGTCGGCCGCGCCTTGCGTCTTGCGCAGGATTGACGCGACCTGCTCCGCCGTCCGGTTCATGGCGGAGAAATCGTCGCCGAAGACCTTGACGGCGATGTCGCCGCGAACGCCTGCGATCAGCTCGTTGAAGCGCATCTGGATCGGCTGGGTGATCTCGTAGGCGTTGCCCGGGAACTTCGCGAGATTGCCCTCGATGCGCTTGACCAGATCCTCCTTCGCCAACTTGGGGTCGGGCCAGGCGTCGCGCGGTTTCAGGATGACGAACATGTCCGTGGCATTGGGCGGCATCGGGTCCGATGCGAGCTCGGCGGTGCCCGTCTTCGAATAGACGAACTGCACCTCGGGCTGCTTCGACATCATGCGTTCGATCGGCACCTGCATCGCCTGGCTCTGCTGGACCGACGTCGCCGGGATGCGCAGCGACTGGATGAGCAGGTCACCCTCGTCGAGCTGCGGCAGGAACACCTGCCCCAGCGTTCCGAACGCTAAGACCGCCAGGACGAGGCTGCCGACGGCCGCCCCGATCGTGATCGTGGGACGCCTCATGGCCCGATTGAGCCCCGGCTCATAGCGCTTCTTGAGCCAGGTGACGATGCGGCCGTCCTCCTCATCGACCTTCTTCGACAGCCAGATGGCAATCATCGCAGGCACGAAGGTGAGCGACAGCACGAACGCGAAGGCGAGCGCGATGATGACGGTGAGCGCCATCGGCACGAACGTCTTGCCCTCGACGCCGGTGAGCGTGAGCAGCGGTACGTAGACGAGTATAATGATCGCCTGTCCGTATACCGAAGGCCGGATCATCTCGCGCGCGGCAGCCGCCACGCTCGCGAGCCGCTCCTTGACGGTGAGCCGTCGGCCTTCGTGATGTTGGCGCTCCGCGAGCCTGCGCAACGCATTCTCGACGATGATGACCGCACCATCGACGATCAGGCCGAAGTCAAGCGCGCCGAGGCTCATGAGGTTGGCAGAGACGCCTGCCTTGAGCATCCCGAATCCGGTTAGCGTCATCGTGATCGGAATGACGAGCGCTGCGATGAGCGCCGCGCGGAAGTTTCCGAGCAGGAGAAACAGGACGACGATGACGAGGACCGCGCCTTCGCCGAGGTTGCGCGCCACCGTCCGGATGGTGGAGTTAACCAGCTCGGTGCGGTTGAGCACCGGCTGCACCACCACGTCCGGCGGAAGCGAGGCGTTGATCGTCTTCAGCTTGTCCGCGACCGCGGTCGCGACCGAGCGGCTGTTCTCACCGATCCGCATGATCGCGGTGCCCACCACGACCTCGGTGCCGTTCTCGGACGCGGAACCCATCCGGATCGCCTGTCCGGTGCGAACGGTCGCGACCTGATCGAGCGTCACGGGCACACCGTTGCGGGTCGCCACGACGGTCCGGGCCAACTCGCCGGTGTTGCGGACCAGAGCGTCCGACCTTACCGCCAGTCCCTCACCGTTGCGGTTGACGAAGCCGCCTCCGACACTGGTATTGTTCCGCTCGAGAGCGTTACCCAGTTCGGTCAGCGTGATGCCGAGTGAAGCGAGCTTCTGGACATCGGGGACGACCAGGAACTGCTTGGCATAGCCTCCGATCGAGTCGACACCAGCCAGGCCGGGCGTGTTCTTCAGTAGCGGGGTGACGATCCAGTCCTGCGCGGTACGCAGATAGGTCGCCTTGTCCTCCTCGCTCGTCAGCCGATCGCCCTCGGGGGTGATGTAGCTGCCGTCGGGCTGCTGGCCCGGCTCGCCGGGCTTGTGCTTGTCGTCGGCGCGGTGCTGCAGGCGGACGGTGTACATGTACACCTCGCCCAGACCGGTCGCGATCGGTCCCATTTCGGGGTTCACGCCGTCGGGCAGGTTCTCGGCCACGCCCTGCAGCCGTTCGCCGACCTGCTGGCGGGCGAAGTAGATGTCGGTCGCGTCGGAGAAGACGGCCGTGATCTGGGCGAAGCCGTTGCGGCTCAGCGAGCGGGTGTATTCGAGGCCCGGGGTGCCGGCGAGCGCCGTCTCGATCGGGAACGACACCTGCTTCTCGACCAGCTCGGGCGACAGCGCTGGCGCGCGAACGTTGATCTGCACCTGATTGTTGGTGATGTCCGGCACCGCGTCGATCGGCAGCCGGTAGAGGGAGAAGGCGCCGATGGTTGCGGCGATGACGGCGAGCAGCAGGACGAGCCAACGCTTCTCGACCGCCCATGTGACGATGCGGGCGATCATGATCTCAATCCTCTACCGCTTCGCTCTTGCCGAGTTCGGCCTTGAGCGTGAAGCTGCCGGTGGTGGCGATCTGCTCACGGCCGGTCAGGCCGGAGCGGACGATCACCGTGTCACCGGATGCGTCGCCGAGCTGCACCTGGGTCGCCTGGAAGCCGTTCGGAGTTCGTACGAAGACGACCGATTTGCCCTCGTCGGTCTGCACCGCCGTGGTCGGCACACGGATCGCACCGCTGCCGCCGCTGCCCGTCAGTTCGACCGAAGCGGTCACGGGTTCGCCGACGCGCCAAGTGCCACCACGATTGTCGAGCGTCGCGATCGACGGCACGAGGCGGGTCTGGGGATCGAGCGCTGGCGACACGAAGGTGATCCGCGCCGTCGCCTGCCGGCCCGCGGCCTTGACCGTCACGACGTTGCCGGGACGGACGCGGCCGGCATCCTCCGGCTTGAGGTTCAAAGCCAGCGACACCTGGCCGAGATTGGCGATGCGATAGAGCTCGGCATCGGCCGTCACGGTCTGACCGAGGGTCACGGGCCGTGCGATCACCTGGCCCGAGATCGGTGCGGCGATTCCCAGCCGGTTCAGTCCCGCCCCGCCGACGCCGGCTGCCGAAACGGTGCTCTGCGCCTGGGTCAGCGCGATGCGCGCCTCCGTCGCTGCGGTGCGCGCCGCGATCAGGTCCTGCTCGGGCGAGACCTTCTGCGAGAACAAGCGCTGTTCGCGCGCGAGATTGGAGTTCGCGAGCTGCAGCCGTGCACGTGCGGCCTGCACCTCGCCCTTGATCTGTGCGGCCTCCCGGCTTTCGATCACGGCGATCGTTTGACCTCGGCCGACGGTCTGCCCGAGATTGCGCGTGAGCGCGACCACCCGACCGGCGATGGCAGCTGACACGACCTGTGTGCCCTGCGGATCGCCTTCGATGATTGCAGGAAGCTCGATCGTTCCCGCACCTCCGACGATCGGACGGCCGATCTGGACTCCGGCTGCGGCGATCTGCTCCCGCGTGAGCGTCACGGCATCCTTCTGCGCCGGTGCTTCCGCCCCGGCGTTCGCCGACGCGCTGTTCGATGCCTCGTTCGCAGCGGCTTCGTTTCCGGCGTCGCTTCCACCGCCGCATGCCGACAGCAGGAGGGCGGCCGTCGCTGCGCCCACGAGATAATAGCTTTTCATCACTGGTTTCCCCCAACGGGCGCAGGGGCGGTCAGCCGCTCCACTTGCGCGCGTGCATTCTGGTAGTTGGCGAGCGCGTCGATCGCGGCGACGCGCGTCTCGGCGAGGGTGCGTTCGGCGTCGAGCAGTTCGAGTTGCCCGAACTTGCCTTCGCGATATCCGATGCGCGCGATCCGAGCCGCTTCCTGCGCGGCCGCCAAAGCCGGTCCGGACGCCGCACGCGCAGTCGTCGCCGCGTTCGCCGCCTGAGCCTGCGCGTCAGTGATGGCTTGCTCGATGTCGAGCGCCGTCACCCGGCGAAGAGCGTCCGCCTGGGTACGCTGTGCAGTCGCCTGTGCGATCGCCGCGCGGCCGTTGTTGAACACCGGGATCGGTATCGAGACCGTGAAGACGGCCGCGGTGTCGTTCGTCGCTTCCAGCCTGCGCAGCGCCGGACCGACGTTGATGTCCGGCACCCGATTGGCGCGCGCGAGCCTTACGCCCGCATCCGCGATGCTGAAGTCGGCATCGGCTGCGGCCAGCGCCAGCGTTCCGACCGTTCGTACCGGTGCCGCCGGCCCATAGGCCGCCGCGTCGGGCAATCGATCGAGCAACGTCTCGTCGAGACGGCCATCGATCGGCTGACCAATGCGTCGCGCCAGATTCGCCCGGGCCGCGTCGGAAAGTCGGAGCTGACGCTCGACGTTGGCCTCGGCGTTGATCCGCGCGACGTCGGCGCGCTGTTGTTCGAGCGGCGACGCCCGTCCGGCCTGCACGCGAACACTTGCCGCGCGGAGTGCGTCGCCCGCTATCCGCGCCTGATCCCGCGCCGTCGTCACCCGCCGCTCGGCTGCGACCGCTTCGACGTAGAGCTGCGTCACCTGCAACCGCACGTCCGCGGCTATGATGGCCGCCTGGATCTCGGCGCGTGAGAGTTGGGCGTTGGCAACTCCGACCCGGGCGCTGCGCTTGCCACCCAGTTCGATCGGAATGGCGAACCCGACCGTAGTCTCTGCGGCGCGCACGCCCCGATAGGGTCCGGAGCCCGTTATATTCTCAATCTGTCCTTGGAAGACCGGGTTGGGGCGCAATCCCGCAACGGTCCGGCCCGCACGTGCGGCTTCGATGGCAGCGGTAGCGGCCGAGGTCGAAGGCGCCGAGCCGCCGGCAGCGACGACCGCCTGGTCGAGCGAATAGATCGGTCCAGCCTGCGTGATAGGCGCAGGCGGCCCGGCTTGCGCGTGGGCCACCGAGGCGCACGACGCCGCAGCCAGCAAGGCTGCGCACAATTTCTGCATTGTCGAGGAATCCTAACGAATGTCGTCAGGCCGGGTCATCCCGGCCGGCAGCATCCGTCAGGCGTTTGGCGGCCGCAACGCCGGATCGACGGAACTCAGCGCCCGCACGGCGTCGAAACCGGGTTTGGGACGAGCGCCCTCGATATTGAAGGTGACCGGGATGGCGTCAGCCTGCGGAATGCTCAGAGCCTGTCCGTGACAGGTTCCATGATGATGCGGGATCGCCTTGTCGGCATCACCCTGCGACTGATCGGCATCACCATCTACATGGACGACGCCTGTGCATTCGATCGTCGTCGCCTGCCCCGGCACTTCGCGCGCGTGGACGGTCGCCGTCATCACGAGCGACGACGCCAGCAGGAGGAGCAGCAAGGACCAGGCGCGGGCCAGCATGGGAACGCGCCTATCACCATGACGACCCGATGTCATGCGTTCTCTCCGCGATGAGGGCGATTGTAGGCACTGGACCTGTCAGCAAAACGCCATGCGGGGATAGCATCCGCGAACACCCGCCACGCGGAGCGGAGGAAGATAATCGCAATGACGCCTCCGACCACGATGTCGGGCCATGCGGCACCTGTGAGGTGGACGAGGCTCGCTGCGATGAGCACTCCGATGTTTGATGCGACATCGTTGCGCGAACACTCGAAGGTGCTCGCCATGTTCACGTTCGCAGCGCGGAAACGCCACAACAGCGCCAGACACGTGAGGTTCGCTGCCAGCGCCGCCCCGCCGAAGCCGAGCATCAGCGTCGAAGACGGCGGCACGCCGTTGGCGATCTTACCGGCGATTTCGACGAGGACGGCGATGCCGAATACCAGGATGAGGCCGCCCTTGGCGATCGCCGCTCCCGCCTCCCAACGTGCGCCACGATTGAGTGCATAGAGGCTCAGCCCATAGACCACGGCATCGCCGAACATGTCGACAGAGTCCGCCATCAGCGCCGACGAGCGGGCCAGCAGCCCACCACCGAACTCGATGGCGAACATCGATAGGTTGATGACCATGACGACGATCAGCGCGCGTCGCTGCTCGGCCTTACGGCCAAGTTCCGCGATCGTGTCGCGCTTTGCTGAACAACAGGCGTCCGCCATCATCGTGCTCGATTCGTTGGGTCGGACCCCCTATATGAACCCTCATCCCACTAGAGGGTCAAGGGTCTGTGATGAAGATCGGTGAAATAGCAAGATTGACCGGGTTGAAGGTCGAGACGGTACGCTTCTACGAAGCGGAAGGATTGATCGGGGCGCCGATCCGCAGCGGAGGGAACTACCGCGTTTACAACGGCTCCCACCTGGATCGCCTGTCGTTCATCAAGCGCTCGCGCGATCTTGGCTTCACCCTCGACCAGGTGCGTGACCTTCTGCGGTTAGCAGACGATCCGCGCGGCTCCTGCGCGGAGGTCGATGCGATCGCCGCGGTTCACATCCATGAGATCGATCGCAAGCTCGCCGATCTCGCCGCGCTGAGAACCGAGATCGTGCAATGGGGAGCGACCTGCGACGCGACAACGATCGCCGATTGTCGGATCATCGACGCACTTTCGAACGCTGGCTGACTAAGCCTTCAGGCCGTCAGATGCTGGTATAGGACCGTGCCCCATAGACGCGGCGCGATCGCGTCCCTATGTTGTCCACATGGCCACTGTTCTGACCCCTCGCGAACAGCAAGAGACCGCCTCGATCGCGTGGCAGCTTGGCGGTTACGATGACATGTTACGCCTCGAGCGGGAGCTCAAGGCTATGAAGGCTGCGGGCAAGCGCCCTAAGATGGTCATTGACCAGGCGACCGGTAAGCGGAAATTGGTCGAGGCCTGAGCCTTGTTCTCACTGACGCTGGCCGTTGTCACAGGCGTTGCAATCCTCCTTCCTGGCTTCTTCGCAATCCTGCTCTGGAATACCCGCGCCCGCCGGTACGCCGTTGCGCGCCCGGATCTGCCGGTTAACGCATTGAGCGTGCTGGCGATCGGGGTCGCCGTTTCCCTGATCGCGCACCTGCTGACCGGGCTTGCTATCGGGCTGGTGCAAACGCTTCTGATCGACGTCAGCCGCTTCTTGCCCGCAGATTACCGGACGCCCGCGGTCAATCCGATCGGCACGTTGCTGATCGTCGCGCAGGGTGGGCCAAAGGCAGCCGCGTTGAGCGCTAGTGATCTGGTGTGGGGCATTTGCGCACCGATTTTCTCGACGCTGGCAGTCGTCATGCTGATGGCCGACGATGCACTCGATGTCGCTACGGAAGGGTGGGACTTTGGCGGGCACGGCTGGGCCTACACGCATATCATCAAGCCTACGCAGCACGGTCATCGCCCGATCGCCTATGTGCTGACCGATCTCCAGCATGACGGACTTGGGGTCGGCTATCGCGGCGTGGTCGCCGACATCCGCCAGAGCAGCGATGGCCAAACGCAGAGCATCAGCCTGGCCTCCCCTGCTCGCTTTCTTTTCGAACTCAAGCCCGGCACGTCGCGACGTTGGACGCCGTCCAGCGAGCCTGCGCTGGTTCGCTACGCGGAACGTCCGGTCGGAGACGTGATCAGCCTCGACCAGAAGGTCATCCACGATATCGTGGTCTCGACGCCGGCCACCGATCTGTTGCGCGAGCTGCGCGACCTCGACACGCAGCGCCAGCATGGGTGATTTCTTGACCTTCATTGCTCCCAAGGCGCTGCTGTGGATCGGTTTCGTCGTCAGCATGGTGTTGACCGGCCTGTTGGTCGCGCTCGCGGCATGGGCAGTCGCAGGTCCGTGGTGGCCGACGACGCTGGTTCAGAACGGCTTTCGCCGTCATCGTTCCTGTTGGGCGCTGATTCAGGCATTCGCCATTGCCACGCTTCCCATCCTGCTGCTTGGCGAACACGGCGTCGGCGTGGGGGCCTTGATCTTCCTGGTTTTCGCGCCACGATACGTTAACTGGCGGGTTCGCTGGGGCGCCTGGCACGATGACAACGAGGCGACCCGCACCACCGCCCGCACGATCCGCAATCGCCTGCGGGACCGACAGGAAGAAGCTGCGATGCCACCAGGTGCCGGCCCATGGCCGGAATATGTAAACGACGTGGTTCGCGCGACTAGGGACCAGCTTTATACGCCACCAGAGACGGTAGTGCCACCTGATGCCCTCCCTAGCTGACATAGGAATCGCAGCTATGTCATCCGCGCAAATTCGTGATTCCGAGTAACTAGTTCAGCCCGAGCTTGGCAAAGAAGGCCTCGTTTCTCAGCCGGGCATCATGAAGCAGCTTGTTGTAAGGCAGAACCTCAACGACGGCATTGTGGATGGGCGAAAAGCCAAAGTACCCCTCGCCATCCGCACTTTTATTCTGAGCAATCGACATTGATACAACCTCGACCAGCTTTGGCGTAAAATCAGCGACGACGAAGCAGATAAATCTGGTGCTGGGAGGAATAGGTTTGCGGAACCTGCCGGTGCGATCCTTGAACGCTCCGCCGTTCCGCATGATGTTTACATATTCAAGCACCTGCGTGACCGGGTTGTCGCTATGACTGTAGTTGGGTCGGCCGGGTCGCTTGAATTCGACAATGATAATCGGTTCGTCAGTACCTTCACGGTCGAACGCCAGCGATCGATCGAAAACAACGGCGACGTCCGGTTCGCGGGTACTGTCGCTGTCGGTGAGAAACGTTGTGAAGGGCTTGTCGGACTTCAAATAGGAATAGAAGGCTAGTCGATCATCCAGAATCCATAGGTTATGGTCTTCATAGTCGAGCGCTTCGCCATCCGAGCGGATCGGTATGATGAGGTCATGGACGATCTCCTCACGCAAGTAGTCTCGCTTCTCCGGATCGACGTACGCCAGCGAACTGTCGAGGAGATCGAGGATCTCCTTCCGCTTAACGACATATTCGGCGAGCGACGCTTTCTTGTCCGAGTTGATCGCACTGGCAACCTTCTGCACCCGGTCGACGACCTCACTGGCATTGCCGGCGGATAGTGCCTTTATCTCGCGCTTCGTCTCGCGTTGCTTGCGTCGACGCTGGCGCGCCAGCTCGATATAAATATCCTCCTCCGACTTGGCGTTGAGCGATAGATGCTCCTCGACGAAAGCCGGGATATTGCTGGCGACGGCCAGAAACTGCGGGTTCTCACGTACGACGCGCAAGGTAATACCGGCCTGTTTGGTGCGAACCTGTTCGATATAGGGCGCTAGGTGTCGCTTGGCAGCGTCGACCGCCGCCTGATGCAGGCTGCGATAGTCATCTTCGCGGAACGTGAAGTTGGTGCGCTCCTGATTAACGTGGCCGTTCAGGTAGTCGCCTGACACCAAGCCGATATAGACGGAGTCGCTATTTTCACCGATGTAACCAAGCCCAAGCTGATTATCGATTTTCTCGTCGCGAACAACGCGGCCATCGCCCACATACAGGTTCCAGTGCTTGCCGCCGTCGTGCAGGCGCAATCCCTTGTTGAGCAGGATGTGGTACATATCAACGTCGATCGGTTCTTCCCCGGGCTCGAGGACGACTTTCAATGTCTCGGGCGTGTCGGACTCGACGTTGCTGCTGTAAAAATCGAGCAGGCTGATCCGCTCGGCACGATCAACAAGCGTGAAGGATGGCACTTCATAGCTGGCGAAGTTGCGCAGGAAATGACCAATGATGTGCGCGGCTATCGTGTCGACCTTGCGAGGACAATGCGCACTGTAGGATTGCACGTAAGGCTCCAGCCGCACTTTCGTGCCGATGGTCGGGGTCGCACCCGCAAGCCGCAACTCATGGCCAATCAGCGGACTGGCGTCGTTCTGGGCGACAGCGAAGTCGAACGACCGGTGCAGCGTTGAGCCGCCTTCGCTGAAGCTGCTGTTGACGTGCGTGTTCTGAAACACCTTCAGCCAGGAAAGGCGACCCACCCCCTTACCGCCGCGGCTGATCTTGCTGGCGGTATCTGCGGTGCGGAACGCGCGCCAATTGTCGGTGTTCAACCCGATCCCGTTGTCTTCAATCAGGAAG
Source organism: Sphingomonas sp. DC5200-1 (assembly GCF_049897245.1). NCBI lineage: Bacteria > Pseudomonadati > Pseudomonadota > Alphaproteobacteria > Sphingomonadales > Sphingomonadaceae > Sphingomonas > Sphingomonas sp. DC5200-1. Next base: position 145,593 of record NZ_JAFCVW010000007.1, read on the forward strand.
CCAGCGACCGGTGGGTTTTCGTCGTCCGAGCTGCTGCGTAGGATCGTCACCGTGATGACGCCCTTCGCCGTCGCCTCACGATCCCAGCGCGCCTCGATGGCATGGAACGCGTTGGCGATTGCCTCGAACAACGGGAACAGCGCGTTCAACGGAGAGGGCGCGAAACCAAGGTTGCGCACGCGGCCTGCCAGGCTGAACTGGAAGTCATCGGATGTGTCGGTCTTCACAGCGTCCCCTCGCCCTTATGCCTATGCGACATCCTCGCCAACGCCAACCCATCCCTTCCGCGCCTGCTCATTACGCAAAGCCTTCGCCGGCGTGATTGCGGAACGCCTCCTGATCGCGAACATACTCGCTGAGCATCTCGAGCGACTTATGGCGGCTGTGCTCTTTCATCTTAAACAAATTGGCACCATGGCGACCCGCCTCGGTCAGGAAGCCGGCGCGCAGTGAATGGCCTGAGAAAAGTGCCGGATCATAGCCGGCTGCGGCTGCGCGCGCCTTGACCACCAGCGCCACTGTTTGCGGACTAACTGGCTTTTCGGTGAGGCGGCCGTGCGGTGTGAGACGGCGGAACACGGGCCCCTCGGTGATGCCCGCGACCTCCAACCAGGCGCGGTAATGGCGCACAGGCTCCATGCGACGACCATCGAGGACCGCGACGCTCTGCCCCTTGCCCTCCTGATCGCCCTTCGAAAACGGAATCGTGACCAGCAGCCCGCGTGGATCTTCGGCCACATCGGCGATGTCAATCGCGACCAGCTCAGAGCGGCGGAACGCCCCCATCATGCCGATGCTCAGCAGCGCGCGATCCCGGTAGTCGATGAGGGCGGAGCCGGTGATATGGCGCACCATGTCACGCAGCACGTCGCTGTCGGCCGGCCGCTTCTTCGCCGGGCGATCGCTGCGTTTGGCGTTACGGATACCCCGCATCACGCGATCCAGCGCGGCCGCGCCGGCTTGTACGGTTGGCGGTTCGAGCTCAGCGGCGCGGTGGGCAAAGACGATCGCGGCCAGCCGCCGACCGATGGACGACTTGGATAACGGTCGCCCATTCGAATGGGTGCTACCGTCTCTGGCAAGCTCGCTTAGGAACGCAGCCGTGACAATGGGTGAAGCCGGGAGTGAGGCGTAGCCGCGTGTGTCGCACCAGGTCGTGAACAGTCGCCAGTCGGACCGATAGGCACGCAAGGTCGCATCCGCCGATGCGCGCGCCAGGAAATGGTCGACCCGGGCGCGGTCGCTCTGGTTAAGATCCGGTGCGAGATCGATTGACGCTGGCGACAGATCGATCGGCCCGATCGCGAGAAGCGCGCGGCGCTCCGCGGCATCATCGCCGATCATACTGGACCGTCATGCACAGGATCATAGAGAGTCACGTCCTTGTGCCATGACAGCGTGCCCTCCTGACGTAGCCAATGACCAAGCGGGCGCACTCGAGCCTTGTCACCAAAGGGAAAGATACCGGACTGGTGCTCGTAGATCGAGACGCTGGTCCAGCTTGCGAGGTGAGGTGTCGTCAGCGCTCGCTTCCCAAAGGCGATGGCACCGTCATCGCTGTCTTCGCGTTGATAGTGCTTCAGAAAAGTTCGCCCCGATCGTTCGCGGGGCCGGCCAAAGATGAAGTCGTAGCCATAGACAGTATCCCCCTGGCCATCGTTTGGTGGGCCGTCGATCTTCAGATGCTCGTCCTGCAGCTGGTAGCAGGTCAGGCACCGCTCCATGGCGATGACGTTACCGACACATTCCGGATACACACACTCGTCTCTGCTAACGTCAGTCGTCGTCTGGCAGACGACGCAGCTTAGCTCGGTCTCGCCGGGCACCTTGGCGGCAAACTGGGCTAGCTTTGGGAGATCCACCGCATAATCGTACGGCGTGGCCTCAAAGCAGGCAGGACAGAGATAGGCATGCTGCCTGGGATTGAAGCCGAAAAGGTCGATCGCCTCCGCGGGTGTGAGGAATTCGATGGCACAGGCCACCTGGCCGACAACGGCGCTGTAGACGTGGTCATCCAGGCCGAAGATGGCGAACTTGCTCTCCCCCTCCATCGCAAACAACCGGTCAACCCATGATGTCTCCGCAAAAAGCGCGTTTGCCGCCATTAGGATGGTACGGGTGACCTCACCCGCAGTGAAGGTTACGCGCGGCGCCGAATGCATGATGCGGTTGCGGTCTTTGCGAACCGCGGTCCAGAAGGTGTTGAACGCCGGGTCCAGCGGCGGGTCCGCAACGCTGTTGTGCACGGCTACGAGCTTTGACGCCTCGAGGCTCGGCAGCTCGCCAAACGATGTTGCCCCCTTCGCCGCCTTCGGGCTCCAGTCGGCTGGATCGCCAAGGAGGAGGTATGGCGACACGCGCGCGATCCGGCCCTTGAGGCCGAGCTCCATCGCTTGCTGGATAAGGCTGTAGGCGTTCGACAGTGCAGGCTGCACACTTCGCCAATAGTCGTCGGTCGCCTCCGCATCCCCACTGGCACCAACTCCGATGGACCACGCGTCGTGCGCGTCCATGGTGATCTTCCATGCCAGGTAGAGCTGATTGACGCCGGCATCGTGAAATTCATCCGGCGTCGGCACGTCGATGATCACTGTTTCGGCTCCGTTCCGACCCATAATTTTGCCTGCCACCTTGCTAGCAGGAATCGGGCTTATCGCTAGTAACTATTGTGGCTGTCGGGATCGATGGCGGCTTGCGTTTACCCCCTCGCCTCTTCGCTATCATGGTGGCATATATAACTCCTAATGCCACCACACGCGGGCTTTGCCATATGACGCTACAAGTTAACATCACACCAAATGGTCGTATGAGCCTGCCGGTGGGCATTCGAAAGCGCCTAGGGCTTGAGGATGGCGGTGCGGTCCTTGTCGAAGAAACGCCGGACGGAGTTATCCTGCGCACCGTGGAGCAGGCGGTGGCAAAGGCGCAAGCAATCGCCAAGCGCTACGCACAACAGCCCGGCGCGTCGGTCGATGACTTTCTTGCCGTACGGCGCGAGGACAGCGGCGAATGACCCATGTCGTTCTCGATGTCTCGGCGATCCTCGCACTGTTGAAAGGCGAGCGCGGTGCCAGCAAGGTCGGCAGCGTGATTGCGGATGCCTCAGTGTGCGCGATCAATCAGGCGGAGGTCATCAGCCACTTTGTTCATCTAGGCGCGCCGCTTGACGACGTGCGGGCGATGCTGGCGGCCCTGCCCTATACCGTCGTCGCGGCGGATGATGCGCTCGCCTGGGATGCCGGTAACCTGCGCGCTGCCACCTCATCGGCCGGGTTGTCGCTGGGCGATCGCTTCTGCCTCGCTTTGGCCAAACGCCTCGGCGTCGCGGCGTACACCGCCGACAAAGCGTGGCGCGACATAGCAGGCGACGTGGCCGTGAAGATCGTGACTATCCGGTAGGTTGTGAGGTGCACACCGAACCGCCCCCATCTGCCGCACTTGAGGCGTGGCTCGATGCCAACGGGACGATCGAAGATCGCTACGGTCACCTCCTGCTCGAACAGATCAAGCCAATCGACAAGAGTCTGATCGACGCTCTTCGCCCGTATTTTGAGTCAGCTCATCTCGACGCGCGCGAACATTTTCATAAGCAGGTCGGCATCGACCTTCACCCGGACGCTGGGGCGGCGGGAGCCCATGCCTGCTATCCAGACTGCCTGCCGGCCGTCGCCCGGCGTGGCCTATTTGGCGAAGTAGTCGCCGGCTTGGTAACCCAGGCCTATGCAGAGGAACTCGTCGGCGAGCATCAGTGGTCGGTCCCGATCTTCCTTTTCCGCTTCCATGCCGATGTGGAGAGCTATCTGTGGGACCTTCGCTACGATCCATCCCGCAAGCGCCAGGTATTCGGTCGCTTCGGTTCCGACTTCGTCGGGGTACGGCTCGACGCGGCCGGGAACGTGGTCCGGGTCATCGTCGGGGAAGCAAAGTGGCGCGCCTCCCTTACCAACTCGGCCGTCGCCGCCCTCCTCCATGGCGAGAAGAACCTGAAAGATCCGACTACGGGCAAGAATGTCCACAACGGTCGTGGCATTTGGTTTGAGGTGAATCGGGATAGCGTCGTTCCGAAGGGCTTGCGTCAGCTGCAGCGCCTGCTGGAGCTGCGGGATCCCGTGAATCATGCGACCGCCATTGCGTCCATGGACGCCGCGATCACCGCGACCGTACCCACGCTTGCTCGGACGAACCTCGTTGTGATCGCCGGCAACGCCGCAGCGACCCGCAAGAAACTGAATGTGCTGATCCCGTGGAAGAAGCCGCCGGCAGACTACACCGCCCCGCATGACTTGCAGGTTGTCGAGTTGATCCTTGAAGGCGGTGAGGCGCTGATCGACGGGCTGTATACCTCTATGTGGAAGCCCTGACGCCATGTCCGAAGAGATGCGGCGTGCCGTCGCAGAGCAAGTTCGCACTTCGCTGGCCATCGAAAACGCGTTATCCCGCCCACAGGCTCGCGCCTTCGTGCGTTGCTTGCAGACGACCTGGCAGGTTCCCACGATCCATTGGTCGGCGCGTGAGTCTGAGAGTCAGCTGAGTGACGCGCGCCGTCTTCTTCATGCGGCGCACATTTTCCGCACAGTGGATGGGCCGACGTGCCCTGGCGCTATCGACTGCTATCGCCGCACGGGCGAACTGCTTGAGTGGTTGGCGCGGGCAGATGACGGCCTGCGCACGATCGTACCAATCGAATTGCTCGCGGCCGGTGCCTACCAACTTGGCGGTTTGCCGGCGATGGCAGCCGGCTTGCTCGCCCAGGTGCCGTCCGATCAGGATGGGGTCAGCCTGCTCGCTGCCTTCCTGCGCGCCGACTTCGACGATGTCATCGCGCGCGCCGCTAATTTCTGGAGCGAGCACCCACATCTCACCCAGCCTGACCAGGGAACGTTGCTCGCAACCGCGCTCCTCGAATCCGACGAAGCCGGCGAGGATGGCGATCGCGTCACCTGGTACTTCACCATCGAATTAGTTCGCACTGTCGGCCTCATCGCCGACTGCCTCCGCCGCGGTGACGATCCACGCCTGGATCGCGCAATGGCCAAGTTGCGCGCGCTCGACGAGATGGCAGCTCGGACCTTCAGCGACGATGCAGCGCTCGTTCTTTCCCTGATCCGGGATGTGGCCGATCGCTTCGTTGCCGCCTCCATCTACAAACCCCTGCGCGCATTAGCTGTGCTCCGGCCAGAGCGGCTTTCCAAGCTCACCGATTACGCGCGTGACCAATTCAGTCGCGGGCGCGGTATCCTTTGGACATCGCAGCTGCAGGGACTGGAACGGCTACTACGCGACGACTCCTTCGCGCTTTGCACGCCGACCGGATCAGGCAAGACGTTGGTGGCCAACATGGCGATCGTCAAAGAATTGCTCCTGCGTGCGGAGCCCGCAGCGATCGGACCGTTGGCGCTTTATATCGTTCCCTCTCGCGCGCTGGCGAACGAGGTCGAGGCGAAACTGACCTCGGAGCTTGGTCGAGAGTGCCTGATTACGGGTCTGTATGGTGGCGCCGACTGGGGCATCACGGATGCCTGGCTGACGACCGACCGTCCGGTGGTGCTTATCGCTACGGTCGAGAAGGCTGACGCGTTGATGCGCTATCTCGGGCCCATCCTCATAGCGCGCATCAAACTCCTCATTATTGACGAAGCCCATCAGGTCGTACCCGACGCTGACGAGTCCACCCGCGTAAGCTTCGCGGAGCATAGCAATCGGGCCATCCGGCTCGAGACGCTGGTTTCGCGTATCGTCGCGCGACAGCCGGAGGTCGTACGCATCGCGCTCACCGCCGTTGCAGGGGGGGGCCGCACAGCCCGTTGCGCGCTGGATCGAAGGCCGCGGGGATGCTCAGGCCGTTGGCGTCCGCTATCGCAGCACCCGCCAGGTTATCGGGGTGCTGGAGACCGCAACGAACGCATCAGGTCGTATCCTGCTCGACCTCATGAACGGCCGCCCGCTTTACCTCCGGGGCGAGGAAGACCCGGTGTATCTTCCCCTCCGCGTTGCACCGATGCCTCAGCTTCGCTCGCAGTGGCGCAACAGCCTCAATCGCTTCAACACGTTGAGCGTTTTGTGGACCGCCCTGCATCTCGTAGAGGAGGATCAGCGCATCCTGATCTCGGTCGCGCAAGAGCCCGAACAAACGATGCGCTGGTACAAAGAAGCGCTTGAGCTGCCAGCTTGGCAGGCGATCGTCAATTTTACGCCGCCCCGGGGCCGCCGTGGTGAGCGCTTTGACGAGGCGCGAGCCGCTTGTCAGGACTATTGTGGAGCCGATAGCTTCGAGCTTTTCCTGTTGGAACGGGGAATTGCCACCAGCCACGGTCAGATGCCGCAGCGTCTCCGTCGGTTGATGGTGGAGATGATCGATCAGCGTATTTGCCCGATAACGGTCGCGACGGCGACATTGACGGAGGGTGTGAATCTTCCGTTCGATCTCATATTTTTGACCTCACTGAAGCGCACATCGTGGGATCCAGTCGAGGAGGAGCAGATCATCGCTCCGCTTAGTACGGCGGAGTTTCGCAATCTTGCCGGACGCGCTGGGCGACCTGGTGCATCGCGAGGGATTGAAGGACTGACCCTGGTCGCTCTGCCCCGCCAAATTTCAACCACTGCCACTGCGAGCCGCCCCATACAGCGTCGTCAGCTGGCAACCTTGAGTACGGAATACGACCAGCTGCGTGATGCGCTTGTAATAGAAGAGCGTGATGCCGATAGTGTGCCCAGCCCCCTGGCGATGCTGCTGGAACTGATCTGGGATCGCGCGCATCGGCTGCTGCAGGTATCGCCAGACGACTTCCTCAACTGGCTCGAGGCGACGGCGCCCACGACCGTCAGCGCAGCAGCCGGCACTGGAGCGACCGACCCTCGTGCCCGACTTGCGGATGCCATGGATGAGCTTGATGGCTTGGCGTTGGCGGCCGTGGAGGAACTTCAGCAAAGCGATACTGCTGCAATGTCGCGCGCGCAGATCGAGGCACATCTGAAAAGCGTTTGGGAGCGCACGTTCAGCGCAACAGCAACCGCCCAAGAAGCATGGCTTGAACAAGCATTTATTCGTCGCGGTTCCGGCGTAGTCACCCAGCTCTACCCTGACCGTGCCGAACGCACTCGCCTCTACCAATTTGGCTTCACACCGGTGATTGGTCGCCGGTTCGAGGGAGTAGCGACCGCGATACTTGCGGAAATCAGCAAGGCGGTAAACTACGGGACCGCTAGTCCAGAAGAACGGATCGACGTGTTCGAGCGGATCGGCGATCTCATCAAGGACGATCGCGGCTACGGTTTCCGCGTCCGCCGGACCGATACCGATGAGCGTCTGCTTGACCGCTGGAATGACGTCCTTGGGTGGTGCCTCAACGAACCTGATGTAACACCCCCTGCCCCCGATCAACTGCGATCTTGGCAGCGTTTCGTCGCCGACAACCTCGAATACCGTCTTGGTATGGCGTTGGGAGCCGTCGTTGCGCAGGCTTGGTCGCTGGGGGCAGCCGATCCGTTAGCCATCCCTAGCTTGAGTGATTGGAAGGCTACGACCGGTCTTCCGTGGTTCGGCTTTTGGGCACGGGAACTCCTACGCTGGGGTACGCACGATCCATTCATCGCCTTCTGTCTATCTCAGGGTTTGGCGAAGACACGGGATGAAGGCGCGAACCGCCGCGCCGACTTTAATCGCTGGCTGACATCTGCTGAACCAGCCCCCGAACCGGACGCGTTCATCGATCCGCAGCGCTTCCTCGAGTGGCAGAGGTCACTCGCCAGGAAGGCCACCGAGGACAAGCCGACTGCGCAGTTTGACGCCGTGCTGACCGGCACCAACGGACAACGCGGGCACTATGCCTGCCGATTCCGATGAAGCCGCCCCTCGTTTCCGAGATGATTGCGCCCCTTCGTTCCGAGATGATGTCGCCCCCCCGGAGACAGGGCCGTGCTGGCTACGTCTGTTGTTATTTCGTTCGT
>NZ_JAFCVW010000008.1:0-138914 GCF_049897245.1 Sphingomonas sp. DC5200-1
AGCCCGCACCCTCTGGGTGATCCATGAAACGCGCCCCTCGCAGCCTTCAACACCATGTTTTATATAGGAAATATAATGGTCAGGACAGCGAAATCAGCGCCTTACTTGGGAAATGTGGGATTCCAGCGTCGGGCGGTCGCCGGTAAATTCGGCGTAGGGCGTTTCGCCGAACACGACGATCGCAGCATCGGGCTTGGTCGTATACGCGCCATCGACCGCCAGCGTCGCCTTGCCGCCGCCCGCCCGCACCGCCTGATCAATGCCACTCCAGATCGACTGGCCGTTCGGGAAGGCGGCATTGGTGACGCCCGTGCCCTGCCAGGTGATCGACCAACCGCCCGACTGCTGGCCGATATTGTCCGCGCCGCGCCCGGCGACGAGGATATTGGCACTGGGTTTCAGCGGCAGCACGCCGCCGTTGTTCTTGAGCAGCACCAGCGATTCACGCACCGCCTGACGCGCGATCGCGCGATGCTCGGGTGAACCCAGCGGGTCGAACTTGCCCGCCATCGGCCGCGACGACGGGCGCCCGGCATCGAACGTGCCCGCCAGCATCTTCACCCGCAGGATCCGCCGTACCGCATCGTCCAGCCGCGCGGCCGGGATCGTCCCGTCCTTCGCCTCGCGCAGCGTGTTCGCGTACAGCTCCTTCCACTTCGGGCCGGAATACATGAACATGTCGAGGCCCGCATTGATCGCTGCCGGGCAATCCTCGTTGCTGCACCCCGGCACCTGGCCGTGCGCGTTCCAGTCCCCGATCGCGAAGCCGTCGAAGCCCATGCGCTGCTTCAGCACGTCGGTGAGCAGGCTTTTATTGCCGGTCATCTTGACGCCGTTCCAGCTGGAAAAGCTCGGCATCACGGTCAGCGCGCCCGCGGCGAGGCCGCTTTTGTAACCCGCAGCATGCACGTCGCGCAGCACCTGTTCGCTGACGCGCGTATCGCCCTGATCGCGGCCGCCGGTGCCGCCATCGCCCAGGAAATGCTTCACCGAGGAAATGACATGGCCGGGCGTCATGAAGTCCTGACCGACCGCGCCCTGCAGCCCTTCGACCATCTGTCCGGCATAAGTCTGAACGATCTCTGGCTCTTCAGAATAGCTTTCGTAGGTCCGACCCCAGCGGTCGTCCTGCACCACCGCCACCGTCGGCGCAAAGCTCCAGTCGATGCCGGTTGCCGCGGTTTCCGCCGCGGTCGCCGCGCCGATACGCCGGATCAGCGCAGGGTCACGCGTCGCGCCAAGGCCGATATTGTGCGGGAACAGCGTCGCGCCGACGATATTGTTGTCACCATGCACCGCGTCGGTGCCCCAGATGATCGGCACGACCGGCCGCCCATCGCTGCGCTTCACCGAAGCGTCGTAGAATGCGTCGAACAGCTTCAACCATTCCGCGGCAGGGGCGAATTCATCGCCGTTGGGCGCAGAATTGCCGCCGTTGAGGACCGAACCGAGTTTGTACGTCTCGAGGTCCTTGGGCGTGATCGAGGCGATATCGACCTGGATCAGCTGGCCGACCTTATCCTCCACGCTCATCCGCTTCAGGATCGCGTCGACCCGCGCCTCGACCTTCGGATCGCGTTTCAGCTTCATCGGCAGCGTCGGCCACAGCTCGGGATGCGCGACGCCGGCAGAAGCCGCCTGCTGCGCCAGCCCCTCTCCTGTCACCATGCCGGCCGCCAGAGCGCTGGCAGCAACGATCATCGCCACGCTGCGGGAAAACGCCATTCAACCTCTCCTGATCCTGTCGGGCTGACTTGCCGGGCAAAGGCGAGCGCCGTCAACCGCTTAGGTCCGCGCCGCATGGTTTCGCTATCACAAAACCATTGCCAGCAGTGGCACCCAGCTACCTTTCGAGACAATTGCATGCGATTCGCAATAGCGATATTGGCCCCGCCGTTACCAAAGGGGATTTCATGTCAGCTTTCGCATTGCTCGCCGGAACTGCGCTGGTCGCATTGACACCGGGCGCCGCCGCCACCGACGATACCACCGACGCCCAGCGCAAGGTTGCCGATGGGCAGTCGGGCGGGGATATCCTCGTCGAGGGCCGCGTGACCGTAGCGCAGGCGTCGACCAAGACCGACACGCCGGCGATCGAGGTGCCGCAGCCGGTCACGGTCATCCCGAGCGAGACCTATCTGTCGCAGGGCGCGATCAGCGTTGCCGATACGATGCGCTATGCGGCGGGCGTGCTGACCGACCCGTATGGCCGCGACACGCGCGTCGACACGTTCACGATCCGCGGCGTCAGCGCGCTCCAGTTTCGTGACGGCATGCGCGACATCTACAGCTATTACGTCAATATCGCGTCGGACCCGTACAATTTCTCGCGGGTCGAGGTGGTGCGCGGCCCCGCCTCGGTCCTGTTCGGACAGGGATCGATCGGCGGGCTCGTCAATCTCGTGTCGAAGACGCCGGTGTTCACGAACACGGGCGAGGTGCAGCTGACCTATGGCAGCTTCGATCGCAAGGAGGTGCTGGCCGACCTCAACCTTGCAGCCGGCGACAAGCTGGCGGGGCGCATCGTCGCGCGGGTTCGCGATTCGGGCACCTATGTCGATCACGTTCCCGACGACCGGATCATGATCGCCCCTTCGGTCACCTGGCGCCCGGATGCGCGCACCGACGTGACGCTGCTCGGCCTCTACCAGCAGGACAAGACCGGATCGACGCTCAACTTCCTGCCGATCGTCGGCACGGTGCGCGACAATCGCGGGCGGCCGCCTCTCGATCCCTATCTCTTCGTCGGCAAGCCCGGCTGGGATCGGTATGACGGACGCATGTGGCAGGGGTCGGGGCTGCTGACCCACCGGTTCAGCGATGCGGTGAAACTGAGCTTGAAGGCGCGCTACATCGACAGCCACCTCACCTATAACACCCATTATCCCGACAGTTATTCGAACCCGACGGATCCATACGTGCCGGGCAGCGACGGCCGTCTGATCGGCGTTTACGCAGGCTCGCAGCTCGGGCGGCTGAACGTCTTGTCCACGGACAATAACGTGCAGGCCCGCTTCAACACCGGCGCGCATATCGAGCACACATTGCTCGCAGGGGTCGATTACAGCTGGAACAAGGTCGGCATCACGTCCGCCTATGACTACCAGACGATCGACCTGTACGATATCGACTATGCCACGCTCGCGACGCCGGTCGCCACCGACCCCTATTCGCGCACGACCCAGTCCCAGTTGGGCCTGTATGCGCAGGATCAGTTGCGCTTCTACGATCGCGTGTCGCTCGTCCTCGGTGTCCGCCGCGACCATGTGATCGGTCACAGCGGCGCGACCCGCACATCGGACAGCGCCACCACCTTCCGCGCCGGCATCATCGGCGAGGTCGCGGCCAACATTTCGCCCTTCTTCAGCTATACCGAGAGCTTCCAGCCGATCGCAGGGACGACCAGCGATGGCAGGCCGTTCCGTCCGCAGACCGGCACGCAATTCGAAGCGGGCGCCAAGTGGCAGCCCGGCCCGAACACGATGGTCACCGCCACCGCCTTCCGCATCAAGGAAAACGGCCGCCCGATCACCGGTCCCGGCATGCGCATCACGCAGACCGGCGAACTGACGACCAAGGGGTTCGAGGTCGAAGCGACGCACAGCCTGCCGGGTCGGTTCGACCTGTCGCTCGCCTATGGCCACAACACGATCACCGGCGACGAGGAAGCAGCGGGATATTTCCCACGCACCATCGCATCGGCCTGGACGACGAAGAGCTTCGACGCCGCGCTCGGCACGCTGCGGCTGGGCGCGGGCGTGCGCTATGCCGGCCGGCAGGTCACGAGCGACGCCAATTGGTCGATCGTCACGCCAGCCCGCGCGATGGTCGATGCCCTCGCCGAGATCACGCGCGAGCGGTGGCGGCTGTCGCTCAACGCGACCAACCTGTTCGACCGGCGGGGCTACGCCTCATGCCTGGTCCGCGGCGATTGTTTCGCCAACGCGCCGCGCAACGTGATGTTGTCGCTGCGCTACGGCATCTGACGATATCGGCTGGCGCGACCTAGCGCGCCAGCCACCCGCCATCGACGGCGAGGATATGGCCCTGGACATAGGCCGCAGCGTCACTGGCGAGGAACACCGCCGCGCCGCCGAGGTCGGCGGCATCGCCCCAGCGGCCCGCCGGGATGCGATCGAGGATCGCGGCATTGCGCGCTTCGTCGGCTTGCAGCGCGGCGGTGTTGTTGGTCGCGATGTATCCCGGCGCGATCGCGTTCACGCTCAGCTCATGCTTCGCCCATTCGTTGGCGAGCAGCTTGGTCAGGCCGCCGATCCCCGACTTCGATGCGGTATAGCTCGGCACGCGGATGCCGCCCTGGAAGGTCAGCATCGAGGCGATGTTGATGATCCGCCCCCCGCCCTTTGCGATCATGTGGCGCCCGGCCGCCTGGCAGAGGAAGAACACCGACTTCAGATTGGTGTCGACCACCGCGTCCCAATCCGCTTCGGTGAAGTCGACCGCATCGGCGCGGCGGATGATGCCGGCATTGTTGACCAGAATGTCGAGCCCGCCCAGCCCCACCACCGTCTCGTCGACGATGCGCTGTACCGGCTCGATGCTCGACAGGTCCGCCGACACGATCAGCGCCCGGCGGCCAAGGTCGCGGATCGCCTGTGCAGTGTCCTCGGCCGGGGTGCGCCCGACCAGCGCGACATCGGCGCCCGCTTGCGCGAGCGCGATCGCGATCGCCTGCCCGATGCCGGTGTTCGCGCCGGTCACGACCGCGACGCGGCCCGAAAGATCGAAGGGGTTCATTGCTTGGCTCCTCCCCTCCCTGGAAGGGAGGGGCCGGGGGTGGGTGGGGTCCGGGGATACGGTGGCCGACAGTGCTCGCCCGTCCGTACCGCGAGCACGCCACCCCTCCCCGACCCTCCCCTGTCAGGGGAGGGAGGATCGGCTTACGCCAGCTGGCAGATATCCAGCACGGTCATGTCGGTATAATCCTGGTTCTCGCCCGCCATCGCCCAGATGAAGGCATAGGCCTTGGTGCCCGCCCCCATGTGGATCGACCAGGGCGGGCTGATCACCGCTTCCTCGTTCTGCATCACGATGTGGCGGGTGGCCTCGCCCTCACCCATGAAGTGCATGACGCGGTCGGTGTCGACATTATCGAGCTCGAAGTAGAAATAGATCTCGCTGCGGCGCTCGTGGATGTGCGGGGGCATCGTGTTCCACACGCTGCCGGGCTTCAGCACGGTGAGGCCCATCACCAGCTGCGCGCTGTCGCAGATGCCGGGGATGACGAGCTGGAAGATCGTGCGCTCGTTCGATTCCGCCAGGCTGCCGCGCTCGAGCGCATTGGCGTCGGCGATGCCGAGTTTGCGCGTCGTATAGGCCTGATGCGCCGGGCACGAGGCGAGGTAGAAACGCGCGCCGTCACCCGAGAATGCCACGTCCTTCGCGCCCATCGTGACGTAGAGGCAGTCCTTGTTGCCGAGCTCGAACGTCTCGCCATCGACCGTCACGGTCCCGTCGACCTTGCCGACGTTGACGATCGCCATCTCGCGGCGTTCGAGGAAGGGATGGCCCGCCGCCGATGCCGGCTCGGTCTGGTCGGGCAGCTTCACGCTCCCGCTCGCCACCGCGACGCCGCCGATCACGAAGCGTTCGGCGTGCGTGTAGTTCAGCACGCACTCGCCGTCACGGAACAGCCCCTGGATCAGATAGCGGTCGCGCAACTCGTCGTTCGACACGCACTCCATCATGTCCGGATGCGTCGCGTAATAGGTCCGGTCGTACATCAGTGATTATCCTTGGTAAGCGGCAGGTCGAGGCCAAGCCGATAGATGCGATTGGCGTTGCCGGCGAACAGCGCACGGCGGTCGCTATCGCCCAGATCGATGACGGCGGCATGGCACGCCTCCATCTGCGCGTCGATACTGCCGAACAGGCGGTCGGTCGGCAGGTCGCTCGCAAACATCGCCCGCTCCGGGCCGAACAGGTCGATGACGGTGCGCACCGTGTCGCGCACGAACGCCGCATCCCGGTCGCGCCGGGCGAATCCGAAACCGGACAGCTTCACCGCCACCTGAGGACACGCGGCCAGCGCAGTCAGGCCGCGACGCCAGTCACCGTAGCCCTCGGCGTCGCTCAACACCGCCATGCCGGCATGGTTGACGATCACCGGCACCTCCGGATGCCGCGCGGCGAGCGCCGCCATCGCCGACATTTGCCCCGGATAGCATTGCAGGTCGAACGACAAGCCATGCCGCGCCAGCGCCGCAAAACCGCGCTGCCACGCATCGTCCTGCGTCACGTCACGCGAGGTATAGCTGCGCTGCGGATCGGCGTGCCAGTTGACGATATGGCGGATGCCGCGCACCCGCGGGTGGCGTGCATGGGCGGCAAGCACCGTCTCCACCTCGGGATCGTCAAGCGCCGCGAAGGCGACAATGCCGGTCGGCAGCCCATCCGCCGCCGCCAGCCCCTCCAGCCATTCGGTCTCGGCGAGCGCGTCTGCGGGAGCGGCACCGGCATCGACATGCACCGCCCCGACGACGTTCCACTGCGCCATCTCGCGCCGGTAATCCGCGGGCTGATAGGTGCTCGCGATCGGCTCGACCGATCCGTTCGGGCCATCGTCGGCGAAGGGCGGGGTCAGCCACGGATAGCGCAGCCGCGCGAGGTCCCACAGATGGATGTGCGCGTCGACGAACGGAATCGCCGCCTCGCCGCCCGCATACGTCATCAGTAGGTCGTCCGCCCGCCCGACGTGTCGAAGGTCGACGCGGTGGTGAAGCTGCATTCCTCGCTGGCCATGAAACAGACCATCGCCGCGCTTTCCGCGACTTCGCCCAGCCGCCCCATCGGGATCTTGCCGCGCATATAATCGACCTGGCTCTGCGGCAGCTGCGCGAGGATCGGGCTCTCGAACGTCGCCGGGGTCAACGCGTTGGCGATCACGCCCTTGCCCGCCAGTTCCTTGCCCAAGGATTTGGTGAGGCCGATCACGCCCGCCTTCGTGGCCGAATAGGCCGAGGCGTTGGGGTTGCCTTCCTTGCCCGCGACGGACGCCACGTTCACGATCCGGCCGTAACCGTTGGCGACGAGATGCGGCACCACCGCGCGGCAGCAATAGAACAGGCCGTTCAGGTTGATGTCGACGACGCGCAGCCAGCTGTCGATCGGATATTGATCGACCGATGCGGTCGCGCCCGTGATCCCCGCCGAACAGACGAGGATGTCGACCTTCCCCAACGCCGCAACCGTGGCATCGGTCGCGCGGGCGACCGCGGCGGCATCGGACACGTCGAACGCCTCGATATGCGTCGCCCCGATTGCCGCCTGGGTCTCGGCGAGGCGATCGGCATCGACGTCCCACAAGGCGACGCTGCCGCCTTCCTCGACGATCCGCTTGGCGACCGCGCAGCCGAGGCCCGACGCGCCGCCGGTGACGATCGCGGTGCGGCCGGCGAAGCGGCCTGCATAGCTGGTCACGCGGGCAGCTCCATCGCGAAGGGGACGCAGGTCTGGCGCTGTTCGCCGAGGCCGGTGATGCCGAGGTGCATCGTATCGCCCGCCTTCAGGAAGATCTTGTCGGGCTTCTGCCCCTCGCCCACGCCCGGCGGCGTGCCGGTGATGAGCAGGTCGCCCGGATGCAACGTGATGAAGCGACTGACATAGGCGATACATTCGGCGACCGGGAAGATCATCGTCGCCGTATTGCCGGTCTGCATCCGCTTGCCGTTGACGTCGAGGAACATGTCCAGCGTTTGGCAGTCGCCGACTTCGTCCGCCGTCACCAGCCAAGGACCCACCGGGCCGAACGTGTCGCAGCCCTTGCCCTTGTCCCACTGGCTGCCGAGTTCCTTCTGGAACGCGCGCTCCGACACGTCGTTGGCCAGCACATAACCCGCGACATGATCGAGCGCATCCGCCTGTTCGACGTAGCGGCAGGTCTTGCCGATGACGATGCCCAGCTCGACTTCCCAGTCGGTCTTTTGCGAATCCCTGGGGATCATCACCGGATCGTTCGGCCCGGTCAGGCACGAGATCGCCTTGGTGAAGAAGATCGGCTCGGGCGGCGGTTCCAGGCCCGCTTCCTTGGCGTGATCGGCATAGTTGAGGCCGATCGCAATAAATTTGCCGATGCCGGCGACGGGCACGCCGTAACGCGGGCTTCCCTCGACCAGCGGCAAGCTGGCGGGATCGAGTGCGGCGAGACGCGCCAGCGCCTCGGACGTGACGTCGGCGGGCGTCACATCGGCGATCACGCCCGACAGATCGCGGATCCGGCCGTCCACATCGATCAGGCCGGGCTTTTCGGCACCGCGGGTGCCATAACGACAGAGCTTCATGGGACAAATCCTCAGTGCGTATAGGGGCGATGCAGCGGCACGTCGGCGTTCAGCTCGACGCCGAAGCCGGGCTTGTCGAGCGCGCTCGCGCGGATGCGGCCGTTCTGCGGCACCGGCTCGCCCAGCAATTGCGGCGCGAACATCGGCACCACTTCGGTCGGGCCGGGGTGCATCATCAGGAATTCGGCGAAGGGCGAATTGTGCCGGGTGATGACGAAATGATAGCTGTACACGCTCGATCCGTGCGGGATCATCATCACCCCGCGGCTGTCGGCATAATTGGCGATCTTGATCAGTTCGGTGACGCCGCCGCACCAGCCCACGTCGGGCTGGATGATGTCGCAACAGCCCATGTCGATCAGCATGCGGAAACCCCAGCGGGTCGCCTCATGCTCGCCGGTGGTGACGAGCAGGCCCGGCGGCGCCTTCTTGCGCAGCTCGGCATAGGCCCAATAGTCGTCGGGGCTGAGCGCCTCCTCGATCCACTTCAGCCCGCATTCGTTCCAGGCCCGGTGCGCGAGCCGGGTGGCGTAATCCAGGTCGAGCGCCATCCAGCAATCATACATCAGCCAGAAATCGTCGCCGCACTTGGCGCGCATATCGGCGAGCAGCGCGATATTCTTCTCCATCCCCTCCAGCCCTTCGGCGGGACCGTGATGGAGCGGCAGCTTGCCGCCGATGAAGCCCAGTTCCTTGGCCACATCGGGCCGCGCGCCGGTGGCGTAGAATTGCAGTTCGTCGCGCACCGCGCCGCCCAGCATGTGATAGACCGGCTCACCGCGCAGCTTGCCGAGCAAATCCCATAGCGCCAGGTCGACGCCGGAGATGGCGTTCACGACCAGCCCCTTGCGGCCGTAATATTGGGTCGAGAAATACATCTGGTCCCAGATCTTCTCGACCTCGTGCGGGCTGCGGCCTTCGAGGAAGCGAGCGAGATGCTTTTCGACGATATAGGCGGCGGGCTCGCCCCCGGTCGTAACCGCGAAGCCGATCGTGCCGTCTTCCGCCTCGATTTCGACCACCAAAGTGCCGAGCACATTGATGCCGAAGCTCTGCCGCGACTGGCGATATTCGGGATAGCGGCTCATCGGCGTGGCGATGTGATCGTCGATCCAATGGCCTGCGCCCTGGTCGTGGTAATCCGCCCCCGCCCCCCGCGCGACAAAGGCGCGGACATGCTTGATCTTCGACAACGCCACGGCAAGCCCCTCTGCCCGGTTTACTTTCTCACTTTATGGGATAGGATACTAGCTAGTGAGACTCCGGGCGTCAATCGGCTCTTTGGCCGAAATGGTACCGGGACTACAGCACAATGGATCGACGGAGAGGAATGCGATGAAACTGCTCGAAGGCAAGACGGTGGTGGTCACCGGCGCCTCCACCGGCATCGGCCGCGCCATCGCGATCGGCGCAGCGCAGCATGGCGCGGACGTCGCGATCAACTTTGCGCGCGACACGGACGGCGCGGCGCAGTGCCTCGCCGGGATCGAAGCGGCCGGCCAGCGCGGCGTCGCGATTCAGGGCGACGTCGCCGATCCCGCCACCGCGACCGACTTCATTGCGCAGGCGGTGCAGGCGTTCGGCAAGGTCGACGTGATGGTGTCGAATGCCGGCATCTGCCCCTTCCACAGCTTCCTCGACATGCCGGTCGAGACGTTCGAACGCACGATGCGCGTCAACCTGCACGGCGGCTATTATATGTGCCAGGCGGCGGCGCGGCAGATGGTCGACCAAGGCCATGGCGGATCGATCATCGCCGTCTCCTCCATTTCAGCGCTCGTCGGGGGCGAATTCCAGACGCATTACACCCCGACCAAGGCGGGGCTCCATTCGCTGATGCAGTCCGCCGCCATCGCGCTGGGCCGGCACAATATCCGCTGCAATTCGCTGCTGCCCGGCACCATCCTGACCGAGATCAACAAGGACGACCTCGCCGACGAGGAGAAGCGCACATATATGGAAGGGCGCGTGCCGCTTGGTCGGCTGGGCGTGCCGGAGGATATGGCGGGGCCCGCCGTTTTCCTCGCGTCCGACCTGGCGCGCTACGTCACCGGCGCGGCGTTGCTGGTCGATGGCGGCGCCTTCGTGAACCTGCAATAGGCGCAACCCTACCCCACCATCACGCCGCCTGTGCACGTCGCCGAGTTCGCACCGCGGATCCGGCGACGTGCGCAGGCGCATGGTCCGCACGCCGTCCGTTTTGGCCGCTGATTGGCGACAGACCCGGCGTTTTATCGCTCGACAGCGCCCCATGCGCCGGGCAAATAGTCCCATATTATGGCACGAGGACGCAGGTCGCTCGCGTCGCAGGAGAGCTCGACCATGCCCGCTTCCGCCGCCAAGGCCGCAACAGCCGATCCCAGCGAGGCAAAGGCTCCCTCCGGCAGCCAGACGCTGTTGCGGGGGCTCGACCTGATCGATGCGGTCGCCGATCGCCCGATCGCGCTCGCCGAACTCGCCAGCCGGCTCGGCCTGACGCGCAGCACGACGCACCGCCTCGCCAGCGCATTGATCGACCGCCGCTTCCTCACCTTCACGCCGCGCCAGGGCTATCGCCTGGGGCCGAAGCTGCTCGAACTGGGCTTCCTCGCGCAGCAGCAGGCCGACGTCGTCCAGATCGCGCGCGACCATATCGAGGCACTCGCGGCCGCGTCGGAGGATACGGTGCATCTCGGCGTCCGCGACCATGACCGCGCCCTGTATCTCGACAAGATCCCCGGCCGCCGCCGCGTCGAGATCAGCAGCCGCGTCGGCGACCGCCAGCCGATGACGTCGACCGGCCTCGGCAAGGCGCTGATGCTCGACGATCCCGAGCGGCAGTGGCAGCCGCATTTCGAGGCCGATCATAACACGGCCGATTACGACCTGTGGCTGTCGCGCATGCGGGGCTATGTCGGTCGCGGCTGCGCGTTCGACCTTGAGGAAAACGAAGACCAGATCCGCTGCGTCGCCGCCCCGATCCGCGATGCCAGCGGCCGCATCGTTGCCGCGATCAGCGTGTCGAGCGCCGCGCAATATATGTCCGACGATCGCATGACGACGCTGACCGACGAGGTGCTCGGCACCGCGCATGCGATCAGTCGCGACCTCGGCTGGCGCGACCCGGCACAGGGCTGACCCTTCTCAAATACCAATCACCGCTTGCACTATATGGGATAGTCTTCCATACCCTGCATCACGGCCGACAAGAGCCGTGGGTGACAGGAGGATGGGTGCATATGGCGACGGTGAAGCCACTGCTCGGGATCGCCGCGATCCTGCTGCCGCTGGCGGCCAGCGCCGCGGCGCAGGATCAGGCAAGCCCGATGCGTATCGTCATCGCCGGCGATTCGACCGCCAAGGATTACACTGCGCAGCAATATCCGCTGTCGGGCTGGGGCAGCCTATTGCGCTGCGCGGTCGGGCCCGAGGTGACGATCGACGATCGCGCCCAGGCGGGTCGCAGCACCAAGAGCTTCATGGCGGAAGGACGGCTCGACGCGATCGCGCGGACGCTGAAGCCGGGCGACACGCTGCTGATCCAGTTCGGCCATAACGACGCAAACCAGGCCAAGCCCGAACGCTACACGCCGATTCCCGATTACGAAGCGAACCTGAAGCATTTCATCGCGGTCGCGCGCATGGCGCATGCGCAGCCGGTGCTGATCACCCCGGTGACGCGCCGCGCCTTCAAGGACGGCCATGTCGTCCCGAGCTTCCCCGCCTATTCCGCCGCCGCCAAACGCGTCGCGGACGAAACCAAAGTGCCGCTGATCGACCTTGCCGCGCTGTCCGAACGCTGGATCGACGCGCTGGGGCCGGACGGGTCGAAACGCTATTACCTCCATTACGCCAAGGGTGAGGGGCTGCCCGGCTATAAGGACGCAGTCGACGACGACACGCACTTCAGCGAGCTGGGCGCGCGCCGCATCGCCGATCTGGTCGCGGGCGGTCTCGCCGCGACCGGCCTGCCGATCGCGGGCCATATCCTGAAGGACCGTCCGGCCCTGCGCCGCGATACGCCCGCGGGCGGCCCGTCGTGTACGCTCTGACCGCCTTGGCGGCTGCGGTGGCGGTGGTTGCGCCCGCCGCCATGCCTGCGCGCACCTATGTCTTAGTCGGCACGACCCGCGATCCCGCCGCGATCCGTGTCGCGCCCGGCCGGGCCTATGCCGACGGGTTCGGCTATGAGGCCGATCCCCATCTCTTCTCGATTGCGGCGGCACCGGGCAATTATGCGGTGACGGTCACGCTGGGCGATCCCGCCCGCGCGACCGATACGACGATCAAGGCGGAGAACCGCCGCCTGATGCTCGACGCGGTCCGCACGCGTCCCGGCGAAATCGTCACGCGGCGGTTTATCGTGAACGTCCGCAACCCCCAGCTGGCACCGCCGCCCGCCAACGCACCCGGCGGCAGTACGGTGCGTCTGAAGCCCCGCGAGCTCGGCGCCCTCAACTGGGACGACCGGCTGACGCTCGAAGTGCTGGGCCACGCGCCCGGCCTGCGCACCGTATCGATCGCGCCCGTCGACGTACCGACGCTGTTCCTGCTCGGCGATTCCACCGTCACCGATCAGCCCGCCGAACCCGCGGCGAGCTGGGGCCAGATGCTCCCCGCATTCCTGGCACCCGAGATCGCCGTCGCCAACCATGCGGAATCGGGCGAAACGCTGAAATCCTTCCTGACCGAACTGCGGCTCGACAAGGTGCTGGCGAGCGCGAAACCCGGCGACATCGCAATGATCCAGTTCGGCCACAACGACCAGAAAGCGCAGTGGCCGCAGACCTATGCCGATGCGGCAACGACCTATCGCGACTATCTGCGCACCTATATCGCCGAGCTGCGCCGGCGCGGAGTCACCCCGGTGCTCGTCACCTCGCCCGAGCGGCGGATGTGGGCCGCCGACGGCCATATCCGCCCGACGCTCGCCGATTACGCCGCCGCGGTCCGCGCCGTCGGGGCGGAAACGCAGACGCCGGTCATCGACCTCAACGCCGCCTCGATCCGTTTCTACGAGGCGCTGGGACGGACGCGCGCGCCGCTCGCGTTCAACGACGACGGTCGCGACGCGACGCATCACGACAATTATGGCGCCTGGGTGCTCGCGCATATCGTCGCCGATGCCGCGCGGCGACAGGTGCCCGCGCTCGCCCGCCTGGTGCGCTGCGACCTGACCCCGCTCGATCCCACCCAGCCGCCTGCGCCCGAGGCCTTTCGCCTCGCCGCCAGCGGCGCGCACAGCACGCAACGCCCGGCAGGAAACTGACATGCCATTGGACCGCCGCACCCTGATCGCCGCTGGCCTGTCGCTCGCCGCAACGCCGCGCGTGGCGCTCGCCGCCCCCGCCGTCAGCCGCTTCCCGATTTGGCCCGCGACGCCGCCGGGCATGCCGACGCCGCCGGTCGCCGACACGTTCGTGTTGCGCGCCCCCGAAGGCCCGGCCGACAATATCGCCTGGCCGCATGTGGCAACGCCGATGCTGACCGTCTGCCCCGCGACGAAGCCGACCGGCGCGGCAGTGCTGCTGATCCCCGGCGGCGGCTATGCCCGCGTTGCGGTGGGGCGCGAGCCGTCCGCAGTAGCGCGCTGGCTTGCGGCGCAGGGCGTCACAGCGTTCGACCTGCTCTATCGCCTGCCCCACGACAATTGGGCGGCCGGTCCCGATGCGCCCTTGCAGGACGCCCAGCGCGCGCTGCGGGTGATCCGCTCGCGCGCACAGGAATGGGGCATTGATCCGACGAACATCGCGGCGATGGGCTTTTCGGCCGGTGGACATCTCGCAGCGCGACTAGCGTCCCAGTCGGCGCTGAAGACATATAATCCGATCGACGCGGCGGACAGCCAGCCGACGACGATCAAGACCGTCGGCCTGTTCTTCCCGGTCATCACCATGACGCAACCCTTCGCCCATGGTCAGTCGAAGCGCGAATTGCTCGGACGCAACCCCGATGCAGCGACCGCCGCACGCTACTCCGCCGAGCTGAACCTGCCCGCCGACATGCCGCCGACCTTCCTTGGCCATGCCGCCGACGACCCGGTCGTGCCGGTCGCCAACAGCATCGCAATGTTCCAGGCGGTTCATGCCCTCCCCCGCCCGGCCGAACTCCATATCGTCGAAACCGGCGGCCACGGCCCGCGCCTGATCGGCGCCGACGGCAAACCCCACCCGTGGCTCGCGCGCTTCGCGACCTTCGCGCACCGCCATGGCCTCAACATTCCCGGAGAAGACGCATGAGCCAGCCGATCGCATTCCGCATGATGCTGAAGCCCGGCATGGCGGAGGAATATCGCCGCCGCCACGACGCGATCTGGCCCGACCTCGCCGAGGCTCTGCGCGAGGCAGGTATCTACGATTATTCGATCTTCCTCGATGAAGAGACGAACGCGCTCTTCGCCGTCCTGCGCCTCCACCCCGACGACAAGCGCGACGCTCTGCCTGCTAAGCCGGTGATGCAGCGCTGGTGGGATTATATGGCCGACCTGATGGAGGTGCAGCCGGGCAACCGCCCGGTCGAAGCGCCGCTGACGCCGATGTTCCACTTCGCATGAGCCTCACCGCCGCCCTGCTGCTGGCCGGTGCCGCCGCGCCGCAGGCCGCGCCCGCGACCGAGGTGCCGCGCGTCACCTTCGACAGTCGCTCGCTGCGCATCGACGGCAAGCCGACGCTGATCTGGTCGAGCGAATTTCACCCCTTCCGGCTGCCCTCGCCCGATCTGTGGCGCGACATCCTGCAGAAGATGAAGGCCAGCGGCTTCAACACCGTCGCGATCTATATCGACTGGGGATTTCACAGCCCGAAAAAGGGCGTGAACGATTTCAGCGGCATTCGCGACATCGACCGGCTGCTGACCATGGCGCAGGAGGAGGGACTCTACGTCATTACCCGCGCCGGGCCCTATGTGAATGCCGAGCTGTCGCGCGGCGGTTTTCCGGGCTGGCTGGTCAATCAGCCGGGCAAGGCACGCACCGACGATCCCGAATATCTCGCGGCGGTCGACGAATGGCTCGACCGGATCAACCCGATTATCGCACGCCACCAACTGGGGCGCGGCGGCAGCGTCATCCTGCACCAGATCGAGAACGAACTGGCGCTGACCACCCCCGCCCAGGGCCGCTACATGCAGCATCTGTACGACAAGGCCCGCGCCGACGGGATCACCGTGCCGATGTTCCACAATGACCAGGGCCGCAACGGCTATTGGGTGCCCAAGAGCTCCGATGTGCCGCTGACCGTGCCGGGGCCACAGGAGCTCTACGCCTTCGACGGCTATCCCGGCGGCGTGTGCGGCGTCGACAACAAGCCGACGAAGGGTGCCCCCGCCCCCGACTGGGGTCTCTACGGTCCCGGCGGCGCAAAGGGCGGCGCCAGCGCCTCGCCGAACACGCCCGGCTTCATCGCCGAGTTCGGCGGCGGCTGGTTCGATTATTGGGGGTCGAACGGCATGTATCCGTGCAACGCGATCCAACGCGGCAGCGGCTATCAACGCGTCTTCTACGGCACCAACATCGCCAACGGCATCGCCATCCAGAGCATCTATATGGGCTATGGCGGCACCAGCTGGGGCTGGCTGCCCGCGCCGGTGGTCTATACCTCCTACGATTACGGGTCGGCGATCGACGAGGCGCGCAACCTGCGGCCCAAGGCGCTGGAGCTGAAGCAGATCGGCCAGTTCCTGGCTGCCGTGCCCGACCTCGCCCGGCTGGAGAAGGCGCCGCCGGTCACGATCACCGGCAGCGATGCGGTGCAGGTCTATCACGACCGCAATCCCGACACCGACGCACGCCTGCTGTTCGTCGCGCCCAAGCCGTCCAACGCGACCGGCGATGCGCACTTCACCATCACCGCCGACCTGCCCGACGGCCGCTACAGCTTCGCCAGCGAACTCCATGGGCGCGACGCCAAGCTGCTGGTCGCCGGGGTGAACCTCGAGCGGCAGCGGCTGGTCTATTCGACCTCCGAATTGCAGACGACGATCCGCCACGGCGCGGAGGATATTGCGCTGTTTTACGGCCGGGCGGGCGAACCCGGCGAGACCGTGCTGCGCTACACGAGCGCGCCCAAGGTCACGGTGGTTGAAGGCGGGGTCGTGAATGCGTTCGACGCCGCGAAGGGCGACCTGCGCCTGACCTACACGCACAACGGCCTCGCTCGCGTGCGGATCGAGGGCGGCGGGCGTGCGCCGCTGCTGCTGCTGATCGGCGACATTGCGGCGGGACAGAGCTTCTTCCGGCAGGACGGCCTGCTGGAACGCGGCCCCGCACTCGTCCGCCACGCCACCGTGCGGGGCGCGACGCTGGACCTGACAGGGGATACCGAAACCGCCACTCCGCTAGAGGTCTGGGGACCGATCCGCTCGGTCCGCTGGAACGGACAAGCGGTGCCCGTCACCCACTCGGTCAGCAGCAGCCTGATCGCCAGACGCCCCCTGCCCGCACCGCAGCCGCTTGCACTGCCGGACCTGACCACCGCAACATGGCGCTATGCCGAGGGTTCGCCGGAAGCCCGCCGCGACTTCGACGATTCCGCCTGGGCCACCGCAGGCTCTGCACGCAACGTCGCGACCATCCGCCCGCCGACCGGGCAGCCCAATCTCGGCGCAGACTCCTATGGCTTCCATGACGGCGACGTCTGGTATCGCGGGCGCTTCACCGGCTCTGCGGACGCCCAGACCGTGACCGTCCATTACGGCGCGGGCGGTGCCGGCATGCTCCAGCTGTTCCTCGACGGCCAGCTGGTCGGCCAGCACGAGCTGGCGGGCGGCCTGCCTCGACCGATCACCACCGGCGTCGCCGAATTCCCCCTGCCGCCCGAAGCGCAGGCCCCCGGCGAGCATGTGCTGGCGGCGATGGTGCGGGTGAACGGCCACAACTGGGACCTCGACGTCGACGATGCGCACAAGGAACCGCGCGGGCTGATCTCCGTCTCGCTCGCGCGGCCGGGTGGCGACAGCTTCGCCGTGCCGATCGCGTGGAAAATCCAGGGCCGCGCGGGCGGCGAAGACCTGAAGGATGTCACCCGCGGTCCCAGCAACAACGGAGGCCTGTACGGCGAGCGCATGGGCTGGACCCTGCCGGGCTTTCCCGACGGCGCATGGGCAGCGCGCAAGCTCGCCGACGCCAAGCCTTATACCGGCACCAGCTGGTATCGCACCGCCTTCGACCTGTCCGTGCCCAAGGGCGAAGACGCGACGATCGGCATCCAGATCGGCGATCCCAAGACGCCGCGCTCGCCCGGTCGCTACCGCGTGCTGATCTTCGTCAACGGCTGGAACATGGGCCAGTTCGTCGCGAACGTCGGCCCGCAACGCGTCTTCCCGATCCCGGACGGCATCCTGCACCATCGTGGCCGCAATACGCTGGCGCTCGCCGTTACCAGCGACGGCGCGCCCGGCAACGCGATCGAGCCGGTCAAGCTCGTCACCCTCCATCACGCACGCGGTGGCGTCGCGGTCACTGACGTGGCTGCCCCCGCCTATCGCGACCTCTATCCAACCCCCTGATCCTTACGGAGACCCTTTCCCGTGGCAGCCCTCAATCACGATATCCCCCGCGCCGAGGTGACGTCGCAGATCGCCAAGCTGATCGACAACCTCGTCAACATCAAGGACGAGACCGGCGAGTTCCTGCTCCGCCTGGAGGACGGCCGCGTCATCGACACCAAGGGGTGGAACGACTGGGAATGGACCCACGGCATCGGCCTGTTCGGCCTGTACCGCTATTGGGAACAGACCGGCGATCAGGCCGCCTGGGACGTGATGCTGAAATGGTTCGAGGACCGCTTCGCCGCCGGCACGCCGACCAAGAACATCAACACCATGTCGCCCTTCCTGACGCTCGCCAACCTGTACGAGCAGACCGGCGACCAGACGTATCTGCCCTATCTCGACATCTGGGCCGAATGGCTGATGGCCGACGATGGCCTGCCCAAGACCGAGGAGGGCGGCTTCCAGCACATCGTCTTCAACGACGAGAACCCGCAGGAGATGTGGGACGACACGCTGATGATGAGCGTGCTGCCCTTAGCCCGCATCGGCCAGATCCTGGACCGCCCGCACTATATCGAGGAGGCCAAGCGCCAGTTCCTGATCCACATCAAGTACCTGTTCGATCGCCAGACCGGCCTCTGGTATCACGGCTGGACCTTCGACGGCCGACACAATTTCGCGGGTGCCTTGTGGGCGCGCGGTAATTGCTGGGTCACGATCGCGATCCCCGAAATCATCGAGATGCTCGACCTGCCGCCGGGCGACGCCTTCCGCACCTTCCTGATCGACACGCTGGCGGCACAGGTGAAGACGCTGGCCGAACATCAGGACGAAAGCGGGTTATGGCACACGCTGATCGTCGATCCGACCAGCTATCTGGAGGCCTCCGCCACCGCCGGCTTCGCCTATGGCATCCTGAAGGCGGTGCGGAAGGGATACCTGCCGCGCCAGTATGAAGCGGTCGGGATCAAGGCGATCCGCGCCGTGCTGGCGAATATCGACGAGACGGGCGAGCTGAAGCAGGTCAGCTTCGGCACCGCGATGGGCGACACGATGCAATTCTACAAAGACATCGCCCTCACCTCGATGCCCTATGGCCAGAGCCTGGCGATCTGCGCGCTCGGCGAATTCCTGCGGACGTACATTTGATGACCCAGGCCGCCATCGCCCCCGCCCGTCCGGTCCGCTGGTATAATTTCGCGGCTTATGGATCGAACGACATCCTCGGCGCCGGGTCGATGGCGGTCATCAGCACCTGGGTGCTGTTCTTCTACACCACCTTCTGCGGCCTGTCGGCAGCGCAGGCGACGCTGATCTTCGGCATCGCCCGCGTGCTCGACGCGGTGGCGAGCCCGACCATCGGCTATATCTCCGATCGGTTCGGCGACACCTGGGCGGGACGCAGGTTCGGGCGGCGGCGTGCCTTCATCCTCGCCGCCATCCCGCTCCTACCCTCGTTCGCGATCATGTGGGTGTCGGGCCAGACCTTCTGGTATTACCTCGTCACCTACATCCTGTTCGAGCTGGTCTATGCGCTCGAAATCATCCCCTACGAAACGCTCGCCGCCGAAATGGCGAGCGATTACCGCAGCAAGGCGAAGTTCGCCGGCTGGCGCATCATGTGCGGGCAGATCTCCGCGATCCTCGCCGCGATCCTACCCGGCCGGCTGATCGAGCATCTCGGCAAGGATTCGCCCGACACCTACCTCTACATGGGTATCCTGTTTGCCGTGCTGTTCATGGGCGCCGCGACGCTGCTGTACCTGTTCAGCTGGGAACGCCCGCGTTCGGCGGAGACCGCGGCTCTCGCCCGCGAAAAGATGACGCCGACCGCCGCGATCCGCGATCTCTATCGCAACCTGTTCTCGACGCTGCGCATCCGCGCGTTCCGCCTGCACCTGGGCATGTATCTGGGCGGCTATATCAGCCAGGATATCTTCAACGCCGCCTTTGCCTATTTCGTCGTCTTCGCATTGGGCGGCACGACGCTGGCGGTGTCGAACCTCGCCGGCCTCACCTATGCGGTGCAGACGGTCGCGGTCCTGCTGGCGATCAACTTCGCGCTGCGGGCGTCGCCCGCGCTCGCCTATCGTATCGCGGGCGTGAGCTTCGCGATCGGCGTGCTGATCTTCCTGGGGCTGTGGTGGAGCGGCCATGGCGCCAGCGGCTGGATCTTCGCGATCCCGGTCGTCTTCGCCGGATTAGGCCGCGGTGCGCTCAACTACATCCCCTGGGCTACCTACAATTTCATGGCCGACGTCGACGAGATCGTCACCGGCCGCCGCCGCGAGGGCGCCTTCGCCGGCGTCATGACCTTCGTGCGCAAGATGTCGCAGGCGATCGCGCTGATCGCGGTCGGGCAGATCCTGCAGCTGTCGGGCTTTGTCGCCGGCGCGACCAGCCAGTCATCGGTCACCGTCCACGCGATCGTCGCGGTGATGATCGGCGGCACGCTCGCCATCCTCGCCTTCGGCCTATGGGTGTCGCTGCGCTTCCGCCTCGATCCCACCACCCATGCCGTGCTGATGGACGAGATCGAACGGCTGCGCGCCGGCGCTACCATGCCCGCCACCCCGCAGAGCGGCGCGATCGTCGAGGACCTGTCGGGCTGGCGCTACGACCGATTGTGGGGCCGCAACCCGGTCCTCTGACCGGGCTGCGCCCGTCCCCTCACTCGGGCGTGTCGGACGCCTTGGTCATGCCGAGGTAGAAGCCGGTGTGCGGCGGCTGGTTATACGCCGTGTTCTGCCACGCGATCCCGGCGCGGTAGACCGGGTCCTGCAATAGCGTGGTGATCCGGTGCGTCGTCGGCCACGGCGTCGTATAGATTCGCAGCTCGCGATTGTCGGCGCTCCGCCACACCACCTCCTCGCGCCAGTCACCGATCAGGTCGGCCTGGAGGGCAGGCGTTGCCTTGGTGCCGTTGTTCGACGCGGCGCCTTCCGCCATCAACAGCGGCTCGGCCTTGCCCGTCTTCCAGTTCCACTTGCTGATGGTCGTGCCGTCGAGCAGTTCGCGCAGCAGATCGCCGTCCCACCAGATCGCGAAGTTGGTCTGCCTGGGATGCGGCCCGATCGCTGTGCCATGCACGTCGTAGAGGTCGGGCTGGTTCGCCCCCCACATCTCCTCGCCGACATACCGGGGGTCGATATCGGCGCTGAGCCCGCGGCCGGTGTCGGTCTTGGCGGGCTTGGTCCACAGGATTTCGCCGGTCCGCGCATCCAGCAAGGCCGATCCGATGCCGCCATTATGCGCGATCTGCTCGTGCACCCCGAACTTCTCCAGCCCCGGCCGCGATGGATCGAGGTCGCCGACGTGCATCGTATCGCCGTGGTAGAGCGGCTGCGTCCACAGCCCCTTGCCATCGGCATCCACCGCCATCGACCCGTAGATCACCTCGTCACGCCCGTCGCCGTTGACGTCGGCGATGCTCAACTGGTGATTGCCGCGATCGGCGTAATCCGCGTTGCCCGGCTGGTTCGTGTCGAACAGCCACCGCTCAGTCAGCTTGCCGTCGCGATAGTCCCATGCCGCGATCGCGGTGCGCGCATAATAGCCGCGTCCGAAGATCATGCTCGGGTGCCGCCCGTCGAGATAGGCGACGCCCGCCAGAAACCGGTCGACGCGGTTGCCGTACGCATCGCCCCACAGCTTTGCCATCTCGGCAAAGCCCGGATCGCTGCGGGGGCCGCGCGGCGGATCATAAGGCGCGGTGGCCAGCGCCTTGCCGGTACGCCCGTCGAAGACGGTCAGATATTCCGGCCCGGTCAGAATACGCCCGGCGAGCTTCGCGACCATCCGCCCGTCGGCGGTGACATGCGCGCCGGTCTTGTCCGCCTGCGGCACCTCGCCGTCATGCTGGCGCCAGTCGGCCTTCGCATCGCCAATCACCGTGCCCAGGCCATCGACCGTGCCGTCGGCGGTCTTCATCGCCACTTCGGCGCGGCCATCGCCGTCGAAATCTTGCACCAGGAATTGCGTGTAATGCGCGCCGGCTCGGATGTTGCGACCCAGGTCGATCCGCCACAGCCGTTTGCCGCCCAGCGTATAGCCGTCCAGGTAAACTGGACCGGTGTAGCCACCCTGGCTGTTGTCATGGCTGTTGGTCGGGTCCCATTTCAGGACCAGATCGGGCTGACCGTCGCCGTCCAGGTCGCCCATGCCGACGTCGTTCGCCGTATAGCTATACGCCTCGCCATCCGGCGTCGTCCCGCCCGCAGGGGGATCGAGCGGAATCGACCAATAGCCCTTGGCCCAGACCGGCACCGCCGGCGTCATCGCGCCCGCAGTGCCCGGCGTGATCATCCGCACCGCATAGCGGCTGACGGGCGTGCCGTCGGGATCGCGGAAGTTGGTCGATTGCGTGACGGGTGCGGAGGTCACCTTACGTCCGTCGCGATAGACGTCGAACCCGACGCCTTTGGGATCGGACGACAGCGACCGCCAGTCGACCAGCACGCCACCACCCTCCGCCGGCACCGCGACGACACCGCGATCGAGCCGTTCCGCCTGCCGTGCCGGCCCTTCCGCCCGCGCCTGCACGGACGCCGCCACGCCCGTTGCCAGCAAGACCCAGCC
The DNA here is from genome assembly GCF_049897245.1 of Sphingomonas sp. DC5200-1. Lineage (NCBI taxonomy): Bacteria > Pseudomonadati > Pseudomonadota > Alphaproteobacteria > Sphingomonadales > Sphingomonadaceae > Sphingomonas > Sphingomonas sp. DC5200-1. Next base: position 22,347 of record NZ_JAFCVW010000008.1, read on the forward strand.
CGCGATTCCGCTCCGTAATGCCTGCCGTCCCATCGCATTCCTCTCCAGACGCATCGCGCCGCTTACCCCTGCGCCGCCTCGTCGGTGCGGCTTGCGACAGTGATAGCACCCTTTTTCGAAATTCCAATCTATACGATTGCATTCCACATTGTGGTTAGTTACACAGGCAATCGAGAATGGGGCTCCACCGCCGCCAACCCGCGCAGATCGGGGGCAGGCATGGACGCATGAGGGAGGATGACATGACGGGTTCCACTGCATTCACGGTTTCGGGGTCCGGTGCCCGCGCCATGCTGCGCACCTCGGCGTGGAGCGCCCTAGCGTTCGGCCTGATCGCGGGCATGCCCGCGCTGGCACAGACCGCGCCCACGACCGCGCAGGCCCAGCCCGACGCCCCCAAGCAAGACCTCGACGAAAAGGCACCGGGCGACATCGTCGTCGTCGGCACGCGCGCCTCCCTGCAATCGGCGATCCAGCGCAAGCGCAACGCCGGCACCGTCGTCGACTCGATCGTCGCCGACGACATCGCCAGCTTCCCCGACAAGAACGTCGGCGACAGCCTGGCGCGTGTCACTGGTGTGCAGCTGAGCCGCGACTTCGGCGAAGGCACGCAGGTGTCGATCCGCGGCGTCGAACCCGACCTCAACCGCGTCGAAGTCAATGGCGTCAGCCAGGCATCGGCTCTGGGCTCGCGCGCTGGCGACTTCCGCGAACTCGCCACCGAACTGGTCAAGTCGATCGACGTCTACAAGGGCTATCAGGCGAGCCTGACGGAAGGTGGCTTGGGCGGCACGGTGTCGATCGAGACGCGCAAGCCGCTTGAATTGAGGAAGCCGCTGGGAACAGTCGTCTTCTCCGAACAGCACCTCGACCTGACGCAGGACTGGCGTCCGCGCGCCACGGTGATCCTGGGCACGCCGAAGTTCCTGATCGACGGCCTCGGCGTCCTGTTCAACGCAACCTACGATGACAAGTCGACCCGCCAGGATTATGCCAGCAACACTGGCTGGACCCGCCTCGCCGACTTCGATCACTCCGATCAGAAGACCGTCGCCGATCCGCTCTATTCCAACTTCAACACCTATGCGAGTTGCGCAGGCGTCGGCGGCCAGAACGCGTCGAATGCGACGGCCCGGCGGCTGGCATGCGAAACGCAGTTCTTCGATTGGGCGCCCAATGGTCCGCGCTATCGTAACCTCGTCCGCCGCGACAAGCGCCTGTCCGCCGACCTGACGGTCCAATATGAAGTGGCGCCCAACTTCCGCGTGTTTGGCGAGGCGGTGATCAACAATCGCGACCAGCGGTTGTTCGACACCAACTACGCGCTCGACCTTGGACGTTTTCAGCGCTTCCCCCTCGATGCCCAGCTACCAGCGGGCCTCAATGGTGGCACGTCGCGCCCGCAGGTTCAGCAGAGCAGCGCTACGGTCAATGCCAATCACATCGTGACGAGCTACACCACGGCGGCGAACCCCGTGAATATCGGCAGCGCAACCGCCCCGAATTATAGCGGCTCCAGCAACATCCTTGGCGTCCAGCGCCGCGACTTCCAGTACAATCAGCAGTCACGCTACTATCTCGGCGGCTTCGATTGGGACTTCGACCGTGTCAAGGTGAAGGGTCTCGTGTCGCACTCGACGGCGGACACCAACGGCCAGACAAACCTGATTTCGCTGTCGACCGGCATTTCGAGTGTCCAGGTCGATACGCGCAACAGCCTCGGCATTCCGGTCTTCACATATCCGAGCTCGATCAATCCGGCCGATCCCAGCATCTACACCAACTTCACGCGTCCCGGTAACGGGATCGGCACGACGTCGACGGTGCTCGGACCGACCGTCCAATATCGTCCGACATTCTCCAGCAACAGCGAAGACCAGCTGAAGCTCGACGTCGATTGGCTGGTCGAAGCCGGTCCACTGAAGAATATCCAGTATGGCGGCCAGTTCCGCAATCAGGACTATCTGCTTTACAACGGAGGCGGGTCGCGGATTTTGTCGGGGGGCGGGACCAGCACGCCGGTGTACCAGACCAGCGCCAACGTGTCGTACACGACCAGCATCGTGCCGACGGTCACCAATCGCATAACGCCGACCGGCACTATCGGCGGCGGCGGCTACAACGTTCAGCTGACGCAAGCGGAATATGCCGCGCTGCTGACGTCGCTCGGTGCGACCAGCGGCGGCGCGCCGCTGTTCAGCGGACTGAAGGGGGCACCAAGCGGCATTCCTGATCGGATCGCGTTCGCAAACTTCACCCCGCAACTGATCGGCCAGTTGTACGATCTGTCCGGCTTCGATCAGGATTTGCTGTTCCAGTCGGACGGGCTTCCCCAGATCCCACAGGCGAAGATCAACGAGAAGATCGCCTCCGGTTACGTGCAGGCGAATTTCGACACCCGGGTTTTGGGCATGCGCCTGACCGGCAACGCCGGCGCACGCTACACCTACACACGCGATCAGGGCACGGGCACCAATATCGCCCGTGTCACCCGCTTCACGGCGACGGGCGGCACCGAAACCGTCTTCCTTCGCGCCCAGCAATTGTCGCTCACGAACAGTTACTTCGATGTCCTGCCCGCGTTCAACGCAGCGCTCGAGATCACGCCTACGCTCGTGTTGCGGGCAAACTGGGCGAAGAATCTGGCGCGGCCGAAGCCGCTGGACCTCGTGCCCAACATCAACTGCCTCGATGATGCGACCGTCGCTGCGGCCGACGACATCTGCACTGCTGGCAATCCCGCGCTCAAGCCCTATCGCGCCGATGCCTGGGAAGCGAACCTCGCTTGGTATCCGAACCGCGACACGCTGGTGAGCATCGGCTATTACAAGAAGTACGAAAAGAGCTTCGTCGTACCGAACGTCACCCGCAGCGGTGTCGACCTGTTCGGTGACGGCATCACCTACACCGTGCGCCAGCCGATCAATGGCTTCGGTGCCTTGCTCGACGGTATCGAAGCGAGCGCACAGACCGCGTTCACGTTCCTGCCGGCGCCGTTCGACGGCCTCGGCGCCTCCGGGAATGTCACCTTCGCCCGCGCGATCCGGACCAACCTGACCAATAGTGCGACCGGTCAACCGCTCGACGAATATCCCGGCCTGTCAAAGTGGACGTACAACGCCAGCGTCTTCTACGACAAGGGATGGCTCAACGCGCGGCTCAGCTATAACTATCGCTCCGACTGGCTGGTCGAGGCGGTCAACAGCGTGAACAGCAACAACCCGATCTATCGTAAGGGCGAGGGCTATCTGGACGGTAAGATCACCTTCCGCTTCCCGCAGTGGCACTACAGCCTGTTCATGGAAATGCAAAACATCAACAAGGAATATTCACAGAGCTACATTAAGAACATCGGCACCGTGGAAGTCTATTACCCGGGCCAGCGCTTCTTTGCGGGGTTCCAGCTCAAGTTCTGACAAGGCACGGGCCGGATCGCCAGACGATCCGGCCCTTTTCCTATAGCCGCGAGAACCGTACGTTCCGGATCCGCAAATGGCTGCGGGTCGTGCGCAAGCCGAACCAGCCGCGCGTATAGGGCGCGGCGTCGTGCATCGTGAACAGCCGCACGCCATCGCGCTCCACGGCGATCTCCTGCCCTTTCGCGATCAGGCGGATATGCATCCAGCGGTTGGGCACCAGCATCGCGGCGGCGTCGCTGCGATCGTGTTCGGGCAGCAGCGGCCGATCCCCCGTTCGGCCGACATAGCGCCGCATGCGCGTCGTCGTGTTCCGATTACCGCCGATGCCGACATAATAAGTCTTGAGCGTATCGTATTCCGCGAACGCGCCGTTGCGCGGTCGCACAAGCACCGATCCGCCGGGCACCGCCGGGTCCTGCGCCATCCAGAAGGCGTTGACGTCGCTGACCGCATCGTGCGGGCCGCCCGCCTGTACCGCCATCACGTCGTAATCGATCGCGACCGGTCCCGTTAGCGGGCGAGCATACCAGAGCGTCACGCCGTCCGCCGCGTCGATATCGATCACCCCGCCGCGCCGCAGCGTGACCGTGGCGCCCGGCTCCGCCTCGATCCGCCAGTGCGACAGGGTTTCGCGCGCGTTCGCCGCCGGCGCCGCGACCACCACCGCGGCGAGCAGCAGCGCGCGCACCGTCACAGGCTGCCGCCGTCCATCAGCGGCGCGAGCAGCACCAGATTGGCGGTCGCCGACAGCCCCCATTGCGCCGCATCGTTGGTCGAGACGTCGGCGAGCTCATCGACCGGCTTCAGCACCGCAGGCGGCAAGATGCGCCGTGTGCCCTTCGTCTGATCGCGGCCAGCCCGGTCGCCCACGCCGGTAAATTCCGCCCAGGCGCGCCGGGCGAGCGCCGTGTCCTTCGTCGCCACCGCCGCATACGCGGTGAAGCGCGAATGCGCCTGCGTCAGCGCCCGCCCCTTGCCGGGATCACCGGTCTTCGCGCGGAACGCGGCTTCGGGCGCGTTATAATACGCGCAATAGTCGATCCACGCGGCGCGATAGGCAGGCACGTCGACCAGCTCGAGCAGCTCGGCCATCGTTTCGAACACCCCGAACACGCCGTTGAGATGGCTCATGCTGACGGTATCGCCGCCGCCCACGAACCGCCCGGTGGCAAGGTCGAACGCCGCGCCGCCCGCGAACCATTGCTTCGGCAGCGTCGGCAGCGTGCGCATGCCCGCGACGATCCGGTCGCGCCAGCGCGTGTCGCGCGTCCGTTCCCATTCGGTCATCCAGGCGGCGACCAGCGGCCCCCAGATCGTGCCGAACGACATGAACACCTGCCCCGCCGGCAACGGTTTTTCGGAGACGACCGCCCCCGTCCCCACCGTGGCGCCGTCATTGGGCAGATGCGCGCCGACCTTGCGCATGATGTCAACGTTGGCGAGCATCCGGTCGCTGTCGATCAGCGCGTGCATCAGGTCGCCGCAGCGTTCGTCGGCGGCGAGGTAATAGAAGATGCGGCGATAGGCGGCGTTGGAGATACGCGGCTGTTTCGAACTGTCGCCCCAATGCTGCACGCCATGGCGCGTGCCGAAGCCCTTGAAGCGGCCGGTGTGATAGACGTCGACCTCGCCCGTGTGGCGCGTCATCGCCTCCGCCATGCGGAACACGTCGGCGCGGCCGGTGCGCAGATAGGCGTACCAGAGCCAGAGGTCGCTCGACAGCTCGCTGTTGTCCCAGGCGAAACCGCCGATGTCGTAACGCCAGACGTGCCGGTCGTCGTCATAGCTGTGCATGACGTCGCCATAGTTCCAGAAGCCGTACCAGCGACGCTGCTCGATCTGGCCGATGTAGAAGTCCAATTCGCGCGCCGCGCGGGTCTCGATGCCGCCGCGCACGCCCGGCCCGGGCGGCGTGGCAGACCCCCAGATGCCGAAGACATGGGCGTCATGCACCGCGGCATTGGCAGCGACGATGCGCGGCGGGCGGGCGACCTGCACCGCCATCTGCGCAAGGCGCGTACGGCTCGGCGTGGCGGGCAGCGCCCATAGCCGGAACTCGCTGGTCCGCGCGATGCCCGACGCATCGCCCCAGCCCGGCTCGTAATCCTCGTAGGTGACGTCGAGCCCCAGATTCTGGTGCGCGTAATCCGCCATGCCCATCGTGCCGTGATAGAAACGCAAATCCATCGCCGGCGCGTCGGGCGCGTGATACCAGAGCGTGAAGCGCGCCCCGTCGCCATCCGCACCGGCAACGTCGAGGCCCACCGGGCAGCGCTGCCAGAAATCGTGCATGGCAAAGGCAACGCCGCCGCTCGCCCCGCCGATATAGCCGAGACCCGCGGCGCGCTGGCCGCCATCCACGTCAACCCAGCCATGGCCCGGTCCGGTCCGTTTGGTGATCGCGAAGCCGTCCGCATTCGGCTGGCGCAGGCGGAATTCCCCCCAGGCCGGGATATAGTCGAGCTTGTCGCGCACCGCCGCCGCCATCTGGCCGATCGGCGGTACGGCGCGGCCCTCGGTCTGGGCGGTGCGGAACGCCTTGCCGGGATCGCGACGCAAGCCGGTGAGCGGCCGCACCGCTTCCGCCCACAGGCCGCCATCCTGTCCGGCGAAGCGGATGTGACGATCGTAGAGCGCATCACGCAGCGGCGCCTCACCGGTGACACCCAGTCCCCGGACGAAGCGCCTGGCGGGATCGCCGTCGAAGATCAGGCTATGCACCACCCGCACCGACGCCGAGCCCGCATGGAAGTAGAGCCGCAGTGAGAAGGGCAGCCACCGCTCGCCCTCGCCCTCATGCTGGCCTTCGACGCGCACCACCGCCCGGATCGGCCCGGTCTGTTCGACCACGGCATGCTCGATGCGGCTGGCGTAGCGCAACCGCCGCGGGGCGGCCTCGGCATCGTCGTCGGAATCATCCTGCGCCGATGCGGTGAGTGCCACGTTGCGCAGCACCTCACGCCCGCCGCTGGTCGCGCTGCGGATGATCGCCGCGCCGCTGCGGCCGATCGTCCAGCTCGTGTCACCCACCGCGACCTCGATCGCGTCACCCCGCTCGGCCACGCGCACCGCCGGGCCCGCATTGCCGGCTCTGCCCGCCTCGACCCGCAGGTCGGCTCCCAGCGCGGCGTCGGCCGGCACCGCATGGCCAGTCCATTTGATCGAGCCATCGGGCCACCATGCCAGCGGCCAGCTCTGCACGGATTGCGTCGCACCGCCTGCGCGGACGCGGTATGCATCGGCCATTCGCGTGCCGCGCGGCCAGGGCTGGCCCCAGGTCATGCCCTCATGCGCTGCGGGTGGGGCGCCGTCGAGCCAGCCGGCATTGCCCCCGGTCGCGCCTGTCGCCTTCACGACGGTATCGGCGGCGGCGACCGCCTCCGTCCCCATCACGCTTGCCGCGGTCGCGGCCGTCGTCGAAAGCAGGAACGTCCTGCGGCTCCAGTCGGCCATGTCCGGCACCCTCTCAAATATAGGACAGCTTTTCATCATATGATACTATTTGACGGCTGCGGTCAAAGCCATTTCCGGCCGGGCGCTCTGGCGCAAGATGCGGTGGCATCTTCATTTCCGCCGCGGCGCGACCTATGCCGTCACCATGACCACGGCTGAGCGCCCGATCCGCACCCTGAAGGACATCGCCCGGCTGGCCGGCGTCAATCCCGGCACGGTATCCCGCGCGCTCGCCAACAGCCCACTCGTCAACGAACAGACGCGCCAGCGCATCGCCGCGATCGCCGCCGAACATGGCTTTCGCCCCAATCTGATGGCGCGCCGGCTGCGCACGCAGCGCACCGGCGTGATCGGCATCGCGGTGCCGCTGGGCCATGAGCGGCGACAGCATCTGTCCGACCCGTTCTTCATGACGCTGCTCGGCCATCTCGCCGACGGCATCACCGCCCGCGGCTATGACGTGCTGCTGTCCCGCGTCGTGCCCGACAGCGACGACTGGCTGGACGATATCGTCCGGTCGGGGACGCTCGACGGCGTGCTACTGATCGGCCAGTCGGACCAGTTCGCGGTGATCGAAGAGGTCGCGCGCCGCTATCGCCCGCTCGTCGTCTGGGGCAGCACCGTGCCGGGTCAGGCGCATTGCGCGATCGGCGTCGACAATGTCGCGGGCGGCCGACTGGTCGGCGAACGGCTGATCGCGCGCGGCTGTCGCCGGCTCGCCTTCATGGGCGAGGTGCGGACGCTCGAGCTGATCGACCGCCACCACGGCCTGTGCATCGCCGCGGAGGCCGCGGGGCTGCCGCCACCGCTGCAGCTCGACACGCACCTCGCCTCCGACATCATGGCCGCAGAGATCGCCGCGAATCTCGACCGCGCGGGCGACGCGATCGACGGCATCGCCGCCGCCTCCGACGTGATCGCGATGCAGACGATCGCGGTGCTCGACCGGCGCGGAACCGCCGTACCGCAACGGATCGCCGTCACCGGATTCGACGATCTGCCCTTCGCCGCGCAGGCGCGCATCGGGCTGACGACGGTGCGGCAGGATCTGCCACGCGGCGCCGAGGCGATGGTCGATGCGCTGTTCGCGCGCATCGCGGGCGAAGATCGCCCGTCGCTGGTGATGGAGCCGGTGCTGGTCGCGCGCGACAGCGCCTGACGAGGGGTCAGGCGATCCGCGCGGTGTCGCCCTTCAGCTCCAATCGAAAGAACGGCGCAGCGGTGCCGCCGAAATGCGCGCGGCGGAAGGCGGCGTCGCTGCCGCGCGGCACACCGTCGAGACCCCAATAATCGACGAAGCTGATGACATCCCCCTCGCCCGTCACCCACCAGCAATAGGCCTGTGTCGGTTCCTCGACTGGATTGGCGGCGACGAGGCCGCTGCCGTTGAGTGGGCGCCACGGGCCGCACAGGTGATCGGCGACCATGCCGTACAGGCCGGTCGGCGCGCCGATGCCGGGGGCGAAGCGCTTCGCCTGCGTCGACCAGAACAGATAATATAGGCCGTCGCGCACGACGATATGCGGGCGTTCCAGTTCGTTGTTGACGCCGGTCGCGTCCACCAGCGGCGCCTCGATTGCCCAGCCGAGGCCGTCGCGCGTGGCGAGGCCGACGACGCCGTCCTGCACGTCGGTTGCACCCGCCGCAGAGCCAGTGAACAGCAGGTGTTCGCGCCCTGTCGCGGGGTCGAGGAAATAACCCGGATCGCGGAATCCCTTGATCCGGTCGTCGATCGCGGCGTCCTGTTCGGCCGGCGCATACCAATGGCCGTCGGAGCGCACCGTCTCGACCGGCGCGCTCCAGTCGGTGACGCGGCCGTCGACCAGCCGGCCGGCGGTTTCGAACAGGCGCTGCGTGAAGCGCGGACCACCGCCGCGCACACCCGCCGCGGTGAAGTGCATCGTCAGCGTCACATCGTCCTCGGCGAGCCAGGCGCTGCCCGACCATTCGCGCGTGCCCGGCGTGAAACCGTCGGGAAAGGCGTCGCCGTGATCGCGCCAGCCGTCCGCGCCGACGCTGTACAGGCGGATGCGCGCGACATCGTGCCGCGCCTCGGGATCGGGCGCGTGCGGCACGGCGAGGAAGAACCAATAGTGCCGCCCGTCGATCGTCGCGGTCGTGCCGTCGCGGCGTGCGATCGGCCACATGTCCCACAGGTCGCGGGCGGGATCGATCGCCACCACATCTTTCGCCAGGATTGCCGGCAGCCGCGCCGCCGCATCCGCCACCGCCCGCGCGGCATCCTCACGCCGCCACACGCTCATGCCCGTGCCTCCACGACCGGGCGTTCGCGGACCCAGACGACCGCCGCCGCCGCGCAGACCATCAGCACGCCGCACAGGGTCAGCACGTTGCGCGGATCGCCGCCCAGCCACGGGCCGTAGATCAGCGGCATCGTCGTGGAGAAGATCAGCATCGGAATGACGATCATCATGTTGAAAATGCCCATGTACACGCCCGTCCGTTCGGGCGGGATCGCACCGGCGAGGATCACGTAGGGATTGCCCATCATGCTCGCCCAGCCGATGCCGATCCCGATCGCCGGCACGAACAGCATCGCCGCGGTCGTGACATGCGGCAGCGCGATCATCCCCGCGCCCGCCAGCACCAGGCAGACGCCATGCAGCCGTGCCGCACCGATCCGGCGGGCGAGCGGCACCATCGCAAAGGCGGCGACGCAGGCGATGCCGTTATACCAGGCCGCCATCACGCCATTGGTCAGCACCGCGGAATGGAAGCCGCTGGAGGTCGCGTCGGCGGTGCCATAGACCGACCGGCCGATCGCGTAGATGACATAGGCCCAATAGGCCATCATCGCATACCATTGGAACAGGCTCATCAGCGCCAGCTTGCGCATCGCCAGCGGCATCTGGACGATCGCGGTGCCGATCTCGCGCAGCGCCGCCCCCAGGCCCTTGGGCGCCGCCGCGATCCGCGCGCGCTCGGCGAGCGACAGCGGCAGTTCGGGCACGCGCCGCACCGAATAGACGATCGTCGTCAGCGACAGCACCGCGCCGACCATGAAGGCGATGCGCGCGGTATAGGGGATGTTGTGCGCGTCGACCCAATCCTGGTTCATCCCCGCCCACACCAGCAGCGACGGCGTCAGGAAGGCGAGCATCTGCGCAAGGCCGGTGAACGCCGATTGCGTCAGGAAACCGATCTGATGCTGACTAGGATCGAGCCGGTCGGAGACATAGGCGCGATACGGCTCCATCGTGATGTTGTTGCCGGCATCCAGGATCCACAGCAGCGACACCGCCATCAGGATCGAACTGCTCAGCGGCATGCAAAACAGCCCGATCGCGCACATCAGCGCACCGACCAGGAAATAGGGCGTCCGCCGGCCCCAGCGCGTATCCGTCCGGTCGCTCAGCGCGCCGATCAGCGGCTGGACCAGCAACCCCGTCATCGGCCCCGCCAGTTGCAGCAGCGGCAGCGACGCCTCCGACGCGCCGAGATAGCTGTAGATCGGCGCCATATTGCCCTGTTGCAGCCCGAAACTGAACTGCAGCCCCAGGAACCCCAAGTTCATCTCGAGGATACGCGGCACCGACAGTCGCGGCTTCATCTCCGGCATACGCATGGCGCCTCTCCCTGACGGACGCCATCGTCGCAGCGTCATCGGGTCAGCGATAGCGGTTTGCGCCGATCAATACAACAATCGATTGCATGCGCTGTAATCAGCCATAAGCGCTGCCATCCAGCCGTCCCATCGCGCGCAGCAGCGCCGCCTGTGCCACCAGCACATCCGCACGCGCCGACGCGACCGCCAGCTGCGCGCTGCGATAGCTCTGGTCGGCGACGAGAATGTCGATCGTCGTGCGCAGGCCGACAGCATATTCGGCACGCACGCCCTTCAGCGCGAGATCGGCGGCGGCAAGACCATCGACGTTTGCGCGCAGCCGTGCCTGCGCCGCACTCAACGTCGCCCAGGCCGCATCGACGCTGCGGACGGTTTCGCGCTGTGTCGCTTCGGCCTGAAAGCGTTCGGCGCGGTTGGTCGCCTGGGCCTGGCGGATGCGCGAGGGCACGAGGCCGCCGGTCAACAACGGTATGCGCAGGCTGAGCCCGGCGGAGGCGGCGGCGTCATACCCACGCGTCCGGCCATCGCCGACGATCAGGCCGCGGCCATAACCGCCCGTCAGGTCCAGCGATGGCGCGCCCTCCGCGCGGGCCGCATCGATCCGCGCGGCGGACCCTGCGACGACGCGGCGTTGCTGGAGGAGCAGAGGGTTCGACGCCTCAGCCGCCGCGCGTGCCTGGCCATGATCGGCGGGCAGAGCGGCGGGCGGCGGCACGTCGGCGACCAAGGCACCGGCATCCTGCCCCACCGCGGCGCGATAGGCTGCGGCGGCGGTGGCCAGCGCCCCTTCCGCATCGGCGAGATTGGCGACGACCGTCGCGCGCTGCGCCTCCAACTGCGCGACGTCGGTGCGTGTCCCCTGCCCCAGGTTGAAGCGCGAGCGCGCCTCCTCCACCTGCCGGTCGAGCCGTTCGATGCCGACGCGCGCCACCTCGACCGCCTGCTGATTGTAGAGCAGATCGGCATAAGCGAGCACGACGCCCTGGAGGATCGCCGCTTCGGTATCGCGCAGCCCCTCCGCGCCCGCGGCGACATCCTCGCGCGCCGCCCGGACCGCCGCGCGCACCCGCCCGCCGGTCCAGATCGGCAGATCGGCCGCGACCGACGCATTGCCGGAACTGCCATATCCCAGCCGGTCGTATCCCGCACCGCCATTCGCGGACAGCGTCGGCCGTCCAAGCGCCCGCGCCTGTGCAGGCGTCTCCGCCAGCGCCTCCTGCCGCGCCCGCGCCGCCGCGAGCTGCGGGTTGGTGGCATAGGCCGCCGCGATCGCCTCACGCAGCGTCTCGGCAGAGGCGGGCGCGGCACTCAGCAACAACGCGATGGCGACGAGGCGCTTAGTCATGGCGCAACGCCCATGCCGGCGCCGCGCGGCTCGCCTTCAACGCCTGCCCCAGCACGGTCAGCACGGCGATCACGACGGCGAGCAAGGTCGCGCCGAGGAAGAACAGCGGCGACAGGCTGATCCGATCCACGAACCCTGCCAGCCACGTCCGCATCGCGAAGAAGGCGATCGGCCAGGCGACGAGGTTGGCAATCAGCACCGGCCGCAGGAACTGCCCGACCAGCAGCTTGACGATATCGCCCGACGACGCGCCCAGCGTCTTGCGGATCCCGATCTCCTTGATCCGCCGCGCGGTGTTGAACGAGGCAAGCCCCCACAGACCGACGCAACCGATCACCACCGCCAGCCCAGCGCCGATCGCGAACAGCCGCGTCGCCTGCTCGTCGGCCTTGTAGAAGTCATCGAGCCGGTCATCCGCGCTCTTGCCGCCGAAGGGCACCTGCGGCGCCATCCGCTGCCAGATCGCCTTCACCTGCGCCAGCGCGACACGCGGATCGCCTGCCACCCGCACGCTCGCGACGGTCACGAACGACGGCGCCTTGGTCGTGTAGTAATAATAGGTCGCCACGGTCGGCGTGCGGGGCGATCGGAAGCGCATATCGGGAACGACCCCGATGATCGTACGCGGACGGTCGCCGCCGACCGTCTTCCCGATGGCCTCATCCGCCGAACGGAAACCCAGTGTGCCGACCGCCTTCATCGTGATGATGATGTTCTTGGCCGCCCCGGATGGCCGCTGACTGTTGTCGTCCATGCGATGCGCGTTGTCGAACAGGCGCCCCGCCACCGCGCCGACGCCATGCGCCTTGAAGAAGTCGGGGCCGACATCGACCCAGTTGAGCATCGGGCCGTCTCCCGGCCGCCCGGGGATCGGAACGTTGTCGCTGCTCATGCTGCCGCTGCCGCCCACGGCGAAGTTGGAGAGGCCGATCGCCTTGACCATCGGCAGCGCGCGGATCGCGGCGACGATGGCGTTGGCCTGGCCCGGACTGATCTGCGCACTCGACAGGGACGGGATCACCAGCAGGCCGTCGCGCCGGAACCCGATATCGGCGGTGCGCACATAGCGCGTCTGTGCGACGAGCACCGCGGTGCCGATCATGAAGGCGATGGCGAGGCCGAACTGGAAGACGACCAGCGCCTCGCGCGTCCGCGTCCCCGCCCGGCCGCCGCCCGGCGCGCGTGACGACGCCAGCACCGCCGCCGCCGGAAAGCGTGCCAGCATTACCGCAGGGTAGAAGCCCGCCGCGATCCCGGTGACGATCGCCAGCACGACCAGCGCCGGCACAACGATCTGATAGGGAATCGTCAACGACAGGCCGCCCGCCGCATTGACCAACGGCAGGCCCAGCTCGGCCAGGATCAAACCGCCCAGTGCCGCCACCGCAACGGTCAGCACGGCTTCGCCCAGGAACTGGCGAACCAGCGCGCTGCGACTGCCCCCCAGCACCTTGCGCATCGCCACCTCCCGCGCGCGCAGCCCCGCGCGCGCCGTGGCGAGATTGACGTAATTGACCAGCGCGATCAGCAGCGTCAGCACGCCGACGATGCCCAGCGTCACGACCGTCTGGCGCTGCCCGTCGCCGATATCGTTGGTCAGATGCACCTTGGTCAGCGGATACATCGCAAGGCCTATCGATTCCGACGGCTTCGGCCCCATGTCCCGCACGCCATGCCGCTCGACGAACGCAGGCATCTTTTGTTCGAACGCCTGCGCCGCCGCCGACGTATCGAAGCGGAGATAGGTCGACAGCGACGTGCTGCCCCAGTGTGTCCACTGCTCGGGATGACCTGTCTTCGGCAGCTGGACCAGCATCGTGAACTGCCGCTCGGTCGCTGCTGGCAGGTCCCGGAAAATGCCGGTGACGCGATATTGCTTGGGCGTGTCGCCCGCGGCAGCGATCGTCATCGTCTGGCCGATCGGATCGGTGGTGCCGAAATATTTGCGCGCCTGGCTTTCGCTGAGCAGCAGGCCGGTCGGCGATGCGAGCGCCTGCCGCCCGTCGCCCTTCACCATCGGGATATCGAACACATCGAAGAAGGTCGGATCGGCCTGCGCCAAATCCTCACGCGTCGCGACGCCGTTGCGCAACACGCTGCCGCCGTTCTTGCCGCCGGAATAGCGCGTGCCGACGATGTCAGGGAAATCGCCCTTCAACTCGTCGAGCAGTCCACCCATCGTCTCGGGCGTCGGGCCGTTATATTCACTACCCTTCATGTTCCAGACGGTTTCGACGAGATAGATCTTGTCATGGTTCGGCAGCCATTTCTCGAACCCCGTCTCGAACCGGACGTAGAGGCCCAGCACCAGGAACACGGCGATGCCCACGGCAAGGCCGCCGATGTTGAGCGCGGCGTAGAGCTTGTGCCGGGTCAGCGAGCGGTACAGCGACAAAAGCGCGAAGCGGTTCATGGCGTCCCCTCCCCTCAGATCGCGCGCATGGCGCTGGCGACGATGCGGCCGTCGAGCATGTCGATGCGGCGCTTCGCCATGTCGGCGTGGCTGGGCGAGTGCGTCACCATCACGATCGTCGCGCCCTCGGCGTTGAGCGCGGACAGGATGCCCATCACCTGTTCGCCGTTGGCGGTATCGAGGTTGCCGGTCGGTTCGTCCGCCAGGATCAGCTTGGGATCGCCGACGATCGCACGGGCGATGGCGGCGCGCTGTTGCTGGCCGCCCGACAATTGGTGCGGGAAGTGGCGGGCGCGGTGGGCGATGCCGACCTTGTCCATCGCCGCGGCGACGCGCGCCTTCCGGTCGCCTGCATCCTTCCGATAGGCGAGGCCGAGCGCGATATTCTCCTCGATCGTCAGCTCGTCGATCAGGTTGAAGCTCTGGAACACGAAGCCGAGGGTCGAGCCGCGAAACTTCGCCAGCTCCACCTCGTCCAACGCGGCAAGGTCGCGATCGCCGAACAGATAGCGGCCGCCCGTCGGCCGATCGACCGTGCCCAAGGTGTTGAGCAGCGTCGACTTGCCGCAGCCCGACGGCCCCATGATGGCGAGGAACTCCCCCGCCGCGACGTGCAGGTCGATGTCGGCGAGCGCGGTGGTTTCCACCTCGTCGGAGACGTAGCGGCGCTGGATGTTTTCGAGACGGATCACGAAGAGCCCTTTCAACGGATGTTGAGGATGTCGCCCTTCACGGACGACGTGTTGGTGGTGACGATGCGTTCGCCGGGTTGCAGGCCGGACAGGATTTCCACCTGTTCGGGGTTGCGGCGGCCGGTCTTGATGGTGCGACGGCGGGCATGGCGGCCATCGGCGTCGAGCACGAAGGCGGACGAACCGCCACCCGATTCCAGCCAGCCGCCGACCGGCGCGACGAGAGCGGGCGCGGTGCTGCCGAGCGTGATACGCGTGTCGATCGTCTGGCCGCGGTTCAGGCTGGCTGTCGGCGCGCGGTCGAACGTCAGTTCGACGCGGAAGCGCCCGTCCTTCACCGCCGGCAGCACCTTCGACACGGTCAGCGCCATGCCGTTCGCGGTGGCGCGCTGACCGACCGCGACGCGGCCGAGGTAATATTCATCGACATCCGCCTCCAGCTTCCACGAGCCTTCGCTGTCGACCTGACCCGCGGGGTCGCCGGGCTTCAGCGTCTGCCCGGGCTGCAGCGTAAAGTTGGTCAGCCGGCCACCAGCGGGCGCGCGGACCGTCAGCGCGTCGAGCCCCGATCGCACCGCGGCGAGATTGCGCTCCAGCCGCGTGCGCGTGTCGTCGAGCCGTGCGCCCTGCGTCGTGGTGATCCGCGCCTCCGCGGCGCCGCCTGATTGCAGCTGCGCCAGCCGCTTTTCCTGATAGGCCGCTTCTTCGGCATAGCTCTTCACGCCGGCATCGGAGACGAAGCCCTTGTCGTGCAGCTGCTGGCGGATGCCGAGGTCGCGGCGCGCCTTGATGAGGTCGTAGTTCGCCTGTGCGATCTGTCCGGCACGATCGAGGCGATTGCGCGCGATGCCGAGATTTTCGCCGGCGAGCCCGCCCAGCTGGCTGGCGATCTGCGCCTCGCGGGTCAGCACGTCGAGCTTCAGCGTCGGGTTGGCGAGGGTCGCGAGCGGCTGCCCCTCCGCCACCATCGCGCCGTCCTGGACCAGCAGTTTCTCGACCTGCCCGCCTGACAGCACGCCGACCAACGTGGTGACGCGCGGCGCCACGGTCGCCCGGACCGGCAGGTAATCGGCGAAGGGCGCGCGTTCGATCGTGCCGGTGTCGATGTCCGTGGCGGCGACGTCGGTCGATCCGCTCGCCGGCATGATCCGCCACAGCGCGATGGCAGCGATCAGCGCGAGGCAGACGGCAATCGCGCCACGGCGTCGCCACCAGGGGCGTGCGGGCCGATCGACGCGGCGGTCCATCGCGGCACCCGGCGACGTACCGGGGGAAGCAGTTGCGTGTTCGGACGGTTCGGTCATCATGGCGCCAGTGTCGCCGCGAACAGCCGAAAAGCCTAAACCATTATGAATACTGGACTTTTACCTCAAACATCGGACGGCGACCGTTCGCAAGCGGACGCACTGTCCGGAAATGGACGGTCGGACAGCGTGTCAACCGGACGGACGATTCTGCTGATCGACGACAATCCGGCGGTGTTCGGCGCGATGGACATCGCCTTTCGCATGGCCGGCCATCGGCTGGATGGTGCCAAAGGGCCGGAGGAGGCAATGTCGCGCCTGGCGACGCAGCGCTACGACGCGATCCTGCTCGATCTCAACTTCACGCCGGGGGAATCGAGTGGCGAACAGGGTCTCGCCTGCCTCGCCCGGATCATGGCGGACGATCCGGCCGCCTGCGTCATCGTGCTGACCGCGCATAGCGGTATCCGCATCGCAGTCGCGGCGATGCAGGCTGGCGCGCGCGATTTCGCGATGAAGCCGTGGCGCAACGCTGACCTGCTCGCCCGCGTCGAGGGGGCGATCCTGCGCGGGGCGGCCGCGGCGCCGGCGTCGCCGCCGTCCGCCGGAGCCGAACCCGCCCGCCTGCTCGGCGACAGCGCGGCGATGGAGCGGGTGCGCGCGCTGATCCGCCGCATCGCGCCGACCCCCGCGGGCGTCACCGTCACAGGGCCCGCCGGAAGCGGCCGGACGCTTGCGGCGCTGGCGATCCACGCCGCCTCGCCATGGGCCACGCGGGCGCCGATCACGATCGACCTGCGCGATCCTGCCGCCGGGGCGTCGTTCGATACGGCCGAAGGCACCGCGATTTTGCGACACCCGGACGGGCTGGACGCGTTCGCACAGGATCGGCTTGCCCAGCGGCTGCCGGCCGGCATCCGCTGCATCGCGATCGCGTCCAGCGTCACGGCGCTGTCCCCCGCACTGCAACGCAGGCTGGCGACGGTGGAGGTAGTGATGCCGCCGCTCGGTGCGCGCGACGACGATGCGGTGCTGCTCGCGCGCCATTTCGCGCGCCTTGCCGCCGAGCGGTTCGTGCGGCCGCCGGTCCGCTTCACCGACGCCGCGATCACGGCGATCCGCAACGCCGTCTGGCCGGACGAGGTCCGCGGCCTCGCGCTGACGATCGAACGCGCGGTGCTGCTGTCGGACGATGGCATCCTCGATGCCGCGCTCATCGCACCCGCCGCCCCGATCGCGGACAATGTGGTCCCCACCGCGCCAGAGGCGAATTTCGCGCTCAGTGATGCGGAGCGCGCGATGATCGAGGCAGCGCTGCGCGAACATCGCCACAACGTCACGCAGGCGGCGACGGCGCTCGGCCTCAGCCGCGGCGCGCTGTATCGGCGGATGGCGCGCTATGGTCTTTAAGCGCGGGCCCTCGCCCATCGCCCTCAGCCTCGGACTGGTCGTGGCGGGCATCGTCGCGGCGCTCGCCTGGCAGCAAGGCACCTGGGGCCTGGGCGCTGGCGCAGCGCTGGTTGCGCTGTGGCTCGCCGCGCTCAACTGGTGGCTCGTGGCGCGCCCGCGCGATGTAGTCCGACCGGACCCGGCACGGACCGACGACGCCGACGGGCTGGTCCTCCGACTGTTGCTCGACGCCGCGCCGACGCCGCTGCTGGCGATCGACGCCACCGCCGCGCGCGCGCTCAACCGCGCCGCACGGCGCCTGTTCGCGACCGACGACCGTATCCTGCCCGTGCCGCCGGCGCTGACCGATGCCACCGCCACTCATCTGCGCCACGAAGGTCGGGGCTGGCGGATCGACCGCGTGCGCGTCGCCAACGGGCAGGACGTCGCCGCGCTGATCGACATCGAACAGGAGGAGCGCGCCGCCGAAGCCCGCGCCAGTGCGGAGATGATCCAGGTGCTGGGGCACGAATTGCTCAACGGCCTCGCCCCCATCGCCTCGCTCGCCGAAAGCGGCGCCGTCGCGGTCGCGCGGCCGCAGGTCGACGTGGCGTTGCTGCGCGAAATCCTCGACACGCTCGCGCGCCGCGCGGAAGGGTTGCAGCGCTTCACCGAAGCCTATCGCGCCATCGCCCGCCTGCCGGAACCCACGCGGCGTGCGGTGCCGGTGGGGGAACTGGCGGACGATCTCGCGCGCCTGTTCGCCACGCGCTGGCCCGCCGTCGCGCTGTCTGTGACGGCGGATGCCGACGCCTGGACGCTCGATCGCGACCAGATCGTGCAGGCGGTCTGGGCGCTGCTACAGAACGCCGCCGAAGCGGCCACCACCGCGCACGCCGCCGGGGCGCTGGTGGCGCTGCGCATCACGGCAGACGACACGCTAGCCATCGAGATAGAGGACAATGGCGCCGGCGTTCCCGCAGACGCCGTCGCCCGCATCTTCCGCCCCTTTCATACCACCAAGGCGGACGGCACCGGTGTGGGCCTCAGCCTCGCGCGGCAGATCGCGCTGGCGCATGGCGGCACGTTGACGCTAGCCTCCGATGCGCCGACCCGTTTCCGCCTCACGATCCCCTGACGGCGCCAAACCCCCTTTCGCGCGTTCAGCGCCCGACCCATGAGGAGCCCGATCGATGGCCGACGACACCAGTGCCAACAACCAGCCCGCCGGCTACGTCCCGCCCGAGGTATGGACATGGAACCCGGGCAATGGCGGCCAGTTCGCCAGCATCAACCGCCCCATCTCCGGCGCGACGCAACAACGCGACCTCCCCACTGGCGACCATGGCCTGCAACTCTATTCGCTGGGCACGCCCAACGGGCAGAAGGTGACGATCATGCTCGAAGAGCTGCTCGCCGCCGGCCATGCAGGTGCGGAATACGACGCCTGGCCGATCGAGATCGGCAAGGGCGACCAATTCGGCAGCGGCTTCGTCGCGATCAACCCCAATTCGAAAATCCCGGCGCTGCTCGACCGCCGCAGCGATCCGCCGCTGCACCTGTTCGAAAGCGGATCGATCCTGATCCACCTCGCCGAAAGCTTCGGCGCGTTCCTGCCCGCCTCGGGCCCGGCGCGGGTCGAAACGCTCAACTGGCTGATGTGGCAGATGGGCTCCGCGCCCTTCGTCGGCGGCGGCTTCGGCCATTTCTACGCCTACGCGCCCTTCCGCATCGAATATGCGATCGACCGCTATGCGATGGAGGCGAAGCGTCAGCTGCACGTGCTCGACACGCGGCTGGCCGACAACGCTTTCCTCGCGGGCGACGACTATACGATCGCCGATATCGCCGCCTGGCCGTGGTATGGCGGTCTGATGGACGGCATCTACAGCGCGCAAAAGTTCCTGTCGGTCGAGGACTATCCGAACGTCCGCCGCTGGACCGATACGATCGCCGCACGCGAAGGCGTCCGCCGCGGCCGCATCGTCAACCGCCTGACCGGCGCGCCCGGCACCTTCCTCGCCGAACGCCACAGCGCAGCGGATATCGACCGTGCGTTGGCGGAAGGGCACGAGGCCGCGTGACATCCAGGACTGGCTGACATCACCCTCACCCTTCCGCGCCTTCGGCGCTCCCTCCCTCTCCCGACGGGAGAGGGAAGAGCCGGCAAAGCCGGCGAAGGGTGAGGGCGAAAAAGCCTACCCGATCAGCCGATAGCCAATCCCCTGTTCGTTCGCGATCAGGCTGCCGACGGCATGCGGCGCCTCCAGCTTCTGGCGCAGGTTGCGGATCACGATGCGGAGATATTCGACCTTCGGATCGTGGCCGCCCCACACGCGCTGCAGAATCAACTTGTGCGTCACGACGCGCCCGGCATGGTCGGCGAGCAGCGTCAGCACCTCATATTCCTTGCGCGTCAGATGCACCTCCGCGCCCGCGCGTTCGACGCGGTGCGCGGCGGAATCGATCGTCACCTCGCCCGCACGCACCACGCCGCCGCCCTTCGCCTCGCTCCGCCGGAGCGCGACGCGCAGCCGGGCGAGCAATTCCTCGCTGTCGAACGGCTTGGTGACGTAATCGTCCGCGCCGAGATCGAGTGCGGCGACCTTGTCCTCGGTCGTATCGCGCGCGGAGACGACCAGCAGCGCGACCCCCGGCGTCCGCGCGATGACGGGCACCAGCTCCAGCCCGTCCCGCCCCGGCAGCCCCAGGTCGAGCAGCACCGCATCCGGCGCGTCCTGCGTCACCGCGGCCAGCGCCGCGCGCGCATCGGCTGCGTCGATCACGTCGTGGCCGGCGCGCTCCAGCGTCTGGCGGAGCAACCGCCGGATCGCCGGTTCGTCGTCCACCACCAGCACGCGCGCCATCAGACCTGCCCCTCGACCATTGCGTCGCGTACGATCGTCGCGGACGGGAAGACCAGCGTAAACCGGGCGCCCGCGCCATCATCACGATTGGCCGCCTCCACGCCGACGCCCATCGCCTCCGCGAACGCCTTGACGATGGCGAGGCCCAGGCCCGTGCCCCCGGCCGAGCGATCCGATCCGTCGAAGCGGCGGAACGTGTCGAAGATCGCGCTTTCCGCTCCCGGCGGCAGGCCCGGCCCCTCGTCGACCACCGACAGGCGCAACGTTGCGCCACGATGCGCGCCGACGATGCGGATCGCGGTGCCCGGATCGGCATAGCGCCCGGCATTGTCGAGCAGGTTGAGCAGGCAATGATGCAGCAATTGCGCGTCGCAGCGGACCAGCGGCAGATCGGGCGGCACGTCCAGCCGGATCGCATGACCGGCGAGCGCGGTGCGCGCGTCATGCGCCGCGCCCGTCACCGCATCGGCAAGGTCGGTCGGCTCGATCGCGAGCGTCAGCGCCCCCGCCTCGATCCGTGCCATGTCGAGCAGATTGGCGACGAACCGGTCCAGCCGCCGCGTCTCGACCTCGATCGTCGTGACCAGATCCGGCGTCACGCCGTGGCGCAATTCAGCGGCGGCGGCCTTCACCGCGGTCAGCGGCGTGCGCAGGTCGTGGCTGACCGACGACAGCAAGGCTCCGCGCAGGCGATCGCGGGTGCGGATCGTCTCGACATCGCGCATCTCGCCCTCCAGCCGCAACCGCTCCAGCACCATCGCCGCCTGGTCGATCAGGCTGGTCAGCAGCGGCAATTGATCGGCGCGCACCGGATCGCCGCCGCCGTCGCGCGCGAGGCCCAGTACCGCCAGCGTCCGCCCGGCGTGCGACAGCGGGTGGAACACCCAGTCCGATGCGGTCAGCGTGCCCGATCCGCGCCCCGTCGTCGTCGCATTGTCGAACGCCCATTGCGCCGCGGCAAGATCGAGCGTGCCGAGCTGATAGCCTTCCGCATCGGCGGCCTGCACATCCAAACCGCCGGCGCCCGCACCGAGCAGCACGCTATGCACGTCGAGGATATGCGCGATCTCGCGACAGGTGGCGCGCTTCACCGCCGCATCGTCGGCCAGTTCGGTCAACTGGCGCAGGAAGCCGGTCAGCGCCGCATTGGTCCGCGCGCTCTGACTGGCGAGGTCCGCCTGCGCCCGCACCCGCGCGGCGAGATGGCTGGTGACGAAGGCGACACCCAGCAGCACGAACACCGAAATGACGTTTTCGGGATTGCTGATCGTGAACGTGCCGGTCGGTGGCAGGAAGAAAAAGTTATAGGCCAGGCTCGATGCCAGCCCCGCGAACAGGCCGGTGCGTAGACCGAACAGGCTCGCCGCCGCCATCACCGGCAGCAGGTACAGCATGCCGACGTTGCCGAGCTGCAGCACGCGGAACAGCGCGGTGCCGGCGCCGGTGACGCCCGCGATCATCGCGCTGGTGGCGACATAGCCCAGCCGCGTGCCCCATGCGCCACGCCGGCGCGGCAGGCGTTCGGGCTTTGCCGCACCACCCGCGACCGGCAGCACGTGGACGGTCACGCCCGGCGTTTCGCGCACCAGCCGGTCGACCACCGAACCATGCCGCAGTTCGAACCAGCGCGACCGGCGCGACTTGCCGACGATCAGCTGCGTCGCGCGCGCATCGGCCAGATAGGCCTTGATCCCTTCCACCACTCCCGCCGCCGGAACGGTCACGACCGTCGCGCCCAGCTGCGTCGCGAGCGTCATCGCCGCCGCGACGCGGGCGTGCTGCGCATCGCTGAACGCGGCGACGCGCGGCGTCTCGATGAACAGTGCCGTCCACGGCCCGCGCAGGCCGTCCGCGACGCGCTTGCCCGCGCGCACCAGCCCCTCGCCGCCCGCCAGTTCGTTGATCGCGACGACGATCCGCTCCGCCCCCGCCCAGGTGCCGCCGACGCCCAGCGCGCGGACATGCTCCAGCATCTGCGCGTCGACCGCCTGTGCGGCGCGGGTCAGCGCCAGTTCGCGCAAAGCCGACAGATTGGATTTGGAGAAGAAATGCTGGAGCGCGCGCGTCGCTTCCTGCGGCAGATAGACCTTGCCCGCCTTCAGCCGCTCGATCAGCTCGTCGGGCGGGATGTCGACGACCTCGATCTCGGCCGCCTCCAGCACGCTGTCGGGCACCGTCTCGCGCACGCGCACATGGGTGAAGCCCGCGACGATATCGTTGAGGCTTTCGACATGCTGGATGTTGATCGTCGAATAGACATCGATCCCCGCAGCGAGCAGTTCCTCGACATCCTGATGCCGCTTGGGATGGCGGCTGCCCGGCGCATTGGTATGCGCAAGTTCGTCGACCAGCGCGAGGCGCGGCGCGCGGGCGATCAGCGCATCGAGGTCCATCTCGTGCAGCGTCCGCCCTTCATAGGGGATGGCGAGGCGCGGCAGAATCTCGAACCCGCGGGTCAGCGCGTCCGTCTCGGCGCGGCCGTGCGTCTCGACCACGCCGACGACGACATCGACGCCCTCGCGCGCCCGCGCCTTCCCCTCGGACAGCATCTCGAACGTCTTGCCGACGCCCGGTGCCGCCCCCAGGAAGATCTTCAGGCGGCCGCGACCCTCCTGCGCCGCCTGACGCAGCAATGCCTGGGGGTCGGGCCGGCCGTCGCTCATCACCTGCGGGATGCGTCGAGCGCGCGGTTGAGTGCAAGCACATTTACATGGGGTTCACCCAGCACGGGGGCCTCGGTCGCCGCGGCGACCAGCGCCTCGATGCGCGCCACCGGCAGGCCGCGGACGCGCGCGATACGGGGGGCCTGCGCCAGTGCAGCGTCGGGCGACAGATCGGGGTCGAGGCCCGATCCGCTGGTGGTGACGAGATCGGCGGGGATCGGCCCCGTCACGCCCTCCGCCCGGCGCTTCGCCACGTCGGCGGTGACGCGATCGGCCAATGCCTTGCTTGCCGGGCCGAGGTTCGATCCGCTCGACGCCATGCCGTCATAGCCCTTGCCCGCCGCGGAGGGGCGCGTCTGGAAATAACGGTCCGACGTGAACGCCTGCCCGACGACGTCCGACCCGATCACGCGCCCGCCCTGTTCGATCAGGCTGCCGTTGGCCTGATGGGGGAACACGATCTGGCCGACGCCGGTCATCGCCAGCGGATAAACGATGCCGAGCAACGCCGCGAACAACAACGTCATCACGATCGCCGGCCGCAAGGCCGAAGAGAAATCCTTGCCCATATTCTATACTCCTCAGGCCAGTCCGAGGCCACCGACGACGATGTCGATCAGCTTGATTCCGATGAACGGCGCGAGCAGCCCGCCCAGGCCATAGATGGCCAGGTTGCGTGCCAGCAGCGGCCCCGCCCCCATCGGGCGATAGGTCACGCCCTTCAGCGCCAGCGGCACCAGTGCCGGGATGATCAGCGCGTTGAAGATGATCGCCGACAGGATCGCGCTCTGCGGCGTCGTCAGCCCCATCACGTTGAGCACGCCCAGCCCCGGATAGAGCGCGACGAACATCGCCGGGATGATCGCGAAATATTTGGCGACGTCATTGGCGACCGAGAAGGTCGTCAGTGCGCCCCGCGTCATCAGCAACTGCTTGCCCAGGCCGACGACCTCGATCAGCTTGGTGGGGTCGCTGTCCAGGTCGACCATGTTGCCCGCCTCGCGCGCGGCCTGCGTACCGGTGTTCATCGCGACGCCGACGTCCGCCTGCGCCAGCGCCGGCGCGTCGTTGGTGCCGTCGCCGCACATCGCGACCAACCGCCCGCCGGTCTGTTCCTTGCGGATCAGGTCCAGCTTGTCCTCGGGCGTCGCCTGCGCGAGGAAGTCGTCGACCCCCGCCTCGGCCGCGATCGCCGCCGCGGTCAGCGGATTGTCGCCGGTGATCATCACGGTGCGGATGCCCATCTGGCGCAGCTCGGCAAAGCGTTCGCGGATGCCCGCCTTCACCACGTCCTTCAGGAAGATCGCGCCGAGCAGGCGGCCGTCCTTCGCCACCGCCAGCGGCGTGCCGCCAGCGCGGGCGATCTCGTCGGTGATGCGGCGCAATTCGGTCGCCGCCGCGGTCTCTCCGCTGCCCGGATTGGCGCGCAGGATCGAATCGACCGCGCCCTTCTGGATCAGCGTGTCGCCGATCCGCACGCCCGACACGCGGGTCTGCGCGGTAAAGGCGATCACCTCGGCGTGGTCAGGAAGCGTCGCGGTCTGGCCAAAGCGTTCGCGCGCCAGCACGACGATCGACCGACCTTCGGGCGTCTCGTCCGCCAGGCTGGCGAGCAGCGCGGCTTCGGCAAGGTCTTCCGCGCTCGCGCCGCCGACACTGCGGAACTCGCTCGCCTGCCGGTCGCCGATCGTGATCGTCCCGGTCTTGTCGAGCAGCAGCACGTCGATATCGCCCGCCGCCTCCACCGCGCGACCCGACTTGGCGAGCACGTTGAAGCGGACCAACCGGTCCATCCCCGCAATGCCGATCGCGGACAGCAAGGCGGCGATCGTCGTCGGGATCAGCGTGATCAGCAGCGCCGCCAGAATCGCGACCGGGATCGACCCGCCGGCATAGCTGGCGAAGCCCGGAATGGTCGCGACCGCGATCAGGAAGATGATCGTAAGGCCGGTCAGCAGGATGGTGAGCGCGATCTCGTTCGGCGTCTTCTGCCGCTCGGCACCCTCGACCAGCGCGATCATGCGATCGAGGAACCCCTGCCCCGGTTCGACGGTGACGCGCACCTTGATCGAATCGGAGATGACGCGCGTACCCGCCGTCACCGCCGATCGATCGCCGCCGGCCTCGCGGATCACTGGCGCGCTCTCGCCGGTGATCGCGGCTTCGTTGACCGAGGCGACGCCCTGGATCACCTCGCCGTCGGACGGGATCAGGTCGCCCGTCTCGACCAGCACGACGTCGCCGACGCTCAGCCGGGTGCCGGCCACCAGCTCCCAGGCGTCGCCGACGCCGATCAGCCGTTTGGCCTTCAGTTCGGCCTTGGCATCGCGCAAGCTGGCGGCCTGCGCCTTGCCGCGGCCTTCCGCCAGCGCCTCGGCGAAGGTGCCGAACAGCACCGTCAGCCACAGCCAGACGACCAGTTGCAGCTTGAAGCCGGTCGACAGGCCGTCCTGCCCCACCGCCAGCAGGACGGTCAGCAGCACCGCGACGACCGCGGTGGTGAACATGACGGGGTTACGGATCAGCTGCCGGGGATCGAGTTTGACGAAGGCATCGCGGATCGCCGGCACGATCAGCTCTGCGGTGAACAAGGATGCGTTGCGTGTCTGGGCCATGATAGTGGCGCCCCTTACGAAAGCTGGCCACCGATCATCGCGAGATGATCGGCAATGGGACCGAGGGCGAGGCTCGGCAGGAAGGTGAGGCCGCCCAGCACCAGGATGATGCCGACCAGCAGGCCGACCCACAGGCCGCCGGTGGTCGGGAAGGATCCCGCGCCCGCCGGCGTGTGGCGCTTGGCGGCAAGGCTGCCGGCGATCGCCAGCATCGGCACGATCACGAAGAACCGCCCGATCCACATCGCGACGCCCAGCAGGCCGTTGTACCAGGGCGTACCGGCGGTCAGGCCGGCAAAGGCCGATCCGTTGTTCCCGACCGCGCTGGTGAAGGCGTACAGGATCTCGCTGAAGCCATGCGGCCCCTTGTTGAGCGGCCCGGCGAGGCCCGCCTGCGCGACCGCGGACAGCGCGGTGCCGCCCAGGATCACCAGCGGCAGCACCGCGATCGCCAGCACCGCGAGCTTCACCTCGCGCGCCTCGATCTTCTTGCCGACATATTCGGGCGTGCGCCCGACCATCAGGCCGGCGACGAAGACGGCGAGGATCGCGAACAGCAGGAAGCCATAGATACCGGCACCGACGCCGCCGACCACCACTTCGCCCAGCTGCATGTTGATCAGCGGGATCATGCCGCCCAGCGCGGTAAAGCTGTCGTGCATCGCATTGACCGCGCCGCACGACGCCGCCGTGGTGACGACCGAGAACAGGGCGGACGCGGCGATGCCGAAGCGCACCTCCTTGCCCTCCATGTTGCCGCCCGCGACGCCCAGATGGTGCAGCACCGGATTGCCCGCCGCTTCCTGCCAATAGGTGACGCCGACGCCGGCCAGGAACAGCAGCATCATTGCCGCCAGGATCGCCCACCCCTGGCGCGTGTCGCCCACCGCCTTGCCGAACGTCCAGGTCAGGCCCATGCCGATCACGAAGATCGACGCCATCTGCACGAAATTGACCAGCGCGCCGGGGTTTTCGAACGGATGCGCGCTATTGGCGTTGAAGAAGCCGCCACCATTGGTGCCGAGCATCTTGATCGCTTCCTGGCTGGCGACCGGGCCCAGCGCCAGCGTCTGGCGCAGCCCTTCCAGCGTCGTCACGTCGACCGAACCGGCCAGCGTCTGCGGCACGCCGCTCGCGATCAGGAAGATCGTGTAGACGATGCACGCCGGCAGCAGCAGGTACAAAGTGATCCGGGTCATGTCGGCCCAGAAGTTGCCGATGCCACTCGCCTGCCGCCGCGCGAAGCCGCGGAACAGTGCGAAGGCGAGCGCGATGCCCGTCGCTGCCGACGTGAAATTATGGATGGTCAGCGCCAGCATCTGGCTGAGGTTCGACAGCGTCGATTCGCCCGCATACCATTGCCAGTTGGTGTTAGTGGTGAAGCTGATCGCGGTGTTGAACGCGCCGTCCGCGCCCACGCCCGCATAATGCAGCGGGTTGAGCGGCAGCACCGCCTGCAAGCGCAAGATGGCATAAGTGAACAGCATCAGCGCGATGTTGAACAGCAGCATATGGACGGCGTAGCGGCGCCAGCCCTGCTCTTCCGCCGGGTCGATGCCCGACAGACGATAGAAGCCGCGCTCGACGGGACCGAGCACGGCATGGAGCGGCGTGCGCCGCCCCTCGTACAGCGCGAACAGCCACAGGCCGACCGGCTTGACGAGGGCGAGCAGCACCGCGACGAAGGCGAGGATCAGGCCCCAACCCTGGATGGTCATGATGGCGCTCCCTTCAGAAGCGTTCGGGGCGGAGCAATACCGCCACCAGATAGGCGAGCAGGCCGAGCGCGCAGGCGGCGGCGAGCCACAGGTCGATGGTCATGGTCGCGCCCTCACGCTTTGTCGCACAGGCGGGCATAGGCCAGCGTCAGCGCCGACAGCCCGCCGATGATCGACAGCCAGATGATATCCTGCATGGAAAGGTCTCCCCGTTCAGAAGGCGGCGGTGAGCGAGACGAGCGCGGTGCTGCCGGCGATATTACCGGTGCCGTCCTGTCCCTTGCTGAAGCTCGGCCGCAGATAGGCGGCGTCGCGGTCCGAAATGTTCGTATCGATCCAGGCGATGCCCAGCGTCAGGTTGTGCCAGCTGGTGTCCGCGCCCAGCGACCAGTCCCAATAATCGCCGGTCGGCGTCGGCGCGGTGGCGTTGGGGCCGAGGCCGTCCATGCCCCAGCTGTGGCCGATATGCGCCTTGGCGGTGAATGGCGTCCCGTGGATCGCCGCCGCGCCGTCGCCCCAGACGTACAGATTGTCGCTCTTCGCGCCGGTATGGTCGTAGACGCCGGCCGCCGCACTGGCGCCGTTATCGTACCATTTGCCGATCGCCTGCTGCTTGGGCGCATAGGCCGCGCCCGCGGTCAGCGAGACCGGGCCGGTGGTGCCCGACAGCTTCACATAGGGTTCGGCATAGTCCGTCTTGTTCGCGCCGCCCGGGTACATGTACCAGGTCAGGCCGACGTCGAGCGTGCCGGTCGGGCTGATCTTGGTCTTGTACCCGCCGATCAGGTCCAGTTCCATGTTGGCGCCGCCGAACGTGCCCCAGCCGGCAAGGTTCGACGCCCAGGCACCGACATAGACGCCGCTCTTGTGCGCGACGGTCAGCCCCGCCTGCACCGCCATATGCTCGTCGGTCTGCGAGATGCCGCGCAGGCGATAGTCGGACAGGATCGCGGCCGATCCGCTGACGGTGACGGCCGGCGGCGGCGCGGTGTCGGTGCTCTGGGCATAAGCGGGCGCCGCGATCGGCAGCAGGGCGACGGCAAAACAATAACGGATACGCACGAAATCGAACCTCCCACGAACGGAAGATCCGGGCGCCGCGAACGAGCGCCGGATCCTCCTGCGGGCAAGGCAATTAGGCCGTGCATCCGTAGGGTTTCGAGAGCGATTATCGGGTCAGGGCGTATGTTTTCCGTATGTTTTTACGCGCGCCCTCTCACGCCGCCGCGACGAAGGCGTCCAGCCGCGCCAGATGCGCCGCCACCGCGTCCGGCGGCAGGAACGATCCGGTGAAGCTGTTGCGCGCCAGCGTCGCCAGCGCCGTGCGGTCCAGCCCCCGCGCCGCCGCCACCGCGCGGTAATTGTCCGCGACATAGCCGCCGAAATAGGCGGGATCGTCCGAATTGATGGTCGCGCGCAGCCCCTGCGCCAGCATCGCATCGATCGGGTGATCCTCGATCCGGTCGACGACACACAGTTTCAGGTTCGACAGCGGGCACACCGTCAGCGTCATCCCCTCGTCCGCCAGCCGCGCGACCAAGGCCGCATCCTCCAGCGAGCGATTGCCATGATCGATCCGGTCCACGTCGAGCAGGTCGAGCGCTTGGCGGACATACTCCGGCGGCCCCTCTTCCCCGGCATGCGCGACCAGCTTCAGCCCCTTCGCGCGGGCCGCGGCGAAGACGCGCGCGAACTTCTCTGGCGGATGGCCGACTTCGGACGAATCGAGACCCACCGCGGTGATCCGGTCGAGCCACGGCGTCGCCTCCTCCAACGTCGCAAACGCCTCCTCCTCGCTCAGATGGCGCAGGAAGCTCATGATCAGCGCGCTGGTCATGCCATGCCGCGCTTCCGCCTCCGCCATTGCAGAGAGCAGCCCCTCGATCACCTCGGCAAAAGGGATGCCGCGCGCGGTGTGCGTCTGCGGATCGAACATGATCTCGGCATGCACCACGCCGTCCGCGGCGGCACGGTCGAAATAGGCAGCGGCCAGATCATGGAAGTCGGTGCGCGTGCGCAGCACGTCCGCCCCGGCATAATAGATGTCGAGGAAATCCTGCAGGTTGGAGAAGGCATAGGCCGCACGCACCGCCTCCACCGACCCATAGGGGATCGCGACACCGTTGCGCTTGGCCAGCGCGAACATCAGCTCGGGCTCCAGACTGCCCTCGATATGCAGGTGCAGCTCGGCCTTGGGCAAGGCGGCGATGAAATCCTCGGTCATGCGGTCACTCCAGGCACGGCGACCGAAACTGCAACGCGAACCGCCGTTCCGCAAGCGGCGCCCGGCCTACCAGCCCATGCTGCCCGGCACGCCCTTGAACGGTCCGGCCAGGTCCGCCGTAATCCACCCGCCATAGAAGCCGCCCGGCTGCGGGATCACCTGCTCGCCATCGACCAGGCAGCGGTCGAACGGCCCGGCGTAGAACGCGACATGGTCGCGCAGGATTGCGAAGCCGCGTGTCGGATCGGGATAGCTCCAGGCGACATCGGTCAGCCGGACGTCGCCGACTTGCACATGCCAGTACACCGCATGCCCCTTCCATTCGCAGAAGGAGCGCCGGTCGGATGGGATCAGCACGCCGGGCGTGATGTCCGCGGGCGGGATATACCAGCTCGGCGGATGGCTGGTCTCCAGCGTCCGGACGGGCGCGCGGGTGTCCGCCACCACGACGCCGCGATGCTCGATCCGGACGTGCCGATCGCTCGCCTCCGCCACCGCGGGCCGCGGAAAGTCCCAGACGCTGTGCTGCCCCGGACCAACGGGATCGCGCCACGGCCTCATGCGCGTGCCTCGCGCCGCCGCAGCCAGCGTTGCAGGCGCGGTCGCACCCGCAGGAAGCCGCGATACGCGCGCTCCAGCATCGCCAGAACGATGGGGTTGCGCGCCGCGATGCCCAGCGGGCGCAGCAGCGGGATCGCCCGCCACATCGCCGCGAAGGCGGCCGCCCCCGACAGCAACGGCCCGTCGCCCTCACGCGCGTGGAAGCGCGCCAGCATCGCGCTCCGGTCGATCGGGCAGGTTCCCGGGCCGGCGACGTCGACGAAGTCGATCCGGCCGCGCCGGTCCAGCCTGCGCATCATGGCGATCTCGCGCCGGCACAGCGGACACTGGCCGTCATGCCATACGGTTACGCGGCGCATCGCCCCTCCGCCGGATTGTCGCGCCAGATCCGCCCGGCCAGCAACGTCGCAAAGCCCAGCCAGCCAACGAAGGGCACGGCCAGCGCCGCCGCCGGCCGGTCGACGCGCACGGCGGTGGCGACATAGGCCGCGCCCGTCGCCACCATCGCGCCCGACACCGCCGCGCTCGCACCCAACTGCCGCTCGCGAAAGAACAGCTGTGTCCACCCGCCGATCAGCGCGCTATTGACCAGCCATAGGCCGACCGCCGCGTTGCGGCTTGCCCCCGATGGGCTGCGCAACAGGCGATAGCCGCCCACCGCCAGCCCCGTTTCCAGCACCGGCCACACCGCGCCAAAGGCGGCATCGGGCGGCGTGAAGCCCGGCTTGTCGAGCCTGCGATACCAGCGCCGCACGCCCGGATGCGTCGCGTCGGGCGCATTGCGGCGCCCCACCAGCGCGCTGATCCCCAGCACGGCGGCGACCGACGCCAGCGCCGCACCGCGACCCAATCGACCGCCGCCGGTGTCAATCGTCCGTCCGCTATCCGTGCCCACGTCTGACCTCCTGTGGTGACCTGCCGCTACAGCGAGCCACGCGCGCGGACGTTCCAGCCCATGCGACGACCGGCGATTTGGGCCCAAGCCGCCCGCGACGCGTTACCGGCGGATGAGCTCGCACCACGACCGCTACGCCTATCGCCCGATCACCGATCGCCCCGTCTACGACTGGCCCAATGGTGGCCGCCTCGCCATCTATCTGGGCGTCAATTACGAGGTGTTCCAGTTCGGCAGCGGCCTGGGTGCCGAGCTGGCCCCGGCGCAGACCGATCCCGACGTCATGAACTATGCCTGGCGCGATTACGGCAATCGCGTCGGCGCGTGGCGGCTGTTCGATCTCTTCGACCGGCTCGACCTGCGCACCACGGCGCTGGTCAACGCGGACGTGCTCGATGCCTGCCCCGGCCTGGCGGAGGCGTGCCGCGACCGCGGCGACGAGATTGCGGCGCATGGCGCGACCAACGCCACGGCGCAGGGCGACCTGTCCGGCCGGCGCGAAGCGACGATGATCGGCGACGTCACCGATCGGCTCGCCGCGCTGGGCGTCCGTCCGACGGGGTGGCTCGGCCCCTGGATTTCCGAAAGCGACCAGACGCCGGACCTGCTGGCGCAGCAGGGCTATCGCTACGTGCTCGACTGGGCGCACGACGACCAGCCGACGCGGCTGTCGACCGCCCACGGCGGGCTGCTGTCGGTCCCCTATTCGCAGGAGATCAACGACATCCCCGCGATCATCGCCCGCCGGCAAGAGGCGGAGACGTTCGCCGGCATGATCCGCGCCGCCGTCGAGCAATTGCTGTCGGAATGCGACCGCCGCCCCGTGGTGCTCGGCATCGCGCTCCACCCGTATATCATGGGGCAGGCGCATCGCACGCCCGCCCTCGCCCGCGTGCTAACCGACCTCCGGGCCGCGAACGATCCGCGCATCTGGTGGACCACCGCCGGCGAAATCGCCGCGCATGTCGAGGCAAACGATCTGGCGGTGTGAACCGCGGCCGGCACCCCACCAGAATCGAAAAGGATGGCGCGACGCCACCGTCCGGCTAGGCTGGCGCGATGCGGCGTCTTCACATCGCGATTGCCGGCTGCGGCCCGGCGGGCCTCGCCACCGCGCTGCTGCTGCATCGCGACGGCCATCATGTCACCTTGTTCGAGCGGTTCGATGCGCCCCGCCCCGTGGGGTCGGGGCTCATGATCCAGCCGACCGGTTTCGCGGTCCTGCGCGCATTGGGGCTGGCCGACGCCCTGCTCGACCATGGTGCCCGCATCGATCGCCTGCATGGCGAGGCGGGAAGCAGCGGCCGCGTCGTCCTCTCCGTCCGCTATGCCGCGCTCGGCAAGCGGGCCGGGTTCGGCGTCGGCGTGCATCGCGCGACACTGTTCGCACTGCTGCATCGGGCCGTCGCGGCCGCGGGCATCGCGATCGAAACCGGCTGCGCGGTGTCCGGCAGCGACCTGACCGCCGGCGACCGTCGCGTCCTGCTGCTCGAGGGCGGCCGCCGGATCGGCCCGTTCGACCTCATCGTCGACGCGCTCGGCACGCGGACGCCGCTGGCGCCGCCCTGCGGCCGCACGCTCGCTTATGGTGCGCTGTGGGGAACGCTCGACTGGCCCGCCGATGCCGGCTTCGATCCCGCCGCGCTCGAACAGCGCTATCGGCGGGCGAGCGTGATGGTCGGCGTGCTGCCGATCGGGCGGTTTCCGGGCGACCCGCGCCAGCAGGCCGCGCTCTTCTGGTCGCTGCGCGCCGATCGACTTGCCGACTGGCAGGCGGCGGGGCTCGATGCCTGGAAGGCGGAGGTCTCTGCCTTATGGCCCGCGACGCCCGCTTTACTCGATCAGATCCGCTCCCCCGACCAGCTCACCTTCGCCCGCTACGCCCACCGGACGCTGCCGACGCCGGCGGAGGCGGGCATGATCCACATCGGCGACGCCTGGCATTCGGCCAGCCCGCAATTGGGACAAGGCGCGAACATGGCGCTGCTCGATGCCTATGCGCTCGCGCTGGCGTTGCGCCAGTCGCCGGACGTGGCCGCGGCGCTGGGCCAGGCGATCGCGATGCGGCGGCGGCACGTGCATCTGTACCAGGCCCTCACCGCGCTGTTCACCCCCGTCTACCAATCCGACAGCCACGCGCTCCCCTTCGTCCGCGACCGGATCGTCGGCCCTTTGTCCAAGCTGTGGCCGGCAACGCGCATCCAGGCGGCGATGGTCAGCGGGCTGATCGGCAACCCGCTGAAGCCGTTGTTCGGCTGACGGCACACCCCGCATCGCGCTCCTACCAAAATGCAAGGTGACGGCGGCACCATCGGGCGATAGGGCGGTCCGGTGAGCGCGATACGCCATCATGTCCTGCATCATCGCTGGTTGGCCGTCTGGCTGATCGCATTGACGCTGCTGATGAAAATCGTCGTGCCCAACGGCTATATGCTGGGCTCGTCGAACGGCGCGATCACGCTCGAGATCTGCTCGGGCTATGGCCCGGTGACGATGACCATGGCGATGCCCGGCATGGCGCATCACGACGACAAGCCGGATCACGGCAAGGCGGAGCAGCCCTGCGCCTTCGCCGGCCTCAACGCCCCCGCGATGAGCGGCGCCGATCCGCTGCTGCTCGCGCTGGTCGTCGCCTTCATCGTCGCGACCGTCTTCCGGACCGTCGTTCCGCCCGCACCGCGGCAGTTCACCCGCCTCCGCCCCCCGCTGCGCGCGCCACCCGCCACCGCCTGATCGATGGCGAGACGGGACGCCCCGCGGCGTTCCCCTCGCCCGTGCCGCAGGCGATCGTTCGAATCGCGCGCGGTTTCGGCTGCCGGCCGCCCATCGGGCGGCACGGCGCCTGATGCTTTCAGGGGATCATCGTGCCTTCTTTCCAGTATCTTGCCGCGGCCTCGCTGGTCGCGCTCGCCGCGTCGTCGGCGTCTGCCCAATCCACCGACCCGCGCCGCGCCGAATTGCTGCGCCAGCGCGACGCCATCGACGCCGAATTGCGCAAGCTCGACGCACCGGCGCCCGCCGCCACGCCGACGCCGGTGGCCTCCACGCCCATCGACACGCAAGCCGCGCCCGGCGACATCATCGTCACGGGACGCGCGCTGACGCTCACCACGCAGGTCACGGGCCAGACCGACACCACCATCTCGGACCGCGATGTCCGCAACACGCCGGCGCGCACCATCGCGGATATCGTCAAGCTCTCACCCGGCGTGACGGTGATCGGCGGCAACGGCCCGCGCGACGTGGGCGTGTCGATCCGCGGCTCCAACGCGCGCAACAGCTTCGGCGCACGCAACATTCAGGTGTTCGAAGACGACTTCCCGGTCACCCAGCCCGATGGCCTCGCCCGCTTCGACCTCACCGATCCGCACGCCTACGGCGCGGTCGACGTGGTCCGCGGGCCGTCGTCCGCCCGGTACGGCAATTATGCGATCGAGGGCGCGATCAACTTCCGCACGCGCCGCGGCCGCGACATCCAGGGGGCCGAGCTGGGGCTGGACGCTGGCAGCTACGGCTATCTCAACGCCTATGCGACGATCGGCCACGGCAATGCCGACCAGGACTATGCGCTGTTCGGCAGCTTCGTGCGCGCCAACGGTGCGACGGGCCATACCGGCTATGAGACGGGCACGATCAACGCGCTCGCGACCGTCGCGCTGTCGGATCGCGACCGGCTGACCGGCAAGCTCATCTACAACGAGGGCGAGTTCCGCCTGTCGACACGGCTGTCGTTCAACCAGTTCGCCACCAACCCCTATCAGCAAGGGTGCGAGCAGGCGGCGACCGCCGCGCCGGGATGCGGCACGATCTCGGTCCTGGTGAACGGGATCAACGGCACCCGCATCGCCCAGACCGCGACCGAAGGCGATCTCGCCCGCAACGATCGCCGGACGATCGTCGGCGCGCGCTGGGAGCATGACCTGTCGTCGGCGACGACGTGGCGCACGCAGGCCCTGTTCGACAGCCGCGTCGTCAACCAGCCGACCGGCGCCACCCCCTTCAAGGGGACGCTGGACAGCTATGCGATCAGTTCGGACGTCACGAACCGGGGGCGGCTGTTCGGCATGGATGCGGTCAGCTTCGTCGGCCTGTTCTACGGCTATCTCGATAACCAGAGCTTTTCGTTCAACAAAACGCCTGCCGGCCGCAACGGCATCGGCGCGCCGACGCAGACCGTGTTCGGCGACGTGCGCAACCTCGGCATCCGCGCGCGCGAGGAATTGCGGCTGACGCCGACGCTCACCTTCGTGGCGGGCATCGGCGCGGAACGCTCGATCATCGACATGCGCCAGACCGCCTACACCTATCCGGTCGGCGCCAACCCGACGATGACGGTCGTGCCCGCGCTGCGCCGGTTCGGCAATGTCGCCCCCGAAGCCTCGCTCGTCTGGCAGGCGGATCCGGCGCTGCGCCTGCACGCGCGCGTGGGAACCGCTTATGGCATCCCGCAAGCCGGCCAGCTGTTCGTGACGCCTGCCGGCGTGCCGGGCGACAATGTCGCGCTGAAGACCCAGAAGAACACGGGCGTCGACCTCGGCGCCGAATTGCGCCTCGGCCGCACGCTCACCGCCGAACTGACCGGCTATTACGAATGGTTCCGCAACGAACAGGTCAGCCAGTCGGCCGGCGTCAACCTGTTGTCGTTCACCACCAACGTTCCGCGGTCGATCCACCGCGGCGTCGAACTGGCGGTGGAATGGCGCCCCGATCTGGTCGAGGGCGGCTATGTCCGCGGCAATTACAGCTACAACGACCAGCGCTACACCCAATATCTCGAGCGGCTGACGTCGGGCGCGGTGTCGGCCGTGTTCGACCGCGACGGCAACCGCATTCCGGGGGTAATCCCCACCTTCGCCAACCTTCGTGCCGGCTATGACCGCCCTGCCGGTCCGCTTGCCGGACTGGGCGGGTTCGCCGAGGTGACTTGGCGTTCGCGCTACTGGATCGACAATGCCAATTCGCTGCGCGTGCCGGGCTATGCGTTGGTCAACCTGAACCTGCATTACGATCCCCCCGCCGGCGCCGGCTGGTGGTCGCGCCTGTCCTTCTACGCCTCGCTCGAGAATCTGACCGACACCACCTATGTCGGCTCCGCCTCGATCATCGCCAACAGCCTGGCCGCGAACGGCACGCTCAATCCGCCGACGGTGCTGCGCGGCGTCACCGGCTCGGTCTATGCGGGCCAGCCCCGCACGATCTACGCCGGCATCAAGGGACGGTTCTGATGGCACGCGACACGCAGGGCCGCACCGCACAGGCAGGCGGCTTCTATTCGTCGGTATGGCGCTGGCATTTCTACGCGGGGCTGTTCTGCATCCCGTTCGTGATCTGGCTGGCACTCACCGGCACGATCTACCTGTGGCGGCCGCAGATCGACTCCTGGCTCGACCGCCCCTATGATCGCCTGCCCGTCGCGGGCGCGCCGGCCTCGCCCGACGCACAGGTCGCCGCCGCATTGCACGCCGTGCCCGGCGCCACCTTGCGCAAATATGTGATGCCCGAACGGCCCGACGCCGCGGTCCGCGTGCTCGTCACCCGCGACGGCGCGGACCGGCGCGTCTACGTCGATCCCCACTCGCTCGCCGTGCTGGGCGTCGTGACCGAAGAGCAGCGCCCCATGCGCGTCGTCTTCCGCCTGCACGGCGAATTGCTCGCCGGGGCGGCCGGCAGCTACCTCGTTGAGATCGCCGCCTGCTGGGCGATCGTGATGCTGCTGACCGGCCTCTACCTGTGGTGGCCGCGCGGGCGGCGCGGCCTCGCCGGCATCCTCTACCCGCGGCTACGCGCACGGGGACGCCTGTTCTGGCGCGACCTCCATGCGACGGCGGGCATCTGGGTCACGGTGTTCGCGCTGGGGCTCATCCTCACCGGCCTGCCCTGGGCCAAGGGGTGGGGAACCTACCTCACCCAGGTCCGCCAGGTCACCGGCACGTCGCGGGGCCCGGTGGACTGGACGATCGGCGGCAAGGCTCCCAAGGCCGATGCCGCATCGGGCGAGCATGCCGGGCATGGCGGCATGACGATGCCGGCGCCGCCACCGTCCCCGGGCGATCTGGCCCGCGTCATCGCCACCACGCGTCCGCTGGGGCTCGCCGGACCGGTGCTCATCACGCCCCCCGCGCAGGCCGGCGCCCCTTGGTCGGTCGCCTCCGACACGGCAGACCGTCCCTTGCGCAGCACGCTGAAGATCGACGGCGCCAGCGGCCGGATCGTCAGCCGGACCGATTTCGCGCAACGCCACTGGATCGATCGCGTGATCGGCTATGGCATCGCCGCGCATGAGGGCGCGTTGTTCGGCCTCGCCAACCAGCTGCTCGGCACCGCCACCGCGCTGATGCTCGTCCTCTTGTCGGTGTCGGGCGCGGTCATGTGGTGGCGGCGGCGGCCGATCGGCCTGCTCGGCGCGCCCATCCCCGTCGGCCGGGCGCGGTTCGGCGCCGGCCTGGTCGTCGCGATCCTCGCCCTCGCGCTCTACCTGCCGCTGTTCGGCCTGACGCTGATCCTCGTTCTCTTGTTCGAGGGGATCGCACGCCGGTGGCTCCCGGGCTCGTCGCAATGGCTGGGCCTGCGATCCACCTGACACGGCCGCCGGGCGTCATTCGGGGACAAGCGGGTAGCGTACCCGCTGCGCCCCGGATGACGCCGCCACGTTGATCGCAGCCCGTGCCCGGCGTATCGCGAGGCCATGACCCGCACACAGCCTTGGCGCAAAGCCCTGATCGCGCTGTTCGTCGCGATCCTGGCGTTCACCGGTTATCACGCGGTGCGGACGGTCAGCGACGCCCTCTATTGGAACGCGCACCGCGACGAACCGATCGAGCCGTGGATGACGATCGGCTATGTCGCGCATTCCTATCACGTCCCGCCGCACATCCTGCATGCCGCGCTGAACCTGCCGCCGACGCCAGATCGCCGGCCGCTCGCCCGTATCGCGCGCGACAGCGGCCGGTCGATGTCGCAGGTCGAAGCGACATTGACCTATGCGATCGTCCACGTCCGACCGCCCTATCCGCCCCCCGGCCCGCCACCGCCGCCCGTGGCCCCGTCCGGATCAACGTCGTCCGGATCGTCGTCCCGATCGGCGTCGCCCGCCCGATGACCGACCAATTGCTCGAACTGCTGACGACCTATGGTCTGCCCGCATTGTTCGTCGCGATGATCCTGGCGGCGGCGGGCATGCCCTTCCCCAGCTCGCTGACGCTGGTGGCGATGGGATCGTTCGTCGCGCAGGGCGAATTGTCGTTCTGGCCCGTCGTCGCCGCGGGCGCGGCCGGCGCCGTCATCGGCGACCAGATCGGCTATGCCTTCGGGCGCTACGGCGGGCGCCCCCTGCTCGCGGCGGTGACCAGGCGCATCGGCGGGGCGGACAAGGTCGAGCAGGCAGAGGCCTATTCGCGCAAATGGGCGGGATGGGGCATCTTCTTCAGCCGCTGGCTGATCGGTCCGCTCGGACCCTGGATCAACGTCACCAGCGGCCTCACCGAATATCCCTGGGCGCGCTTCCTCGCGCTCGACGTGGCGGGCGAGGTCCTGTGGCTGGTGATCTACGTGTCGCTGGGCCGCGCGTTCAGCGATCAGGTGCAGACGATCGCCAGCCTGCTCGGCAACCTCACCTGGGTGATCGTCGGCCTGCTGGCGGCCGCGCTGCTCGGCTGGAAGCTCTTCGGCCGATCCCAGGCGCCGACCGACGATCCCGCATAGCCAGCCGCCGGATCGGGGCGACGGCGATCAGCGCTGCTTCTTCGTGATCGTCGCCGTGAAATCGGGATCCTTCTTCGCCACCCAATCGACGA
Organism: Sphingomonas sp. DC5200-1; assembly: GCF_049897245.1. Taxonomy (NCBI): domain Bacteria; kingdom Pseudomonadati; phylum Pseudomonadota; class Alphaproteobacteria; order Sphingomonadales; family Sphingomonadaceae; genus Sphingomonas; species Sphingomonas sp. DC5200-1. The sequence goes on from NZ_JAFCVW010000008.1 coordinate 61,224, forward strand.
ACTTGCGCACGTTGGGGTGATCCAGCAGGCCCGCGACGTTCATGCCGTGCCGCTGCAATTCGGAATTGGTGAAGTTCGCGGTCAGCGTCTGCTGGCAGATCGGATGCATCGGCACGACGTCGCGGCCGCCACGGCTCTTGGGCACGGGATGATGCCAGACGATGGTCTTGCCCGTCGGCCGGCCGCACAGCCAGCACGGCGGCGGCGCGGCCGGCGTGTCGTCGTCTGCGGGCAGGTGATCGTAGGGATCATATTTCGAACGTCTGGCCATGGCGCGATCCGATTGCTTCGATTGCCCCCGCCTGTAGCGAAGCGATCCGCCGCGTCCTAAGGAAAGCGGCGAACAGGGTCCCATCACCGCGGGCCGATCGGGGACTATCATGACGGATTCGTTGAAACCTTGGGACCCGGCGTTGGTGCGCCGATGGCTGGACCGTCGCCACGCCGCCGCGCGGCTGGATCAGGCGGCGGCGGACCGGCAAGGTTATGACGCGCGCGACGATTACGACAAGGCGGCGGCCGAGGAATGGATGTGCCGTACCTTGAAGGATGACGACAGCACGGCCAACCAAACCGCCTTTGCCGCCCGCCTCAAGCAATTGATCGCGCAGGACGACTATCCCGCGACCGGCCTCAATGACGAGGACCGGTTCGAACGCCACGTCCGAACCTATCTCCGCAAGGTCGCCAAGATGACCAAGGCGAACGAAGGCTTCGAAAAGACACTGCGCCACCAATGAGCGCGGCGGCGCCTCTTGCCGCTTTGCCCCGTACGGACCTTGCACGACCGGCAAAGTAGGGCGCATGCAACACTGGTAGGACCACAAAGCACTAGCTAAACCCCTAGCTGCGTTGACGCGCGCGATAGCTCGGCCGATGAATGTCCACAACATCGCATATCTGGTACTACCAGAAGAGAGAGGTGCCGTGGACGTCTGGGCGCAAAATTACGATCCGTTGGGCAATATCTGGCTTTCTAGCCTGGTCGCCGCCGTACCAATCATATTCTTCTTCCTAGCCCTCACCGTCTTCCGCCTGAAAGGCTATGTAGCAGGCACGATCACAGTGGCGCTGACGTTGGCCGTCGCCATCGCGCTGTACGGCATGCCGGTGCACAGCGCGCTGGCGGCCGGGGTGTTCGGCTTTTTCTACGGGCTGTGGCCGATCGCCTGGATCATCCTGGGCGCGGTGTTTCTCTACCGTATCGCGGTGGCGACCGGCGCGTTCGACATCATCCGGCAGTCGATCCTGAACGTCACCGAGGATCAGCGTCTGCAGCTACTGCTAGTCGGCTTTGCGTTCGGTGCCTTTCTGGAAGGCGCGGCGGGGTTCGGCGCGCCGGTCGCGATCACCTCGGCCTTGCTCGTCGGGCTGGGCTTTCGGCCGCTCTATGCGGCGGGGCTGTGCCTGATCGCCAACACCGCCCCCGTGGCGTTCGGGGCGATGGGCATTCCGATCGTCGTCGCCGGACAGGTGACGGGCATCGACCCGTTCCTGATCGGGCAGATGGCGGGGCGGCAGTTGCCGTTGCTGTCGGTCCTCGTGCCCTTCTGGCTGATCCTGATCATGGACGGCCCGCGCGGCGTGCGTGAGACTTGGCCCGCCATTCTGGTCGCCGGTGGGTCGTTCGCCATCGTCCAGTTTCTGACCGCGCAGTTCATCGGACCGGAGCTGCCCGACATCACCGCCGCGCTTGCGACCCTGATCACGCTGCCCATCTTCCTGCGCTTCTGGCAGCCCAAGCGCATCTTCCGCTTCGACGCGGCGGAGGTCGCCGCCGACGGCGCGGTGCCGGTCGCGCCGGTCACGGCGCAGACCGTCCGCCATTCGCCCGCACAGATCGCCTGGGCCTGGTCGCCCTTCCTGATCCTGACCGTGTTCGTCACGCTGTGGAGCATCGCCCCGGTCAAGGCACTGTTCGCCACCAACGGGCCGCTCGCGCACCTTGTGCTGAAGCTGCACGTGCCGTTCCTCGACAAGCTGGTCGCCAAGGTGCCGCCGATCGTCCCGCAGGTCACGCCCTATGAAGCGGTGTACAAGTTCGACTGGCTGTCGGCGACCGGCACCGCGATCATGCTGGCGGCGATCGTCACCATCGCGTTCCTGCGGATGAAGCCGGCGGATGCGGCGCGTACCTTCGTCGACACGTTGAAGAGCCTGCTCATCCCGATCTATTCGATCGGCATGGTCCTCGCCTTTGCCTTCCTCGCCAATTATTCGGGGCTGTCGGCGACGCTCGCGCTGGCCCTGGCGCATACGGGATCGGCCTTCACCTTCTTCTCGCCGTTCCTCGGCTGGCTGGGCGTGTTCCTGACCGGATCGGATACCTCGGCGAACGCGCTGTTCGCGGCGTTGCAGGCCAATACCGCACACCAGATCGGGGTCAGCGACGTGCTGCTGGTCGCGGTCAACACGACCGGCGGCGTCACCGGCAAGATGATCTCGCCGCAGTCGATCGCCATCGCCTGCGCCGCCGTGGGGTTGGTCGGTAAGGAATCCGACCTGTTCCGCTTCACCGTGCGCCACAGCCTGCCGCTCTGCGCACTGGTCGGGATCATCACCACGATCCAGGCCTATCTCCTACCATGGATGATCCCATGAGCGTCCCAGCCAGCGTATCCCACCGCGCGGAAACCGCGATCGAGGCGCTGATCGCCCAGCGCAAGTTGCTGCCCGGCGCGCGCCTGCCCTCCGAACGATCGCTGGCCGAGACGCTGGGGGTATCGCGCAACATCCTGCGCGAGGCGATGAACCGGCTGGCGGCGCAGGGACGGATCATCATCCGCCCGCGCGCCGGGGCGATCCTGGCCGAGCCGTCGGCGCAATGGACCGAGCAGATGATCGCCGAACCGCTGGCTCCGCTCGTCGAGGCCAATCCGGGCTACGGCCATGACATCTTCGAGGTCCGGGAGTCGCTCGACGGCACCGCCGCCTATCATGCCGCCCGGCGCGCCGACGCGGTGGACAAGGACCGTATCCGCCGCCGCTTCGACGCGATGGAGAAGCTGCATGGCGCGGGCGACGTCGCGGCGGAGGCGCATGCCGATGCCGCGTTCCACCTCGCCATTGCGCATGCCTCGCGCAACGCGGTGCTGACGCATGTCATGTCCAGCCTGTTCGGTCTGCTGCACACCAGCATCTCGCAGAGCCGCGAAAAGATCTACGCCGTGCCGCGGACGTTCGAGGCGCTGTCGGCGCAGCACCGCGCGATCATGGAACGAATCGTGGCGGGCGACGCGGATGGCGCGCGCGATGCGGCCGATGTCCATCTCGAATTCGTGCGCACCACGGTCCGGCAGGTCGAGGACGACCTGGCCCGCACCGAGCGCGCCACCGCCGCGCGCAGCGCCGAACTCTCGTTATAGATTGGGAACGCCCCGATGATCATCTCCGCCCCCACCGACTATCGCGAAGCCGCGCGCCGGCGCCTGCCGCCGTTCCTGTTCCACTATATCGACGGCGGCGCCTATGCCGAACATACGCTGCGCCACAATGTGTCGGACCTGTCCGACATCGCGCTGCGCCAGAGGGTGTTGCGCGACGTCGCCGACATCGACCTGGGCACGACGCTGTTCGGCCGGTCGGTCGGCATGCCGGTCGTCCTCGCCCCCGTCGGGCTGACGGGCATGTATGCCAGGCGCGGCGAGGTGCAGGCGGCCCGCGCGGCGGCGAGCAAGCAGGTGCCCTTCACCTTGTCGACCGTATCGGTCTGCGCCATCGACGAAGTGCAGCGCCAGTCGCCCGCGCCGATCTGGTTCCAGCTCTATGTGCTAAAGGATCGCGGCTTCATGCGCGACGCGCTGGAACGCGCGCAGGCCGCCGGGGTGGAGACTTTGGTCTTCACCGTCGACATGCCCGTCCCCGGCGCGCGCTACCGCGACGCGCATTCGGGCATGTCGGGACCGGGGGCGGCATGGCGGCGGATGCTGCAGGCGGTCACGCACCCGCGCTGGGCCTGGGACGTCGGCATCCATGGCCGGCCGCACGATCTGGGCAATATCTCGGCCTATCGCGGCGCGGCCACCGGCCTTGAGGACTATATCGGCTGGCTCGGCGCCAATTTCGATCCAGGGATCGGCTGGCGCGACCTGCAATGGATTCGCGATGTCTGGAAGGGATCGATCGTCATCAAGGGCATCCTCGATGTCGAGGATGCGCGCGAGGCGGTGCGTTTCGGCGCGCAGGGTATCGTCGTATCGAACCATGGCGGGCGACAGCTCGATGGTGTGCTGTCATCGGCGCGCGCCCTGCCCGTCATCGCCGATGCGGTGAAGGGGCAGCTGACGATCCTCGCGGACTCGGGGGTGCGATCGGGGCTGGATGTCGTGCGGATGCTGGCCCTGGGCGCGGATGCGGCCATGCTCGGACGTGCCTTCATCTACGCGCTGGCCGCCGATGGCCAGGCGGGGGTCGCCAACCTGCTCGACCTGTTCGACCGCGAGATGCGGGTGGCGATGGCACTGACCGGCGTCCGGACGATCGCGGACATCGACTCCACCATCATCGCGCGCTGACGCCGACCGGGCCGGCGACGCGCGCCGGGCCTCTCGATAAAAGGACTTCAGAAATGCCGCATCTTCGGCAGCGGACGACGTGCGCCTTATTGCTGTGCGGTGCGGCCATGATCGCCGCGATACCCTCCGCCGCGCAGTCGGCCGAGGACTATCAGGCGCTGCGCACCAAAGTGGCACAGCTGCAGCAACAGCTCGACGCGGTGCAAGGCGCGCTCGATGCGACGCACCCGCCCGCGCAGCCCGTGCCGGTCGTCGCCGCCACTCCCGCCCAGACGGCGCCCGCCCAGACAGCGCCCGCCCCGATTGCGCACCCCGCGATAGCGCGCGCAGCCGCGCCAGACCCCCTGCCCCGCCCGGCAGGCACCCCGTCGATCACCGCGCAAGGCGGCACGGCGTCGCTACCGTCAGGCTATGGCTTCCGCATCGGCGAGACCAGCTTCCGGATCGCGGGCTTCATCAAGGGCGACCTCATCGTCAGCCGCTACGGCAACGGCGATACCGCGACCACCCCACTCGGGCGCGAACTGTCGCTGCCGCAATCGATCCCCGTCGGCGGCCGGCGATCCGGTATCCTCACCGATGCCTCGGCCAAGCAATCGCGCATCGCCTTCCAGACCGCGACACCGGTCGGCACCCAGTCACTGACCACGCTGATCGAGGCGGATTTTCAGGTCGCGCCCGCGGTGGCCGGCGGGGAACGCGCGCTCAATCCCTATACCTTCGGCCTGCGTCGCGCGGTCGCGGGCTATGGCGGCTTTGCGGTCGGACAGGATTGGAGCAACTTCCAATATGTCGCGGCCCTGCCCGAAACCGCGGATTTCGTCGGCGTCACCGACGGCACCGTGCTCGTCCGCCAGATGCTGCTGCGCTACAGCCGTCCGATCGGCACCGGATGGACCGTGTCCGCCTCGATCGAAAACCCCGAAACCGTGTCCGCGATGGCCGGCGCGACTGCGCTGTCGGACAATGACGATGACAGCATCCCCGATGTGACCGGGCAATTGCTCTGGGCGTCGAAGGGGGCCAGCCTGTCGCTGACCGGACTGTTCCGATCGATGCGCGTCGATCCCGCCAACGGCCGTCCGGCGGCAACGGCGCAAGGCTATGGCGTCTCGCTGGCGGGCATCGCACCGCTGCCCACGGGCAAGGGCGACGATATCCGCTTCATGATGACCGGCGGCCGTGGCCTCGGCCGCTATGTCGGCGCGAACGTCGCGGCCGATGCGATCTATCAGGCGGCGGACGACCGACTGGTCGCCGTGCCGCTGGTCGCGGGATTTGCCGCGATCCGCCATGTCTGGACGGGCACGCTGCGCAGCACGTGGATGGGGTCGTTCCAGCGCATCTGGAACCCGGCGTCCGCCTCGCCCCTGTCGACGCGGCAGGTATGGGACACGGCGATCAACCTGTTCGTCTCGCCGTTGCCGCGCCTCGATCTGGGCGTTGAAGCGCGCCTGTCGCATCGGGAACTCGCCAATGGATCGGCGGGAACGCTCGACCGCCTGCATGTCACGGTCAAACAGGGCTTTTAGGACCGATCGGCATTCATTCACGCCACGATACGAAGAGGTGAAGACAAGACGGTTCGCGCGGAGGCGCGGAGGACGCAGAGGTGTCGCGTTTGCCGCGCGAGCGGCCTGTCTATCTCGGTCAAGGTCAAGGCGAAGCGCTGCCACGCGCGTGACATCTCTGCGTCCTCCGCGCCTCAGCGCGAACAAAACTCTAATTTCTGCATGCCTTTCCGCTCGTCGAAAGCTCCGTCACGACGGTGAATGGCGATACAGCCTAGTTCGCCCCCTCTGCCATCGCGTCCCATTTCGGGAGAAGCCACAACCACGCTGTCTCGCGCGGACTTGGGTATGGACACAGCGGCCCCGTGCCACGTTTACAGCAGGCATCGCATGCAAACGCCGGAGTGCCTCCCATCTTCAACCTCGTTTTTGCCATACCGGCGCTGATCGTCATCGCGCGCTGGTTGTGGCCCCTGCCGCTGCCGCTCTGGACCAAGATAGCCGTCAGCCTCCTGATGCTGGCGGCGTCGCAATTTCACCTGTGGAGCCGGTTGTCGTCGGGATCGGTTTTCGCGCCTGAATTTCCGCGCCCCATCGTCATCCTGTTCAACTGGGCATTCGGCGCCCTGGTGTTGCTCGCCGTCTTCCAATTGGTCCTCGACCTCGGCGCACTGCTGACGCTGCTCGCGCGGCAGGCGGCGATCCGCGAGCCGGACGCGCTGCGCTACGCCGTTGCGGGCCTGGCGGCGGTGCTCGCCGGCATCGGCGTCGCCAATGCGCTGCGCGTGCCGCCGATCAAGGACGTGACGGTGGCGATCCGCGACCTGCCGCCATCCTTCGACGGCTATCGCGTCGTCCAGCTGACCGATCTGCACATCAGCCGGCTCTTCACGCCGCGCTGGGCGCAGGCGGTCGTCGATCGCACCAATGCGTCGGGCGCCGACCTGATCGTCGTCACCGGCGACTTCATCGACGGGTCGGTGGCCATGCGACGCGACGACGTGGCGCCGCTCCAGCGGCTGCGTGCGCCGGACGGCGTCTATGCCATTCCGGGCAATCACGAATATTTCTTCGATTACGGCGCATGGATGCGGCACCTGTCGGGCTTGGGGTTCCGCATGCTGACCAACGCCCACACGGTCATCGCACGCGGCGGGGAGCGGCTGGTCGTCGCCGGGGTCACCGACCTGTCGGCACCCAGCGTCGGCGAGGCCGGGCCGGATCTCGCCCTCGCGCTGCGGGGCGCCACCGCAGGCGCGCCGGTCATCCTGCTCGACCATCAGCCCCGCAAGGCGCGCGATGCCGCTGCGCGCGGAGTTGCGCTGCAACTGTCCGGGCATACGCATGGCGGCATGATCCGCGGGCTCGACCGGCTCGTTGCGCGCGGCAATGCCGGCTTCGTGTCGGGACGTTACGCGGTCGGCGGGATGACGCTGTACGTCAGCAACGGCACCGGCCTGTGGCCAGGTTTCGCGCTGCGGCTGGGCGTGCCGTCGGAGATCACGCGCTTCACCCTGCGCCCCATGGCATAGGATCGCAGCACCGCATCGCCCCTCAAGCCTTTGAAACAACGCGGCATCATCGACAAATGGCCTTCCCCTGATACCGGGGGAATGCTCTAACCGTCCGATGACCACCCTTCGCTTCCGTACGCTTCTGGTGCTGCTGACCGGGTTCGCGGCGACGCCGCTCCTCGCCCAATCGACGTACGATCAGGTCGATCCGATGATCGGCACCGGCGGCGAAGGCCATACCTTTCCCGGTGCGGTCGCGCCGTTCGGCATGGTGCAATTCTCGCCCGACACGGACACCACCTGCGTCCTGCGCGCCTGCTACAGCCATGCCGCCGGCTATCGGTACGAGGACCCGACGATCCAGGGCTTTTCGCTGACGCACTTTTCGGGCGCCGGGCATTCGGATCTCGGCGATGTGCTGATGATGCCCGTGACAGGCGACGCCGTTCCGTTCGAGCCGGGCGACGACGGCAAGCCCGGGACGGGCTATCGATCGCGCTACGACCATGCGGCGGAGGTCGCGCGGCCGGGCTATTATGCGGTCGCCCTGAAGGATCGAGGCGTCCGCGCCGAACTGACCGCAGGGACACGGATCGGTGTCGCCCGCTATCGTCCCACCGCCGGGGCGCAGCCGATGCATCTGCTGCTCGACCTGCGCAGCTCGCTCTACAATTATCCCGGCAAGGTCCTGTGGTCGTCGATCCGGCTGCGTCCCGACGGCATCGTCACCGGCTGCCGGCAGACGCGCGGCTGGGCGCCGGATCGCAACTTGTGCTTCGCCATCCGCTTTTCGGTGCCACTGACGGGGCACGCCTTCGTGTCGACCGAGACCGATGTCGCGTACAAGGGCTTCCAGGGTCCCGGGCGCGGCAGCGACGCGGTGGCCGAACGCGCCGGGCGGGCGCTCGTCGCCCGGTTCGATTTCGGCACCACCGATCGCCCGATCGAGGTCACCAGCGCCATCTCCTCGGTCGACGAGGCGGGCGCGATCGCCAACCTGCTGAGCGAAACCGGCGATTTCGACGCGATCGCCGTCCGGACCGCGACGGCATGGCACGCCGCGCTCGACGTGCTGCGTATCGACGCGCCCGCGCCCATGCAACGATCGGTCGCGACCGCGCTGTATCACAGCCTCCTCGCCCCGTCCGTCGCTGGCGACGTCGACGGTCGCTATCGCGGGCCGGACAATCAGGTGCATCGCGCGGACGGCTATACGTTCCGATCGACCTTCTCGCTGTGGGATACGTTCCGCGCCGAACATCCCTTGCTGACGCTGGTGCAACCGGCCGCCACGACGCGCGACATCGTCCGCTCGCTCATCGCCAGCCGCGAACACAGTCCCGACGGCATCCTGCCCGTCTGGCAGTTCCAGGGGCGCGAGACGTGGACGATGATCGGCTATCACGCCGCTCCGGTGATCGCCGACGCCTATCTGAAGGGCATCCGCGGGTTCGACGCGGATGCCGCGCTGGCGGCGATGGTCGCCAGTGCCACCTATGCGCCTTATGCCGGGCTCGGCGAGTATATGGCGCGCGGCTACGTGCCGATTGACCGCGAACCCGAAGCGGCATCGAAGACGGTTGAATATGCCTATGACGACTGGACCATCGCCCGCCTGGCGCGTGCGATGGGGCGCACCGACGTCGCCGCAACCTTCGCAAAGCGCTCGGAAAATTGGCGCAACAGCTTCGATGCGAAGACTGGCTTCATCCGCGCGCGCAAGAGCGACGGGACGTTCCGCGTGCCGTTCGATCCGACCGCGATCAATTACGGATCCGATTATACGGAGGGCAACGCCTGGCAATACAGCTGGTTCGTGCCGCAGGATCAGGCCTCGCTTGTCCGCGCGCTCGGCGGCGAAGCGGCGACCGTCGCAAAGCTGGATGCCATGTTCGATTTCGACACGTCCAAGCTCGACTATAGCCATGCCGAGGACATCGCCGGGCTGATCGGCCAGTATATCCACGGCAACGAACCCAGCCACCATGTCGCCTATCTGTACAATTATGCCGGAGCGCCCTGGCGAACGCAGGCGCGACTGACGCAGATCGTCGGCAGTCAGTATCGCGCGACGCCCGATGGCCTGTCCGGCAACGACGATCTGGGCCAGATGTCGGCGTGGCTGGTCTTCACCGCCTTGGGCTTCTACCCGGTGACGCCCGGCAGTCTCGAATATGTCATCGGCAGGCCGTTCGTGAACCGGGCGGTGCTGACGCTGCCCAACGGCCGGACGCTGACCGTCATCGCGGACGGTCTCGACGACCGACACCCCTATGTCGGCAAGGTCACGCTGAACGGAGCGCCCGTCACCCGCGCCTATCTACGCCACGATGAGATCATGGCGGGCGGCGAATTACGCTTCGTCATGCAGGCGGCGCCGAACACCACATGGGCGACGCGCCCCGCGGACCGCCCCTACTCCAGCAGCACCGCGCGCTGATCCACAGGCCGCCACGACCCTCGCATACCCGCCCGCACCAACGACGATCGGCAGCGCCACAATCGCCGCCCGTGCGTTGATGCGGCAAACCGAACAAGCGAGACGACCCATGGACTATATCAAGCTCGGCAACACCGGCCTCGACGTATCGCGCCTGTGCCTCGGCTGCATGACCTACGGCATTCCCGATCGCGGCAATCACGCCTGGACGCTCGACGAAGAGACGAGCCGGCCGCTCCTCCGCCAGGCGGTTGAGGCCGGGATCAACTTCTTCGACACGGCAAACGTCTATTCGGACGGCACATCGGAAGAAATCGTAGGCCGCGCGCTGAAGGATTTCACTCGCCGCGACGACGTGGTGATCGCGACCAAGGTCCATGGCCGCATGCGTCCCGGCCCGAACGGCGCCGGCCTCAGCCGCAAGGCGATCATGACAGAGATCGATGCCAGCCTCACCCGGCTCGGCACCGATTATGTCGACCTCTACCAGATCCACCGCTTCGACCATGACGTGCCGATCGAGGAAACGCTGGAGGCGCTGCACGACGTCGTGAAGGCGGGCAAGGCGCGCTACATCGGTGCCTCATCGATGGCCGCCTGGCAGTTTGCGACGATGCTCCACGTCGCCGAGGCGAACGGCTGGACGCGGTTCTCGACCATGCAGGATTACGTCAATCTGCTCTATCGCGAGGAAGAGCGCGAGATGTTGCCGCTGTGCGCGGCAGAGGGGATCGGCGTGATCCCATGGAGCCCGCTCGCGCGCGGCCGGCTGACGCGCGACTGGGACGAGACCACCGCCCGCTCGGACACCGACGAATTCGGCCGCACGCTGTATGCGGCGACGCAGGAGGCGGACCGCAAGGTGGTCGAAGCCGTCGCCGCCGTCGCCGCCGAGCGCGGCGTGCCCCGCGCGCAGGTCGCGCTCGCCTGGGTGCTCGCCAAGCCCGAGGTGTCGGCACCCATTATCGGCGCCTCCAAACCGGCACACCTCGATGACGCCATCGCGGCGCTCGACCTGGAGCTGTCGGATGACGAGATCGCCCGGCTGGAGGCGCCGTACGTGCCGCATGCGGTGGTCGGCTTCTCATGACCAAACATGCGGGCGGATCAACCGGCGTCCATTAAACTCGGTCGTTCAGCGCGGCCCTACCGTCGCCGAGCAGCCGGCGCGGTAATCAGCCGCGCAGCCAGTTGGCCGAGATCTCGCCGTCATGCCCCTCCGGCGCCAGCACGGCGCGCAGCGCCTCCAGCAGAGGCGGCAGCGCCTGGGTGAAGGCGTAGGGCGGATTGATGATGAACAGGCCGGCGCCGTTATAGATGCCGGGCTGATCCTCGTCGTAGAGCCAATGCTCTACCGTCAGGAATTTCGGGATGGCGAGCCTGTGCAGCTGTTCCTTCCACCGCGAATGCGTGGCGCGGTCTTTCAGCGGATACCAGATCACGGTCACGCCATGCGCCCATTTGCGGTGGGCGGCGGCAAGGGTCGTGACGATCCGGTCGCGTTCGTCGGTCTGCTCATAGGGCGGGTCGACCACCACCACACCGCGTGCGGTGCGGGGCGGGACCATCGCCAGCCAGAATTCGTAGGCGTCGCGCTCATGCACGGCCGCGGGCGTATCGCGCATCGCCCGGCGTAGCGTGCGGACATCCTCGGGATGTTTCTCGTTCAGGATCAGAAAGTCCTGCGGGCGCAGCAGCTGCGCCAGAAACCGCGGCGACCCGGGGTAGAGGTTTGGCTCGGCCGCGACGTTCACTGCCTGTACGGCGGCACGATAGTCGTCCAGCAATGGGTTCTGGTCGGCAAAGGCCCGCATCACGCCGTGCGCGGATTCGCCGGTGCGCTGGGCATCTTCGCCGAACAGGTCGTACAGCCCGCAGCCGGCATGGGTGTCGATCAAGGTCAGCGGGGTCTGTTTCTGCTGCAAGGCCTGCACCAGCGCGATCAGCAGGCTGTGCTTGACCACGTCGGCGCTATTGCCCGCATGGAAGGAATGGCGATAATTCACGGCGACTATAGTTCCTGACGATCCAACCCATACGCGCCGCGACAGGTGGTGCCGCGCAAGGCGGCGGATGTAGCCCATCGGGCGCGAATAAAAAGGCGATCAAACCGGTCGCGGGCTACGACCGATCGTTGTCGTCAGGCAGGACCGCAGTCGTGTCCTGCCCGCATCGACCGCTCAATTGCCTTCAGCGTCGACCGAAAACACCACCGGCTTGCCCCGCGACATCGGCTCCCACCCCGCCGACAGAGCGGCCCGCACGCATCGCGAGATTGTCGCGTCATCCAGTTGCAGACGACCGCGCGGCAAGCCCTTCAACAGCCGCTTGGGCGGCGGAAATTCCACCCAGGCTTCGCGCTTGGCATCGCGTTGCAGCAGAGCGATCGTCATGCCCTTCCACCCTTCGTCGTCCGATTGATGCGGTTCACGTTGCAGGTGCCATTCATAGGTGGCGCCATCGACCAGGACGACGCCGTCGGTGCTGTGCGATTTGGACATGCGGGCGGCTCTAGCATGCAATCCCGGTCAGGGCACGACTGCCATGGCGCGGGGAATATACGCTGTAGCTGTTGCGGCCCAGGTGACGCAGGCGTCGCCATCGACTATATCGGTGGCGAGACCGAAGGAGCCACGACCATGAACGACCGGAAGATCAGCGCCACCCGCCCTGCCCTTTCCGTCCGCCACGGTGTCTATGTCGAGCTTCCTCACCCTCTCTCATCTCTCCGCCGCCACGCCTGACGGCCGACCGCTTTTCGATGACCTGACCCTGTCGGTCGGTGCCGAGCGCATCGGCCTGGTCGGGCGCAACGGATCGGGCAAGTCAACGCTGCTGCATATCGTTGCAGGCGAAGCGCTTCCCGTGTCCGGCACAATCCACCGCGCGGGCACGGTCGACCGCCTTGCCCAGCTTTGGCATGACGGGGACAGCGTCGCCGAAGCGCTCGGCGTCCACGCCCCACTGTCGATCCTGACACGGATCGAAGCCGGGGATGGCACCGCAGCGGACTTCGACGCCGCCGACTGGACGCTGCCGGCGACGATCGACGCCGCGCTCACCGATGTCGGCCTCGAGGGCTTCGTCTTGGAGCGCCCGATGGGGAGCCTGTCCGGCGGCGAGCGGACGCGGATCGGCATGGCCCGGCTGGCGATCGCCAAGCCGGACGTGTTGCTGCTCGACGAACCAACCAACAATCTCGACGCCGAAGGCCGAGCCGCCATCGAACGCTGGATCGCGGGCTGGCGCGGCGGCCTGTTGGTCGCGAGCCATGATCGCGCACTGCTCGAAACCATGGACCGGATCGTCGAATTGAGCCCAATCGGCATTCGCATCGTGGGCGGCGGCTGGTCGACGTTCGCCGCGGCGCGCGACGCCGAACGCGCGCTCGCGGACGCTGAACGGACCCGCGCCGATGCCGCCCTTCGCACCACCCGCCTCGCCGCCCAATCCGCGCGTGAGGCCAAGGACCGGCGCGACAAGGCCGGGCGCAGCTTCGCCGCCAAGGGGTCGGAGCCGAAGATTCTGCTCGGCCGCCAAGCCGAGCGCGCCGAGAACAGCAGCGGGCACGGCCGCCGCCTCGCCGAACGGCAGATCGAGGAAGCCGTGCAAGCCCGCGCATCTGCCCAGGCACGGGTCGAGGTGCTGACGCCGCTCACGATCGACCTCCCCGCCACCGGCCTCCCGTCTCAGGCCGAGATACTCTCGATCGAGCACGCGACCGTCGCTTATGGCGAGCGACGGTTCGGCCCTTGGTCGCTGACGATCCGCGGACCGGAACGTGTCGCGCTGACCGGCCGTAACGGCGCCGGCAAATCGACCCTGCTCCGCCTCGCCAAGGGCGACCTCGCCCCAGCCAGCGGTACGGTTCGTCGACGCGCCGATCAGATCGCGATGCTCGACCAGCATGTCGACCTGCTCGACGCCGCCGACACGATCGTCGGCAATCTGCGCCGCCTCCACCCCACATTGGACGAAGAGGCTGTCCGTGCCGCCTGCGCGCGCTTCGCCTTTCGCAACCGTGACGCGCAGCGGGTCGTCGGCACGCTGTCGGGTGGCGAGCGGCTCCGCGCGGGATTGGCCGCCGCGCTCTCCGGACCGCAGCCGCCCTGGCTGCTGATCCTCGACGAACCGACCAACCATCTCGACATCGAGTCGATCGAGGTTCTGGAGCGCGCGCTGCAACGGTTCGACGGGGCGCTGCTCGTGGTCAGCCACGACGCTCGCTTCCTTCGCGTGATCGGCGTCGAGCGATCTATGGCGGTCACCAGTATCACGACGGATACGGCCGCGCCCACGCCCGGTTAGCCCGTCGCAAGGCAACCGGCGCGCGGACGGATATTCCACGACATCCCCAACGACGTCTATCGCGCACAGGCGAGGCTGGCGCCGATCGGCTCCGCCGTGGCCGCATCGTCCTCCGCCAGCGGGAACCTCATCGGCCGAGATGCCCCGTTACCCGCGCCCCGCGGCTAGCGCTGGCAGCGGTCCCAGCAATAGCGGTAGTGCAACTCTGCGGTGCGGCCTGGCGGGACGACCACCGACCACGTGCGGGCGCCGTCGACGATCGGCAGCGTCGCGTCGATCGCCTCGATCCGCTGGCCGGCGGTGCCGATCGGCACGTCGACCGACGCAGGCGCGGCACCGGCATTGGTCAGCACCACGCGCATGATGTCGGCAGAAATAGGCTCCTGCATGACCGTCACCTGCGGGCTGATGCCCGCAGCGATGCGAAAGGATTCCCCCTCTGCACGGTCCGTCAACGCGCCCTGACCGAGCAGCAGCCGCTCGCCGTTGCGCGTGGCATAGACCGCGGTGCTGCCCGCCGGCAGCGGCAGGCCAAGGCCGGCGTCACGGCGGTTGCGCAGCGCGAGGACGATGCGGGTCGGCGCGCTCGCGACGGGCTGTCCGGGATAGAGGCGCGCGCGATACCGTCGATCGAAGGGAACGCCGGCGCGGGACAAGAGCGCGACCTGCTTCTGCGCACGCGGCGCGACGGTGACGCGCATCGGCACGCGGTAGAGCTTGAGGTCGCCGAGGTTCTCCGGTGCCGGCGGTGCGGGTGCCGGCTCCGGTGCCGGCGGCGGCGGCGGCGGAGGCGGCGCTGCCATTCGAAAACCGGTGACGACGATGTCGTCGGCCTTTTCGAACGTCTCCTCAGGCAGATCGGACGTCGTCGTGCCGAGCGGATAGCAGGACAGCGACAGCGCCGCGACGGCCCGTTCGAGCCCCGGCGTCCAGACGCGGTTGACCCGGCCCGCGACGGCACTGAGCTGCACGTCGGGGAAGCGCTCGGGATTGGCGTTGGCGAGCGTCAGCCAGGCGAACAGGTCGAGCGTGCGGCCACCGGGCGCGACGGTGGCGACATAGCTCGAACGCCAGTCGAAGCCGCTGGCAAGGTAGCTCAGCTTTACGGTGACCGTGCGCGCGACCGGGCTGACCGTCGCGACGCTGAGCACGGGCTTCGCTGACAGTCCGCCGGGCACGCCGGCGAAGCTCAAGCGCTCGGGCAGGCCCGAACAGCGCAGCGTCTCGATCCCGGCGCGCGTCTTCAGCACGACGCCTCTCGCAGGACCGGCGACGATCGTCGCTTGTTCGGAAACCCGGCGGCCGGTGGCGCGATCCGTGCGGGTCAGCGTCACGGTGCGGCCCAACGTGCCGTCGACCAGCGAGGCGGGCGACAGCAGGCGCGCGTCGCGGTTCTTTTCGATGACGCCGCCGGGCAATCCCTCGACCACCGCACTCACCGGCACGATGCCCTCGGCGACGCCCTCGAAGCGCAGCGTCGATGCGCCCTTCGGCACGGCGATGCGGCGGGTTTCGGTGACCAGCGCGAAGCCTTGCAGATAGTTAAGGTTCATCACGCCCTGGCCGTAGGGCGCGCGATAGACGGTCAGCGCGACGGCTGCAGGCGCCGGCGACGTCACGACGCCGGGCGTTGCAGGCAGAGGCGCGGCGCCGATCGCGATGAGCGCCGGCAAGACCATCAGCAGCGCGCGCATCAGTAGCGCGTGTCGAAGGTCGCGGTGACAACCGCCTCCCCATTGGCGGGAACCGGCACCTGCCACGTCGCGCTGCCGGCATTGGGCCGCTCACTCTTGCGACTCTCGTCGGTGATCCGCGTGTCGGACCAGTCGAGGCCCGACTGCACGAGTTCGACCGTCACGGCGCGCGGCCGCGCATTGGTCAGCGTGTAACGCATGCGCGTCCGCCACCGGTCGCCGCCGAGCCGGGTACGTTCGACCACGGTCGGCTGCACCTTGACGTCGAAGGCGTCGCCGGTCGGCAGCGCGATCGTCGATCCTTGCGGCGTGTGTTCGATGCGGTTCTCGCCGGTAAATTGCGGCTGGCCACGCGCATCGCGGATGTAGACACGCACCGTGCCGGCCGGCAGCGCGTCGCCGACCCCGCCGGTGCCGCCGCGATTGGAGAAGCGGAGGACGCTCTGCGCGCTGCGCGGGGCGTCGGCCGTGCCGAGCCAGCCGTTGTCGAAGCGATAGCCCGAGCTGGCGGCAACGCCCTTCACGTCGAGGAAGCTGACCTGCTTGGTCTGCTTGTCGGCGATCGTGGTCCGCTCGGCGAGCGGGTAGAGGTAATAGTCGCCAAGCTGCTCGCGCGCCGACGTCTCGCTGCCGGCCTGGGTGCGCACCGGCCGCCGGGGACGAACCGGGGCGTCGTCCTCGTCGTTCGCGCTACCCACCTCGCCCGCGACGAGCAGGGTTTTGGCATTGGTGAAGGTGGTGCCGGTCGTGTTGCGTAGCGTCACCCAGCCCTGCACGTCGACCGTGCCGGCCTTGTCGTCGAACAGCGCGACGTAATCGGCGCTCCAGCCGAGGCCGCGGGTGAGATAGGACAGCGTTGCAGGCCGCGTTCCCGATCGCGCGCTGGCCAGCGTCACCGACAGGGTCGGGCGCGCACGCAGCGATTCCGGCACACGGTCGAACACCGCACGTACCGGCAGGCCGTCGTCGCGCAGCACCTCGATCCGCCCGCCGATGTCGAGGACGACGCCACCGTTCACCGCCAGCACCCGCGCCCGCTCGCGCGTTTCGGCACCGGTGGCGGGGTTGGTGCGGACGAGCGTGATCGTCTCGCCCACCGCCTTTTCCATCAGGCTCGACGGGCTGAGCAGATCATAGTCGAAATTCTGTTCGACGATGCCGGCGTCGGGCATCGTCAGCGACACCGTCTCGGGCCGGATCTGGGCGCTGACGTCCGGGAAGGACTGGCGGACGCGGCCGGCCGCGAGGGTGAGCTGGCGAACGTCCTGCACCAGCGCGACGTCGCCATTGTAGATCGTGACCGACACGTCGCCCTGCGCGCTGCCCGCCCCCGGGACCGCGGCGGGGGGCGGCACGGTCGTCGGCGATACCTGCGCGCCCGCGCCCGTCGGCAGGGCGAGCAGTCCAGCGATCATCCACCCGTTCCGCATGTCTCGTCTCCCCGGCGCTTTGCGACGGAGCATGCGATGGCGCCGACGTCGGCGCAACGCGTAAACGTCAGGCGA
Organism: Sphingomonas sp. DC5200-1; assembly: GCF_049897245.1. Classification (NCBI taxonomy): domain Bacteria; kingdom Pseudomonadati; phylum Pseudomonadota; class Alphaproteobacteria; order Sphingomonadales; family Sphingomonadaceae; genus Sphingomonas; species Sphingomonas sp. DC5200-1. The sequence goes on from NZ_JAFCVW010000008.1 coordinate 78,710, forward strand.
TGGACGGCGGCGGCGTCGTTACGGCGACGTGGGTAAGACCATCGTCGCCCATGGCGTCATTCGACTATACCACATTTGCCTGCATACGGCAGGTGCCATCGGCGAAACGTCGGGCGAATGGCGGAAGGTCAACACCGACGCGACGTTGCGCGGCCCCCTCGCGTCGCATCCTAATCGATATCCCTTCCGCGCGCAGATGAGAGTCCACGATGTGCGATCACGTCGCCCACCCTCTTATTTCCTCATCAATGGCACTTCGCTTCCGATTGACGGCGATGCCCCCGGAGGCGGAGCGCTCACGCTCGATTGTGACCGCAGCATCTTCGCGGCCTCGGCGCGGATCGCGGCCTGCACCTGCGGGCTGGTGATGTCGACGGGGCCGCTATACTGGTTGCCGGGTATCGCACGGCTGTTCGCGACGAGCGCCGCGGGGCGCGCCGGCGAGCCGTCCGCCAGTTTGTAGCGCGTGGCCATCGCCCCGGGGCAGACCTCTCCCGTGGCCGCGAAGAAGGCATCCGCGCTTTTGATGTCCTGACACATGCGCGCCACCGCGACATTGTCGAAGCCCATGGCATGCCACGCGGCCGCATCGGACCGGCGCTGGCACCCCTCGTCGCTCTTGCCGACGTTGATGTTGAAGGCGATGGGGCCGCCCGCGGCGCCGCCGCCGCTGCCGATCAGGCACGGATTGGCACCGCCGAAATAGCTGCCCTGGGCGCTCGGCGTCGTCCACGTGTGCCCGCCGTAGACGACCTCCTGCCGTGTGGGAACGTCGGTCTGCGGCCCGGTGATCGCCATGACGTTGACCGTATTGCTCGATTGCGCCTCCATTTGCTGCGCCGTGGCGCTCAGTGGCAGGAGCGCGAGAACGGCGGCTGGACCCAGGACACGTTTCATCTTCCCTCTCCCTTTTCAAGAAATGGGGTGGCGGCCGCGCCACCCCGAGTTGGTCGATCAATCGACGTCCCAGCCGAGCGAGCCGAAACCGAAGGCAGTGGCACCTGCCGCCCCGGCCATCGTCCAGTCGGTCGAGGTGAGGTTGAACTGGTCGGAGTGGGTCGCGTCGAACGAGCTGACCAGTTTGAAGTCCGCGGTGCTCTGGCCGAAGTTCATGACCTGCATGTTGAGCGCCGCCGAACCGCCGGTCAGACCACCGTACAGGCCCGCATTGAAGCTGGTGGTGGTAATGGTGCCGTTGTTCGCCGCATCGATGTTCGCGGCGATCGACGATCCGGACGTACCGACGCCGCCGACCACGGCATAGCTCGACCCGGCCGGCACGCTGCTGATGTTCATCGTGCCGCCGAAGCCGCTGCCCGACGATGCCGAGATATTGCGGGTGACATCGACGCTGAGCGCCTGATTGTTCGTCCCGCTCACCGCCGAGGTATCGATGGCGCCGTTGGTGAAGCCGCCGACACCGATGCCGATGCCGGCACCGCCGGTCACCGTGCCCGATGTCTGCGCTGCGGCGGGCACGGCGATCGCGAATGCAAGAACCGACAGCGAACTGTAGATAGCTTTCTTCATGGCAAGTGCTCCTGTTGACCAACTGTCGTTGGGTGAACGGCCGGCGAGGGCTTCGCCGTCCGGCCTGGAACACACCGCGCGGATCGGCGGGCCGCACGATGACGGACAGGCAGATCCCGCGGCAATGCACCGCGCGCGACGACCGCGTCCGTGACGACCACCGCAGATCTTCCGGTTTCGTTTCGATCGGCAGTGCCGCTCGCACCTGGGGGAGGTGCGAGCGACGACCGCCGGGATTCAGGACGGAAGTGGCTGTCGTCCTGATCGGCCAGCCATCGTGGCCACGCCGGACACCACGCGGGGGGCTTTGGGGCAAGCCCGGCGATCCCGGAACCGATCCGGCAGGATGGAGCCCGGCCGCCCGCGACGGTCGGCACGGGCGTCCACCCTGAGGGCGGGCATCAGTCGGCCGTGCCGATCGTCGGTTTTCCCTTTCACCACCCGATGCAGAACTCTGTCCGGCATGACGCACCTCCTGCCGCTATCGCTACGACCGCCAGGGCCTCCCGAACATTCGCGCGATTACGGATCACCCCGCGGCATGCGATCCGTATTGTTTCGGAATTGCTGGACAGGCCGCTGTAGCAGCAGGGTGCGCCCGGGGGCGGACGCTGGCGCGTCCCGCTCATGAACCGCCTATGCGAGGAGCGTCGCATCATGTCCGTCGAAGCATCGCCGGTCTATCTGACGATCCAGTGGAAGGACCTGCCCGCGGCCATCCGGATAACGGACCACGCGGACGGCGCGACACGGTCCGGTCGGCTGCACGATGGCGGCCTGGACGCGGCGTCGCGATTGCCTGTCACGATCCCCGCGACCACGGACGACGGCCGGATCGTCAGCCTCTCCATCGCGCCCGACGAAGACCGTTCGTTCGACATCGTCACCCAGACCGAGGCCGTGCATCGCTCGCGCAACCTCGTCTCGCTGGCCATCGCGCTTGCCCGCCTGTCGCTGGCTCCTCTGGGCGCCAATCCCGTCGTGGCAGCCTTCATCGACCGCCTGCGCAGCCTGGATGCCGTCGCGCGGATCGGATGCGAGGTTACGGGCGATTATTGCTCGATCCAGCAGGTTACGGCGCAAGTCACCGCCCGGTTCGACGATCCGCAGCGCCCCCGCGTCGCGCAATCCGGATCGTCCGTCGCGCTGGCCGCGCGCTGGGCGAACCTGATCGCGATCGTCCTTCACGAACTCTGTGCGAACGCCATTCGGCATGGTGCCCTGACCAGCCCGTTGGGGCGGGTCGATATCCGCTGGGCGCTGGTCCGCAGCGAGGCGGGGGATGCCATTTTGCATCTGACATGGCGGGAAATCGATGGTCCTCCCGTCACGATGCCGGCGAAAACGGGGTTCGGCTCGCGCCTCCTGCGCGATCTCATCGCATCCAACCGCCGGTGCGAGGCCATCATGCGCCTGCCGCCGAGCGGGCTAGTGTACAGCCTGAGCATCAAGCTGATGCGCGACGAGTGGCGCGAGTGATCCCACGCCCAACCGATCGAGTTCGACGCCGAGGCGGATCAGTTCGGCTGTGCTGCCCGCACCCGTCTTTTCAAGCAGATGCACGCGGTAGGTTTCGACCGTCCGCGGACTGATGCCAAGGGCGCGCGCCGCCTCCTTGCTCGTCGCACCCTGGCTGATCAGATGCAGCACCTGCCGTTCGCGCGGTGACAAGGCGTCCAGCCGTTGCCGGGCAGCCATCCGGTCGCGCAGCAGGGATTTGGCGCCCGCCACCGCCTTGCCGATCACCGACGCCTCGAACGGCTTTTCGATGAAATCGAACGCCCCGGCCTTCAGCGCATCGACGGCGAGCGGTATGTCGGCATGGCCCGCAATGACGATGACGGGGTCCGGCCGGTCGAGCGGCGGCAGCGCACGCACCAGCGCGAGGCCGGACGACCCGGGCATGATGACGTCGCAGATGATGACGCCGATCGGCAGGGAATCCAGCGCATCGAGGAACAGGTCGGCGCTGCCGAACGATCGTGCCGGCACCCCGGATGTCGCGAGCAGCAGCGATAACGAGCGGCACATCTCTGGCTCATCGTCGATGATGTAGATCGGCAACTCGTTCTGCATGATGGGTCCCCTATGCATCCCGGCGTGGTAGTGAGAGCAGAAATCGTGCGCCGCCCAACGTCGACTCATTGTCGCACCATATGCGGCCCCCATGCGCCTCCACGATGCTGCGGCAGATGGTGAGGCCGATCCCTACCCCTTCGGCTTTCGTTGACTGGAATGGTGCGAACAGATCGCGATCCTCCTTGAGCGGCACGCCCGGGCCACTGTCCTCGACGGCGATGGTCAGCGTGTCCGGATGCTCGCTCCAGCTGCGCAGTCCGATGGAGGGCGACGGACGATTCTCGACAGCCTCTGCTGCATTGACCAAAAGGTTCAACAGGACCTGCTGGATCTGTACCGCGTCGACCAGTATCTCCGCAGGCCCCCGGTCGATGCAGGCTTCGAACTGCGCGCCCGATTCCTTCACGGCCAGGTGCGCCAGCCTGACGACGTCTTCCATCAGCGCGTGAACGTCCAGCCATTGCAACGTCGGCGGCCGCCGGGCGACGAATTCGCGCAGCTTGCGCAGCACCGCTGCCGTGCGAAACACCTGCCGCAGCGCGTCGCCGAGCGCCTCGTTCGCCGGAGCGACCTGTGGCGTCTGGCCGGCGAGCAGCGCTTGCGCGACGCCCAGATAGTTGGCGATCGCGCCCAAAGGCTGGTTGAGCTCGTGCGCGATCGACGATCCCAATTGGCCCAGCGATGTGGCTCGCGCGATCCGGTAGAGCCCGCGCTGCGTTTCGGCGAGTTGCTCGGCGGCCTTGATCGCCTCGCTTTCATCGCGAAGGTACAGCATGCTGTAGGCGCGTCCGGCGAGGGGGATGGGCTTCGACAGAACCCGCACGTGCAGCGTCCGTCCGTCCGCGGTGATCGACCGATGCGGCGCTGCGGCGTTGCGCGACGACGGCGGCACGAACAGGTCGAGCGGCAGCCCGGCGAACGCGCGGCGGTCTATGCCGAACAGCTCGGCGGTCGCGTCGTTCACGGCGGCGATCCGATCGGCGGGATCGACCACCAGCATCGCCGCGGGCGAATCGTCGAACATGATCTGCAATGTCTGTTCGCGTCGCCGCGCATGGGCCGCGGCCCGCTGTTCCCGGCGCTGTGCGCGCTGCATCAATTCGCCGGTGATCGACAGGGCCGCCCCAAATGCGGTCACGATGACGAGGTTGCGGCCGGTGACCAGCGGGCTCGATGGACTAGCGAACAGCGTCGTCCCGGTGAGCGTCACCCCCGTCGCGACGAGGCCCGACACCAGGCCTTCGTTCAGCGACGCATATAGAATGGCCCCCAGGCAGAACAGGAAGGGCAGTTCCACGCCCGCAAACACACGCGCGGCCCAGGTCACCACGATGGCGGCAGCGGCGGCGGTGATGGAGGACGCAGACAGCGGGGCCGCGGGCGGGGGGCGACGATCCTCATCGATCATGGCCCAGAATCGTTGCATTCGTTTGCCCCAGGTCCGACCCGGTACTAACCCATTGCGAAATGGAGAACAATGTGCGGCGCCGATCACGCTGCCAGCTGCCATCCCAAAATGGGGCAAGACGCCAAACGACCCGGCAACGACAGCCTGCTGCGGCGAGCATCTCCGCCGCGGTGCAACAGCGTGAATTGCGCCGCCAGGTATAGGCCGTCGGATCAGCGCCCGTGGTGCGGAGGCTCAGCCCGGGCGTCGCCTATCGCCGCGCACCGACCCAGCGCGACAGCGCGAGCCCGCCACCCATCGCGGCCAGCAGCAGCACGACCGGCTGCGGCGCGGCGACGAGGTTGACGAAGGCGGGCCCCGGACAAATCCCGGTAAGCCCCCAGCCGATGCCGAAGACCGTCGCCCCGATCACCAGCTGCGCGTCGATCCGTCGCCCATCCTGGCCGCCACCCCCGTCACCCTCGCGCCGGCGCGCATAGGAGAAGAAGGGTGCCGCGGTCGCGATCGCCCCGATCATGACGAGGGCGAGGCTGGGGTTCCAGGCTCCCGTCACGTCCAGAAACGCACGGATGCGCGCCGGGTCGGTCATGCCCGATATCACTAGGCCGATGCCGAACAGCAGGCCGCAGGCAAAGGCGGTGAGAACCGGCGCGTGACGCTGGGTCATTTCGTCACCAGCACGGTCAGGACCGCGCTGAGCATGAACACCGGCACCGCCACCAGCGACCGCGGCGACAGGCGGGCGATCCCGCAGACGCCGTGCCCGCTGGTACATCCCCCGCCGAACCCCGCCCCGAACCCGACGAGCAGGCCGCCGCCGATCAGCAGCGGCAGGCCCATCGCGTCGATCGCCGCTGCCCCGCGCATCGCACCCAGCGCCATCGCGCCCACGCCAGCCATAACGAGCCCGGCCAGAAAGGCGAGCCGCCACCACCGGTCGGGGCCGGTGATGGCCTGTCGATAGATGCCGCTGATACCCGCGATCCGCCCGGTCATGATCCGGAACCCACCGGCCGCCGCCCCTATGACCACACCACCCGCCAACGGCACCAGCGTGTCCGCCAGGCTCATGCCACCTCCTTCAAAAGCGCTTGCCGAACGACAGTCCGATCGACGTCTCGCCTAGATGGATATCGGCCTCGCCGCCACCGAAAGACGCGGGGATCGAACCGCGACCCTCGACCCGCCGCTTCGGGGCATGCATCGCGAAACCGGTAATCTCGACGCCCGAGCGCGTCGTATAGGTCGCGCCGAGCGTGACATGGTCCTGCACGACGCCGGGCGCGAGGATGTTGAGGAACGTCTGCGACGGCGGCACGGGATTGTCCGAATGGCCATAGCCCGCGCGCAGCTGCCAGCGGGGACTGGCGGTGACGCTGGCGCCGAGCTTGACGACGTTGACGTCGCGCCAGCCGAAGCCGGGACCGCCCGCCGCTCCGAACGGCACGCCGCGGAACAGGGGGGCCAGCGGATTGCCCACCGCGCCCACCCCAGAATAGTCGATCCGCTTGTAATCCGCCGCGATCGTCAGCGCGGGCACCAGCTTCACCGCGAGTCCCGCGCCGTAGGACGCCGGGATGTCGAAGCTGCCCCGATCCTCGAACAGCCCGGCATAACGATTGAACCGTCCGATCGCGATCTTCGACTGGTAGAAGGCGCCGATGCTCAACCAGTCGGCAAGCTGCCCCAGATAGCCGACGCGCACGCCGACGCCTGCGGACCAGCTGGTGCCACGGTCGGTGAAATGCTGCGGATCGGCGGAGGCGGCGGCGAAGGGCTGCAGGCCGTTCGCGCGAAAGCTCTGCACCGCGATCACCGGCGAAATGCCGATGCCGTGACCGGGCGCGATCCGCGCCGAGAAAGTCGGCGACACGAACAGCTGCTGCAGATTGACCCCGGCCCGGCCGGTCGCGCCGAAGCGCGCGAAGGGATTGTCCCTGTAGTTCGTGTTCATCCCGCCGTTGCCGCTGATGGCGATGCCGATCGCGACCCTGTCCGACAGCGGCCGGACATAGCCGATTTCGGGCAGCACGAACGGATTGCTGCCATTGCCGCCGAACCGCGCGTCGGGCCCGGCCGCGTTGCCCCTGATGCCTGCGCCGCGATCGGGAACGAAGATCTCCACACCACCATCCAGGCGATGCCCGATGAAGGTCCCCGCCGCCGGATTGGACACGATCGAAAGCGCGTCCTGCGGCAAGGCGATGGCGACGCCGCCCATGCCCTTGGCCTTGGCGCCAACGCCGTTGAGGAAATAGCCATCGGTCGCCAAGGCCGGTGTCGCGGCCAGCAATGCCACGGCAGCGCTTGCCGTGCCGACCTTTACGAATTTGCGTCCCCACATGCGCGCCACTCCCTTTTTCCTACCGTTTCGGTAGGCGATAAATGGGAGTCGCTAAGGGCGGCAAGATATCTTGGCTTTACCGCCAAAAATGCATCGTATCCGACGTATTCATGATCGCCGATCAAGAATAGAATTTCGGACGCGCTCCATACGGCGAGCGTGACCGCAATTACTGTCAATGTACTATTGTGATAAATTGCCCGCCTTATCCGTATGTTACATGTGCAGTCGGACTGATAACTAGGCCCACACGATCCAGAAACTGACGACGTCGGAACAGCTGAACGCACGTCGCGGAAGCACAACCGCCTCGCGACGGGCGACCATCCGAATACGCCCCTACAACACCCACAAAACGCCGTGGCCGTCAGGATCGCGCGATCACATCACCGCCGCCGCGTGATCGTCTGCGTATTGGTATATTCCACCAGGCCTTCCAGCCCGCCTTCCACGCCCAGGCCGGACTGCTTCATGCCGCCGAATGCGGCGAACGGCGTCAGATGCTGTACCTCGTTGACCCAGACGGTGCCGCTCGCGATCCGTTCGGCGACCGCATATGCGGCGTCCTCGTCCGCGCCCCAGACCGAGGCGCCTAGACCATATTCGCTGGCATTGGCGCGGGCGATTACGTCGTCGACATCGTCGAAGCGGATCAGGGGCAGCACCGGGCCGAACTGCTCCTCCTGCACGATGCGGCTGTCTTCGGGCGGATTGTCGATGATCGTCACCGGGATGAAATACCCCGGCGTGTCCGAAGCTTCGCCGCCGATCAGGAACGTGTAGCCCTTGTCCTTCGCATCCGCGATCAGGCTCAGCACGCGCTCATATTGCAGACGGTTGTTGATCGGGCCGATCTGCGTGCCCTGTTCCGACCCATCGCCCACCTTCACCGTCTTGGCATAGGCGACCAGCGCCGCCTTCAGCGGTTCGTACACGGCCTCATGCACGTACATCCGCTTCGTCGCGATGCAGATCTGGCCGTTGTTGGTGAAGGCCGCCCAGAACAGCTTTTCCGCGATCGCCGCGACATCGGCATCGGGCATCACGATCGCCGGATCGTTGCCGCCCAGTTCCAGCGTCACGCGCTTCAGCGTCGCCGACGCGCTCTGCATGACTCGGCGCCCGGTCGCGGTCGATCCGGTGAAGCTCACCTTGTCGATACCGGGATGCTCGGTCAGCCACGGTCCCAGCCGATCGCCGCCGGTCACGACGTTGAGCACACCCGCGGGCAGGATCGTGGCGGCCAGCTCGCCGAATTTCAGCGTGGTCAGCGGCGTGAACGGCGACGGTTTCAGCACCATCGTGTTGCCCGCGAGCAGCGCCGGCCCGACCTTGAACATCGCGAGGATCATCGGGAAATTCCACGGAGCGATGGCGCCCACCACGCCGATCGGCACGTGCCGCGTCTCGCTGTAGCGTTCGGCGGTATCCTCGTTGACCGTCACCGGCAGGTCGAGCGTCGCCGCGCCCTTCAGCCACATGCCCGCGCCGCCGACCTCGCCTTGGGCATCGGCGTGGGGCTTGCCCTGCTCAAGCGTCAGCAGGCGCTTGAACGCGTCGAGATTGGCGAGGATCGCATCGCCCAGCGCGTCGATCAGCCGGCGGCGTTCCGCGATCGGCGTCGCCGCCCAGCCGGGGAAGGCATCGCGCGCCGCCTTGACCGCCGCATCCAGATCCTCGCGCGATGCCTCCGGGGCCTGTGCGATCACCGCTTCGGTGGCCGGATTGACGACGTCGAACGTGGCTGAGCCGGGCACCGACCGGCCGCCGATGGTCATGGTGTAGGGACCGTCGAAATCCATCTCGCTCTCCTGTGCGGCGGCTCCGCGGCAAGCGGGCAACACCTTGTGTCATCGACGTAGCAGATCGCCGCAGCCGTGCAGCCGTGCGCGCAAGAAATGTGAAAAAGCGAAACAAGGCCATGCAAAGCACCGGACGAAGGCCTGCGCTACACAACAGCATGGAAGAGGCCACCCAAGAGCCTCCCATCACAAGGAGAGGACCATGATGTCCAGGTTCGCCACGGCCCTGCTCGCCGGCGCCGCATTGACATATCCTGCGATGGCGCAGGCCCAGACGCAGCCTCAATCCACGAACGGCACGGATGCGGCCGCGACGCCGCCGGCCGCCCCCGCTGCGGATGATCAGCAGCCGCCCGCCGCCACCCCGGACCAGGGCGGCGACATCGTCGTCACCGCGCAGCGCCGCGAACAATCCGTCCTCGCCGTGCCGATCGCAATATCGGCAATCGGCGGCAACACGCTGACGACGAAGGGCATCACCAATTCGGCGAACCTCGCCGCCGCGGTGCCCAACCTGCAGGTCAGCAGCCCTTATGGCTCGACCCAGCCCAATTTCTCGCTGCGCGGGATCAGTGTTGCCAACGAGTATAACTCGAATCAGGCCTCGCCGATCGGCGTGTATGTCGACGATGTGTACCTTGCCAGCCGCACCGCGCACGGCATGGGCCTGTTCGATCTCGAACGCGTCGAGGTGCTGCGCGGCCCGCAGGGCACGCTGTTCGGCCGCAACACCACCGGCGGCGCGATCAACTTCATCACCAAGGGGCCGACGCTCAGCGGCAACGAAGGCTATGTCGAAGGCGGCTACGGCAACTTCAACACCTATACCGCGCAGGCAGCGATCGAGACGACGATGGTCGAAGACGAGCTCGGCCTGCGCATCGCCGGCAATTATGCGAAGGGCGATGGCCAGATCCAGAACGTCTTCCCGGGCGGCCGCGACGGCAATTCGCAGGACACGCTGCAAGGCCGCGCGACCCTGCGCATCCGCCCCGGCGCCGGCCCGCTCGATATCAAGCTGAAGGTCTATGGCGGGCGCGACCGCGGCGCGCAGGCGGCGATCCACGGCCTGCTGCCCTATCGCACGGGCCTCGGCTTCTTCCAGACCAATGAAAACCGCATGGGGCTGAACCGCACCGAAGCCTATGGCGCATCGGCAACGATCGCCTACGAATTCTCGCCCAAGCTGACCTTCACCTCGATCACCTCGCGCGATGGCGGCAAGCAGAACCTGCAACAGGCGGCGGACGGCTCGCCGCTCGACGTGCTCGACATCAACTGGCGCTCGTCCTTCCAGCAGTTCAGCGAGGAAGCGCGCGTCAACTACAGCGCCGACAAGCTGAAGCTGGTCGCCGGCGGCTTCTACGGTTGGGATCAGGTCACCACCGACAATACGTTCAACATCGGTCAGGCGCTCGGGCCGAACGTCAACGGCGGCTTCTTCCAGCATTACCGCCAGGTGCGGCGCAGCTACGCCGTCTTCGCCCAGGGCGATTACGACCTCACCAGCCGCCTCGTCCTGACGCTGGGCGCGCGCTACACCTGGGATCGCAGCCAGTATCGCGACGGCTATGCCTATCTGTTCGCCGGCAATATCGGCGGCACCCAGACGCCGTTGGCGACGACGGTGCCCTGCCCCGGCGTGCCCGGCACCTGCGCCTACAATCCGGCGGCGCGCTTTGCGCTCGACGGCCGGAACAACGCGCTGACCGGCCGCGTCTCGCTCAGCTACACGTTCGACGGCGGCACCCTGGTCTATGCCAGCTACAACCGTGGCTATCGCTCGGGCGCGTTCAACGGCGGCGGCTACACCTCGTCGGCGGGCATCAACTATATCGCGCCCGAACGCGTCAATGCCTATGAGGTCGGGCTGAAGGGCCGCTATTTCGACAATGCGCTGACGCTGACCGCCGCCGCCTTCTACTATGATTATGCCAACCAGCAGGTGCAGGACACGCGGCCTGGTCCGGTGTCGTTCCTGGTCAATGCGCCCAAGGCGGAAGTCTATGGCGCGGAGGGCGAGGCGCGGCTGCGCGTGTCGCCTGCGATCGTGCTGACCGCTGCGGCGGGCTACCTCCATTCGACGTACAAGCAGCTGACGCTCCAGAACACGGTGCTCAACGGCAACGACCTGCCGTTCGCACCGCGCTTCACCGCACAGGGTGGCGTCGACCTGACCGTGTTCAAGAACGGCACCAACGGCCTCACCGTGTCGCCCAGCGTCGCCTATTTCTCGCGCCAGTATTTCTCGCCGTTCAACGCGATCAATGCGGTCGGCACCGGGCAGCGCAACAGCGAATTGCAACAGGGCGGCTATGCCAAGGTCAATCTGACCGCCGCACTGACCACGGGTCGCTTCACGATCAAGGCGTTCGCCAACAACCTCTTCAACGCGCGCGTCTATGCTTATGGCCTCGATCTGCGCGGGGCGGGTTTCCCCTACAACTTCCTCGTTCCCGCAACGCCGCGCACCTACGGCGGCTCGATCCGGGTGGCGTTCTGATGGCGACGCTGCTCGCCGCCGACCTGAAGGACCCCGGCCTGTACGAAGCCGGGGTGCCATGGGACCTGTTCGCGCACCTGCGGCGCGAAGACCCGGTGCATTGGACCCCCGAAAGCGACGGTGCCGGCTTCTGGTCGGTCATGCGCCACGCCGATATCGTCGAGGTGTCGCGCCAGCCGCAGCTGTTCTCGTCGGCCTATGAGAATGGCGGCCATCGCATCTTCAACGAAAACGAGGTCGGGCTGACCGGCGCCGGCGAGTCGGCGATCGGCATCCCCTTCATCTCGCGCGATCCGCCGATCCACACCCGCTACCGCAAGTTCGTCATGCCGGCGCTGTCCCCCGCCCGGCTCGGCGATATCGAGACGCGCATCCGGACGCGGGTCGCACAGCTGGTCGCGGACATCCCGCTCGGCGAGACGATCAATCTGGTCCCGGCCCTCGCCGCACCGCTGCCGCTGATGACGCTGGCCGAGCTGCTCGGCGTGTCGATCGACCTGTGGCCCAAGCTGTACGACTGGACCAACGCCTTCGTCGGCGAGGACGATCCGGAATTTCGCCAGAGCCCGGAAGCGATGGGTGCGACGTTGGGCGAATTCTTCGCCTTCGGCCAGGAACTGTTCGAGGCGCGCCGCGCCGAACCGACCGGCGACATCGCCTCGCTGCTCGCCAATGCCGAGATCGACGGCGTGCCGGTGCCGTTCCGCGATTTCATCGGCAATCTGATCCTGGTGCTGGTCGGCGGCAACGAAACCACGCGCAACTCGCTCAGCCACAGCGTCGCCGCCTTTTCGGCCAACCCGGACCAGTGGGATGCGATCCGCGCCGACCGCGATGTGCTGAAGACCGCCGCGCCGGAGATGGTCCGCTATGCCAGCCCCGTCATGCACATGCGCCGGACCGCGATGGAGGACACCATCGTCGGCGGTCAGGCCATCGCGAAGGGCGACAAGGTCGTGCTGTGGTACATCTCCGCCAATCGCGACGAGAGCGCCTTCCCCGACGCCGATCGCTTCGACGTTCGTCGCAAGGGCGCGCAGCATGTCGGCTTCGGGGCCGGCCAGCACGTCTGCGTCGGATCGCGCCTCGCCGAAATGCAGCTGCGCATCGCGTTCGACACGCTCGCCGATCGTGTTACATCGTTCGACGTGCAAGCGCCGCCGCGTCGGTTCCGGTCGAACTTCATCAACGGCCTGAAGAACCTCGACGTCGTTCTGCGGGCTGCGTGATGGAGAGGGACGCGACGGGCATGCCCAGCAACGAAACGATCATCGCCAAAACCCTGGGCCGCGCGCCCGATCGCAGCGTCAACATCGGCGCTTGGCAATTCGCGCGCTGGCGGCAGTTCATCGGCAGCTATGAATTGCCGGCGCTGGTCGATCCCGTCTTCGTCGTCCATGTCGGCGGCAAGCCCGACACCCGCCTGTGGGAAGTGGATCAGTGGAGCAAGTCGCGCTCGATCCCCGGCTGCGCGACGATCGTCCCCGCAGGGGTCAGCACGGGCTGGCGGATCGACGGCGAACTCGACGTCGTCACCGTCTCGGTGCCGGTCGACGAGTTGCAACGGCAGAGCGCCGTCGATCAGTTTCGCGCGATGCGCTTCGCCTTCGCCGACCCGCTCGGCATCGCGCTGACGCGGCAGATCCTGGGCGAATTATACGCCGCGCAGACCGAGGAACGCGCGAATTACATCGATACGCTGCTCGGCGCGCTGCGCGCGCACACGCTGCGCGGCACCACGCCGGTTGCCGACGCCGCCTTCCCCAGCACCGATTTCTCCGCCTATCGCATCCACCAGATCATGAACGACATTCTCGCCCATCCCGAAGGCGACCATACGCTGGAGGCGCTGGCGCAGCGCGCGGGCCTGACGCCGTCGCATTTCTGCCGCGTGTTCAAGAAATCGACCGGCACGACGCCGCATCAATATGTGATGAAAGCGCGTCTCGATCGCGCACAGGAATTGCTCGGCGCGTCCGACATGTCGATCGCCGCCATCGCTGACCGGCTGGGCTTCACCAGCCAGAGTCATTTCACCCGAGCCTTCCGCCAATATGCCGGCCAGACGCCCAGCGGCTGGCGCCATACCATCCAGTAGGGACACTCATGCAGACCATCGCCGCGGTTGCCCGCACACCCAGGGGCGCATTCTCGATCGAGGAGGTTACGGTCGAAGCACCGCGCGCCGGCGAGGTCCGCGTCAAGATCGCCGGGGTCGGCCTGTGCCACACCGATCTCGTCTTCCGCGACCAGTTCGCCCCCTACCCGCTGCCGGCCGTGCTTGGCCATGAGGGTGCAGGCGTGATCGAAGAGGTCGGCGAGGGAGTCGAGGGGCTGGCGGTCGGCGACCGTGTCGTCCTCGGCTTTTCCAGCTGCGGCCATTGCGCGCGCTGCCAGGAGCATCTGCCCAGCTATTGCCGCGATTTTCCGCCGCTGAACTATGCCGGCATGCGGCTGGAGGATGGGTCGACGGCCTATTCCGCCAATGGCGAGTCGATCGCCTCGCACTTCTTCGGCCAGTCGAGCTTTGCCGCCCAGGCGATCGTCCGCGCGGGCAATGTCGTGAAGGTCGAGGACGCGGACGCACCGCTCGAAATCCTTGGGCCCCTTGGCTGCGGGTTCCAGACCGGCGCCGGCGGGGTGATGCGCTCGATGGCCTGTCCGGCGGGCAGCTCGATCGCGATCGTCGGCGGCGGCCCCGTCGGTCTCGCTGCGGTGATGGGCGCGAAAATCCAGGGCTGCACGACGATCGCGCTGGTCGAACCCGTCGCGGCACGCCGCCAGATCGCACTGGACCTCGGCGCTACACACGTCATCGATCCCCATGCCGGTCCCGTCACCGAAGCGTTGCGCGCCATCATCGCCGATGGCTTCGACTTCGCCTTCGACACCAGCGGCCGGGTCGGGGCGATCGAGGCGGCGCTCGGCGCGCTCGCCTCCCGCGGCATGATCGGACTGGTCGGCGTTCCCCCGAAGGCGGAGGACGCCGTCGCGATCAACATCGCGGCGATGATCACCTTCGGGCAGCGCGTCGTCGGGATCATGGAGGGCGACAGCGATCCGCAGACCTTCATTCCGCAGCTGATCGCGGCCCATCGCGACGGCCGCTTCCCGTTCGACCGGCTGGTCCAGACCTTCCCGCTTGCCCAGATCAACGACGCCATCGCGGCGCAGGCGCGTGGCGAGTGCATCAAGGTCGTGCTCATCCCCTGACCCGGCCATTCGAAGCGGCGATCGTCGGCGGCAGCCATGCCGTCGATGCCGGGCGCCGGGCGGTGCAGAGCGCCGACGGCGCGTTGTCGGCGACGCCACACCGATGGCCCGACGGAGTCGAAAACGCTAACGACCGCCCGACGCTGCGCAGTTAGCGGCAATAGTGTTCGCGCAGCACGCGCTTCAGCAACTTGCCCGTCGGCTCGCGCGGCAGCTCGGCCTGGAACACCACGCGCTTCGGCGTCTTCACCCCGCCCAGCTCGCGCCGGGCAAAGCCGCGCAGCTCCTCCGCCAGCGCATCGTCCGCCCGCACGGTCGCGGCCGGCTGCACGATCGCGAGCACGCTCTCCCCCATCTCGTCGCATGGCACGCCGATCACCGCGACGTCGGCAACCGCCGGGTGCGTCACCAGCAGATTCTCGATTTCCTGCGGATAGACGTTCACCCCGCCCGAAATGATCATGAAGCTCTTGCGATCGGACAGGAACAGATAGCCGTCCGCATCGACATGCCCGATGTCGCCCAGCGTCGCCCAGCCTGCAGCATTGTGCGCCTCCGCCGTCTTCACTGGATCGTTGAGATATTCGAACCGCGGTCCGTCGCCAAAGAAGACGTTGCCCGTTTCCCCCGGCGGCAGCTCAACGCCCGCATCGTCGACGATATGGATATTCCCCAGCACGGCACGCCCGACCGACCCCGGCTTGCGCAGCCATTCCTCGCTCGACAAGGCGGTGATCCCGCAGCTTTCGGTGCCCGAATAATATTCGTGAACGATCGGCCCCAGCCATTCGATCATCGCGCGCTTGACCGGCACGGGGCACGGCGCCGCCGCATGCACCACGGCGCGCAACGACGATAAGTCATAGCGGCGGCGCACCGCCTCGGGCAGCTTTAGCATGCGCACGAAATGCGTCGGCACGAACGTCGCCTGCGTCACCCGATACCGCTCGATCAGGCGCAGCGCCTCCTCGGCATCGAACCGCTCCATGACGATCACGGTCCCGCCCAGCTGCTGCACCGCCATCGCCCAGCGCAGCGGCGCGGCGTGATAGAGTGGTGACGTCGACAGATAGATGCTGTCCGCACCCATGCCGTACAGGCCGCTGCCCATCCGCGTCAGCGGCGTGTCCGCGCCGATCGGCCCGATCGGCAGCGCGCCCTTCACCCCCTTCGGTCGACCAGTGGTTCCGGAGGAATAGAGCAGGTCGGTCCCTGCGCTTTCGTCCGGGATCGGGGTGGTCGGCCGCGCCGCCACCGCCGCGGACCAGTCCGCGAGCCCGTCGCACGCGCCCGTCCAGCAATAGGCCGGCACATCCGGCGCCTCTGCCAGAGCCGCCCGTGCCAGCTCGGCATAAGCGGGCGAGACGACCAGCAGCTTCGCCCCGCAATCGCGCAGGATATAGGCGATGTCGCGCGCGCTCAGCTTGTTCGAGATCGCGGTCTGGTACAGCCCGGACCGCTGCGCCGCCCAGCCGAACACGAACACCTCGGGGGCATTGGCGAACACGGTCGCGACGACATCGCCGCGGGTCAGGCCCAACGCCCGCAACTGCCACGCGCTGGCATTGGACTGCGCATCCAGCGCGGCGAAGCTGATCTGCTCGCCCGACGTCGCCAACACGATCGCGGCCTTCTGCGGATGACGGACGGCATGATCTGCCGGATGCATCGCACCTCTCCCTTATCGTTATGACCGGGTCGAACCACAGCGCAGCCTCGCCCGGCAATCGCAGCGCAAGAAATGTGAAAAGCGGCGCGAGTGCCGGGCAAAGCCCAAACGCCTCGCGTCCGCTATCCCGGCAGGCACGGCGACCCGACAACCGGGCGCTACGGGAGAGGCAGACGTGATCCTGACCGACGACCAGATCGCCATCCGCGACATGGTACGTGCCTTCGCGCAAGAGCGTCTTCGCCCGGCAAGCGCCGGTTTCGAAGCGGCGGGCGGCTATCCGCCCGACCTGTTCCGGCAGCTTGGCGACCTTGGCCTGATGGGCATGACCGCGCCTGCCGACGTCGGCGGGGCCGGCACCGATTACGTCTCGTACGCGCTCGCCCTGATCGAGCTCGCTGCAGCTGACGGCGCGCTGTCGACGATCGTGTCGATCCAGAATTCGATCATGGTTTCGGGCCTGCTCAAGGACGGCAGCGCGGCACAACAGGCACGCTGGCTGCCGCGACTGGTATCCGGCGACGCGATCGGCGCCTTCGCCTTGACCGAGAGCGATGCGGGATCGGATGCCGCGGCGATCCGCACCACCGCAACGCGCATCGATGGCGGATGGCGGCTGAACGGGGCCAAGCAATTCATCACGTCGGGCAGGATCGCCGGGGTTGCGATGGTGATCGCGGTCACCGATCCTACGGCGGGGCGCAAGGGGATGTCCGCCTTCCTCGTCCCCACCGACACGCCCGGCTATGTCGTCGACAAGGTCGAACACAAGCTCGGCCAGGCCGCCTCCGACACGTGCGCGCTGCGCTTCGTCGACTGCGACGTGCCCGCCGATGCGCTACTGGGCGAAGAGGGCCGCGGCTATGCCATAGCGCTCGCCAATCTGGAGGCGGGACGCATCGGCATCGCCGCCCAGTCTGTCGGCATGGCGCAGGCCGCGCTCGACATCGCGGTCGCTTATGCGCGGGACCGTCGCAGCTTCGGCAAGTCGATCATCGAGCATCAGGCGGTCGGTTTCCGCCTCGCCGACCTCGCCACACAATTGGAGGCGGCGCGACAGCTCGTACTGCACGCCGCCGCGCTGAAGGACGCGGGCGAGCCGGCGCTGACCGCCGCATCGATGGCGAAGCTGTTCGCGTCGGAGGCGGCCGAACGGATCGTATCCGGCGCGATCCAGACGCTCGGCGGCTATGGCTATCTCGAGGAATTCGGCCTCGCCCGCATCTATCGCGACGTCCGCGTCTGCCAGATCTACGAAGGCACGTCGGACATTCAGCGCATGGTGATCGCCCGCGCGCTGTGACGGCGCCCTCCCACACCCACCAATTCGGAGAGACGACAGGATGAACATCGATGGCATTGCGGCGATCGTGACGGGCGGGGCCTCCGGCCTCGGCGGCGGCACCGCCAAACGGCTTGCGGCTCAGGGCGCCAAGGTCACGATCTTCGATCTCAACGCCGATCTCGGCACGGCGCTGGCGCAGGAGATCGGCGGGCATTTCGTGCGCGTCGATGTCACCGACGAACAGGCGGTCGCCGGCGCTATCGCGGAAGCGGAGGGCGTCAACGGCAAGGCGCGCATCCTGGTGAATTGCGCCGGCATCGGCCCGCCTGCGAAGGTGATCGACCGCGACGGCAACCCGCTGCCGCTCGCGTCCTTCTCGAAAATCGTGACGATCAATCTGATCGGCACATTCAACGTTCTGTCGAAATTCGCCGCGGCACTTCACACCGCGGCGCCGATCGGCGAGGAGCGCGGCGTCGTCATCAACACCGCCTCCGTCGCCGCCTATGACGGTCAGATCGGGCAGGCTGCCTATGCCGCATCCAAGGGCGGTGTGGTCGGCATGACGCTGCCGATCGCGCGGGAACTGGCCCGCTATGGCATCCGCGTGATGACGATCGCGCCCGGCATCTTCTGGACGCCGCTGCTCGCGACGCTGCCGCAGGAGGCGCAGGACAGCCTGGGTGCGCAGGTGCCCTTCCCCAGCCGCCTCGGCCAACCCGACGAATATGCGCAGCTGGTCGAATCGATCGTGACCAACCCGATGCTCAACGGCGAAACGATCCGCCTCGACGGCGCGATCCGGATGGCGCCGCGATGACCGCGCCCACCGAGCGGGCGCGTACGATCGGCGCGGCGGTGGAGGCCTTTGTCCGCGATGTCGTTGCGCCCTACGAAAGCGACCCGCGCCGCGACGCGCACGGACCCACCGACGCATTGGTCGACGAATTGCGCGGCAAGGCGCGCGCGGCGGGCGTGCTCACCCCACACATCCTGCCCGATGGCACGCATCTGACGCAGCGCGAGACCGCCTATGTCCTGCGCCAGTCCGGCCTGTCCCCGCTCGGCCCGATCGCGGTCAACACCGCCGCGCCGGACGAGGGCAACATGTACCTGCTCGGCAAGGTCGGCAGCGACGATCAGAAGCGCCGTTTCCTCGATCCGCTGGTGCGCGGCGACGCGCGCTCGGCGTTCTTCATGACCGAACCCGCGGCCGACGGCGGCGCCGGCTCGGATCCATCGATGATGCAGACCACGGCGACGCTCGACGGCAATCACTGGGTCGTCAACGGTCGCAAGGCATTCATCACCGGTGCCGAGGGCGCGAAGGTCGGGATCGTCATGGCGAAGTCGGACGCCACCGACGGGACCGGGGGCGCCTGCATGTTTCTGGTCGATCTGCCCGACCCGGCGATCACCATCGAACGCGTGCTGGATACGATCGACAGCTCGATGCCCGGGGGCCATGCCGTGGTGCGCATCGACAATCTGCGCATCCCGGCCGACCAGATGCTGGGGCACAGCGGCGAAGGGTTCAAATATGCCCAGATCCGCCTCGCCCCTGCCCGGCTGTCGCACTGCATGCGCTGGCTGGGCGCATGCGTCCGCGCGCATGAGATCGCGACCGACTACGCCAATCGCCGCCATGCCTTCGGCAAGGTGCTGATCGATCACGAAGGCGTCGGCTTCATGCTCGCCGAAAACCTCATCGACCTGAAACAGGCCGAATTGATGATCGACTGGTGCGCCGACGCGCTGGACGGCGGTGCCAACGGCGGTCCGGAAAGCTCGATGACCAAGGTCGCCGTGTCCGAAGCGCTGATGCGCGTCGCCGACCGCTGCGTGCAGGTGATGGGCGGCACCGGCGTCACCGGCGATACGATCGTCGAACAGGTGTTCCGCGAAATCCGTGCGTTCCGCATCTATGACGGCCCGACCGAAGTCCACAAATGGAGCCTCGCCAAGAAGATCAAGCGCGACTGGAAGGCGGCGCAGGCATGACGCACCGCTATATCCGGCTCCCGGGCGCGGGGCGACTGACGATCGCCCGCCCCGAAGCGAACACTGCGTTAAACGCCGAAGAGCATGACGCCGTCGCCGCCAAGCGCGCGTCCGTCTGGACGGCGTTATGACCGAAGCACTCAGCCAGACCGCCAACGCGGGAACCACCGCCGTACGGGACGCGCACCGCTTCGACGAAGCCGCGCTCGCCCGCTGGATGGCCGACCATGTCGATGGCTTTTCCGGGCCGCTGACCGTGGACCAGTTCAAGGGCGGGCAGTCCAACCCCACCTATCGCCTGACCACGCCCGGTGCCGCTTATGTGCTGCGCCGCAAACCGCCAGGACCGCTGTTGAAGGGCGCGCATGATGTGTTGCGCGAGGCGCGCGTGCTCACCGCGCTGGCGAACACCGACGTGCCGGTCGCGCCGGTCCACGGCATCTGCGCCGACGACGGCGTCATCGGCACGCCGTTCTTCGTGATGGGGCTGGTCGAGGGGCGGATCGTCTGGGACGCGACCTTCCCCGATGTGCCGCAGCAAGAGCGTGCCGCCTATTTCGACGCGATGAATGCGACGCTCGCGGCCCTGCACGGCGTCGATTACGCCGCCGTCGGCCTCGGTGATTACGGGCGGCCCGGCAATTACTTCGCGCGGCAGATCGCCCGCTGGTCGAAACAATATCAGGACGATGCCGACGCCGGCCGCGATGCGGACATGGACGCCTTGGTTGCATGGCTGCCGGACAACATCCCCGCGGACGACGAGACGCGGATCGTCCACGGCGATTTCCGCTGCGACAACATGATCTTTCACCCCACCGAACCGCGCATCCTCGCGGTGCTCGACTGGGAACTCTCCACACTCGGCCATCCGCTCGCCGATTTCGCCTATCATGCGATGATGTACCGGATGCCGCCCGACATCGTCGCCGGGCTGGCCGGCGCGGACATCGCCGCGCTCGGTATCCCCAGCGAGCGGGATTATATCACCGCCTACTGCGCGCGCACGGGCCGCACCGCCATTCCCGATTACGATTTTTACGTCGCCTTCAACGTCTTCCGCCTCGCTGCGATCTTCCACGGCATCAAGGGCCGGGTGATCCGCGGCACCGCCGCCTCTGCCCACGCCCGCGAGCGCGCCGCGGCCTTCCCCCGCCTCGCCCGTCTGGCCCGCGAGGCCATGGAGAGCTGCCGATGAGCACCGTCCTGCTGCGCCGCGACGGCCGCATCGCCCATCTGACGCTGAACCGGCCCGACGCCGGCAATGCGATCGACCCGACGCTGGCCGCGGACCTCGCGAGTGCCGCGACCGACGTCGCCGCAGATCCTGCCGTCCGCTGCGTCCTGCTCACCGGCGCCGGCCGGCTGTTCTGCGCGGGCGGCGATGTCGGCGGCATGGCAGCGGCGGGCGAGGATGCGCCGCGCTTCCTGCGCGACCTGGCCGATACGCTGCACGGCGCGGTCGTGACGATGGCGACGATGGCCAAGCCGCTGGTCGTCGCGGTCAACGGCCCCGCCGCCGGCGCCGGCCTCAGCCTCGCCTTGTTGGGGGATGTCGTGATCGCGTCGCGCTCGGCGCATTTCACCGCAGCCTATACCGGCATCGGCCTCAGCCCCGACGGCGGGATGAGCTGGCTGCTGCCCCGCCTCATCGGCCTGCGCCGCGCCCAGGCGATGATCCTGACAAACGCGCGCATCGGTGCAGACGAGGCGGAGCGCATCGGCCTTGTCACCCGCACCGTCGACGACGCCGATCTGGCGGACGAGGCGCTCCGCACCGCGCAGGCGCTGTTCGCCGCCCCGACCGCCGCGATCGGGGCCGCGCGACACCTGCTGCTCGAGGGCGCGACCGCCACGTTGCGCGATCACCTCGAGGCAGAGGCCGCGACCATCGCCACCGCCGGCGCGCATCCCGAATCCCGCGAAGGCGTCGCCGCCTTCCTCGCCCGCCGCAAGCCCATTTTCCCAGGAGCCTGATCATGGCCGATGCCTATATCGTCAACGCGGTCCGCCTTCCCGGAGGCCGTCGCAACGGCCGGTTGTCGACCGTCCACCCGGCCGACCTCGCGGCCAGCGTCCTCGACGCGCTCGTCGATTCCGCCGGCATCGATCCTGCTGCGATCGAGGACGTCATCATGGGCTGCGTCACCCAGGCGGGCGAACAATCCTTCGCCTTCGGCCGCAACGCCGTCTTTGCCTCGAAACTGCCCGACAGCGTGCCGGCGGTGACGATCGATCGCCAGTGCGGCTCGTCGCAACAGGCGATCCAGTTCGCCGCGCAGGCAGTCATGTCGGGCACGCAGGACGTCGTCATCGCGGCCGGCGCCGAAAGCATGAGCCGCGTGCCGATGTTCTCCAACATGTCGCTCCACAAAAAGGAAGGCATTGGGATCGGCCCGGTCAGCGAGAGCATCGCCGCGCGCTTCGGCGTCGCCGAATTCAGCCAGTTCGACGGCGCGGAAGCGATCGCCCGCAAATACGGCTTCGATCGCGAGACGCTCGACCGCTACGCACTGGAAAGCCATCGCCGCGCCGCCGCCGCCACCCAGGCAGGCGCGTTCAATGCGGAGATCGTGCCGATCATGGTCGACGACGAACCGCATTGGCGCGACGAGGGCATCCGCCTGGACGCCACGCTCGAAGCGATCGCCTCGGTGAAGCCGCTGCGCGACGGCGGTGTCATCACGGCCGCGAATGCCAGCCAGATCTGCGACGGCGCCAGCGCGGTGCTGGTCGTCAACGAACGCGCCCTGAAAGCGCACGGCCTGACGCCGATCGCCCGCATCGTCGACCTGACCGTCACCGCGGGCGATCCCGTCATCATGCTCGAAGAACCCCTGTTCGCGACCGACAAGGCGCTGCGCAAGGCCGGCCTCTCCATCAACGATATCGATCTGTACGAAGTGAACGAGGCGTTCGCGCCGGTGCCGCTCGCCTGGGCGAAGCATGTCGGCGCCGATCCCGACAGGCTGAACGTCAACGGCGGCGCGATCGCGCTCGGCCATCCGCTCGGCGCGAGCGGGACGAAGCTGATGACCACGCTGATCCACGCCCTGCGCGCGCGCGGCAAGCGCTATGGCCTCCAGACCATGTGCGAAGGCGGCGGCATCGCCAACGTCACCATCGTCGAGGCGCTCTGATGGCGCTGCGCACGCGCATCACCGATCTGCTCGGTATCGAACATCCGGTCGTACAGGGCGGCATGATGTGGGTCGGCCGCGCCGAACTGGCCGCGGCGGTGTCCAACGCCGGCGGCCTCGGCATCCTCACCGCCCTCACCCAGCCGACGCCCGACGATCTGCGCCGCGAGATCGAACGCTGCCGGACGATGACCGACAAGCCGTTCGGGGTGAACCTCACCATCCTGCCCTCGGTATCGCCGCCGCCCTATGCCGACTATCGCCGCGCGATCATCGACATGGGTGTCACCATCGTCGAAACCGCCGGCCATCGCCCGCAGGAGCATGTCGAGCATTTCAAGGCGCACGGCATCACCGTCATCCACAAATGCACCGCCGTCCGCCACGCGCTGTCCGCCGAGCGGATGGGCGTCGACGCCATCTCGATCGACGGTTTCGAATGCGCCGGCCATCCCGGGGAGGACGACATTCCCGGCCTCGTCCTGATCCCCGCCGCCGCCGACAGGGTGCGCGTGCCGATGCTGGCGAGCGGCGGTTTCGGCGATGGCCGTGGCCTCGCCGCCGCGCTCGCGCTCGGTGCCGATGGCATCAACATGGGCACACGCTTCTGCGCGACGGTCGAGGCGCCGATCCACGACGCGGTGAAGCAATTCATCGTCGCCAACGACGAGCGCGCGACCAACCTGATCTTCCGCCGCTTCCACAACACCGGCCGCGTCGCCAAGACCAGCGTCTCCGATCGCGTCGTCGACCTATCGAACCGTCCCGAAACGACGTTCGAGGATATCCGCCCGCTGGTATCCGGCGCGAAGGGGCGGATCGCGCTCGAGACCGGCGACCTCGACGCCGGTCTGATCTGGGCCGGCCAGATCCAGGGCCTCATCCACGACATTCCGACCTGCCGCGACCTGGTCGCGCGCATCGTACGGGACGCCGAACGGATCATCACGTCGCGGCTGACGCACTGCATCGTCGCGCCGCACGAGATGGCGGCATGACCGCGATCACCGTCATCCTGCGCGACGACACCATGCGCCAGGTCGACGCCACGGCGGGCGTGAGCGTGATGGAGGCGATCCGCGACGCCGGCATCGACGAGCTTCTCGCGATGTGCGGCGGATGCTGTTCCTGCGCCACCTGCCATGTGTATGTCGAAGACGGTGACGGCGCCCTGCCACCGGTCAGTCCGGATGAGGACGATCTGCTCGACAGCAGCGATCATCGCCGTGCGGACTCCCGCCTCTCCTGCCAGCTGCTCCTGACGGACGCCGACGCGGCCCTGCGCGTCCGCATCGCTCCGGAGGATTAGCCATGGCCGAAGCATCCGGGCCGCTCGTCGGCCTTCGCGTGGTGGAGTTCGTCAGCATCGGGCCCGGCCCGCATTGCGCGATGCTGCTGTCCGATCAGGGCGCGGACGTCGTGCGGATCGATCGCCCCGGCGGCAACGGCTGGCCCAACCCGATCATGGATCGCGGCCGCACGGTCATGACGCTCGACATCCGCAGCGACGAAGGGCGCGATCGGGCGATCGCCCTCTGCGACACGGCCGATGTGCTGATCGAAGGCTTCCGCCCCGGCGTCATGGAGCGCCTCGGCCTCGGCCCCGACGTCCTGTGCGGGCGCAACGACCGGCTCGTCTACGGCCGGATGACGGGATGGGGACAGGATGGCCCGCTCGCCCAAACCGCCGGCCATGACATCAATTACATCGCCATGACCGGCGCGCTCGCCGCGATGGGCCATGCCGGCGAACGGTCGCCCCCGCCGCTCAACCTCGTCGGCGACTTCGGCGGCGGCTCGATGTTCCTCGCGTTCGGCATCATGGCCGCCCTGTGGGAGCGCGAACGCTCCGGCCGCGGGCAGGTCGTCGACGCCGCGATCGTCGACGGCGTCAGCAATCTCATGACCATGTTCACCGGCCTGACGCCATCGGGACGCATCTCGCTGCACCGCGACCGAAACCCCCTCGCCGGCGCCGCCCCCTATTACCGCACCTACATGTGCGCCGACGGTCGCCAGATCGCCGTCGGCGCGATCGAGCCGCAGTTCTGGGCGCAGCTGCTCACGACGCTAAGCATCGCCTGCGACCGCCCGTCGGACCTGCAGCGCGAGGCGGCATGGCCCGAAACCACACGGCTGCTCGAAGCCGCCTTCGTCAGCCAGCCCTGCGCGCACTGGACGGCGCTGTTTCGCGGCACCGACGCCTGCGTCTACCCCGTCCTCACCACGCAAGAGGCACTCTCCGACCCCCATCTCCAGGCACGCGGCACGTTCGTCGATCAGCACGGCATTCCCCACACCGCGCCGGCCCCACGCTTCTCCCGAACGCCAGGCGCGATACAGGACGGGCGCACCGCCGATCCCACCAAGACGCCATGGAGCGCCGCCTGATGCGAGTGTGAGAGAACGTCTCCCCCGCCCGCAGTCGGCTGAGGCCGGATGCCAGGCCGCATGGCCTAACGTCGGCTCACCCCGCTTACCGACGGGACACGGACAGGCTGAACTCTAGCGTGAGCTACCCAGGCGGAACGACAACGGTCAGCCCTTCGCCCAAGGCAGCCGAACCGTTTTCCCACAGAGCAGTATGCCGCACAGGCCTTTTCTTCAGGCAAGCGTCCGATCGCCTGGACGGCTGAACCCTGACGCCGAAGCGGGTTGATCAGGATGGCCACCTACCCGTCGCGTGAAAAGGCACCGCGCGGGTCGACGCGCGGCCGCCAGCGACGGCCGCGCGTAAGCCCGTCAAAAGCCCAGCCTGACCGACATGCCGGGCCGCGCTACCACCTCGGCCCTCAATCGCGTTACGAGGTCCGCCGCATCGGCGGCGGGCCAAAACCGCAATTGCCGTGCGACGACCGCGAAGTCGCCGGGTGTGAGTCCTTCCACGGTGCGTAGACAGGCCGGGGCGGGCTCTCCGAAAAAGCGCTGGAAGGCCGCGGCGGCGCGCTCTGCCCCGAGCGGTTTCAGCCGCAGCTTGAAGACGAACCGCCGCAGCGTCGCCGGGTCCAGCCCGGCCTCATGGTTCGTCGCCGCGACGACCGGCAACGGATGCAGGTCGAGCCACGTCAGCAGTTCGTTGACCTGCCCCACCTCCCAGCTGGTCCGCGCCGTACTGCGGTCGAACAGCAGCGAGTCCGCCTCGTCGAACAACAGCACGGCCTCCCGCCGCCGCGCCTCGGCAAAGGCGTCGGCGATCTGCGCCTCGGTCTCGCCGACCCATTTGGACAGCAGGTCGGATGCACGCTTGACCAGCAGCGGCCGGTCGAGCGCCCGTGCCAGATGATGCGCGAAGGCGGTCTTGCCGGTGCCCGGCGGGCCCGTCAGTAGCAGCGACACGTCGCTTGCCCCGCCATCCGCCATGGCCGCGAATAGGGGATCGACCGGCCGATCGGTTTCAAACAGGTCGAGGTCGAACGCCGCCGGGCCGGGCGGTGGCAGCGTACCACCGCGTAGCGCCCGCACCAGCGCCTCGGCTGCGACGGTGCCGCCATCTTGTTCACCGGCCAGTTTACCCGCACGCGCCGCCATCCGCAGAACCGTCGCTGCCTCTGGTGCGGCGTCGAGCAACGTGGCGAAGGCAGGGCCGGGCGACACCCGCTCCTCCCGCGCCACCCGGTCAAGCATCGCCGCTGCCGCCGCACGCGACGGCAGGTCGAGCCGCAGCACGAAGCTCATCCGCCGCAGGATCGCCGCATCGACATTGCCGATCGCGTTGGTCGTCCAGATCACCGGCACCGGGTTGGCCTCCAGCAGTCGGTTGACGAAGACCTTGCTGCCCTCGCGCCGACTGAACCAGTCGCCGCCCGCAGACGGGCTGGCATCGCCGATCAAATCCTCCATTTCGTCGAACAGCAGCACCGCAGACCCCCGCCCACCGAGCAGACGTTGTGCCAAGGCCAGCGCCGCGACGCGGTCCCAACGGCGGGGTTCCTCGCCATCTTCGTCCGCCTCACCCACACCGTGCAACACCGCGCCTGCCGCCGCCGCCAGCGTACGCGCGAGTTCGGTCTTGCCGGTGCCGGGCGGGCCGTAGATCAGGATGTTGACCCCCGCCGCCGCCTCGCCCAGCGCACCGCGAAGCAGGCGGACGAGGAAGTCGATCGGTTCGACATGCGCATAGGCGTCGAGCCCCAGCGTGGCCGCCTGCCGCCGACCGACCAGCGTATCGAGCATCGCCTCTTCGCTCGCCGGAGCCCGGTCGAGCAGACGTTGCAAGGTCCAGCGGATCTCGACATCCGCCTCACCCTCACGGGTTGCCGTGAAGCAGGCCAAGCCCAGCCGCGTGACCGCACCCCGCCGCGCCGCGCGGTCCGCGTCCTCCGCACCCGCCCCGGCCATCTCGCCGAGGAGTTGCGGCAGGTCATGCCCGTGACGGCTGAGCAATCGCGCCAAGGCACCGACGCGCGGCAGTCGGTCGCATGCGACCATCAGGCGCAGCAGCGCCGCATCGAGCGGCGACAATCCCAGCAACCGCGCCAGCGTACCCGCGAGTTCGAGCGCCTCCGCCCGCACCGGTTCCCCACGCGCAGCAGCCAGACCGGCGAGTAAGCCCTCCCAGTTCCATTCGCCTTCTACGTCGGGCAGCAGCCAGGGCCGATGCGGCTCCGCCCATTCCAGCAGCGCTTTGGCGAGCGGTGCCGTGGCCGGCAGCGCGCCCGCCGTCCGGAGCATCAAGCCCCGGACGATAATCAATTCGTCCATATCGTATCCACGCGTCTCTCAGGCCGACGGCGCAAGGGCGCGCGTCGACATCATTCCTGTCGAATGGGTGAGGTGCGGCGGGGGCGGATGCCGGCCCGCCGCCAACGTCGTGGGACGTTTACGCGAAAGGCCGGAGACCGCCGACCCGTGCACCGCAATAGGCGGCAAGGTCGAACACAGCATGTCTCCGTATGGCCCGCCGGTTGGTACGGGCTGGCAGGGTTGATAGCAGAAAGTCGTTACGCTCGCAATCCGTCAGGCGATCGTCACGGCATGCGCCCCTCCCGCCTGCTGCTCGAACCGGGTACGCCGCCCGGTGAAGCGCTCGATCACCGCCGCTGCCGTGCGGGCATGCTCGCTCGGCTTGACGGTCGTGAACACGCCGCCGCCCCCCAGAGCCATCGGCAACAGCAACTGGTCGGCGAGATACGGCCCGGCAAAGGCGTCACACGCCAGATAGCCGCGCATCCGCCCGACCGCCGTCTTCGCGACCCGCTCCGCCGTCACGCCCAATTGCGCGAAACCACTGACAATCTCGGTGACATGTTCGAACTTCGCCTCCAGTAGCAGGATGTTGCCCGGCCCCTGATCGACCGGCAATTCCCGCATGAAGCATTCGCGCTCCGACCAGCCGAACGCCTTGCGGACAACGGCGATCTCGCGCTCGGCAATCGACATGGGCAACCCGGCGAACAAGGCGCAGGCCGACACGCCGAACGCCTCGCCCCGCGCCATGCACTCGACCGGCCGGAGCGGGCCGGGGGCGATATCCACCTCGATCCGCCCACCGCCACGCGGATAGAAACCATGCCGGACCAGCCGCGCCTCGACCTGCCCGCCCATCCGCCGGACGATCGGCAGGAAGCAGCGCTCGATGAACTCGAACGGCGGGGCCAGCATGTTGTGGGTCCCGCCCTCCAGCACCAGCCGCGACGGGGCGTCGGCGAGCAGCAGCGGCATTAGCACCGTCTGCAACACCAGCCCCGTCGATCCCGCCGTTCCGACCGAAAAGCGATAATCGCCAGCCTTTACCCGGCCGGGACGGAAGGTCAGGTCGGACGCCCCGACGACCAGCCCCTCGCACGTCGCGCTGCCGATCGCGCAGGCCGCCTCGATCGCGGTGACATGCTGACGCATCAGTCCCGGCTTCGATCGCTTGGCGCGGACGTTGGTGATGCGGACCGGCTCGCCGGTAACAAGCGACAGCGCGCACGCATTGCGTACAACCTGTCCCCCGCCCTCTCCTTCCGCTCCATCAATCTCGATCATGATATTCACTCTGACCAATGGTGTGCGTCGTTCACGGCCGCCTTGGCGGCCGGTGAAGCGGGGCAACAGGCGCCCGGCCTGTCGCTATCTCCCGCTTCACCCTTTGACGCACACCACCTGTTTCAACGTGTGGACGATCTCCACCAGATCGGCCTGGGCGGCCATCACGGCTTCGATCGGCTTATAAGCCTTGGGCGTCTCGTCGATCACGCCCTCGTCCTTGCGGCATTCGACGCCCGCCGTATCGGCGATATGCTCGTCCAGCGTCACCAGCTTCTTGGCGGCCGTTCGGCTCATCACCCGGCCCGCACCGTGGCTGCAGCTATCGAACGAATCCGGGTTGCCGAGCCCACGGACGATGAACGACTTGGCGCCCATCGATCCGGGGATGATCCCCATCACCCCCTTCGCCGCGCGCACCGCGCCCTTGCGGGTCACCAGCACGTTCTCGCCGAAGTGGTTTTCGCGCGTGACGTAATTGTGGTGGCAATTGACCGCCTCCAACTCCGCCTCGAACGGCTTGGCGATGACCTTGCGCAGCGCGGCGATGACGTTGGTCATCATCATCCGCCGGTTGAGCGCCGCATAATCCTGCGCCCAGCCGACCGCCTCGACATAATCGTCGAAATGGTCGGTCCCCTCCGGGAAATAGGCGAGGTCCTCATCGGGCAGGTTCAGGTGCCATTTGCGCATGTCCTGCTTGGCCAGTTCGATGAAGAAGGTGCCGATCGCGTTGCCGACGCCGCGCGAACCGGAGTGCAGCATCACCCACACCCGCGCCTCTTCGTCGAGGCACAGCTCAATAAAGTGGTTGCCGGTGCCCAGCGTCCCCAGATGCACGAGGTTGTTCGTGTTCTTGAGCCGCGGGTGCTTCTCGCAGATCCGGTCGAAGCGCTGGACGAGCGTCGCCCAGGCCGAGACGATCGCGGGCGGCGGCGAGCCCCAACTCCCATTGTCGCGCTTGCCCCGGCCGACGCTGCGGCCATGCGGCACCGCCTGCTCGATCGCCGAGCGGACACCCTCCAGATGGTCGGGCAGATCGCTCGCCATCAGCGAGGTGCGCGCCGCCATCATGCCGCATCCGATATCGACCCCGACCGCCGCCGGAATGACCGCGCCTTTGGTTGGGATCACCGAACCCACCGTCGCGCCGATGCCGATATGGACGTCGGGCATGGCGGCGACATGCTTGAAGATGAACGGCATCTGCGCCGCCCGCGCCAATTGCGCCCGCGCGCCGTCCTCGACGGGAACGCCCCGCGTCCACGCCTTGATCGGCACGCCGCCGGGGACGTCGGTGTATTCGTAAGCGGTGGCGGTCATGGTCTAACTCCTCGGACTTACCTGTGAGGCGGCCGGCCTATTCCGGCCGCCTCTGCCGCGTGTCGAACCGTTCAATGCCATGCGATCCGACGAACATGGCATTGCGAGGAGCGTGCCAAATGCCGCCAGACCGTCGAAGATTTGGCCTATCCACCTCACAACTCGTGCTTTTCTCAAAAGTCCGATGCTAAGCGGATTGACCTGCACCTGACGCGGTTACGATCGACATAGATCGTAGTTTATCCTATTGTATCGCCATGAAGCCCACGGTCGCTATCGGTTTTCTCGGCTCGACACTCGACGCTGGCAAATTCGACACCGGGCGGTGGAGCCGATGGCGGCCGACAGTCGGCCTCACCATGCACGAAGACCTGCGGATCGATCGGCTCGTCCTGATCCACGGGACCCAGCATGCGCGCCTTGCCGCATTCGTGGCGCTCGACATCGCCTCCGTGTCGCCGGAAACGCGGGTCGAGATGCAGGTGATGGACTTCGCCGACCCATGGGACTTCGAGGAGGTCTATGGAAAGCTGCTCGACTTCGCGCGGGCCTATCCGTTCGATCCCGATGCGGAAGACTATCTCGTCCACATCACGACCGGCACGCACGTCGCACAGATCTGCCTGTTCCTGCTGACCGAGGCACATTATCTGCCGGGTCGCCTGCTTCAGACACAGCCTGCCCGTGGGTCTGGCGGCGCGGCGGGGACGTGGAACATCATCGACCTCGACCTGTCGCGCTACGACAGCATCGCAACGCGCTTCGCTGCCGACAGCGCCGAGAGCACCAGCTTCCTGAAATCGGGCATCGACACAAGCAACGCCGCCTTCAACGCGATGATCGACGAGATCGAGCAGGTCGCCGTCCGCAGCCGCGCACCCTTGCTGCTGATGGGTCCGACCGGCGCGGGCAAGAGCCAACTCGCCCGGCGCATCTACGAACTGAAGCGGATCAAGCGACAGGTGAAGGGGCCGCTGGTCGAGGTGAACTGCGCGACGCTGAAGGGTGACAGCGCGATGTCGGCCCTGTTCGGCCACCGCAAGGGCGCCTTCACCGGCGCCGCCGCGGACCGCGCCGGGCTGCTGCGCACGGCGGACACCGGCGTTCTGTTTCTCGACGAGATCGGCGAACTCGGCCTCGACGAACAGGCGATGATCCTGCGCGCGATCGAGGACAAGCGCTTCCTGCCCGTGGGCGCCGACCGCGAAATCGAAAGCGACTTCCAACTGATTGCCGGCACCAACCGCGACCTTGCCGCCTGCGTGGCGGCGGGGACGTTCCGCGAAGACCTGTATGCGCGGCTGAACCTCTGGACCTTCGCGCTGCCCGGCCTTGCCGAGCGCCGCGAGGATATCGCACCCAACCTCGACTATGAACTCGACCGCCACGCCGAGCGCGAGGGCGACCGCATCACCTTCAACAAGGAAGCGCGCGACCGTTATCTCGGCTTCGCGACCAGTGCCGAGGCGCGCTGGCCGGGCAACTTCCGCGACCTCGCCGCCAGCGTCACCCGCATGGCGACCTTCAGTCCATCGGGACGGATCAACGTCGACTGCGTCACTGGCGAGATCGCGCGGCTCAAGCGCCTTTGGACGGGCGGGGTGGACGCACCTGATACACTCGCCGGACTACTGTCGCCTAAGCAGTTGGACGCGCTGGACCCGTTCGATCGGGTCCAGTTGGCCCATGTGGTGGACACCTGTCGCGAGAGCCGCTCCTTATCCGAAGCCGGCCGCACCCTGTTCGCCGCATCCCGCCGTCAGCGCACCTCGACCAACGACGCCGATCGCCTGCGCAAATATCTGGCGCGGTTCGATCTGAGCTGGACCGACGTGATGGGCGATCGCTGACCCTCTAGGATACGGGGCGGCCGATGCCGACCCATGCCACTCAGGCCGCCGCCGTGATCCTGCTCCAACCCGCGCGGAAAGCGCTGATCTCGTCCGCCCAGAGTTGATGGGCCGTGTCGGCAAGATCGGGGTGCTCGCCGGCCCATCCGCTCGGCAGGTGTTGTCGCGCCGCGCCGGTAAACATGTTTAAGACCAAAACCGCGGCCTTCCCGGCCAGCGCATTGGTACAATCCGATGCACAATTGTGCAGGTGCCAACGGCCGACCCTGATAGTCAGCCAGCGTCTTCAAACACTTAGCAGCCAATTGGCTGGGATTTCAGGCAGATGGCTGGGGCGGCAGGATTCGAACCTGCGTATGACGGTACCAAAAACCGTTGCCTTACCGCTTGGCGACGCCCCACCGGGAGGCGCGCCTTATAGCCGGCGGGCGGCGTGTGAAAAGCCCCAACGCGCCGGGTTTTCGCATGGGAACCACGAAAACCCGGCCGCGCGTCCTCAATCCAGTCGTTCGAGCCAGCCGTGCGGGTCGGCGGCGCGGCCGCGCTGGATCGCCGACAGCGCGTCGAGCATGCGCTGCGTCAGCTGGCCGGTGCCGCCGCTACCGATGGTGAAGCGGCCGGTCGCCTCCACCACCTGGCCGATCGGGGTGACGACGGCGGCGGTGCCGCAGGCAAAGGCTTCGGTCAGGCGGCCGCTCGCGGCGTCGGCGCGCCACTGGTCGATGCCATAGGGCTCTTCGCGCACCGTCAGACCCTGGTCGCGGGCGATGCGGATGATGGAATCGCGGGTGATGCCGGGCAGGATCGTGCCGGTCAGCGGCGGCGTCACCATCGATCCGTCGTCGAACACGAAGAAGACGTTCATGCCGCCCAGTTCCTCGACCCAGCGGCGCTCGACCGCGTCGAGGAACACGACCTGGTCGCACCCTTGCGCGATCGCTTCCGACTGCGCGGCGAGGCTGGCGGCGTAATTGCCGCCGCACTTCGCCTCGCCGGTGCCGCCGGGCGCGGCGCGCGTGTAATTCTGGCTGACCCAGATCGACACCGCGCGCGCCCCGCCCTTCCAATAGGCGCCGACCGAGGATGCGATGACCATGTAGAGATATTCGGCGGACGGCTTCACGCCCAGGAACGCCTCGCTCGCATACATGAAGGGGCGCAGGTACAGCGCGCCGCCGTCGATCTGGGGGAACCAGTCGCGCTCGGTACGGACCAATTGGCGGCACGATTCGAGGAACAGCTCTTCGGGCAGTTCGGGCATGGCGAGGCGGCGCGCGCTGTTGTTGAAGCGGCGCGCGTTCGCGTCGGGACGGAACAGAGCCATGCCGCCGTCATCCAGGCGATAGGCCTTCAGCCCTTCGAAAATCTCCTGCGCATAATGCAGCACCGCGGTGGAGGGATCGACCGTCACCGGCGCGCGCGCGGTGATGACGGCGTCGTGCCAGCCCTGCCCCTCGGTGTAGCGGATCACCGCCATATGGTCGGTAAACACGCGGCCGAACCCCGGATCGACCAGCCGCGCCGCGCGCTCGTTGGCGTCCACCGGCGTGGTGCTGGGATCGAAGCGAAAAGCGGCCGACCCGGCCGTCGAAGGCGCATTCATTTGATTTCTCTCAGACATCAGGGGTTGCAGACGCGTAGGGACGGTGGCTAAACCGGTCAATATGGCTGCCCCAGTGTCCTCCGCATCCGCGCAATTCCTGCGTGAACCCGAACTCCGTCGTGGCATGGAACTGCTGTATTTCGGCCATAGCCATCTCACGCGCTCCATCGACCAGGGGCTTGCCGCCCAGGGATTGGGCCGCGCGCACCACCGTGCCTTGTATTTCATCGCCCGCAAGCCCGATCTGACGGTCAGCGAGCTGCTGGCGATGCTGGCGATCACCAAGCAATCGCTGGGTCGCGTACTCAACGAGCTGAGCGACCGCAAGCTCGTCACCGCCCGGCCCGGCGAACGCGACCGCCGCCAGCGGCTGCTGCGGCTGACCACGGAGGGCGCGCAGCTCGAAAGCGACCTGTTCGAGGCGGTGCGGATCAAGATGGCGCAGGCCTATCAGGCTGCCGGCCAGGAAGCGGTGTCGGGCTATTGGGCAGTGCTGGAGGGCATGATCCCCGAAGCCGAGCGCGCCAACGTACAGAAGCTGGGGCTCTAACCCACAGGCCGTCGCCCCGGGCTCGCCCGTCGACGGCTCAGCGCGTTTCGGCCGCCATCTCGCGGTTCCGGCGCGCCGAGGCGGCCAGCGTATCGGTCAACAGCGCGACCAGCCCGTCGGCACGGTCGAGCACGTTCAGTCCCTGGCGCGTCGATCCGCCGGGACTCGCCACGCGATCGGCGAGCGTCGCGGGCGGAGCATCGGCGTCGGCCGCCATGACCGCGGCGCCCTCCAGCGTCGCGAGCGCCAGCCGCGCAGCCTGATCCGCCGGCACCCCCAGCGCCGCCCCCGCCTGCGCGAGCGCATCGGCGAAGCGGAACACGAAGCCCGGCCCGCAGCCGGCCAGCGCGGTCACGTCGTCGAACCGCGCTTCGTCCGCGATCCATTCGACATGGCCCAGCGGCCGCATCCACGCGGTCACCTCGTCGCGCACGCTGGCGTCCGCGGTGGAGGAATGGAGCGCCACCACGC
This sequence comes from Sphingomonas sp. DC5200-1, assembly GCF_049897245.1. Lineage (NCBI taxonomy): Bacteria > Pseudomonadati > Pseudomonadota > Alphaproteobacteria > Sphingomonadales > Sphingomonadaceae > Sphingomonas > Sphingomonas sp. DC5200-1. The sequence goes on from NZ_JAFCVW010000008.1 coordinate 113,451, forward strand.
CCTTGCCGATCGCGACGGGCAGGTTCGGCATCGCGCGCACCACCGCCCCGGCGCGGCACAGCGGCGCGAGCGTCGCTTCTTCGACCCCGGCGAGGATCGACACGAGCAGCCGCGGCGCATGGCCCGTGATCGCACCGCCCGACAGGCTGCGCAGCTGTTGCGGCTTCAGCCCCAGCAGGATGACGTCATACGCCCCCTCCTCCGCCGCCGGCACCGCGGGCACGACGCGGACGCCCTCGGGCATCGCACGGCCGCTGGGGCTGACGACGGTGGCGTCGCGCGCGTCCATGCCGGCCGCGAGCCAGCGGCGCAGCATCGCGCCGCCCATATTGCCGGCGCCGATCATCAGCAGCTTCACCGCCTCAGGCCTCGCCCTGCGTCTCGATCAGCGCGGCGGCCAGCGCCTCGCGCGGGGTCTTGCCGCCCCACAGGACGAACTGGAACACCGGGTAGAAGCGCTCGCACTCCTCGATCGCCGATTCGACCAGCAGCTCGGCCGCACCCAGCGACATCGTGCCCTCGTCCTCGCCGTCGATCATCGCCGCATGCCGATACAGCAACACGCCAGAGGACGACCAAAGCTCGAAATGGCCGATCCACAATTGTTCGTTGACCAGCCCGATCGCCTCATAGACGCCGCCACGCCGATCGTCGGTCACCTTGATGTCGGGGAAGGCTAGGAATTGCAGGACGCTGTCGTCCTCACGCCACAGCGCGCGCAATTCGTACGTGGTCCAGCTGCCCTTGACCGTCGCGACGATCTCGTCGTCATGCCGCTCATGCTCCCAGCCATGCGCGGCGTAATAAGCCTCGAGCATGTCGATGGGGGCGGCGGGATCGGTATCGTGTTCAGCGGAATCGAGCATTATCGTGCCCCTTATCGCACGACGAGGCTGCCGAGGCAAAAAGCCCCATGCAACCCCGTCGTGGACAAGCCTGTCGATAAAGCTGTGGAAAAGTGGGTCAGGCGCCCCAATCAGGCAACCGGTGCCGCACTGGTGGCAAGCTTCGCCTCCAGCGCATCGATCCGGGCCTTCAGCGCGTCATTCTCGTCGCGGGCGGCGACGGCCATTGCCTTCACCACCTCGAACTCGTCGCGGCTGACAAAGTCGAGCCCGCCGATCCATTCGCGCATCCGGGCGCGCGCGCCCGATTCCGCCTCGCGCCCCACGCCGGCGAGCGTACCGGCGGCGCCGTTCATCAGCTTCACGAAATCATCGAACAGGCGGTTGTCGGACTGCATATCTTCGGTTCCCGGCACATAAGCGTGCGTATCGTCACAGCATCTGGGACGTGTGCGCCCCCGGCACAAGGGTTTCCGCACCGGGGTTGAGCTGGCCGATCCGCCAGGTCAGCACGCCCGCAAAGCTGATCCACACCATATAGGGCACCATCAGCCACGCCGCAGCGGTACGAATCCGCCCGAACAGTACCGTCGTGACGATCGACAGCAGCAGCATCGCGACGATCACGACCAGCGCCGCGCCGATACGATGCGCGCCGAAGAACAGCGGCGTCCAGGCGAGATTGAGGGCGAACTGCACCGCGAACACCGCCAGCGCCAGCCCCCGGCCACGGGCGCCGCGCGCATGCAGGATCAGCGCGACCGCCAGGCCCAGCAGGATGTACAGCGACGTCCAGGCGACCGGAAACACCCAGCCCGGCGGCGTCAGCTCGGGCTTTTGCAGCGCGGCGTACCAGCTGTTCTCCGACCCCGCCGGCACCGCGCGGCCCGAGGCGAAGCCCAGCAGCAGGATCAGCGGCACGGTCACGATCGCCCAGCGCAGGAACGACATTCGCAGCTGACCCTTGGACGCAATCCCGCTCACCGACGCTTCCTCCGCATGCCTTTCGCGCCCCTTGTCGCGTGACGGCCCGTTCGTAAAGCGTCCGTTACGATTATCGTTCCGTCATGGCCCGTTTCGGGATGCCGCGACCAGAAATTCGATATTGCCCTCGGGCCCGGTGATCGGGCTTTCGGTGACGCCCGCGACACTCCAGCCGCTCGCCTGCAGCCAGGCGACCACGTCGTCGCACACCCGCGCATGCACGGCGGGATCGCGCACCACGCCGCCCTTGCCCACCTCCTCGCGCCCCGCTTCGAACTGGGGCTTGATGAGGGCGAGCAGGCGGGCGCCTGCACGCGCGAAGGTCATCGGCCGTTCCAGCACCTTGGACAGGCCGATGAAGCTCGCATCGCACACGATCAGGTCGACTGGCTCGGGGATATGCGCGTCGGTCAGGATGCGCGCGCTGGTCTGTTCGTGGACGATCACGCGCGGGTCCTGGCGCAGCTTCCACGCGAGCTGGTTGGTGCCGCTGTCGACCGCATAGACGCGCGCCGCGCCACGGGTCAGCAGCACGTCGGTGAAGCCACCCGTCGACGATCCCACGTCGATCGCCACCGCGCCGGTCACGTCCCACCCGACATGATCCAAGCCGTGCGCCAGCTTGATCCCGCCGCGCGACACCCAGGGATGATCGCGCCCACGCACCTCGATCGGCGCATCCGCGGGCAGTGCCTGCCCCGGCTTGTCGACCTTGCGCGTGTCGACGAACACGAGGCCGGCCATGATCAGCGCCTGCGCCCGCGTCTTCGATTCGGCGAGCCCGCGGTCCACGAGCAACTGGTCGGCACGGATTTTCGCCATCACGGCTCCGTAGCGAGAGCACCGCCCGGCGTCACGCCCCCTGCTGTGCGAGGACACTCCCGCCCCCCCATACCGCCCGCCCCCCGTCATTCATGGGCAGTCGCCCACCCCGTCCCCACCCGTCATTCCCGCGAAGGCGGGAATCCAGACGCGCTACCATCCCGGCTCTATCGCGAACGTCAGAGGGTATGGATTCCCGCCTACGCGGGAATGACGGCCCCCGGGGCACGCGGAGCCCCCTCGCGCTCCACCCGTCGCATCCCGCCCTCCATCAGCCGCGACACTATTGCCTACAGGAATAGTAGGATTACCTTGCCTGTCGGGAAGCATGACCGTACGGCGTGTCCCGATACGCCGGCCGGCCCCGCTGTCCCCCACTGGAGGGAGATGCAGCATGACCGGATTTTCCCATTACGACGCGACCTTGCCGACCATCCTGACCGTGCCCGGCCTCGGCGGCTCCGGGCCTGCGCACTGGCAGACCTTGTGGGAGGAGGCGCGGCCCGATACCGTCCGCGTCGAGCTCGGCATGTGGCACACGCCGCATCGCAACGCCTGGGTGACGAAGCTCGACCAGGCGATCGCCCGCGCCGAAGCCCCCGTCATCCTCGCCGCGCACAGCCTCGGCTGCCTCGCGGTGGCGTGGTGGGCGGAATTGTCGCCGCAACCCTATGGCTGGCCGGTGGCCGGCGCGCTGCTCGTCGCGCCTGCGGACGTCGACCGCCCGAACGCGCCCGACGAATTGCGCGGCTTCGCGCCGACGCCGAAGACGCCCTTGCCCTTCCCCTCGATCGTCGTCGCATCGAGTGACGATCCGTGGATCACCATCGACCGCGCGCACAGCCTCGCGGCGCAATGGGGCAGTCATTTCGTCGATGCCGGGCCGCAGGGCCATCTCAACGCCGCGAGCGGGGTCGGCTGGTGGCGCGAAGGACAGGAACTGCTCGACCGCGTGATCGCCGCCGGCACCGACGGGCACGGCCACGCCCGCTCCCCCGGCGACGCCCGCTCGATCCTGGCGATCAACGCGACCGACGCCGCGCAGACGCACTATCTCGGCCGATAGCTATCCCGCGACGGGCGCAAACGGATTCACGATCTGGACGCGCCCGTCGATGACGAGGCCGTCGTGCATATCCTCGGAATAGAGCGTATCGCACTCCGCCGTCAGCGCCGCCGCGGCGATCATCGCATCATAGACCGACAGGCGATAGCGTTCGGCGAGGCGCAGGCCGAGGTGGTGGAGGTCTGGCGTCAGCGTGATGACCGCCGGGCAGCGAAACGTCACGGCCTGTGTCGCGCGGGTGATCTGCTCCCAGGTCCATCGCCGTTTGCGCAGCAGAACATTGGCCAGTTCGTTCAGCGACTGCACGCTGATCGCGCCGCCATCGTCCAGCAATCGCGATGCAACGGCGCCCCGCGCGTCCTCGTCGAAGGTGTAGACGAGAATATTCGTATCGAAGAAGGCGCGGGTCACCGCGCGTTCGCTTCCTCCCGATCGAACTTATACCCGGGCGGGAGCGGGTTGGTGCCGCGCAACTCGCGGATCGTGTCCATCGCCCACCGCCGCTGTTCCTCCGTCACAGGAATGGTAATCGGATTGGATTTGGCGACCTTTACCTGGTCGCCCTCATGCAGCCCCAGCGCCGCGACGACATCGTCGGGCACCTGCACCACATATCCGTCTGCAGTCTTCTCGAGCTTCATGGTTCTTCACATACCACGAAACCGGCCGCCGTGCGAGCGGCCGGTCGTGGCCTCCACCGTCAGCGCTTCGCCTCGAACGTCAGCAGAGACGGCTCCGCCGGCACCCCGTCCAGGCTCTTGAAGTTGCGATAGTGTGCGCTGTTGAAGCCCACCGCATAGGCCTGTCCGGCCACCGCAGTACATTGCATCGTAAAGCTGCGCCCATCCGCCGACCGGCGCGGCGTGCCGTCGCATTGAGGATAGGCGCCGCGGTCGGACGTCACGAACGAAAAGTCCCCCGGCTGCATCGGTCGATCGAAGGTGACGCCGAGCGTGAACGGCCCCGGCGCGATCGTCGCGTGCATCGCCGGCGTCGTCGTCACCACATAGGGTACGTCGGCGGCGCGCCGGTAGAGATAGGCGACGAACGCAGCCCCCTGCCCCGTGTCGTCCCCACCCACCGAAAAGCTCGATTCGCTGGAAAATCCCAGCGTCCGCACGCCGAAAAGGGTGACCTGCTGCACCTCCAGCAGCGCCGCATTGGCGGTGTCGCCCGGTGCGATCCGCCCGGCCACCTCGCACAGATCCGTCGCGCACAGGACGCGCAGGCTGTTGATCCCGTTGATCCTGCCGAACCGGTTCATCAGCCGCGTTTCCGCCGGCGCGGCCCAGCCGGCGTCACGCGCTTCCCGGCGCACCTTCGCATGCAGTGCCGCCGCGTCATGGGGCTTATCCACCACCAGAGAGCCGAGCAACGGATCCGCCGTCTGCCCCCGCTCCTGCTGCCAGCCGATGCCGCCCAGCAGCACTGCCGCCGCCGCTATGCCGATTTCCAATACCATCGGACGCACCCCTTTCCGTGTCGTGCCCGCCGCACGCTGCGGCAGGTCCGGCACGGCCTCTGGCGGCACGGCGGCGGCAGGGGCCACCCCAATTTTTGCGTCACAATTTTCTTGGGCGGCCAGCGCGCGGGCGAGATCGCGGCTGCTGCCCGCGCCCGTCTTGCGCCGCGCCTCGCGCAGCCGCTCGTTCACCCCGTGGACGCTGAGGCCCAGCGCCGCCGCGGCCGTCTTGACGGTATGCCCCGCCGCTAGCAGCGCCAGAATCTGCCGTTCCGCCTCCGTCAATGAGGCGAAGCGGCCCGACTCAGACACCGCGGTCCTCGCGCGGGTCCGCCTCCAGCGCCCGGCCCTTCGCCGTCGCCGCCTTCATCGCGCGGTACATGCGCACGTTGACCGCGATCAGCACCACGACCGCCAAGCCGATGATGATCGCGGCCTTCAGCGGTCCGCTCACGCGCGCGCGCCCTCGTGCACGCCCGCGCTGTTATGGCGCAGCGCGGTCAGCACCGTGCTAACGATATGGTCGGCGTCGAGCCCCGCCTCGGCATATTGCTTCTCGGGCTTGTCCTGATCCTGGAACGTGTCGGGCAAGCGCATCGTGCGCAGCTTCAGCCCGCCGTCGATCAACCCCTCGTCGCTCGCCAGCGTCAGCACGTGCGCGCCGAAGCCGCCGACCGCATTCTCCTCGATCGTCACCGCGACCTCATGCGTGGTGAGCAGGCGGCGGATCAGCGCCTCGTCCAGCGGCTTGGCGAAGCGCAGGTCGGCGACCGTGGTCGACAGCCCCTTCGCCTCCAGCGTGTCGGCGGCCTTCAGCGCCTCCTCCAGCCGGGTGCCGAGCGACAGGATCGCGACCGTCTTGCCCTCGCGCACGATACGGCCCTTGCCGATCTCCAGCCGCTCCGGCACCTGCGGCAGATCGACGCCGACGCCGGCCCCGCGCGGATAGCGCACCGCGATCGGCCCGCTGTCGTGCAGCGCGGCGGTGTGCGTCATATGCACCAGCTCCGCCTCATCCGCCGCCGCCATCAAGACGAAATTGGGCAAAGTCGCCAGATAGGTGACGTCGAACGACCCGGCATGCGTCGCGCCATCGGCACCGACCAGCCCCGCGCGATCAATCGCGAAGCGCACTGGCAGATTCTGGATCGCCACGTCATGCACCACCTGGTCGTAGGCGCGCTGCAGGAAGGTCGAATAGATCGCGCAGAACGGCCGCATGCCCTGCGCCGCGAGCCCCGCCGCAAAGGTGACGGCATGCTGTTCCGCGATCCCCACGTCGAACGCGCGATCCGGAAACGCCTTGGCGAAGCGATCGACGCCGGTGCCCGACGGCATCGCCGCGGTGATCGCGACGATCGTCGGATCGCGCTGCCCTTCCTTCACCAGCTGGTCGCCGAACACGTTCTGATACTGCGGCGGCCCCGGCGGCGCCTTGGCCTGCGCACCGGTGATGACGTCGAACTTCTGCACGCCGTGATACTTGTCCGCCGCGGCCTCGGCGGGGGCATAGCCCTTGCCCTTCTTGGTCACGACATGGACCAGGATCGGCCCTTCCTCGGCATCGCGGACGTTCTCAAGGACCGGGATCAGATGGTCGAGGTTATGCCCGTCGATCGGCCCGACGTAATAGAAGCCCAGCTCTTCGAACAGCGTCCCGCCCATCGTCATGCCGCGGGCGAATTCGTCGGTCTTGCGCGCGGCATGATGGAACGGCCGCGGCAGGCGGCGGGCGAAGCGCTTCAGGATGTCGCGCACGCCCAGAAATTCGCGGCTCGACACGATGCGCGACAGATACGCCGACAGCCCGCCCACCGGCGGCGCGATCGACATATCATTGTCGTTCAGGATCACGACCAGCCGGTTGCCCGCCTGTTCGGCGTTGTTCATCGCCTCGTACGCCATGCCGGCGGACATCGACCCATCGCCGATCACCGCGATGCCGCGCCCGGGCGTGCCGGCCAGCTTGTTCGCCACCGCAAAGCCCAGCGCCGCCGAGATCGAGGTCGACGAATGCGCCGCGCCGAACGGATCGTATTCGCTCTCACTGCGCTTGGTGAAGCCGCTGAGGCCGCCCCCCTGGCGCAACGTGCGGATGCGGTCGCGCCGCCCGGTCAGGATCTTGTGCGGATAGCATTGGTGCCCGACGTCCCAGACGAGCCGGTCGCGCGGCGTGTCGAAAACATAGTGGATCGCGGTGGTCAGCTCGACCACGCCCAGCCCCGAGCCGAGGTGGCCACCGGTCGTCCCGACGGCGGAGATCGTCTCCTGCCGCAGCTCGTCCGCCAGTTGGCGCAGCTGCTCGGGCTTCAATTTTCGCAGCTCTTCCGGGGTGTTGACGGTATCGAGCAGCGGAGTCTCAGGGAGTTCGGCCATCCCACCCGTCTACGCGCTTCGCCATCGGCTGTCGATTGGCAGCGCGAACCGGGCTCAGTCGCAGTCGGCGCAGCGCCCCCGCACCTCGATCACGGGACGAACCGGTGTGAATCCAGCAGCTTGCGCGGCAGACCGCACCCCGCGGGTGACGCTGTCGTCGTCCAGATGCACGGTTCGTCCACAGGAATCGCACACCAGAAAGATGCAGTCGTGCAGGCAATCGGGATGCGCGTTGGCGACGTAAGCGTTGGAGCTTTCGACCTTTCGCGACAGGTTCGCGGCGACGAACACGTCGAGGATGCGATAGATGCTGTTGGCGGCCACCCGCCGCCCCTCGCGCTGCGACAGCGCGTCGGCAATGTCATAGGCGCTGGCCGGCTTGTCGAACGCCGCGAGCGCCGCGAACACGCTGGCGCGCATCGGCGTCCATTGCTCGCCCGCTTTTTCCAGCGTCGTCTGCGCGGCCTTCATCAGGTCGTCGCCTTGCGGCTCGTGGTGATCGTGATGCGCGTGGCTGGCCATGCTGCTGAAATAAGGTGCGCTCGCCCGCGCGGCAAGCGGCGTCAGTGCCCGGCGCGGCGGTTCAGGTCGTGGCCGAAGGCGAGCAGGCCGACGCCGATCACGGTCCACAGCGTTTCCGCGCCATGGCCGCCCTCATGCGGCAGGCTCATCGCGCCCGCCATGATCCCCAGACCGAACGAACCCATTGCGGCGGGCATGATATAGCCATGCTCCATCACCCCCCGCCCCAGCGCCACCGCGCCGAGCAGGATCGCGATGCTGAGACCGATCTCATGGAACAGCGGATTGAGCAGCAGCCCGCCCGCCGCGGACAGCATAGCGAGCAGCACCGCACTCGCGATGCAATGCACGACGCACAGCCCCGACAACGCGATCGCCGCGCGATCGAGCCCCGCCCAGCCGAAGCTGCGCACGACCGAGGTCGTATGGGAGTGAGTCCTATGGTCCATCCGAGCCGACCATCTAGGCGCAGCCGCGCTGCGTTACAACATTACATCTCCGAATTTTACGGCGACGAGCAACGCCGTCACTGCGGCGCGCCGGGCGGGGCGAGCCGGATCACGCTATCGGGCTGTACCGACTGGATTCCCGCAACGTGCTCCAACCGTCGCCGTAACGCCGCGCCGTCCTGTTGGCGTCGGGCCGTCACCGCGAATCCGCCGATGGTCGCGTAGGCATACAGGATCCTGCCGCCCGCGCGCTCGATCCTGCGCTGCACCCTCGCCCGCTTCGCGGACGTCGCGCAGTCGCACGACACGATGAACGTCGATGGGGCGGTCGCGCCGTTCGCCAACGGCCGGGCCGGCAGCGGCGCGGGCACGCATGCGGCAGCCACCAGCAGCGTCGGGGCCCACCCGCGTCCGACCGGAATCGTCATGCCATCGTCCTTTCTGTGATGCGGCACGATGCTATCCGCCCCGGCTGTACCGGCAATGAAGCCGCACGGCGCCGTCACCCCGCCGCATAGGTGACGCAGGCCATCACGCCGATCCCCGCCATGCTCGCCAGTCCCGCGCCATAGCCCCGCGCGCCGCCGCGGCTGCGCGGCAGCAATTCGGACGCACCAATGTACAGAAAGCCACCGGCGAACAGCGCGAGCAGCAACGACAGGTGATGCGCGTCGATGCGGATCGCCTGCCCGATCGCAACGCCCGCCAGCGGCGCAGCGGCATTGGCGATCAGCCAGCGGTGCGCCCGCTCCGGCCGGCACGCGGTGGACGACAGGCCGATCATATTGGCGCCGTCCGCCATGTCGTGCGCCAGCACGGCCGCCGCCACCAGCCAACCGGTCGACTGCGACACCTGAAAGGCAAAGCCGATGCCCAGCCCGTCCATCAGACTGTGCAGCGCCAGGCTGACGCGCCCCACCATCGCCCCTCCTGGCAACCGGTGGAGCAGGATATACAGCGCCATGCCGATCGCGACCGCGCCGAACACCCATTCGCTCGCGCTCCCGCCGCCCTCCACCGCCTCGGGCAGCAGATCGAGCAACGCCAGCCCCACGACCATCCCGCCGGTCAGGCCGAACAGCAGGTCCTGCCGACGCCCAAACCGCATGGCGAGCCGCCCGCCGGCATAGGTCGATCCGGCGGCGGCGATCCCCAGCAGATACGGCACCAGCATCACCGTGCCGCCCCCGTCGTCCCGAACGCCAGCGCGCCCGGTATTTGCACGTCATCGTGCATCGTCACCTCCATGATACAATGTATCATGCGTTAGGTTCGGTCGGAGGCCTTGTCCAGTCGGTGGTGGACGCGCAGGCGCAGAACCGGCGATCGGTAGCCCATGCCATCTTAAATTCCTCCCCCGCCAGGGGGAGGTGGCATGCCGCAGGCATGACGGAGGGGGAGGTCAGGGCAGCGCTTCGTTATCAGGGACGTCCCTATCCGCCCCCTCCGTCACCGCCTTCGGCGGCGCCACCTCCCCCTGGCGGGGGAGGAATTATCGTACAGTTCCTGCTTCGATCGATTCGCGCGTCATGCCCCGTGGCACCCCCGCCCTCACCCCGCCTACGCCGCAACCGGTTGCGGCGACGCGTCACCCTCGTCCGCAAACAGCCAGGCCCGCGCCTCGTCCTTGTCAGTGAAGAACCGGAACTCGGGCCGGTTGCGCGTCGCGCGGACCGCCTGCATCCGCGGCATGACGTCGCCCGTGTACATGGCCACCCGCCGCGATCGGACGATCGGATTCTCCATGATCTTGGTCAGCGCGGCGATGACCTCCTGGCTCTGCGTCATCGCACCGGTGTAATCGCACAGGCTGATCGGCGCCCGCCCGGTCGCCTGGATACGACGCCCCGCTTCGGTGACCGCGCGATGGAAGTCACTGATGGTCTCGAGCGTCCAAAAGCCGAAGATTGTACTTTCGAAACAGCCGCGTTCGATGTCTACCGTTACGTTAAACATCGAAAACTCCTGCCCCATCCTGGACATGGTCTATCGCGATTTGGTTACGGGAACGTGCATGTCCTATCGGAACGCAAAATATCGCTGTCCTATTTGGGAAAAAGCGTGAATAGTCGACATATGACTGATTCGATCCGGCGCGATTCGTTGCCGGCATCCTGTTCCGTCGTAGGACGTCCCTCGCCGCTCCGGTCGATCCGCCCCTTCGCATGGGAGGGCTTCGGGACACACCGTATCGTCCACTTCGTCCACTTCCACGCTCGTTTTGGCGGTTTCGACGCCGCTGGTCGGCGGTCGGGAACAGGCGTATGAGCCTCGGCATGCTTCAACCCAGCGCCGCTTTCCTTTCCCGTGCCCGCCCTCGCAGCGTGGCGCGATGGCTGTTCGTCGTCGCCGGCCTGATCGTCGCGATGGTCGTGATCGGCGGCATCACCCGCCTGACCGAATCCGGCCTCTCGATCACGCAATGGAAACCGATCAGCGGCATCATTCCGCCGCTGAACCAGGCGCAGTGGCAGGCCGAATTCGACAATTACAAACGCATCCCCGAATATGCCGCCTTCAACCGCGACATGACGCTCGCCGGGTTCAAACACATCTTCTTCTGGGAATATCTGCACCGGCTGTGGGGCCGGCTGATCGGCATGGCCTTCGCGCTGCCGCTGCTGTGGTTCGCGGTGCGGCGCCAGATTCCGGCGGGCTATGGCTGGCGCCTCGGCGCATTGCTGGCGCTCGGCGGTTTTCAGGGCGCGATCGGCTGGTGGATGGTCGCCTCGGGCCTGTCGGTCCGCACCGACGTCAGCCACATCCGCCTCGCCGTCCATCTGCTCACCGCGCTGACCATCCTGGCCGGTATCGTCTGGACCGCGCTCGACCTCATGGCGCTGCACCGCGATCCCTCGGCCCCGCCAGCACGGCTGACGCGCACCGCGGTGCTGGCGCTGGCGGTGCTGGTTGTGCAGCTCGTCTACGGCGCGTTCACCGCCGGACTCGATGCCGGCTATGCCTTCGCCAGTTGGCCGCTGATGGGGGACGCGCTGTTCCCCGCGGGCGTGCCGATGGTCGACCCGGCGTGGCGCAATGCGATCGACAATCCCGTCGTCGTCCAGTTCTTCCACCGCTGGTGGGCGTTCGCCACCGCCGCCGCGCTTGTCTGGCTGGCGATCCGCGCGACGCGCAGCGGATCGAAGGCGGGTCTGTGGGTCGTGCTGCTCGTGACGCTGCAGATCGTGCTCGGCATCGCCACGCTGATGAGCGGCGTGCAGATCGACATCGCCGTCGCGCATCAGGGCAATGCCGCGCTGTTGCTGATCGCCACCGTCTTTGCCGCGCATGCGATCGGGGGCCGCGACCGCCGCTTCGCCTGAGCGACAGCGGCCTGTGGTATTATTTTACCCGTCAGCAAACCCGCTGTTTGCTTGACTTTCGCAGGCCCCTCCCGCATTGGCACGCTCAACCACGCCGCTTGGAAACAGGCGGCGTGTCTCGTTTCAAACCGAAAGGTCTCGCCCATGAAGGCGCTCATGAAGACCACCAAGTCGGCCAAGCCGCATGAGGTGGAAAAGAAGTGGCACATCATCGACGCCACCGACCTCGTCGTCGGCCGTACCGCGTCGATCATCGCCAACATCCTGCGCGGCAAGCACAAGACGTCGTTCACCCCGCACGTCGACTGCGGTGACAATGTGATCGTCATCAACGCCGACAAGATCCGCTTCACGTCGAACAAGGCGGCGAAGAAGGTCTATTACAAGCACACCGGCTATGCCGGCGGCATCAAGGGCATCACCGCCGCCAAGGTCCTCGAAGGCCGCTTCCCGGAGCGCGTCCTCGAAAAGGCCGTCGAGCGTATGATCCCCCGTGGTCCGCTCGGCCGCGAGCAGATGCGCAACCTGCGCATCTTCAAGGGTTCGGAGCATCCGCACGAAGCCCAGAACCCTGAGGTTCTCGATATCGCGGGCATGAACCGCAAGAACAAGGTGGGCGCGTAATGACCGACAATCGCCAGTCCCTTTCCGACCTCGCCTCGCTGACCCAGCAGGCGGCCCAGGCTCCCGCCGCCGCTCCGGCGACCAACGGTGCCGCCAATGGTGCCGAGGGCGAAACCGCCGCGCCGGTGCAGACCCAGCCGACCACGCCGCTGCGTCAGCAGGAACTCGACAAGTTCGGCCGCGCCTATGCGACCGGCCGTCGTAAGGACGCCGTCGCACGCGTCTGGCTGAAGCCGGGTTCGGGCAAGATCACGATCAACGGTCGCGATCAGGAAGTCTATTTCGCGCGTCCGACGCTGCGCCTCGTCATCAACCAGGTGTTCGGCATCACCGAGCGCGAAGGTCAGTATGACGTCGTCTGCACCGTCAAGGGCGGTGGCCTCTCGGGTCAGGCCGGCGCGGTCAAGCACGGCATCAGCCAGGCGCTGACCAAGTACGAGCCGATCCTGCGCTCGCCGGTCAAGGCCGCTGGCTTCCTGACCCGCGACAGCCGTACGGTCGAGCGTAAGAAGTACGGCCGCGCCAAGGCTCGCCGCAGCTTCCAGTTCTCGAAGCGTTAATCTGCGGGCGGCTTTGGATTGTTTCGGCAATCCAAAGACTCGCCACGGCGGCCAGCGAAGGCGGCATCACCGCCTTCGTCTGACGTCACGAACTTGCTCCGTGACGGCACGGCCCGAAGCCAAAAAACGAAAAGGCGGCCCGGCAACGGACCGCCTTTTCGTTTTCCTCAGAACAGCTTACGCACCGACAGCTTCACGATCCGCCCATACCAGTCCAGAAACGACGGCTGGAAGGCATAGGGCGTCGCCCCGGTCCGGTCCCGAACCTGCACCCGGTTGTTGAACAGGTTCTGCACGGTAAATTGCAGCGTCATCCTCTTCGTCCAATCGGCCTTCGGCGCCAGCTTGGCGGCATCGAACGTCGAATAGAGCGAAAAGAACATCCTCGGCGAAAAGCGCAGGTCGGCGCTCGGAATGTCGCTGCGGATCCGGGTCGGCGCCTTCCACAGGCCAAAGATGCCGCCCTGCACCGCCCCCACCGAACCGCCGATCGCCCCCTGTGCCTCGAACCGCGACCGCTCCTGCACGCTGCTCACCCCATCGCCAGCCAGCGCGTCGAAGACCGGCTGACCCGGTCGCAGCCTCACCTGATCGTCCAGCCGCAGCGTCGCGGTGACGAAGCTGTACAGCGACGGCCGCTGGCGTGGCGGCGGCGGCGGCGGGGCGGTGCTGCCGGCCGGCGCGGCAGGGGGCTTGGGCACGGCGCCCAGCGGCGTCCACAGGTTGATCCGCCCCTCCAGCTTGCGCTCCCGTTCGAAGGCGACGTTGATCGGCCGCAGGTCCGCCGTCAGCAATTGGCCGTTCGCATCGCGGCGAAACCGTTCCGGAAACGCCGCGAGCAGCGCCGGGCTGCCCCGGACGATGTTGACCGTCTGATCGTCGATCCGCGTCTCGATATAGTTGAGCGCCAGCCGCAACTCACGAGCCTTCATCGGCTTCCACGTCGCCCCCACTGTGCTGACGCGCCGCCGCTCCGGCGCCAGATCGGCATTGCCGCCACTCGTCAGGGTGACGAGCGCATTGGTGCCCGTCGCGAAGTCGAAGAAGGCGACGTTGGTGATCGTGACGACCGGCTGGGTCAATTGCGCAATATCCGGCGCGCTCTGCGTCACGTTCAGCGACGCGGTGACCTGCACCGGCGAAACCGGAGTCCAGGTCAGCCCCAGATAGCGCGACAGCAGGCTCCCGTAGTCCGATACCGATGATACGCCCAGCGTCGCATTGGCCGACAGCGTACCGATCGCGCCCAGCACACCCCGCTCCCGCGATGCGATCGGCAGATCGACGTTGGCGCTCGCGCTCCGCACCGATCGCGTCAGGCTCCGCGTGGTCCCATCGCTCCCAGCCAAGGTGCCGTTGCTACCGGTGCGGGCATAATCCGCGGTCAGCGTCATCCGCGCCTCCCCCGCCGGCAGTCGCGCCACGGGCCCCGTCGCCGTCGCATTGCTCGACAGCGTCTCCGCGACGGATCGGCTGCGGCTGGTCAACCGGGTCGCGACGTCCTGCGCCGCAAAGCCGCGAAACGGATCGGCACCGGCCGTGATCGCCGCCTGGACGCGTGTCAGATCCATGCCCTGGTCGAGCATGAAGCGGGTGAGCGCCCGGTCGTAATTGCCGGTGACGGTCCACAGCCAGCGCTTCACGCTCCCCTGCACCGTACCGCCCGCGTGCAATTGCAGGCCCCCGCCCGACTGGCGCAGGACGCCGGCCTCCGGCAGATTGCGGTACAGCAGGACGTCGGTGCCGAAGGGCGAATACGGGTTGCTCCCGGGGACGCGCAGCACCGCGGTGGCGAGGCCACCCGGTCGCGACCCGCCCTTGGCGTCCATCGACAGGTTGAGCGATGCCGTCACCGTCTCGCCGATCGGTACGGCCTGCGTCGCGTTAATCTTAACCTCGTCGTTCGATTGCAGCGCTCCATACGGCGCCATGTCGAACCGCCGTGGCACGTTCGCCGCCGCGGCATAGGCCGACAACAGACCACGCCGGGCCGGATCGAGCGGCACGGGCGCCACCGTCACGCGTTGCCCCGCCAGCGCGCCGAGCGTCGGCGACAGGCTGGCCCCGCCGATCCCGGTGACGTTGCCGGTCGGATCGAACAGGCTGTCGGGATCGGCGAAGGTCGGCCGCCGCGCATAGGGCAACGCGTCCTGGTGGAGATATTCGATCGTCGCGACGAAGCGCCGGTCGCGATCGATCCGCGTCGGACTGAGCGACAGCGTCGCGGCGCTGCCGCCGCCATCGGTCGTGGTCGACGCGCTCTGCTCCACGGCCAGTGCCCGGAAATGCGGCTTCGTGATGAAATTGACGAGCCTTACGGTCGGCGGAAAGCCGAAGCGCGACGCCTCCGTTTCGGGCAACACCTCGGTCCGCTCGATCGCCTCGGGCGGCAGCGTCTGCACTTCCTGATAGCCGGAGATGCGGCGCCCGTTGAGCAGGAACACGGGATCGGCGCCGCTGGCCGATGTGGTCAGCGGCTTCAATTGACGCAGGATATCGTCGATATTGGTGCCGAGCGTCCGCAATTGCCCGGCGTCGAGGACCGCAACCGGCTCCACATCGCCGATCGCCGACCCACGCGGTCGCTTGCCGGTGATGACGATGTCGCCCGTCTTCCCCTCGTCCGCCTGCGCTGCGGCGACACCCGGAACCAACATCGCAACGCCAGCGAGCACACGCAGACAGCCAAGACGCGAGTCATGCATGACCGCTTCTCTCCCCAAAGCCCGGCCGCGATGCTCCCGACCGCCCCGATGTCTGGCAGGCAATTGCGGTGAAAGATTGGTCAGAAGCGGACGATACGTGTGCCCAGCCGCTCCGCTTCGTCGGGGTCGTGCGTCACCATCAGGATCGGCAGGCGAACCTCATCGCGAACGCGCAGGATCGCCTCCATGATCTCGCCCCGCCGCGCCCGGTCGAGCGACGACAAGGGTTCGTCGAGCAGCAGGAAGGCGGGATTGCTGAGCAGGGCCCGCCCGATCGCCACCCGCCGCGCCTCCCCGCCCGACAACGTGCCCGGCCAGCGCCCCAGCAGATGGCCGATGCCCAGCATCGCAACGGTAGCATCAAAGGCGCTCTCGTCCTTCGCGCCGTACAGCAGGTTCGCGCGCACCCGGCGGTGCGGGAACAACCGCGGATCCTGAAAGACATAGCCCGCCCGCCGCCGCTCAGGCGGCAGGTCGATGCCGGCCGCCGCGTCGAACACCACCGTGTCGCCGACCACGATCCGGCCTGCGTCGGGGCGCAGCAGGCCGGCGACCATGTTGAGCACACTAGTCTTGCCGATGCCGGACGGCCCGAACAGCACCGTCAGCCCTTCCCCCACCGCCAGATCGATCGCGACGCGCGTGTCGCCCAGCGTCTTGGTGACGCGCACTTCAAAGGACATGCAGCCCCCGTCGCACACGCCGGGTGAGCAATTCGGACGCCAGCAGCGCGATCAGGCTCAGCGCCACCGCGATCCCCGACAGCCGCCACACGCTTGCCTCCGCCCCTGGTTGCTGAAGGGCCGAATAGATGGCGAGCGGCAGCGTCTGCGTCTGCCCCGGCACGTTGGAGACGAAGGTGATCGTCGCGCCGAACTCCCCGATCGAGCGCGCGAAACCGAGCACCGCGCCCGCCAGCACGCCAGGCAGGCTGAGCGGTAGCGTCAGCGTCCAGAACACACGGGCAGGCCCCGCCCCCAGCGTGCGCGCCGCGCTTTCCAGCCGCAGGTCGACCGCCTCGATCGACAGCCGCATCGCGCGCACCATCAGCGGCATCGCCATCACGCCCGCGGCGATCGCCGCCCCGGTCCAGCGAAACAGCACGCTGACCCCAAACCAGCGCTCGAGCAGCGCGCCGGCGGGGCCGTTCGGACCGAAGGCAATGAGCAGCAGCCACCCCGTCACCACCGGCGGCACCACCAGCGGCAGGTGGACGATCGCGTCGAGCAGCAATTTGCCCGGAAACCGCCCGCGCGCCAAAGCCCAGGCCAGCGCGAAGGCGACCGGCAGCATCGCCGCCACCGCCACCCCGCCGACGCGCAGGCTCAGCCCGACGATCCCCCATTCCTCCGCCGATAGCATCAGCGGGGCAGGAACCCGTAACGGCGGAAGATCGCCTTGCCCGGCGCGCTGATCAGGAAGCGGCGGAACCGCTCGCCTTCCGGGTTCGTCGATCGGGCGAGGCGCGCGATCGGATAGGTGACGGGCGGATGGCTGCTCGCCGGAAACACGCCCGCGATCCGCACCTTGGCCGACGCCTTGGCATCGGTGGCATAAACGATCCCCAGCGGCGCGGCGCCGCGTTCGACCAATGTCAGCGCCGCGCGGACGCTATCGCCGCGCACCACCTTGGGCACGACCGCACTCCACACGCCGAGCGATTTCAACGCCGCCTCGCCATATTGGCCCGCCGGGACCGGAGCATCCGCCATGGCGAGCGGCCCCGCGCCCAGTACCCGCGCCAGCGCGGCGGGTGGACGCACCGGGATGCGCACCGGATTGTCCTTCGCAGCGACCACCACCAGCTGGTTGCCGAGGAAGGTGACGCGGCTTGCCGGCACGATCAGTCGCTTCGCGGCGAGCGCATCCATCCATTGCTGGTCTGCCGATACGAACAGGTCGGCGTCACCCCCCGCCTCTACCTGCCGCGCCAATGCGGACGATGCGGCGAAGGAGATGACGGGCCGCGGATGGCCTCGCTTCGCCCAGGCGTCGGCCGCGGCGGTCATCGATTCCTGCAAACTGGCGGCTGCCAGCACCAGCGGCGGCTTGGCCTGCGCGATCGCCGGAGCGGCAGCGAGCAGCGACGCCAAAAACAGCAACGGACGGATCATGCAGGCTCCCTAAACGCGTGCAACCGTTCGTAAACCTCGCGCGCCGGGAAGGCGATGCCATTCTGCCGACGTTTGCCGGCTCACGGCACGACAGTCTATCGAGACATCGCCATGTCGGCCGCGCGCACGGCATGCATGAATGCGTCGAGCTTGGCAGCGTCGAGATGACCGTCCGTCCGCACGCCTGAGCACAGGTCGAGCCCATATGGTCTCACCTGGCGGATCGCCTCGCCCACGTTGCTCGCGGACAGGCCGCCGGCCAGAAAGACCGGACGCGTGCTCGCGCGGACGAAGTCGGCGCTGATCGCCCAGTCATGCGCCCTGCCCGTGCCGCCCAATTCGGCGATCGTCGCATTCGGCCGGCCGGAATCGAGAAGGAATGCGTGGACGTACGGCGAATACAGGGACACCATGTCGAGGGCTTCGCGCCCCTCGACGTGGATCACCTGTACCCGACGGACGTGGGGAAGCCGGTCCGCAAGCGTACGGGACTCCGCGACATCGATATGCGATACGATTTGCACCGTCGTCGGCTGCGTGCGCGACACATGCTCCGCGATCGCCTCCGCCGTGGTCTCCGACGTCAGCAGGAACGTGGCGACGGGCGGCAGGGCGGCCGCCGTGATGTCGGCGATCCGATCATCGGGGATCGGCCCGGGACCTGATGGCATACGCGCCACCAAACCCAATGCATCCGCCCCGGCGGCGATCGCCATATCCGCTTCGTCACGTGACGCGATGCAGCACACCTTTACGCGTGTTCGGAACACAGCGCGCGCTCCCTCACCCCGCCTGCACGCGGCCGGTGCGTTGCAGCTTGCCCCAGCCGACCATCGGCCCGCGCATCGCCTGCGTGATCGCCTTCAGCACGACGTAATACATGATCTGGCGATAGCCGACGCGCTGCGGGATCAGCAGCCACAACAGGCTCCACTTCTCGCGCCGTTCCAATGCGAAGGCGACCGTTGCCGCCAGCAGGTCGATCGTCGTGAACACCGCCCAGAAGGTCAGCATCGTGTAGACGTCGTGGCTCGTCTGCGCCCAGCCGTGCGCCTGCACGTCGAGATAGGTGACGACGAAGCTGACCAGCAGCGCCAGGTCGATGATCGGGCTGATCGCGGCGAGCAGGATCTGGAACACGATCGCCTGCGGCAGACCGACCCAGCCGAGCCCCCGCGGATGGCTGCTGCCGATCGCCGAGCGATGCTTCCACAGGCATTGCAGCGTCCCGAATGCCCAGCGGAAGCGCTGCTTGGCGAGCGCGCGGAACGTCTCGGGTGCCTCGGTCCACGCCACCGCATATTGATCGTAGCGGACGGCCCAGCCCGCGCGCTGGATCGCGATGGTGAGGTCCTGGTCCTCGGCCAGCGTGTCGTGCGGATAGCCGCCGACCTGCTGGATCGCCGCCAGCCGCCATGCGCCGACCGCGCCCGGCACCACCGTGATCGCATTGAGGCGCGCGAACGCCCGACGCTCCAGGTTCTGCGCGGTGATATACTCCAGCGCCTGCCACTTGGTGACGAGGTTCACGCGGTTGCCCACCTTGGCATTGCCCGCGACCGCGCCCAGCTTCGGATCGTCGAACCAGCGGGCGAGGCGCGCGATCGTCGTCGGTTCGAACTGGGTGTCGGCGTCGAGCGCGATGACGATCTCGCCCTTCGCCTGCGCCAGCGCGGTGTTGAGCGCACGCGCCTTGCCGCCGTTTTCCAGCGTCAGCAGGCGAACGCGCGGATCGTCGCCGAACGCCTCCGCCACGACGGCGGAGGTGCGATCCTTCGACCCGTCGTCGATCACGATCACCTCGATTGCGACATCGGTGGAGGCGAGCACGCCGCGGACCGCGCGTTCGATCACGCGCTCTTCGTTATACGCCGGGATCATCACCGTCACGAAGCGCGTGGGGTCGATCGCCGGGAACACCTCACGCCCCTCGCGACGCGCCTGGATCAGCGCCAGGGCCGACAGCGCGAGCGCGCGCAGGATGCCGACGGTGATCGCGATCGCGAACATCCAGTGCAGCGCGACGACGATGAAGCCCAATGCGCTGAATAGCCCGAGGTCGACACGCGCGGCCAGCTGATCGCTGGCGCTGATCGGCGGCATCGACGCATTGCGCGACAGGCCGGCGAGCGTCGAGACGGGCACGAAGTGATAGCCCATCGCCCGCAGCCGATCGATGATCACCGGCAGCGCCGCGACCGTCTCGGCACGATTGCCGCCGGCATCGTGCAGCAGGATCACATTGCGGCTGCAATCGACGGGCGAATCGTTGGTGCAATTGGCGGGACCATCCGTGACGCGCGCGATCGTGCGGTCGATGATCGCCTGCACCCCCGGCCGCTTCCAGTCGTCCGGATCGACGTGCAGACCCACCGAGACATAGCCACGGTTCTGCGCCTGGAGCACCGGCCCCAGTTCGTCCGCGGTGCTCGGCTCGGCATCACCGAAATAGGGCGCGCGGAACAGGCGCAGCGATCGGCCGGTGAAGGCCTGGAACAGGCGCTGGTTGGCATTCAGCTCGAACAGCACCTGCCCCGGCGACGAGGTCGCGAGATTGGGGTGGGTATAGGTGTGGCTGCCGATCTCATGGCCTTCCATGATCATCCGCTGCAACAACGGCCGCTGCGTCAGCGCATTCTCCCCGACGATGAAGAAGGTGCCGGGGGCATGTTCGCGCTTCAGCACGTCGAGGATCTGCGGCGTCCACTTGGGGTCCGGTCCATCGTCGAAGGTCAGCGCGAGCAGCTTCTTGCGATAGCCGGTACGGTCCACCTCCAGCGGTGCCGGCAGGCGATCGAAGCGCACGTCGGTGATCGCGCCATTGGGGCCGGTGACCACGGACCGCTGGCCGGTGACGGGCGTGCCGGCCACCTTCAGGATTTCGCCCGGTCCTTCGATGTCGACGTCGGTGCCCGCGGGGATCGTATCGATGACGCTGGCCGGCGGCAGCGTGCGATGATCGCGGCCGAGCAGCTTCCACACGCTGGGGTCCTCGGCACCCAGGCGCCACAGCGCGATGCTGCCGATGCCCGCGCGCTGCAGGAAGGTCATCTCGTTATAGGCGGACGCCGCATCGAGCAGCCAGACGACATGGCTCTCGTCGCCTTCCTTATAGGCGAAGCTGCTGTTGCCGCTGACCGGGTCGAAGGTCGGGACCGTGCCCGAATCGCGCGCAGCCTGCCACGCTTCCTCGACGCTCATCGCGTCGTTACCCGCCGGCGACCAATTGTAGGCGTAGGAACCGATCGCCACGACCAGCTTTTGCGGCGGGATGCCGCGCGAAGCATTGGCGACCTGTTCGACGAACCAGTGCTGCGACGCGATCGGCCCCGGCTCGCCCGACGTTTCATGCTCGTCATACGCCATCAGGAAGATCTTGTCGGTGACCTTGGCGTAGGCGGGCAGGTTCCATTCCGGATTGCCGACCGGCGCCGCGATCGCGACCACCCAGCCGCGCGGGGCGAAGCGACGCTGCGCATCGGCCAGGAAGGCGCGGTAGTTGGCCTGCGCACTGGCAGGCAGATTTTCGAAGTCGAAGAAGGCGCCGCCCGCGCGGTTGTTGGCGAGCCAGGGGACGAGCTTGTCGAGGAAGGCCGCGCGCGCCTTCGGATCGGCCATCAGCGCGGCGGTGCCCTTGCCGTCCCAATTGCCGTTCAGCGCATTCTGGATCATCGGCAACACCACCGGGCGGTGGATCGCCTTGTTCAGGATCGTGCGGCCGGCGGTGTCGCGGAACACGGTAATCTGGTGGTTAGGTCCCGTTACTGAGACCCAGCCGGGGATTACCCAGTCGAGCTGTTCGACATGACGGCGAAGGCTTGCGGCGCTCGACGGGTCCCAAGGCGTGTGGAAGGCGATGGCCAGCGTCGGATTGCCCGATGCCGCGGGCTTGCGCGCCGCGGTGCCGAACAGCTTGTTCTCGTAATAAGCGATGCTGCGCCGCGCGCGTCGCAACACGCCATGCGGCGCCGCCAGCCGCTGGAGCGGTGGCCGTTCGACCTCCACGGGCAGCAGCGGCGCGACCGGGACCGCGCCGATCGACACCGCGAACATCGCGACCGACAGCACGAGCAACAGGACGAACGCGACGACCGCCAGCGTAAACCGCCGTTTACGCCGACCGCTGGCATCGTAGAAAACCGAATTCTGGGACATTGGCGACACTCCGGCGCCCGCCATGCCCGACGATCGATGGCACGATCAAGACGTCAGAATGACAAACCGTTCATGCTGACGACGCCTATTGCTTCGCCTATCCGATTGCGTGCGACCATTACCCGGCCTTTACAGCACGATGCCGTCGAACGACTTGCGCCACCCCGACAGGGTGACTGCCCCTTTTCTCTGCGCTCCGCGATCCAGCGCCTCAAACGGTCAAAATCGTGCTGCCCCGCGTCTCGCCCGCTTCCAGCGCCCAATGCGCGTCCGCCGCGTCCTCCAGCGCGAAGGTCTGACCGATCTCGGGACGGATCGCGCCCGATCGCAGCATCGCATAGAGCCGCTCGATCCCCGCCTGCCGTTCCTCGGGCGTGACGTAATAATCGAACAGCGTCGGACGGGCCACGAACAGCGACCCCTTGGCCGCCAGCACGCCCAGGTTGACGCCCGTCACCGCGCCACCGGCATTGCCATAGCTGACGATCAGGCCGCGCCGCGCGGTCACGGCCAGCGTCCGCTCCCAGCTCGCCATGCCGACGCCGTCGAACACCACCGCGACGCCCGCGCCATCGGTCATGTCCTTGACGCGCGCCACGACATCCTCGTCGCGGTGGAGCAGGACGTGATCCGCACCCGCCGCCCGGGCATGCTCCGCCTTCGCCTGCGTGCCGGCCGTACCAATCACCGTCGCGCCGATCGCCTTCAGCCAGCCGGTCATCAGCTGCCCGACACCGCCCGCCGCCGCCCACACCAGCACCGTCTGCCCCGCCTGCACACGCGCGCAGCGATCGACCAGCGCTTCGACCGTACACCCCTTCAGCAGCATCGCGGCGGCGGTGCGATCGTCGACATCCTCGGGCAGCCGGAAAAGCTGTTTCGCGGCGACGTTGCGTGCCGTGGCATAGGCGCCGCGCGACGGCCCGAACGTGCCGACCCGGTCGCCCACCGACAGGCCGTCGACGCCCTCACCGACCGCCTCGACCACACCCGCCGCCTCGCTGCCGAGCCCCGCCGGCAGGTCGACCGGATAGACGCCGCTGCGATGATAGGTGTCGATATAGTTCAGGCCGACCGCATGGTGGCGCATCCGCACTTCGCCCGGCCCGGGCGGCGGCAGGTCGACGTCGACCCATTCGATCACCTCCGGCCCGCCGGTGCGGGTGATGCGTGCGACGCGTTCGCTCATATGCCGTCCGTCCTTCTCGTGCCCCGCCCCAACCCGCGATACGCGTTTCGGGTTGCAACCGATCCCGGCGCATCGCACTATCGATGCAAATCCGATGGAGAGCGATGCGATGACTGATCCCCTCACCTTCTACATCGACGGCGCCTGGGTGGCGAGCGAGGGTGGCCGCCCCTATGACGTCATCGATCCGTCGACCGAACAGGCAGTGACGACGATCACGCTCGGCACGCAGGCCGACGTCGACAAGGCGGTCGCCGCCGCGACCCGCGCGTTCGAGACATTCTCGCAGACCACGCCGGAGGAACGCGCCGACCTGCTCGACCGCGTGATCGAGGTGTACAAGAGCCGCATCCCCGATCTAGCCAAGGCGGTCAGCCAGGAAATGGGCGCGCCGGTCGGCTTCGCGCAGGCGGCGCAAGCACCCGCGGGCCTCGGTTACCTGATGGGCACGGTGAAGGCCTTGCGCGAATTCACCTTCTCCGAACAGGTCGGCAAGGCGCGCGTCGTCCACGAGCCGATCGGCGTCGTCGCGATGATCACGCCGTGGAACTGGCCGCTCAACCAGATTTGCGCCAAGGTCGCGCCCGCGCTGGCCGCAGGCAATACGATGATCCTCAAACCGTCCGAGGAAGCGCCGAGCTGCGCGATGATCCTCGCCGACATCCTGCACGAGGCGGGTGTACCCGCGGGTGTCTTCAACCTCGTCAACGGCGACGGCCCCACGGTCGGCGCGGCGCTGTCGACTCACCCCGGCGTCGACATGGTCAGCTTTACCGGATCGACCCGCGCCGGCATCGCGGTGGCACAGGCTGCGGCGGCGACCGTCAAGCGCGTGCATCAGGAATTGGGCGGCAAGGCGCCCAATCTGGTGCTGGAGGGCGCGGACCTCGCCAGCGTCTTGCCGCCGACGCTGCAGGGCGTGCTCGCCAATTCGGGGCAAAGCTGCATCGCGCCCACCCGCCTGCTCGTCCACGACAGCCAGGCCGAGGAAGCGGCGCAGGTCGCCAAGGCGATCTTCGAATCCGTGCCCGTGGGCGATCCTGCCGAGATGGGCGCGCATATCGGCCCGGTCGTCAACAAGGCGCAGTTCGACAAGATCCAGGCGCTGATCCAGTCGGCGATCGACGAGGGCGCGACGCTCGTCACCGGCGGTCCCGGTCGTCCCGATGGTCGCAACGCCGGCTATTACGTCCGCCCGACCGTCTTCGCCGACGTGACGCCCGACATGCGCATCGCGCGCGAGGAAACGTTCGGCCCGGTCGCGACGATCACCCGCTACA
Organism: Sphingomonas sp. DC5200-1; assembly: GCF_049897245.1. Taxonomy (NCBI): domain Bacteria; kingdom Pseudomonadati; phylum Pseudomonadota; class Alphaproteobacteria; order Sphingomonadales; family Sphingomonadaceae; genus Sphingomonas; species Sphingomonas sp. DC5200-1. The sequence goes on from NZ_JAFCVW010000008.1 coordinate 137,927, forward strand.
CGGACCGCGACGAGGCCGTGCGCCTGGCCAATGCCACCGAATATGGCCTGTCGGCGGCGATCTCCGGCGATCCGGCGGAAGCGGCCAAGGTGGCGCCGCGCCTGCGCGCCGGCCTCGTCACGATCAACGGCTGGAGCGGCCCGGTCGGCACGCCGTTCGGCGGCTTCAAGCAATCGGGCAACGGCCGCGAGGGCGGCAAATACGGCATCGCCGACTTCATGGAGCTGAAGACGATCGTCGGCGAGCCGGCGTAACGGCCCACATCATCACCGTCATTCCCGAGCAGGCGGGAATGACGGACCTTGGGGCAGCCCTACCGCTTCCGCGCGAACCAGATCGTGTGCATCGCGCCCTTGCCGTTGCTGCGTGCGCGGACGCTCACTTCGTCCACCTCGAACCCGGCGTCGCGCAGCCGTTTGGTGAACGCCGCGTCCTTCCCCGCAGACCACACCGCCAATATGCCCTCCGGTGCCAGCGCCACCCGCGCCGCCGCCAGCCCGCGATTCGAATAAAGCCGGTTGTTCTCGGCGCGCACGAGCCCGTCAGGCCCATTGTCGACGTCGAGCAGGATCGCATCATACGTCCCCGCCCCGATCGCGTCGGCGACATCGCCCATCCGCACCGTCACGCGGGGATCGTCCAGCCCGCCCGCGGTCAGGTCCGCCATCGGCCCACGCGCCCAGGCGATGATCTCCGGCACCAGCTCGGCCACAGTCACATGCGCATCCCGCCCCAATGCCGCCAAGGCCGCGCGTAACGTAAATCCCATGCCGTACCCGCCGATCAGCAGATGCGGGGTACGAGACGCCAGCCGTTCGATCGTCATGACGGCGAGCGCTTCTTCCGACCCGCTCATCCGGCTATTCATCCCCACATTTCCCAAGTAAGGCGCTGATTTCGCTGTCCTGACCATTATATTTCCTATATAAAACATGGTGTTGAAGGCTGCGAGGGGCGCGTTTCATGGATCACCCAGAGGGTGCGGGCT
>NZ_JAFCVW010000009.1:0-101370 GCF_049897245.1 Sphingomonas sp. DC5200-1
CTTCATCGTCATCCCCGCAAAGGGGGCGACATCATCTCGGAATCAGGGGGCGAGTAATTCTCGGAACAGGGGGGCGGCATCATTTCGGAATGAGGGGGCGGCTTCCCTCGGAATCAGCAGCGTCGACTACGTCCTGCATGCGATCCTGCATCGGATTGTCGATCAGTACCTGCCGATCTTCGAGATGATCGAAGACGACGTTTTGGCTATGGAACGTCGATCACTGGACGACTTCCTGGGCCGCGAAGAGATCGCTCGCATCTTCGGCCTGAGGTGTGAACTGACCAGGTTTCAGCGCATGCTGGGAGCGATGGCCGAGCTTGTGCGCAAGCTCGTGAGGGGACACTTCCCCTGCATCAGTGCCGAGGTTCGACCGTACTTTAACGATGTCGCAGACCACGTTTCGCGTGTGCAGGCAATGGTAGACGGCCTCCTGCAGGTTCTGTCCACCGTCTTTGAATTCAGTAGCCTGCTTGAAGCGCAGCGGATCGGGGTGATCACCCGGCAACTCGCCGCGTGGGCCGCGATACTCGCCGTACCCACGGCCATCGCCGGCATATACGGGATGAACTTCAAGCACATGCCGGAACTCGAGACAGCTTATGGCTACTTCGTCGTTCTCGGGGTGATGACGTTGTTCTGCCTCTTCCTGTTCGTCCGCTTCAAGAAGTCAAAGTGGCTGTGAGGATCGCGTCTGGCGCCTTCCGTGATCGCGGCCAAAGCGCAGTTCTCGCTAGGACTGCTCCAATCAAACGTGAGCTAAAGGTGCATTGATGAAGAGTCAGGTGACAGACGTCCTACAGGAGGTGCAGTCATTCGTCGCGAAGGGCTATGATCGCGAATATCGCATCAAAGACGGGCGCCTGTTCGATCTTGAGCTTGGATCAACGCTGGATGCCTGCACGATACAAGTGGATGCAGCCTTGCGCTTGGAAAGTGGCGACAATGCGGGAGATGCATCGAACATCTATGCGATCACCGATCCCGCAACCCAGCACAGAGGGCTGCTGATCGATGCCTTCGATGTTTTCGACGAGATCTGCCACCGTGACTTGGCAGAGCGTCTGCTCGAGCGCCGCGAGACGACGCCAACAGGCGATGAAGATGTTCCGAGTAAGCATGGTCTCCGCAAGGTTTACAAAGCTGAGTTCGAGAGCGATCCCGAGCGTTACGTCCTGCGCGAAGGCTTTCCGGATTTTCCTGCCTGTCCATTCGGCGGCGCCTTCAGCATCCTCGGCTTCGACACGGCAGAGCAAACCTACGTTTGGCTGGTCACAAGTATCATTCGCGACCCGCGGCTAATCCGCATTCCGTATCAGGGTGAAGACGTGATCACAGACGAATGATGTGAACGGCGAGCAGGGCACCGTCGAGCCGGTCACTGCGCTGTCAGAATGTAAGTTAACGAACCTAACGAGGTGATGATGGACTGGAACAAGGATCACGTCCGGGAAACGATGCTCTCGCTCGAAACGGCTGCCTTACACGGTGCTCGCGAGAATTACCTGGACTACGTTTCCACTGCTCGTCTCGATCGGAGCGAGCCGATCGAGAACGATGAACAGGCGCAAGCTGAAGTCGCGAGCGATCTTGCAGAGGCGCTCGACGACACGCTCCATGATTATGCCGACAAGCTCGACAAGCTTAGGACGATCGACTTCGGACCGAAGTCTGCCGTCGCAGAAGGTGCCCTGGTCAAGCTATCGGGGCGCTACTTCGTGATCGCCGTTTCAACGAGCAAATTCGTGTGCCACGGACAGGAGCTCATGGGGATCTCCACGATGGCGCCGATCTATGAAGCCATCGAAGGGGCTCGACCCGGAGAGACGGTGAAATTCAAGGGCCGGAACCTTTTGGTCGAGGAGGTCGCGTAGGATGTTGTCCGGGCATTCCTAGCTCATACCGCGCTCATCCCTGTCGTTCGCTTGTACCATCGCGTCAAGCGAACCCGTGATCATCGGTGTGCTCGGGCAGCGCGTGGCCTTCGCTGCCGCGGTGCGGACGGGGCATCCACGGACGATTGCCAGCACTGACAGGATGGTCAGAAGCGCTGCAGCGTACAGGAAGAGACCGCCAGGACCCGCGAGGCTGATCGCGGCTCCTCCGATCAAAGGTCCCACCGCAGTCCCCACACCGTTGATGAGCAGAAGACCACGCGCGGTGCCTAGCAGCTGTCCAGCCGGAAGATTGTCGTTCGCGATCGCCACGCACAACGAGTAAATCGGAATGCCGAACCCGCCGAAGAGCGCGCCTGCGACGAGAAGCAGGGGCAGGGGGGCTTCGGTCGCCAGCGCCACGCCGGCTGCCGCCACTGCAGACGCCAAGGCGGCGCCGGCGATGATCAGATTGCGAGGCACCCGGTCAGAAAGCCAGCCGAGTGGCCATTGCAATGCAAGGGTTCCCCCAAGGACACTGGCCATGAACGCGGAGATGCCGCCGATGTCGAGTCCGATACTTTGCGCGAAACTCGGACCCAACCCCCAGAATCCGCCGATGGCCAGGCCGGCCAGGAACACTCCGAATGTAGCTAAAGGGGAGACTGACAAGAGATCCCGAAACGCGACTGGTTCCAGTGTCACCTCGGCTGGCGAGTGGCTTGGCAGAAGCGTAATAGGGACGACAGCCGCCGAGATCAGGACGGAGACGATAAGGAACAAGGCCATCCCTGCTGGGGGAGCTACGTTGAGGAGCGCTTGTCCAAGGGCCCATGAGCCCATGGATACAACGCCGAAGATCGACAGGAGCTGCCCGCGCGTCGAGGGCACCGCGTGCGCGTTAAGCCAGCTCTCGGTCGACAGGATCATGCCGGCGTAAGCGAAGCCGGTGACCATGCGCAGGGGCATCCATGCCCACGGTTCCACCAGCACGGCGTGGAGAAGGGCAGTGATCGATGCGACGGCCGCAAAGCCGGCGAACGTCCTTACGTGGCCAACGGATACGATGATGCGCGGCAGCACTAGTGCACCGATAGTGAAGCCTGAGAAGTAGGCGGACATCATCGCGCCGATGCTGCCGCTGGAAAACTCCTCCTGCCCAGCCCGGACGATCAGCAGCGTGCCCAGCAGGCCGTTGCCCAGCATGAGGAAGGCGACGCTCATAAGCAGAGCCGCCACTGGCGCAAGAACGAGACCGCGCGTGCAAGCCACCCTGAGCGATTTCATCGTGGAGGGCATGAGCTACCCTGACCCTCTTTTCTCTTCTCCGCACTGCACCGCAGGGTGCTAAAGATCACCGCAGCGAGCTTGCGACGTTGGTATCCTTCGAGCCTCATGAGCCTGTTGCGGGTCGTTGATATTCAGCGGCGCTGATGAAGCGGTCGAAAGACTCGCACCAAATCACGACGGTGGTGAATGCGGCGACGTCGATGTCGGGCGCGACGGAGATGATGAAGCCATCGAAGGTTTTTACGTCACCGACACGGCGGGACATGTGCTTGATCGCGAGAAACTCGTCTTTGGTGCGCACGAAGTGCGGGGCGAGGTAGAGCTTGTAATCGGGGCCAGGGGATAGGCGGCCGATATGCGCTATCTGGTCGCGCGACACCCTCACGGTGCCGTCGCCCCGATGAACGAAATCGCTGCCCTTCAGACTACGCTTAAATTGCCCAGTGTAGAGCGCCTGTGTCACGGCCGATGCTAAGGCAGCTGCATCTGGCGCAGGCGGTGCCGTCAGGATCGGCAGAGCGTAAATACCGGCAGCAAACCCCAGTGCCAGCATCGCGACGTGGGTAGTGGCAAGGATGAGCCAGCGACGCATCGATCAAGCTCGATCCAGATGTGCCACCAGCTTGTCCGCGTCCAAATGAAAGTCCGAGAATACTACCGTCCCGCGGGCATCGATCACGCTGAACCAGGGCGTGCCACGAGTGTGGTAATCCTCCATGAACGTCGGGAGCCGCGCGCCCTCCATCAGCGGATCATGGCCGAATGGCACCGGAAGCCCATACTGCGACTGGTTTGGTCGCAGCTTTTCGAAGGTGTTCTCCTGCTCTCCCTCAAACACTGTTTGAATCACCGCGAAACCGACGCCTCGCTTCGCCAAGCCGGCATGGAGCCGCTGTAGCGTGGGAAAGCCGTGCACATGACAGCCGCGGCACCAATGCTGAAACGCGAAGAGGATCTTCGGTCCTAGCCCAAGATCGGAGAGCGTGACGGGAGTGTCCAGCTGCTTGCCGTCCGCTCCGATCCATTCTCTAACACGAAGTTCAGGGGCAAACTGTTCGACGTCGGTCATGACGAGATTCCTATCCTCCGAATGCCCGTCAACACCTGGAGTATAACGAAGACCGGCCCTCGGCCGAACTCGTAGTGATCCATCTCCGCTTTTGATCTGGAGATCCTGGTGCACTGTGTTCTAGGGCATCAAACTCAACCCGGGCGGTGGGTACTATGAAGCTTGCGCATGCGCCTTTCCAATAGCTGGAGAGTATAGTTTCCATGTATGCGGGGCGGTGGCCGGTGATTTGGATTTCACCTCACTACATAGTGGGCATGACAATGACTGGAGTTTCGCATCGCGACCATCGCGAGCTTGGCGACGTCCCATGGCTGCGCGGCTACGACCACGGCATGGCGCTCGCCTCCGCGCAAGGCAAACCGGTGCTGCTGCTGTTTCAGGAAGTGCCGGGTTGCTCGACGTGCGTGCACTTCGGGCAGGACGTTCTTACGCATCCGCTCATGGTAGAGCTGATCACCGACCGGTTCGTGCCGGTGGCGATCTTCAACAACCATCCTGGAGCGGATGCCAAAATCCTGCGCCTCTATGGCGAGCGATCCTGGAACAATCCGGTCATGCGGTTTCTCCGACCCGATGGCGCCGAGCTGCTGCCGCGCTTGGCCGATCGCTACGATCCGCTCGGGCTGCATGAAAAGCTCAGCGCCGTTTTGCAGATGTTCGACGGTGATGTCCCGTCGTACTTCCGTTTGCTCGGCCGCGACTTGCTGATCGAGAGTGGCCTCACCGAAAACGCTGTCTACATGACGCCCTGTTTCTGGTCGGGCGAGACAAGCCTTGCACAGCATCCAGCGGTGATCACGACCGATGCGGGCTGGGTGGATGGCGAGGAAGCGGTGCAGGTTCAATTCGATCCGAAGACGGTCACGCGGGCCGACTTGAACGCTTATGCTCGTGTAGAAGGCTTTGCACCGGCGGCGCCCGGCGGCTTCAGCGTGGATCGGGAGCCGCAATTCTACCTGCGTAAGAACATCGTCCGCCATCTGCCGCTGACGGCGGCGCAGCGAACTCAAATCAACCTGGCGCTGCCCTACCGCAGATCCATCCCCGAGTTGCTCAGCCCGTCGCAGGCCGCCTGGCTTGCCAATCCGCTTTTGCAGCGAGTGAGCAACGCAGAGACTTACCGCGAAGACATTCGCCATAGCTGGCCGGCGCGGAGGGCGCAGCTTGGTTCGGCTCGCAAAGCCGATTGATGTCGAAGGGTCTCAACGAAACTTAGGTTTGCGGTGGGCTCGGTGATCACGCGGAAATCGATGCCTTCGCGGCTATCGAAACTATAGTGACAGGGTATTGGGAAAGAGCGTTGCTCTAACGGTATAGTCGGAACGTACTCGTCACGGTTCCCGGCGGGTGACGTCTGTTAATACTGACAGAGCATCAGGTAACGAGTTTTCTCAAGATCCGTTTTCGAGCGGATCCGCGTGCGAAAAGTCCCTTGTCGCAGGAGTGTGAGCGGAAAACCAGGCCCGTGCTGTCGCGACGAGAAGGAGAGTCCGGCATGGTCACAAGAGGTTTTACCGGACGCGGATCGGGCGGGGATCAGTCCGGCCGTATCCCCCCTGGCCAGCATCTCGTCGACAACTTCCCGGTTCTCACAGCGGGACCGACGCCGAACATCGATACCTCGAAGTGGAACTTTACGGTCAAGGTCGGACCAAAACCGGCGAAGGTCTGGGACTGGAGCCAGTTCAACGCTCTGCCACAGACCAAGGTGAAGAAGGACATCCACTGCGTCACTTCGTGGTCCAAGCTGGACACGGCTTGGGAGGGCGTGCTGATCGAGGACATCCTGGCCGATGCTGGACTCGAGCGCCCGACCGATTTCGTGCTGGTGCATTCCTACGATGGCTATTCGACGAACGTCCCGCTGGCGGATCTGCTCGCCGATAAGGCGATGGTCGCGCTCAAATATGCAGGGCAGCCACTTCCGCGTGATCACGGTGGCCCAGCTCGGCTGCTCGTTCCGCACCTTTATTTTTGGAAGTCGGCCAAATGGGTGAAGGCGTTACAGTTCACGACGCGCGATGAAGCCGGTTTCTGGGAGCTGCGCGGCTATCACATCTACGGCGATCCATGGCGCGAGCAGCGGTACACGCATGATTGAGAGCGCTGTGCAGGCTGCGCTGTGGCAGAAATCCGTCGTTGAAAGAATCGTTCAGCAAACGCCGGCCATCAAGAGCTTCTCCCTCCGGTTGGGCAACCCATTCACTCATGTGGCGGGTCAGCACGTCGATGTGCGATTGACCGCCCCTGACGGCTACATGGCGATGCGCAGTTATTCGATCGCCTCACCACCTGATGGGTCAGGCATTGTTGAGCTCGCCATCGAACGCCTTCCGGACGGGGAGGTCTCGCCCTTTTTTCACGACGTGGCAGCGGTCGGTGACGAGATCGAACTTCGCGGGCCGCTTGGCGGACACTTCCTCTGGCCGCAGGACGCAGCTGGGCCTGTATTCTTGATCGGCGCAGGCTCGGGCCTGGTGCCGCTGATGGCGATGATACGACAGCGCCGCGTAGAGGCGCAGAATGTGCCGACGGCGTTGCTCCTATCGGCGCGCACCGCTCGCGACGTCCTGTACGCCAAAGAGCTCCAAGCCATCGAGTTCGATGATCCCGGCTTCGTGCTGTCGCTGGCGATCACGCGTGAAGCGCCGACGCGTGAAACCGACTTTGCGCGACGGATCGATGGCGCAATGGTCCAAGAGGTCATCACTCGCCTTCCCCGCACGCCTGCGCACGTCTTCGTCTGTGGTTCGAACGGCTTCGTGAACATCGCAACGGACGGCGCGCTGTTCGCCGGCCTGGACGCCGCGACAATCAAGACCGAGCGCTACGGTGGCTAACGGCGCAGATCCAGTGTCCCGGGAGACTATCATGAGCCGTTTCGCCAAACCCGTTTTCTTGGCTGCCGGTCTTCGGACCGCATTCGGTCGCGGGGGCGGAGCGCTGGCCACATACGATGCAATCTCGCTGTCTGTCCCGGTGGTACAGGCGATGGCCCAGCATGCCGAGCCCGACTTCGTCGTCTGGGGAACCGTGATACCGAACTTGGGCTGGAGCAATATCGCCCGCGAGGTCTGGCTCGACGCCAAGCTCAACCCGAGCGTGCCGGCATTCTCGGTCGTTCTCGCCTGCTCGACCAGCATGACTGCGACCTTCGCCGCTGCAGGCATGCTCGGCGGCGGAGCAGACCTGTCGCTAGTCGGCGGGGCCGAGGTCATGAGTCGACCCTCGCTTGCCCTGACGGCCGAGGCGTCCAAGCGGCTCACGGACCTCTTCGCAAAGGATGCAGGTGCCGCGCTGGCCGCGCTGCAGTCGCTTACCGTGCGGGACTACGTCCTGCCAACCAAGGGTTGGGCCAATCGCATCACCGGCCGTACGATGGGCGATCACATGGAGGAAACCGCCAAAGCCTGGAACATCTCGCGCGCGGCGCAGGACGATTGGGCGCTCAAGAGCCACCAGCGTGCAGTCGCTGGCTGGACTAACGGCTTTTTTGACGATCTCGTGGTCCCGCTTCCTGAGCTGACGCGCGACGCCAACCCGCGGGCCGATACGTCGATCGAGCGGCTCGCCGCGCTGAAGCCAGCCTTCGACCGGGATAGCGGGCTGGGGAGCATTACGGCCGGAAACAGCTCACCGATTACCGATGGCGCGGCTGGTTGCTGGGTCGCCAACGAAGCCGGCATTGCCAGACTGCCGACTGATACCCCGCACGTCCGGCTGGTCGATTACGAGGTGTCGGCCGTCGATCTTCATACCGAGGGACTGCTGATGGCGCCGTCCTATGGCATCCCGCGCCTCCTCTCACGGCATCGGCTCGGCTTCTCCGACATCGCGCTGTGGGAAATCCACGAGGCGTTTGCAGCACAGGTGCTGGCGAATGTCGCGGCCATCACCGATCCCGACTGGGTGCGCGCAAAGGCGGGTGTCGAGGCGGACATGGGCCCGTTCGATTGGGAGCGGGTCAACCCCATGGGTGGCTCAGTGGCGATCGGGCATCCGTTCGGCGCCACCGGCGCCCGCGACCTCAGCCAGGCGGTGAAAGAGCTGTGGGCGCTACCGGTCGGAGCACGCGCGATCGTCAGCATCTGCGCCGACGGTGGCCAGGGCACTGTCGCACTTCTCGAACGCGTTTGAGGGGAGACCTGAGAAGTGAAGGCTATTCGTTTCCATGAGTTCGGCGCGCCGAGCGTGCTTCGATACGAAGATGCGCCAAAGCCGGAGGTGAAGCCGGGTGAGGTGCTGGTCCGCGTATCGGCGGCCGGGATCAACCCGCCCGATTGGTATCTTCGGGAAGGATATGCGGAGCTGCCGCCCGAATGGCGGCCGGAGGTCGCATTCCCGGCGATCCCTGGGTCCGATGTGTCTGGCGTCGTCGAAACTGTTGCCGATGACGTGCAGGGTTTCACGCCGGGTGACGAAGTTTTCGGGATGATCCGCTTCCCAAGCTACGGCGACAGCCACGGATATGCGGAGTACGTATCCGCGCCATCATCTGATCTTGCCCTCAAACCGAACACGATCGATCACGTTCACGCCGCAGCGATTCCGATGTCTGGCCTGACCGCGTGGCAGTTCCTGATCGGGCTGGGTCACGACGAGCCTAATCCTTTGCAGCCAGATAGGCACCGGCCTGTCCCGCTCGCGGGCAAACGGGTCCTTATCAACGGCGCCGCGGGCGGGGTGGGGCACTTCGCAGTTCAGCTCGCCAAGCAGGGAGGTGCGCGGGTCATCGCCGTCGCATCCTCTCGGCACGCAAAGTTCCTGGTTGATCTCGGCGCTGACGAGTTCATCGATTACACGAAGACGGCGCCGGAGGATGTCGTGCGAGACGTCGATCTGGTGATCGATGCTGTTGGGGGCCCTGCGGCAGACCGCTTCCTGCGCACGCTCCGCAGCGGTGGCGCTCTGTTTCCAATTTTCCCGTTAGGCTTCGCAGGCCACGACGAAGCAGCCCGGCTCGGCGTGACCGTGTCGGCGACACAGGTGAGATCAAACGGCGCGCAGCTCGCGGAGCTCGGGCGGTTGCTTGCAAGTGGGGCGGTCCGCGTCGCAGTGGACAGCACCTATCCACTATCGCAAGCGGCTGCCGCGCATGAGCGCGCTGCGGCCGGGCACATCCAGGGAAAAATCGTGCTCACCGTCGATGGCGCAGAGCCGCATCCTCATCGAGCAACTTCTGCGTCCCAAACGACGTGGCCGCCGCGTCTGACCGGACACTGAGGTGAAGGCGCTAGCTCCACCCTTTGATTCAGACCGCCAGCAGCTCTGCGCTGTGTCAATGGGTGCTCGCGTCAGCGGTGCGACGCGGGGGGGGCTTCGCTCTCCGGAGCGATGCTCGGTATCGTCTCGCAGTTTCGCGCCCTCACAAAGCAACTTTTTGCTGGGAGGAGAGCAGTGGGACTGAGCGCTGGCACGACTGCCATGAGCGCGATTTCGCGCCCCAAGGCACTTGCGGACCTGATGGTCCTCGACACTCCCGCCGAGCAAGCGTTCGACGACCTTGTCTTTGTTGCGGCCAAGGCTTGCGGCGTGCCGATCGCGCTGATCACCCTTCTCGATGTCGATCGACAGTGGTTCAAGGCCAGGTACGGTCTAGATGTCCAGGAAACGGAGATCGAGCACTCTGTCTGCCGGATCGAGATCGATCGTGCAGAGATGCTGGAGATCGCGGACCTGACCGCCGATGGGCGCACAGATTGCAATCCGCTTGTTACAGGCGCCCGGCACTTCCGCTCATATGCCGGCGCTCCCCTCGTCCTTCGTTCCGGGGCCGTTGTCGGCAGACTGTGCGTCATCGACACCGCGCCTCGCCCGGAGGGGCTGAGCGAATTGGAAAGGTCGATGCTGCGGGCCCTCGCCAGGCTTGCCAGCGAGAATCTCGAACTTCGTCGTATCGCTAAGGTCAGCGAGCGTCAGACAGAGTTGCAGGTCGCGTTGGTCGAGATCGGCGAGATCATTCGCAACAGTGGCGACGCAGGGCAGATGGCCTTGGCGACCGCCGCCGTTGTCGGGCGGGTGCTGACCGCCGATCGCGCCGGACTGGGTTTGGTCGATGATGCTGTAGAGGTGCTTGACGTCGAACGTGACTGGACTGCTCCCGGTGTCCTCAGCGTCGCCGGCCGGCACGCGCTTGACGAGTATCACGGCTTGCAAGCTCCCCTCTCCAGCGGAGATCCACTTGTCGTATTCGATTCCCTTGCCGACGAACGGACACTGCCGAACCTAGCGCTCGCCTTGCGCAATGGGGTGCGCGCGCTTGTCGACGTGCCGGTGCGGGACCCCGGCCGGACGACCGCCCTGTTCTTCGTCCATTCGACACGGCCCAGGTACTGGCTAGCAGAGGAGATCGCGTTTCTCCGCAGCGTCGCCGATCGTCTTGAGGCGGGCGTGGCGCGCCATCGATCTGAGGAGCAGCAGCGCATTGTAAACGGGGAGATCGCGCACCGGCTCAAGAACACGTTGACCATGGTGCAGGCAATCGCGAGCCAGACGCTGCGATCAGCGACCGACCGTGAGTCCGTCTATGCTTTCGAACGCCGCCTGATGGCGTTGAGCGGCGCGCACGACGCTCTGCTCCATAATAGCTGGGCGCGGGCTGACCTCGCATCCATTGCGACAAATGCCATCGAGGCGATCGGCTTCATGGATCGCGTCAGTATGAACGGCCCGCCGGTTGCGCTTGGAGCACAGGCAGCCTTGTCTTTCTCCTTAATCGTGCACGAGCTCCTAACAAACGCCTGCAAGTACGGGGCTCTCAAGGGCGACAGTGGAGAAGTATCGCTGACATGGGAAATCAAGAGCGACGGTGATGAAGCTGGCCTCATGATCAAGTGGCGCGAACGGGGTGGACCTCTTGTCATCCCACCGGCGCGCCGCGGCTTCGGCTCCAAGCTCATCAGCATCGGTCTAGTCGGGACTGGCGGTGTGGATACTCGTTACGATCCGGAGGGGTTTGAGGCCGACTTGCGAGCGCCGATCCGCCATCTGGCAAAGGGCTGACGTAGGAATGCGTATGATCATCAGGCCGATAATTCTCGTCGTGGAAGACGAGCCAATCGTCCGGCTGTTCGCTTCGGACATAATCGAAGAGGCTGGCTTCGAAGTGCTTCAGGCGGCGGACGCCACCGACGCGATCAGCACCTTGGAAGAGCGCTCAGATGTCCGCGTCGTATTTACGGACGTGGATATGCCTGGCGGGATGGATGGCATCATGCTGGCGATCTGCATTCGCGAGCGCTGGCCCGACATCCAGGTTATCATCACGTCAGGACGACCTTGGCCGCAGGAAACCAAACTGCCGAAAAACATGGTCTTCTTCCCGAAGCCGTATCGTCAGGACCGGGTGTTGGAGACGGTCCGGAAGATGGCGGCATGATAATTCGCGCCTGCGTATTGCGCATCGACGCCGCCGAGCGTCCGAGTACCATTAGACAGCGGGCCTCTCACGACCCGAAACCCAGGCTGTTTCCATGGTCGGGGAGGGATCGCCCGTGCTGCTGCTGATCCTCTCTTACCTCGCCGGCGCGCTGACCATCATCAGCCCATGCATCCTGCCGGTGCTCCCGTTCGTGTTCGCGCGAGCGGGTCAACCGTTCATGCGCAGTGGTCTGCCGCTCCTATTGGGGATGGCGGTGACATTCGCCGGAGTGGCCACGTTGGCAGCAGTCGGCGGCAGCTGGGCCGTACAGGCGAACAGCCTCGGAAGAGCGGTAGCGCTGCTGATACTGGGCGTGTTTGGACTGCTGCTGGCGTTCCCCGCGCTCGCCGATCGCGCCACCAGACCGATCGTCAGGCTCGGCGCCCGGCTCACGGAAGCTGCCGGACCAGAGCGGACTGGTGATAGTTTCTGGGCATCACTGCTCCTCGGGGTAGCCACCGGTCTTCTTTGGGCGCCGTGCGCCGGACCGATACTGGGGTTGGTACTGACCGGAGCCGCGTTGAACGGCGCCACTATCGGCACTTCGCTGCTGCTGCTGGCTTATGCCGCTGGTGCGGCAACATCGCTCGCGCTGGCGCTGCTCATCGGCGGACGTGTGTTCGCTGCGATGAAACGGTCGATCCGTGTGGGAGACTGGTTCCGCCGCTCTCTGGGCGCGCTAGTGCTTCTTGCAGTAATCGCCATTGCTCTGGGCCTCGACACGGGCTTATTGACCAAGCTGTCGCTCGCCGGAACGTCCACCGTCGAACAAAGACTCCTGGACAGCTTCCGGGTAGACGATCGTTTGGGGCAGACCAGCACTCTTGGGGATGGTCCGCTCGAAATCGAAGGGGAATTGCCACCGCTCACGGGCGCAACGAGTTGGCTGAATTCTGCGCCGCTCACGCGCGAGACGTTGCGCGGCAAGGTCGTCCTGGTCGATTTCTGGACCTATAGCTGCATCAACTGCCTGCGGACGCTGCCCTACGTAAAAGCCTGGGAGCAGAAATATCGGGCGGCCGGGCTGGTAGTGATCGGGGTTCACGCCCCCGAGTTCGCTTTCGAGAAGGATCCTGACAACGTCGCGAAAGCCGCGCGTGACTTAGGCGTCACCTATCCCGTAGCGCTCGATAACAATCACGCGATCTGGCGCGCCTTTGACAACCGTTACTGGCCGGCCCACTACTTCATCGATGGTCGCGGCCGCGTCCGATACCATCATTTTGGCGAGGGAAATTACGCCGAATCCGAGAAGGTCATCCAGCGGCTTCTTGCCGAAAATGGCCACGCGGTCGGCGACATGCGAACTGTATCGGTGCGCACTGCGGGATCCTCTGCCGCAGCGAGCTGGAACGATGTACGCTCACCCGAGACCTACCTGGGCTATGTGCGTGGCGAGCGTTTCACGTCACCGGGGGGCTTCGTGCGCGAGACCGCGCATGACTATGTCGCGCCGCCTCAGTTGCCCCTGAACGCCTGGGCGCTTTCCGGACGCTGGCTTGCAGGGTCGGAACATGCCTCGTCACAATCCGCCGGGGCCCGCATCGTCTACCGGTTCCATGCCCGCGACGTCCACCTTGTGCTCGGCCCTTCCGCTACGGGCCGACGGGTCCGGTTCCGCGTCACGATCGACGGCAAGCCACCCGCTAGCGATCATGGCTCGGACATCGACGACGCCGGAAACGGCACGATCGAGGGACAAAGACTCTACCAGCTCGTACGGCAGAAGGGCGCCGTTCGCGAGCGCACGTTCGCGATCGAGTTCCTCGATCCCGGCGCTCTGGGTTTTGCCTTCACCTTTGGCTGAGTCTGTTAGGTTTCAGCCGTTGCAATCCATCCCAACTACGTATGATCGGAGACGAGAGCCATGACGCCAAAGATTCTCATCTTTACGACCAACTGGTGCCCCTTTTGCCGGCGCGCGAAAGCACTGTTCACCGAAAAGGGTGTGAAATGGACTGAACACGACATCGAGGATGATCCTGCTCAGCGGCAGGCGATGGAGGAAGCGACAGGACGGAGCACCGTTCCGCAGATCTTCATCAACGGCAAGCACATCGGGGGCTCTGATGACCTTTTGGAGCTCGATGCCAAAGGCGAGCTCGACAAGCTTCTCGCCGGCGAGGTCTCCGCCACCTGATCAATGGTGCCGCTCAGCCAACCGATAGAGCGAAGGAGCGCACAATGGTTTCTGCAGTTTGGAACGACGCCACTATCGCCGCGAGCGACAAGACCGTGATTGTCGACGGCAATCACTACTTTCCGCCCGAAGCCGTCGATCATACTCGGCTCGAGGGAAGCGATCATTCGTCCGTCTGTCCGGTAAAGGGTCGGGCGCGCTATTATCACGTTCGGGTGGGCGAAGAGTGCAACCTGAATGCGGCTTGGGCCTACCCCAACCCGACACCAAGAGCCGAAGCGATCAGAGATCATGTCGCTTTCTGGAAGGGCGTTGAGGTTGCGTAGCAAGCTCCGCGCCGGGGGCGGCCGCTGATGCCGGCAGCGCTTCACGCTCGCGTCTCCGAACACGTCGGGCGGGCGCTCGACGGGCTGGAAACGTCTGGCGAGCTGCCGACCGGTCTCGCACGGAGCGGCGTGACTGTGGAAGCGCCGCATGACGCTGCGCACGGCGACCTGTCGACCAACGCTGCGATGGTGATGGGGAAGCGCGCCGGGGTCCCGCCGCGGCAGCTCGCCGAGGCGCTGGCCAGCCGGCTGGCGGCGCTCGAGGAAGTGACAAGCGTCGACGTCGCCGGGCCGGGCTTCGTCAATCTGCGGGTGACCGATGACGCATGGCGGGACGAGCTGGCGGCGATCGCACATGCGGGCGAGCGATATGGCAGTTCGGACACTGGTGCCGGCAAAACGGTGAACGTCGAATATGTCTCGGCTAATCCGACCGGCCCGATGCATGTGGGGCATTGCCGCGGAGCGGTCGTCGGGGACGCGCTGGCGAACCTGCTGGTGTTCACCGGGCACCGCGTAATCCGCGAGTACTACGTCAACGATGCCGGCGGACAGGTGGACGTCCTCGGGAGATCCGCCCACCTTCGCTACCTCGAGGCGCTGGGCGAAAGTATCGGCGACATCCCGGAGGGCCTGTATCCGGGCGACTATCTTAAGCCCGTGGGCCAGACCTTGGCTTCGGACTTCGGCGACCGCTACCGACATGCCCCGCAGGCCGCGTGGCTTCCGATCTTCCGCTCGCACGCCGTGGCAGCGATGATGGAGACGATCCGCGCGGACCTTACGTTGCTGGGCGTTCGCCATGACCGCTTCGCATCGGAGGCCGAACTTCTCGAAGCGGGACGGCCCGCCGCCGCCGAGGCTTGGCTGCGCGAGCGCGGCCTGATCTATGATGGCGTGCTTGACCCGCCCAAGGGAGAAACCCCGGAGGACTGGCAACCGATCGAGCTGCCGCTGTTCCGCTCGACGCTCTTTGGCGATGATCAGGACCGGCCGATCCGCAAGGCAGATGGAAGCTGGACCTACTTCGGCGTCGACCTCGCCTACCACTTCGAGAAGGCACGCGACGCCGATGAGATGATCGACGTCTGGGGTGCGGATCATGCCGGCACGGTGAAGCGCATCGTCGCAGCTACCGATGCCCTCACCGAAGGGCGCAAGCGCTTCGACGTCAAGCTGGTGCAGATTGTTCGGCTGCTTCGCGAAGGCGAGCCGGTAAAGATGTCGAAGCGTGCAGGCAACTTCGTGACCCTCGCGGATGTGGTGAAAGAGGTCGGCAAGGATGTCGTTCGTTTCACCATGCTCACCCGCAAGGCGGAGGCGCCAATGGACTTCGACTTCGCGAAGGCGGTCGAGGCGTCGCGTGATAATCCGGTCTTCTATGTTCACTACGCGTACGCGCGCATACATTCGCTTTCTCGACGAGCAATCGAGGCCAAGATCGACTTGAGCGCTGAGCCCGACCTTTCCCTCTTAGACGGTCGGGATTTGATCCTAGTCAAGCTGATGGCCCAGTTTCCGCGAGTAGTGGAGGCGGCCGCGTCAGCGCGCGAACCGCATCGGATCGCCTTCTTCCTCGCCGATCTGGCGGCGGCTTTCCACGCGCTGTGGAATGCCGGATCCGATGATCCGGCACGCCGCTTCATCCGCGACGATAACGCGCCGCTCAGCCGCGTACGGCTCTTCTTGGCAGCTGCCGTCGGACAGAGCATCCGCAATGGCTTGGCGCTGATGGGCGTCGAGCCGATGCAGCAGATGCCTCGGAACGACGTTGATTTCGGTTAAGCGGATGGGTTCGCTGCGCAGCGGTTGGGTAAGCCGGGTGGCTGGCTGGTCGGCGGTCATGCTGCGGATCGGCACCGTTCTTGCTCGCCGAACGAGGGCCATCTTCGGTTATGCACTCGCCGCCTGAAATGGAGAAAGCCGCCTTTGAGGCAGCGTTGGAACGGCTGCCAAGCGGCTACAGTGAAGGCGTCTTTGACGGCTACCGCTACGGCGTGACCGTCAAGCGATCTGACGACGGTCGGCGAAACAGTCTGTTTGCGAGAGATCTCGCCGCCACCGATATCGTAAGCTTCAACCTGTACCGCCTGGAAAGCGGCGAGACATTTCTCAGACCCTGCGAAATGTCCTCAGACAAGGTAGTGAAGTTCGTGCTCGGCTTCACGCCCTCAGAATAGCCTCGTGTCGAGTTCTGTTTAGCCACTGCCATGAGTGTTTTGCTCGCAGCCTCCGTAACGTCAGGCTATCGAAACTATAGCCGCGAGTCATTGGACTTAGACCTTGGGCAGCCTCATTCTGATGGCCTCTACGGCCTTAGGGGAATCGATGCCGGCTCCTGCGAAAGCCACCGATCAGGGAGCCTTCTGATGACCGACGCTACAGCTGCGCAACTTGCGACGCCGACCGACCTTGATGAGGCCGCAACGATGACCGTAGCGGACGCACTTAAGATTATCCTCGCAAACAGCTATGCAGTCTACCTGAAGACCAAGAACTTCCACTGGCATGTCTCTGGACCCTACTTCAGGGACTACCATCTTCTTCTCGACGAGCAGGCTGCGGAGATCCTGGCCGTTACCGACGCCATCGCCGAGCGCGCCAGAAAGACGGGCAATCGCACACTTACATCGATTGGTGACATCGCGCGGCATCAGACTATCCGAGACAACGATGCCGAGTTCGTGACGCCGCAGGAAATGCTGGCCGAGCTAAGGGCCGACAACCTCCATATGGTGGAAGGGTTTCGGAAGGCGAAGGCAGTCGCGGATGAGGCAAAGGACAACGCCACCTCTGGCTTGGTCGACGCTTGGACCGATGAGGCCGAACGCCGTGCTTGGTTCCTGTTCGAGGCCAGCCGGCCGAGCCAATGAGCGCTAGCCCGAGGTAGAAGATGTTGAAGGTAGGCCTTGGCGGCGGTTGCCATTGGTGCACCGAGGGGGTGTTTCAAGCATTACGAGGGGTCACGCAGGTCGATCAGGGCTATTTGCAATCCGAGCCACCGGCGGACACTTGGGCCGAGGGCGTGGTCGTGACGTTCGACCCGTCCACCATCAGCCTGGGAATGCTCGCCGAGGTACATCTTAGAACGCATTCATCGAGCAGAGCTCGTTCCCCGCGTGGGAAGTACCGCAGCGCAATCTATATCTTTGAGCCCGGACAACGGGCGGAAGCTGAGCGAACGGTGCGCCGGTTCGCGGAAGAAGCCGCAAAGACGATTCACACGCAGGTGGTGCCGTTCGTCGACTTCTTGCCATCGCAGGAGCGCTACCAAAACTACTATCGCAACGATCCCAATCGGCCATTCTGCCGCCGATACATCGATCCGAAACTCGATCTCATCCGCCGCGAGTATGCGGAACATGCGCTACCAGGTGGGTGAGCGCGTGTGTGCCTCGTCGAGCCGGAAGGTGAGGTCGATGAAAGACCGCTTTGTTGTGCGCTGCCGATTTTCTGCATGCGGCGCCCATCTGCTCGCGAGTAGATCCCACGCGGACTCGCAGGATTACCCGGTTAGTGAGGGCGATCTTTCTCGGCAGACGGTTTGAAGGTGCGCTCCCTCAGGAAGATCAGGTCTGAAACGGCAATGCAACTTCGGAGCGCGCGTTAGGGGAGGTAGATCGATGATGGTCCCGATGATCTCAGTTCTGTCCCCGTCCCGGCTGTGATCGAGGGAGTTAATGGAACATGCAGGCGACGATCCTCGCGATCATTACGGATGGCACACACTGCCTGAGCCTCCATCATTCCCATCTTGCAGCCTGGAGCCAACTCATGAGCTTCATCGACGCGAGATGGTCCGAGCGTATGGGATCTACAGCTCCGCCGGCTGATGACGAGGCGAAAGCGCAGATGTTCTTTCGACACAATGATGACGACCTGTACGCGATCATCGATGCTGACGTCTCGGAACTCCAAGAGGCGTTGGGTTCGGCCAGCGACCCCGTCATTGGTTAGCGCGGCGGCCCGCCAAGCTGCTTCGACCACATCGAACCAAGGGGCGCTCTATGTTCGAATGCCTTATTCTTGGCGACAGCATCGGGCTTGGCACAGCGAAGGCGATTAACAGCCAGTACGCTCCACGTTGCGACGTTCAGGCGGTCGAAGGGGCGACGGCCGCGCAGATCCTGAGTTGGAGAAGGCCGATCAAGATCTATGGCAGTTGCGTCTTTGCGATCGGCTCGAATGATCCGCCCGGTGCGCCCCTCGCCAGAACCCTCTCGCGCATCCGCGGCAGCATCTGCTTTCGTCGAGTGATTTGGTTGCTTCCTCCTCTACTTCTACCTGCACATGGCGGGGTTCCTGGCGACCACGCTCCTGATCACCTGGGGGCTGTTCGTCCTGTTCTTCCTCGCGATCGGCGGTCTCTCGGTCGACGGCATGATGCACCAGCTCAACAATATGGCGAGCCGGTACGTCGCGGCCGACGCGGCGCGCATCGCCTCCTTCAAGCACATCCTCATCGTCGCGCACTTGGCTCTGTCGGCCGCGGTCATCTTTTTCCGCCGGCACAGCATCCTTCCCTCGCGCGACCCCAAGCGGAGCAAGGCCAATGGCTGACCAGCCCGAACTCGACCTCCCGTCCCCCGCGACCTCCGCCGCCCCGGCGCCGGTCGTCCGCGCCAAGCGCGGGTTCGGCGGGTTCACCCGCGCGCAGCTCGTCTTGGGCGCAGCGCTCGTGGTCGCGCTGATCTGGTCGATGTGGGTGACGAAGGCGCTCGTCGCGCCGCGCGAGGAGCATATCGTCAAGGCGAGCCTCTCCAGCATCGTCGGCGAATACGTGACGGCCCAGGCCCACGCCGCGTCGCCACCCGCGCAGGTCGAGGCCGAGATGCGAACCTTCATGTCGTCGCTCAAGCACGAGATCCAGCGGCGCAGCGCCAAGGGTCAGGTGGTCCTCGTCGGCGAGGCGGTGCTCACCGAGAACGTGCCGGACATCACCGACAGCCTGAAGAAGGCGGTCTATGCCAGCGGCATTCGTCAGCCGCGTCCGGCGAGCGCGGAGGAAATGCAGCAGCTTCAGCAGCAGCTCGCCCCGGCCGTGGCGGCGGTTCCCCAGGCCTACGCCGTCCCGCCCGCGATGGCCGGTGCCGGCGCGACGATCAATCCGATGTCGGCGGCGCCACCTGTCGCCGGCAGGCAGCAGCCGCTGCAGGTGCCGTCGGCGATGCAGGGCGTGCCCTCGGGCGTGCCTGCGGCGATGACTTCGACCTTCGGAGGCCCCAATGGCAACGGCGGTCAGTGACCTCGCGCCCCGGGCCAGCGGCCGCAAGCTGCGCTGGGGTCTGTTCGGCGCGTTCATCGCCGGCAGCGTCATCCTCGGTGCGATCAGCGACTGGCGCGACAAGCACGCCCTCCTGATCAACACAACGGACTCGCTGCCGAACTGGGCGTTCGTCATCCACAAGAACCAGATGCCGTCGCGCGGCGAGTACGTCTTCTTCCTGCCTCCCAAGAGCGACCTCGTCCGCCGGCATTTCGGCTCCAAGCCGGAGATGTTCGGCAAGATCGTCTACGGGATGCCCGGGGATACGGTCCGGCACTGGGGCAGGCTGGTCACGGTCAACCACCGTGTCGTCGCGTACACCAAGCCCTTCACCAAGGCGGGTGAGCCGCTGGCGATCGGTCCGAGCGGAGTGATCCCGTCGGGCTGCTACTATGTCGGGACACCGCACAAGGACGGTTTCGACTCCCGGTACGCGGCCATCGGGTTCGCGTGCCAGCGCCAGATCGTCGGCACCGGCGAGGCGATCCTATGAAGCGGTCAACGCTCTTGTATCTCGGCGGCACCGGCCTGGGCGGCGTGCTGCTCTTTGGGGACCGGCGAGAGAAGGCCCGAAATCGTACGCTAAGGCGTAACGGTTGCGTGTTGAGCGTTCTGGCGTAGCTTGAAGCGATGTTGCTCGTTCGCCTTCGGCCTTTCTGCATGGCTTTAGCCTTGGTCATCTCGCCGAGTGGCTGCGCGGATGCAGCACCTGCTGGAAACCTCGCTGAGCGTGCGGTTGTCGAAGCCAAGTCGATGCCGGCAGGACGGGAGCGCGATGTCGCTCTTCGCGAGATATCGCGCAACCTTCGATACGCCGACCGCGACCATGCCATCGAGGCAGCTGCCGCCATGTCGGAGGATTACGAACTACGGACGTTCAGCCCCCGCCCGGACAAGCTCACCAGTCAAATTGTGGCACAGCAGCGCGAGCAGAACAGTGAGGATCGCGCCTGCGAGCGTTTCGTCGAGGGTCTGAAGCCCGCAAGCGCTACACCCGCGGACGACCGGCGCATTCGCGACTGCTTTTCCATGGATGCGCCTCCAGGCATCGTGCCGCCTCCAATTCCGCCCTTTCGTCTGATCTTGGCGGCGGCAGATGCGCTGCCACCCGGGCCGACCAAGGCACAGCTCCTCTATATGGCGACATGGGATAGCGTACCCGAACGTCCCGCCGGCGGGGCGGTCGATGCTGTTCGCCGGCTGCGCGCTTTGGTCCCCCATCTCGATGGCGATACGCGACGGCAGGCAAGCGAACGGCTCGATACGATCGAGGTCGATCTGATCGAGGGCAGACCGGACGATGCCATCGCGCGGATACGAAGCGGCTTCACCAAGAAGCGAGCCACGGGTGAGAGGCTTTTGCCGGAGCCGGGAACTCAGGCGCAGGGCCTCATTGCCGAGTTCTTCAAAGCGCGTGACTTCGATCGCGCCATGCTGGTGACGAACCTGCTGCCTCCATCCGCCGACTGCACGATGGTGGACGATGGGCTGACCGGTATCGCCGGATGGGTTCTCCCGACGCAGAACAGCACGGTGGTGGCGACCTATATGGCGCGGCTTGAAGCGTCGGGATCGTTGGCGCGCCTGTGCCCGAACGGATTGGGCGAAGAAATCGCCGCAGACGTCTGGCTCCAGGCAGGTGACGACGCCAGGGCGCTGGATGCTGCGACCCGAACGGGTAAACCACAGGTTCTTGGAAAGACGCGTCTCGCGATAATCGAACGCCGCCTCGGATCGGGCGACGTCGCCGGCGCGAGATCACTCCTACAGACGGCAGCAGCCGCAGTTCCCGCGCTGGACGTCGGCGACCAGTTCGCCCGTGCCGCCGCTGCCCGGCAGCGGATTCAGCTAATCCACCTTCTCACCAAGGTCGGCGAAGTCGAAATGGCCGAGCGGCTTGCTGCTGCTTACCCTGGTCCGGGGTGGCGTGGTTTCGCTCACTCCGTCATCGTTGCGACGATGAACCGCGAGCGTGCCGGCCCTACTTGGGCTGGTCCCTTCCTGGATCTTCAGGAAGTGCCGGCTAACCACTGAGCATGGATCGGCCGACTCACGGGTGAAATCCTTGGCGCTGTGCGGCTGCCATCAGCTCCTGTCCCCGCGTGACATCCTGTCCGATGCCGCGTCCCTCGACGAGCATCTGCCCGAGCCGGTATTTTGCCTCCGCATCACCCGGTCCGCCGTCTGTGTTCGGGATCATCGTGACCTGCCCCGATCCGCCGAGCCGCACGGGCGGCGAGTAGATGCTGGTGAAGGCGGGCCGGTCCTGCGCCGCTTTCTCGTATAGCGCAGCGGCGCGAACGTCGTCACGTGCGACGCCTTCGCCCGTCTCCAGCGCGCGGGCGAGCTCGACCATGGCCGACCGGTCGCCCTGGTCGGCGCGGCATTGCAGATGCGGGAGGCGCACCGTCTCGTCGGCATAGGTGTAGCGGATCCGCGTGACGCCGCTTGCGTCGGTGATCGGAACGGCGCCGACCCCCCGTAGGCCGGCACAGCTTGCCAGCACCCTGGGCGTTGCGCAGCCGGCAAGAAGCAACAGGGCCAAGAGCACCGGCCCGGTTCTCACTGCACTTCCCCGTTCGGCACGAGATCCCAATCGACATCGCCGCGCGCTTCCTGTCGCTTGCTCGACTTGCCCGGTGGCAGTTGCGCCGATGTCACGCCGCCTAGCTTGCGCAACGCCTCGGCCATCAGCGGCTTTCGCCGCCGGAGCGCGACGTCGACCATGGTGTCGCCGTCTCCTTCCGGTCCCGAAAGCGTGTTCACGTCCGCCCCTGTCCTGACCAGCACCGCGGCGCTCGCCGGGTTCTTGCATCCCGCGGTGACGAGCCAGATCGGCGGTTGGCCGTTCAGGCGCGCATCGAGCGGGTAGTCGATCCTAACCCCGGCACTGGTCAGAAGCTCTCCCGTCGACGGCTTGCACGCGTTCGACAGGCCGGACCACCATTGCCACAGCTGATCGGGTCGTTGCGCCCGATCGCCGCGGAACCCTGCCGCCAGTATCAGCCGTATGACGTCATTCCACCCTGCACGAATTGCGGAGCCCAGCGCATCCTCCATCGCTTGCGGGCCGTCGCTAGTCGCGACCAACTGAACGAGCGAACGGATCATCGCCATCTTGTCGGCATCGGGTGCGTTCGGCAGTGCCTCCGTCGTAGAGTCCTCAAGCGGCTCCATCGGAATGCGCGGCTCGATGCGTCCCATGTAGTTCGTCAGTGCTGGAGCCACGCCGGTCGGCTTCAGGGCGGCGAGGGATGCGACAAGCGCCGGATCGTTTCTCTCCACCGCCGCATTGGCAGCCCTGGGAAAGCTGTCGAGCCGCTGCTTGAGCGCGAGCAGACCGTCCCACGACGCGATCTGCGGAAAGCGAGAGTCGGGAAAGGCCGTCTGACTTTGGTCATGAAATCTGTCCAATCGGACAGGCGCGACGAGCGGAGCCAGCGCCCTCATCATGGCTGCGGTACCATGTTGCGCGACCACATCAACAATGGTGGCGCGGCGATACTCGTGAAGGTCGGTCGCCTCGCGGGCGAGTGCGAGGAGCCCGGGAGTGTCGCCCGCCTTAATCCTGGCCTCGATCCGGAGCCGGCGATCGGCGGCTTCGCGCACGCACGTGGCAAGCGCGTCGATGTCGCCGCGTGAAGCCGCCGTCCCGCAGGAAGCCAGGCGCGGCTGAGGCAGGAGGTTCAGTTCGCCGCCATAGTTCGCGAGGAAGACCAGGGCGTCTTCCTGCCCGGCCTGGGCTGCGACAGCCCATAGCGTAGATTCCGCTTTCGATCGGCCCAGTTCCTCTGCGTGCAGGGCGACGTACCGTCGCGCCAGATCGAAGCGGCCTGCTTTCATCAACCGATGCACCCAAAAGGACGGATCGCCGCCTTCCAGTAGAGGCAGCAGCCGGGTGACGGCATCCTCCTGCCGCGTATCGAGTGCGCGAGTAAAGCCGGACCCGATCTCGCCCTGAACAGCGGCCTGCTCTCCGGCGATAGCGGTCGCTCTCCGGTCGCGCGCGGCGCGCTCAAGCAGGCCGGCTCTGCCAGACATCACGAGAAGGCCGATCCAATCGCACTCGGGTGCGGTCATCTGTTCCGGTTCACGACGATCGACGCACAGACCCGTAGCACCGCTGAACCTGGCGCCGCGATCCAGCATCGTGGCAATGAGCGCGGCGTTCTTCATCCGCACGGCCTGAGCGAGCGGGGCTGGCCCGTCATAGTCACCCCCGCTGGAGGGTGGCCGTATGCTGGGATTGGCGCCGCGCTCGACGAGCAGGCGCGCCATCTCGCCGTCGCTGCGGTACAGGGCCCAGTTCAAGGCGGTATGGCCCAGCAAATCGCGCGCGCTGATGTCTGCACCGGCCGGCACGCTCGCCAGCACGGCCGGATCGGCGCTGCGCGCAGCCTCGGCAAAGGTGCGTACCGTACCGGTATAGCGGGCCTTCGGCCGCTT
The DNA here is from genome assembly GCF_049897245.1 of Sphingomonas sp. DC5200-1. NCBI lineage: Bacteria > Pseudomonadati > Pseudomonadota > Alphaproteobacteria > Sphingomonadales > Sphingomonadaceae > Sphingomonas > Sphingomonas sp. DC5200-1. The sequence goes on from NZ_JAFCVW010000009.1 coordinate 23,835, forward strand.
CCCCTCACGCGCGCAAAGCTCGGGGTAAAGGAACGCTGGGTTATCGACGAGCGCCTGATTGTAGCGGGTGACGAAGCGGACGGCCGCCTCTCCGTGAGTCACCTCCTCCTTGCTGGTGATGACGTCGTCCGCGACATACCATTTGCCGATCGCGGGCCGCGTCCAGACGGCGCAGGAAACACCTGGCAGGCTCCAGCCAGACGGCATCGGGCCGATGTAGTTGGTCCCGGCAAGGCGGGAGTCGCCTCGGGTGGCGGCACTCGCGGCCTCCTTGGCCGGATCGCGCGCCTTCAGCCGAGCGGTCTTCTGCCGCAGAACCTGTTCCACGGTCTGTGCTGAAGACTGCCCCGTACAGGCAGTCGGTGTAAGCAGGGAGAACAGAACGACCGGCACCGAACGCAACATTGCTCTCTCCCCTTGTCGAGCTCGTGAGCGACTTATCTAGGCGAACACCGGTAGAGCCAAGCACCGGGCCGAACGCGGCAACTCAGATCAGCCGGCAGCGCGTCGTCCCAAGCTTGCCCTTGTCGCTTTGGTTGAAAATCGCGAGGTTGGTGCCAGCGCCACGACGAAAAGCCGCTAGCCGGTACGATCACGTGCGATCCGGATGTGCCGCGCACCTTCGAGCATGGGCGCGCCTCAAAGTGTCGCACCCACAGGCCTCCCAGCCACCCGCGTTCAATGACACCAGTCAGGCAATCGCCTTCTCTGACGTATCGTCCTTTGATGTTTTCGGCCGCGATATGATCCGGCCCGGTCGGATCAAACGGTGAGAGGGTCGCGATCTGAATGCCCGACGTCTGTCGTCGAGCTGGTAGCTTCTCCAGTTTGACGATGGGCAACTCCACTTCTTGCCGGTGCACGACGCGTAGCTGATCCAGCCAAGCGGCGCTCCCTGCACCTCCAAGGGCGCCCAGAGAAATACAACCGGCCGTTACCTTGCCCCGCGACCACCATGTGCGCGCTCGGAAAAGCGGAGAGCACAGGATTCGGACAAGCGCGCCGACCGCGGCACCGAACAGCCCGCCCCAACCGAACACTCGAAGAAGACCTCCACCGACAGGAGCTGGTGCCTGGAGAAGATAGGTGAGCGGCAGCGACAGCCCGACGACGAGGAAGATCAGCCACAAGCCGATCCGAGCAGTTGATCCTGCCCGCTCAGGTCTCCGCGCAATGTCCATCAGGGTTCCTCGTTCGAGAAGCTACGCAGATCGCGCTTTTCGTTGCAGCAGTTTCTCGCCATCGGGCCTGATCTCGCCCTTGGGTGTGACATGGCGGTACAAGGTCTGCCGGGTAACGCCGAGTTCGGCGCACAGTTCGGCAACCTTGGTTTCGGGCTTGCCCATCGCGGCCTGGGCGAGACGAAGCTTGGCCGGTGTCATCTTGAAAGGACGTCCGCCATGCCGCCCCCGCGCGCGTGCTGAAACAAGGCCGGCGCGGGTACGCTCGACGATCAGTTCGCGTTCGAACTCGGCGAGGCCGGCGAAGATAGCGAAGATCAGGCGGCCATTGGCGGTGGTGGTGTCTATCGACGCGCCTTCGCCCGCCAGCACCTTGAGGCCGATCTGCCGCTTCGTCAGCTCGTCGACCAGATTGACGAGGTGGCGCAGATCGCGCCCGAGGCGGTCGAGCTTCCACACGACCAGCGTGTCGCCGCGCCGCAGCGCCTTTAGACAGGCGTCGAGTCCCGGGCGCGTGTCGCGCCGTCCCGAGGCAGCGTCCTCATAGATATGGTCGGGATCGACGCCGGCCGCAACCAGCGCGTCGTGCTGGAGGTCGTGGGCCTGACTGCCGTCCGCCTTGGACACCCGTGCGTAGCCGATCTGCGTCGTCACATATACGTCCGTTCGCGTGACGGAGCAGGATCGCTCCTCCAATGATCCTCATCCTGTCACTTAACCCGTGTTCCTGTCTATGCTCCACGAACAGCCTGGGCAGCTGATTTCGTGACGCTACGCCGAAGGGAGCACAATGCCGGCGAAGACGATCCTCTCACCCGGCCAGCGCGCCGCGTTGTTCGACCCACCACACGACCGTGACACCGTGGAGCGGTTCTACACGCTCGGCCCCGACGATCTCGTCCAGGTCTGCCGGCGACGGCGCGGAGCCAACCGCATCGGTTATGCTGTCCAGCTCTGCTATCTTCGGCATCCCGGCCGAGCGCTGTTTCCCGACGAACTGCCTCCGCGCGAGATGCTTGATCTGCTTGCGGCACAGATCGGCGGGTCGGCTGCGGACTTTGTTCGCTATGCGGAGCGCGCACCCACGCTGCGCGAGCACCGCGCCGAGATTGGGTCATATCTCGGCCTGCGCCCGTTTGAACGATCCGACCTGCACGCCATGCTAATGCTCGGGCAGGAGGTGGCGACATCGACCAATCGCGGCGAGCCTATCGTCGCCGCCATGGTCGAGCGGTTGCGGCACGTCCGCGTGGTCGTGCCCGCCGCGTCGACGCTGGAGCGCGTGGCGCTGATCGCCCGCGCCCAGGCCCGTCGCGTCGCACATGCCGGACTGATCCGCGACCTGACAGCCGAACAGGAATTGGCGCTCGCTGACCTGATCGATCCCGGCGAACAGGGTCGGACCGATCTTGGCTGGCTCCGGGAGTGGTCGGAAGCCCCGACCGCAGCGAACCTCAAGGCGATCGCCGAGCGGCTGTTCCGCGTCCGCTCGCTCGGGATCGAGCCAGAGCGGGCGCGGCGCATTCACGCCGCCCGCTACGCCGTGATCGCCCGTGTCGCCGGCATCGTCACCGCGCAGGCGCTGCGGCGCATGGAGAGGCGCCGGCGTGTGGCGACGCTGGTCGCGGCCGTGATCGAGCTGGAGGCGGCGCTGACCGACGCGGCGCTCGCCATGGCCGAGAAGATGGTTGGCTCACTGTTCCGGCGCGCCGACCGGACCCGATCCGAGCGGCTGCTGGGCGAGGCGCGGCTGCTCAAGGATACCGCCCGCGTCCATGCCCGGCTCGGCCGCCTTCTGCTCGACACGCGCGCGAACGGTCGCGACCCGTTGCGCGCGATCAGCGACCGGATCGGATGGGACCAGCTGGAGCGCAGTGTGGGGTTCGCCGAAGAGCTGACCCGTGGGAACGAGGACGGGCTGGACGAGGTGGTGCAGCGCCATGCCGAAGTGCGACGCTTCGCCCCGACACTCTATAATGCGTTCACCTTCCGCGCCGCCCGCTCCGGCGATCCGTTGCTGGGTGCTATCGACGTGCTGCGGCGCATGTATCGCGATGGCCGATCGGTGCTGCCCAAGCGGGTGCCGACGACCTTCCTGCGCCCGCGATGGCGCAAAGTGGTGTTCCCAGATGGAGACGGGATCGACCGCCGCGCCTATGAGGTTGCCGTCATCGTCCACCTGCGCGAGCGCCTCGCATCGGGGAGCGTCTGGGTCGACGGGAGCCGTGCCTATCGCACGCTCGACGACTATCTCCTGCCCCAATCCGCGTTTGCGGCTATGCGGGACGAGGGTGGCTTGGGATTGACGGTGCCGTCGGGCTTCGCGGACTGGTCTGCCGAACGCCGCGCCACCCTGGTCCACCGCATGGGTGAGGTCGAACGCGCGGCTTCGGCCGGCGAGCTGGTCGACGTTGTGATCGCAGGCGGCGATCTCATCGTCTCACCGCTTAGGCGTGCGGTGCCGGACGCGGCGGACGAGCTGAAGGCAAAGCTCTACGCGCTGCTGCCGCGCGTGCGTGTCACCGACCTGCTGGTGGAGGTCGCCGCCTGGTCGGGGTTCGCGGACGGCTTCGTCCACGCGCGCAGCGGCGAGCCCGCGGCCGACCAGGCCGCACTGATGGGCACGATCTTGGCTGACGCGACCAACCTCGGCCTTGGCCGCATGGCGGAGAGTTCACGCGGGCTGACCCTCGCGCGCCTGCGCTGGACGGCCGAGTGGCACGTTCGCGACGAGACCTATCTGTCGGCACTCGCCTCCATCGTCGACGCACACAACGCGCATCCGCTCGGCCAAGTGTGGGGCTCGGGCGAGCTGTCGTCCTCGGACGGGCAGTTCTTCCGAGCGGGCGGTCGCGGCGAGGCACGCGCCGACGTGAACGCCCGCTACGGGTCGGAGCCTGGCGTGCTGTTCTACACCCATGTCACCGACCGGTTCACGCCATTTCATACCAAGGTCATTGCCGCAAACGCCGGTGAGGCAGCTCATGTCATCGACGGCCTGCTCGACCACGAAAGCGAACTCGCCATCCGGGAGCACGCGACCGACACCGCGGGAGCGGTCGACCATGTCTTCGGGCTCTGCCACCTGCTCGGCTTCCGGTTCGCACCGCGTATCCGCGACCTGAACGAGCGTCGGCTCTACGGGTTTGCACCGCTCGATCCATGGCCGACGCTTCGGCCACTGGTCGCAGGGCCGATCAACATAAAGGCGATCGAGGAGAACTGGGCTGAGACGCTCAGGCTTGCCGCATCGATCAGGGCGGGAACAGTTAGCGCGTCCGCCATGCTGAAAAAGCTGGCGGGCTACCCGCGCCAGAACCCGGTCGCCCGTGCCCTTCGCGAGATCGGGCGCGTCGAGCGCACGCTGTTCATGCTCGCTTGGCTCGACGATCCCGAGCAGCGACGCCGCACGGGCAGCATCCTCAACAAGGGCGAGGCCCGCAATGCGCTCGCCCGCGCCATTTTCTTCAACCGCCTTGGCGAGCTGCGCGACCGCACCTTCGAGAACCAGCGACACCGCGCCTCCGGACTGACCCTAGTCACCGCCGCCGTCGCGCTCTGGAACACCGTCTATCTCGACCGGGCCGTCCGTCACCTGCGGTCGACGGGCGCTGATGTACCCGACGAGCTGCTCGCCCACGTTGCACCGCTGGGCTGGGAGCATATCGGCCTCACCGGCGACTATCTGTGGAGCGAGATCGAGAAGCCGCGTGGGCGGTTCAGGCCGCTGCGCACCACTACGGCCGAGCGCCGAGCTTAGCGTACGTTTTCGGGCCTTCTCTCACCGGTCCCCATGAGTGCCGGGCAGGTCGCGCCGAGCCGCATCCTGCGCAAGCTCGCCGCCTATCCGCGCCAGAATGACCTGGCCACAGCCCTGCGCGAGGTGGGTCGGATCGAGCGCACGCTGTTCATCATCGAATGGATTCTCGACACCGGGATGCAGCGCCGCGCGCAGGTCGGACTCAACAAGGGCGAGGCGCATCATGCGCTGAAAAACGCCCTGCGCATCGGCCGCCAGGGCGAAATCCGTGACCGCACCACCGAGGGCCAGCACTACCGGATCGCCGGCCTCAACCTGCTCACCGCCATCATCGTCTACTGGAACACCCTGCATCTTGGTCATGCTGTCGAGGCACGGCGACGCGAAGGGCTGGAGACGCCGGACCATCTTCTCGCCCACGTCTCTCCGCTCGGATGGGCGCACATCCTCCTCACCGGCGAATACCTCTGGCCGAAAGACGCCGACGCTTAGGGTGTCATTTCGCCCTCAGCCGGAACCGACCCCTGATCGCATCGTCCTCGTTGGCGACCGTGCCGACGAAACGCACCTCGCCTCCGCGTTCCCCATCGGCAACCGCGACCGCAATGGTTTCCTTATGAACGTCCAGACCAACGTATTTCACCGTCTCCGTCATGACTCGTCTCCGCTGCTGACAAATCCATCATCAGCATCTCAGATTCGAGCCTCCGAGGCTCTGGCAGTCATGGGGTCTAAGCACCAACAGGCCCGCTCGGATGTCGGGATACACCTGTTTTTCGTATAGCGATGAGATGGCAAGCTCTGGCCAATTCCAGGATGACCAGTTTCGGACCGAATATTCAGTAAGCCGGCGTTCCCCGACGCGCCGCTCAAGGAATGCTATCCGCCAGCACGCGGCTGGCTGAATGAACTTGTCACGTCAGCCGGGCCGACCATCCACTGCAAACCGGGATAGCCCCACCACAATGATAATTTCCTGTCACAATTTGGCTGCATAGGCGCTCGGCACCATTTATCGACCGATCGGCACAAGATTGATCTCGCGCACCCGAACGCCGAACGCTTCGGCCAACCCGGTCCAGATTCACGTCCGATACGGAATTGCGCATTTCGGTAAGAGCATGCTGTGGCAGTCCAGCGCCCTGCTGTTCCTATATTATCTGACTGAAATATGTGGCCTTTCTCCTAAGCTCGCTGGCATGGCGATAGGCGCGACGCTGCTTCTGAGCGCGGTCGCCGATGGGCTGGTCGGTGCGTGGCTGGGGAGGACCGCCTCATCGAGCGCAAGCGCCAAGCGGCAGCAATTGATCGGCATCGCCTGCACAAGCGCCGCCTTTGCGGCTTTCTGCCTGTCGGGACTGGTGGAAGCGTCCCTGCGCGCGAGTTTCGTGATCGCAACGCTGATCGCCTTTCGCCTGCTATATGCCATGGCGGACGTTCCGCAGAATGCGTTGCTGTCCCTTTTCGACGTGTCGAATGAAGTCCGGGCCAAACTCGTCGGCGTGCGGCTTGCGCTTGGCGGGGTGGCGACGATTGTCGTCACTGGGCTTGCCGGCCCGCTGTTGATCAACCAGCAGGCCAAGGGTTCCACCCTATTCGCCCTGTTGGGGCTGAGCATCGCGATCATTGCCACGGCGAGCGCCTATTGGCTCGCCCGCTGCCCGCAAGAAAGCGGGGACGCAAGCTGCCTGGGGCATGGCGCGACCGGGCGGACTCATGGCGCGCCCCATCCCGTGCCGATGCTGTTCCCCGTCGCAGCGCTGATGGTCATGGCATTCGGGATCAGCCTGTCGACCGCCATTTTCGAACGGCTGGAAGCCTATCTTGCGGCATATGGGATGCGCGGCGCAACGAGTTGGTCCTTGATGACCCTGATCTCCATCGGCAATCTGATGGCCCAGTTTTTGTGGATCGGCATCCATCGCCGCCTTGGCTCGATGAACGGCATGCTGCTCGCAGCTTTCGCCCAAATTCTCGCCGCGCTCGGTTTCGGCCTGTTCGCGCGAGGTCAGCCGGCTATGGCCGCTGCCGTGAGCATCGGTTGCGGCATCGCCTTCGGCGCTATCAACGCAATGCTGTGGACGCTGTTGGCCCAGGTCGCATCGTCCGGGATCGTGACGCTTCGCTTCGCGACGTTCACGGCCGTATCCAAAACAGCCCAGGCGCTTGCCGCCTTTTTGCTGGGCTACATGCTCGATGCCAACAGCATGGCGACACTGGCGGCGCCCTTGTCGCCCTTATCGCTGGCCATGGTCGGTGCGCCGATAGTGGGGGCGCTGGTCTGCATGGTCATCGTGGCGTGCGTCAGGGCCGGCAGCGCCACCATATCCGCCTCGACATCCGTCCGCTCGCCCGGTACCAGCGCTGGCCAATGGCGATGAAGACAGGCGTGCAGGCAATCAGGGGCGGTGCCGGTTCCGGCGAAGAGGCAGGCCCGATGCAGCCCGTTACGGATGACCCTGGCGAAGGCGGCAGGCCCAGCCCCGAAACACCCGGCGATCGCTTGATCCTGAGCCTGATCCAGCGTCATGCCGATGCCACGCGTTCGGATCTGACAAAAGCGTCATGCCTGACGCAGCAGTCGGTGTCGCGGATCGTCGATCGCCTGGTCCGGCGCGATCTGGTGGGAATCGGCAGCAGCGTTCGCAATGGACGCGGGCAGCCCAGCCCGATCATTCGCATCAATCCCGATGCCGCCTTTTCGCTGGGTCTGTCCGTCACCGCCGACGGGGTTGCGCTGACGGCCCTGGATCTGGCCGGAGGCGTGATTGCGGAGGATATCTCAACGATCGATTCGCCCACGCCTGCCGATGTGATCGTCTTGATCCGGCGCTTCATCGCAGCGCGGGCCGCGCAGGGCCTCGACACGGCGAGGCTGGCCGGATTGGGGATCGGGATAACCGGCTATTTCGTTGGCGATGGCAGCCAAGTCAATCCGCCGGCCCTTGATGACTGGGCCTTTGTCGAGCTCGACCGGATTTTTCGCGACGCGCTCCATATGCCTGTATGGGTGGAAAATGATGGCACGGCCGCTGCTGTAGGGGAATCCTTGCTCGGATACGGCCGTGAGGTGGATGATTTCGCCTATCTGCATTTTGCGACAGGCTTTGGCGGCGGAATGATCCGCAACGGTCAGCCGATGCGCGGCGTGAATGGCAATGCCGGCGAGTTCGGTGGCATGTTGCCGCCGGAATATCTATCGCCCTCGCTTGGCAATCTGATGCGCATGGTCAACGACGCGGAAGGGTTGTCCTATCGGACGCTGCGCCAGTTCCTCGCCGATTTCGAGTTGGATTGGGCAGGGGTTTCGGCTTGGCTGGAACAGGCCGGACGGTCGCTCACGATGATCGTTAATGGCATTCATGCGGCGGTCGATCCCGGCATGATCGTTCTGGGCGGACGCCTGCCTGAAGCACTGGCCGCGCCCCTTATCGATCGGATACGCCTATATAGTCCCGAACGGCGCGGGTTCCAGCGCAAGGCTCCGGAGCTTCGGTTCGCCGCTTCGCCACGCGATCCGGTAGCGATCGGCGCGGCCACCCTTCCGCTGCGGGCTTTGTACTTCTGACGCTGCGGCTTGAAGTGCAATTCGGGCATTGTGCAGGTATGGTATATTAAATCATCAATGAAAACAGTGATATATTCGAGATAATATTATCACGCTGCAAGTGTGGAATGTCATAAATTCTACGCACGGAGAGTGGTATTGCGCCGCAACATCGGATCGGTTGCAGGGGCAAGCCATGAACCATAATATACGCATGAATTTTTATCGCAGCGTCGGGCTGCTCGCGCTTGGCGCGGCTTCGATGGCGCATGCGCAATCATCGCCGTCGCCGGAGCCGTCGGAAACCGCGAAGGCCGACGAAATCGTCGTGACCGGTGAGCGTTACGCGAACCGCGCGGCGATCCGCGCCAAGCGCGACAATCCGCGCATTGCCGACGTCGTGTCGGCATCCGAAGTGGGGTCATTACCCGATTTCGGCTTTGGCGAAGCCATGCGGCGCATTCCCGGCATTTCGCTGGTCCAGAACAACCAGCGCGGCGAGGACCAGTTTGTCGGCATTCGCGGCCTGAATTCGGCCTATACGTCGATCGTCCGTGATGGCATCGTCCTGCCTTCCACCGAAGTCGGGCGGCGCAGCGTCTCGCTCGACGTGTTGCCTTCGACCGCCGCCACCCAGATCACGGTCACGAAATCGCTGACGCCCGATATGGACGGCAATGCGATTGGCGGGCAGATCAATTATCAGACGCCCAGCGCCTTCGATCACAAGGATCTGTTCGGCTCGATCAGGGTGGATTATGGCGACTATCAAAATGGGCGCAACTACAGCAGCCACACGCCTTCGGGCAGGATCGACGCCTTAATCACCACCCGCTTTGGTAGCGACAAGCAGTTCGGACTGGCTCTGGGGGGCAGCTATTTCCGGCGCGATTCCTCGTCAACGGACCCGACGGCGGCCAGCTATGGCTATTATGATCCCACAACGGGCGCACGCCTAGCCCTCAGCGCGCCGAATCTGTCCACCGCCAACCGCGCCCCGCTGCGGCGTGACTACTATGTCTATGACAATCTTCGCGATCGGTTGGGCGCGTTCGCCAAGCTGGAGTTCAACAATCACAATGGTGTCGCGGCGAGCATCTCGGCGGCTCAGTTCACGCACAAGAACAAGGAGGACCGCAACGACAATGTTCTCGCCATTTCGGGCAATCACAGCAATGTTACCGCCACCAGCGGGACCGCGCAGTCCGGCACCGGCACCGTTCAATATGACAGATATTTCCAGCGCCGCCAGATCCGCTATGTCACCGGCACGCTCGATCTGTCGCCGACCGACCGGGATGCAATCAACCTGCGCGCGAGCTACGGCATCGGCACATTCAGCAGCGCCAATGTGGAAAGCATCTATACCAGCGGCAGCGCATCGAGCCTGTTCGGCTATGACTATGCCTATAATGACCAGAACTTCCCGATCCTGACGGCGCGCAACGCCGCCGCCGCCGAACCGGCCCGCTACCGGCAGACGCTTTACGGTTACGGCCTGAACCGCAACAAGGAAAAGGCCACGACCGTTGGGCTGGACTATGGCCACAACATGTCCGGCCGAGGATTGGGGATCAAGGCCGGCGTACAGGCCCGGCTGCTCGACCGGGCCTATGATCACAGCGAAAGCTATTATCAGCCCGTCTCCAGCGCGGTGGCGCCGCTGCTGAGCACGCAAGTCCGCGCCAACAGCTTCTCCCCGTTCCTGGACCCGGCCTATACAATGCTGCTGGTCGATCAGAACGCGGCGGAAGCCTATTTCCAAGCGAACAAGGCCAATTATGCCCTGACCGCCGCGACGGCGGACAATAATATCGCCGGCAATTACGGCGTGAAGGAGAATATCTATGCCGGCTATGCGATGGCGGCCTGGCACGGCGACCGGTTGCGGGTGATTGCGGGCGTCCGCTATGAACTGACCGATTTCGAAAGCTCGTCCTTGACGCGCTCCTCTTTCGTCTCGCCCGCAACCTACACGCCGGCCCGGCACAGCAGCAGCTACGGCAATGTCCTGCCCTCGTTCAATGCGAGCTACGACCTGACCGACACCGTCAAGGTGCGGGCGGCCTATGCCCGGGCCATCGGCCGTCCCAATTATGACGATCTGGCAACGCCCGCCACAATCACGCGGACACCCGCCGGATATTCGGTCGCGCAGGGCAATCCCGACCTCAAGGCCCGGCAGGCGGACAATTACGACCTGTCGCTTGAATGGTATTTCGCCCAGGACAGCATCTTTTCGGTCGCGCTGTTCCGCAAGGACATCCGCAATGAAATCTTCGATTCCGTGTCAGAGGACACCCTCGATCTAGCCGGCGTGCCGACGCTGGTGTCGGTCAGGCAGGCCCGCAACCTCGACAAGTCGCGGGTCGAGGGCCTCGAACTCGGGCTGACGGTCTCCACTCTTGGCGCGGTGTCCCCGCTGTTCAAGGGACTTGGCTTTTCGACCAACGTCACCCTGCTCAAGACCAATCCCACCAGCATCCGCATGAACGACGGCAGCTATCGTCAACTTGGTTCGCTGCTGGAACAGGCCAAGACCGTTTTCAACGCCAGCCTGTTCTACAGCACCGGGCGTTTCAGCGCGAAAGCCGCCTATAATTACACCGGCCGCCAGTTGTCGGTGGTCGGTACCGATTTCGCGGCCAATGATCGCTTTCTCGGCGCGGCGAACATCGTCGATCTTCAGGCATCCTATCGCCTGACGCGCAATCTCAACTTCATCGTCACCGCAAAGAATGTCGGGAACGATCGCCCGACGCGCTATTTCGGCCCGGGCGGCGCCGTCATCAGAGACATTATCGACAATGGCCGCTCGTTCTTCGCCGGCGCATCCTACAAATTTTGACGGAGACAGCGAAATGCATAAATCCTTCTTCACCGCGTCGGTGATCGGCGCGGCCCTGGTTGCCAGCCAGCCGGTCCAGGCGCATCGCTCCGACGCCATCTGGACCGCGCTCAATGCGGCGCCCGGAGCACGCTCCTTTGTCGCCGCGCATCGCGGCGTCCATGGCGAAGTCCCGGAAAACTCGATCCCGGCCCTTCGTCACGCGATCCGGCTGGGCGTCGATGTCGTGGAAATCGATGTCCGCTTCACCAGTGACAATATTGCCGTGTTGATGCACGATTCCGATGTGGCTCGAACGACGAACGGCCAAGGTCACGTCGAAAGTATGACATTTGCCCAGATCGAACAGCTGCGCCTGCTCGATCCCGACGGCAAGCCCAGCCGGTATCGCGTGCCGACACTGGAATCGGCCCTGCGCACCGCCCGGGACCGCATCGTGGTCGATCTGCACCTCAAGGTCGACCGCGCATCGGAGGTTGCCGCGATCCTGCGCCAAACCGGCATGCGGCATGCGCTCTTCTACGCCGACGACCCCCGCTGGCTGGAAAACATGCAAGCCGCATGGCAGGGCGGGGCGACGCTGCGACTGGCCCGCACGGCTGTCGAACTCGACGACTATGTCAGCATTTCGAAGCCTCGTTTCGTGCATCTGGAGCCAGCCTATCTCACATCCGCGCTGGTCGCCGGGCTCGACCAACGGGGTGTCAGAGGCATGGTCAATGTCCTCGGCGCGACCGACAAGGCCGCCGCGGGCGATGACGGCGCGAGCTACGATAGCGTGATCGAGACCGGCGTCACCATTATCCAGACGGATCGTCCGCAAAGCCTGATTGCCCGCATGGCGAGGCTCGGGCGACATCAGACGATCCGCTGAGAAGTACGCGGCATTCCGGAGCAATTGTCATGACAAAGACCAAGACCCTTCGCCTTTGCGGAATCATTCTTTCCGCGTCGCTCTTTGCAGGCGGCGGCGGGGCATCCGTCAATTCCGCGCAGCCGCTCCGGCAACGTCTGGCGGACGCCGGCGCCGGCGTGATGGTCGTCGCCCATCGCGGCTGTCATGCCGCCGCGCCGCGCCACGGCCTTCCCTCCGCGCCGGAGAATTCGTTGCAGGCGCTGGACCATTGCATCGCCATGGGCGTGGACATGATGGAAACCGACGTCCGTCGAACTCGCGACGGTCATCTGGTCATGATGCATGATGCGAAGGTCGATCGGACCACCGATGGCAGCGGCAATGTTAGCGACATGACCTTGGCCGAGATCAAGGGGCTGCATTTGCGCGCGGACTTGGGCGGCGCGACCGCCGCCCTGACCGATCAGCGCGTGCCCACCCTGACCGAAATGCTGCGGTACGGCGGAGGACGCATCCTGTTCAATCTCGACATACAGGAAGCGATCTATGGCGAAGTCATAGACGAGGCGGTGCGTGGCGGCTTCGCGCAGGATGTGCTTCTCAAGACCCGGGTCGGACCTGCCAGTCAGGCTCTGGCATCCATTCCCCCTTATGATCGCGTCCCCTTCATGCCGATCCTGACCAAGGTGACGGGCACGCCGGATGAAATCGTCGCCCAGGCCCGCCGGCAGCTTTCCGCACGCCGTCGCCCGGTCAGTTTCGGCACGCCGCAACTGGGTTGCCCGGCCCTGACGGCCCTGGCGCATCTGGCGCGCAAGGGCGGTGTGCGCCTTTGGACCAATAGCCTTCAGGAGGGCTATTACCGCGACGGTCCGGGCGGAGGCGATGCGCAGGCCCTAGTGGATCCTGACCGGGTCTGGGGACGCCTGATCCGCGCCGGCTTCTCCATGATCCAAACCGATCAACCCGAAGCCCTCAAGGATTTCGCAGCCCGTTATCCAAATGGACGCGCGACACGCATTGAATGTCGGTAGTTTGGGCGTGAATGGGTTTGGTCAATATCTGGTGAGGCGGGCCATGTAGGAGCGTTCGGGTATAACTCTACCGCTTTCGTCGAGCTGACGATTGCGCGTCGTGCAACGTCTCGTGCCAAAGCGTTCCGCACCGCTCGCACTTGTTGAGAAAGGTGGGACCGTTCTCGGATACGGCAACTTGGTGAAAACGGTCGAACGGCGCGTGGTAGCCAGTTCGGCAAGCGTCACAGAGGCGGTCGATCACCTGCTCAATCTGCCATCTTCCCTCTCCATTTCACACCGCTTTTCGCCGCTCGCGCCCGGCACGCCGGCTCCCCAAATCCCAATCCTTTGCGAGCCAACCTAGCCGGGCAGCCTCGAGCCTTTTTCAACAGCCCCGATCTGATTTGCGACGCCCTCATGGGAATACCGCCGCTCGTGACCGCGATCGGCCGATCCCGTTGGAAGTTGTCAACAAAGCGCACTTCTCAAAACCCATTTCCGTTAGTAACTCAGTGGCAGGGCCGTTGTCGATGAGTTTCGGGAAAATTGCATGTTGATCGGTTATGCGCGGGTGTCGACGGCCGACCAGGATCTGACGCCCCAGATCGAGGCATTGAAGCAAGCCGGCTGCGAGCGGCTCTATTCCGACAAGGCCAGCGGCGCGAAAGTGAATCGTCCTGGCCTCGCCGAAGCGATTGCCTATGCGCGATCGGGTGACGTGCTGGTCGTGTGGAAGCTGGACCGCCTCGGCCGCACCATGAAGGGGCTGGTCGATTTGTCGGCCGACCTCGACGAGAAGGGGATCGGGCTGCGTTCGATCACCGATGGAATCGACACTTCGGGAACGGCGGGGCGGCTCGTCTTCAACATCCTGGCGGCGATGGCCCAGATGGAACGCGAGCTGGTCCGCGAGCGGACCACTGCTGCGCTGGCCGTCGCACGGCGCAAGGGCCGGTTCGGCGGGCGAAAGACGATGATGACCGAAGAGCGCCGGAACGCGGCCACCAAGCTGCTCAAGACGGAGATGTCGTCGCGCGAGATCGCGCGCGCGATCGGCGTCTCGATCTCGACCTTTTACAGGCATTTTCCCGCGCGATAGCTGCGGTGCCGACGCGTGCGGCGTATCACGGGAATGGGCGCGCAGCTGGCTGCTCAAGAATAACCCGGTTGCCCAAGCCATTCGAAGCCCGTGCCAGCGCATCGGCTGCGTCTGCAATCAGATCCTCGGAGACAGCGTTGGGGGCGAGTACGAGACCCGCCGAGCATGTCACCTCGCCGATCGGCGTCTCATTCTCGACGCGCTGCAGCTTTCGCCTCGAGAATGCCTTGCGGGCTGCGTTCAGCATATCGCGGGCGGCTTCGGGGTCGCAGTTGTCGAACACGATGGCGATCCGCTTTGCCTCCCAGCGGCCGACCCGGTGCGGCATGCAATGATCCCGCAATGTCTGGCCCAGCGCGCGCAGGACCCGCTCGACGACGCCGATCCCATGAGCCGCCCCGATCGAGGTGACCTGATCGAGCGCAACCAGCGCAAGAAGGGTAGGGCCTTCCCGCTCGAGTGCGGCGGTGAGCACCGAGTCGATCGCGATGCGGTTGAGGAGCGAGGTAGCAGGATCGATGTCGGTATCGACGCCCAGCGAGCGTAGGCGCTCGCGGACTAGCGCCGTCTGAAGGCTCAGCTGCTTCAACCGCTCTTCGGCGCGCTCGGCCTGGGCAGTCATCCGAGCGACCGCGCTGTGAATGTTGCCGTCTGTCGAGACCAGTTCGGCCGCGGTGAGCGTGAGCGATTTGACGAAGGCATTGGCTTCCTGGGCGGTTGCCCCGATGATGTGCATGACCTCCGTGGAAAGCTCACCGATCGTCGTCGCGGTGCCATGGAGATCCGCTGGTGCCGAAATTGCTCGCACGTCTTCCTGTCGGAGGCGATAACCGCCGTCGATCAGATTGGCGACGGCCATGAAATGGGCCTCGTCAGCACCTTCGAAATAGGTGTGAGCGAAGCCGTAATTCTCGGGGCTGTGCGGCAGTCGATGCTCGTCGAGAAAATCGACAATGGCATGACCCGATTCGTCGGCTGGCGGACTGGTGCGCAGATCCATCAGAAGCCTCTATCGCCGTTCCGACACAAGGATGTCGTGCCACAGGAACAGATCGCGGTCGATGAGTTCGAGAAGTGCGTTGATAGCGGCCTCGCGGGAGCCAAGTTGATAGCGACGCTGGATCTCGTCCGCGACTCGCAGCGATGCAGGGGAGAGCGCGTAGGTGGACCGCTTGTAACCCGCAGCATCCTCGCGTTCTTTTTTGCGGCGCATCGATAGGGTCGACCGCGCGGGTTTCGGCTGAGAGTCCATATCGCCCTCTAAGCGAAACAGGTGTCACTCTCCAAAGCTCGTTTGATGGGAACGGAGTTCACCACCGGAATTGGTTCAGTTTGCTCCGGTCCGGGGCGGGGGAACCGAATTGAGCATGTTCATCAGGATGGATTGCAAAACCCGCTCGATCGCTTCGGGAGCAAGCCCATCGCCTTTCACCTGCTCGGCGAGCGACAGTAACTGGGGGCAGGAAGCTTCGACGAAGCGGCACGTGACGAGGTAGATCTTGTCGAAGCTGTCATCGAAATAGGCGAGGGGCGTCTTCATCCAGACTGCGGCAAGAAACGCACGTTGCCGGTCGATCTCCAGGATCTCCATGACCCTTATCTGCATCGCGGCCGTAAAGCTGGCGCGACCGGATTTGACCTTTCCGATGAGACTGACGCTTTTCCCGAGTCTCCGGGCCATTTCGACATTGGTTACGCCACGGCGATTCCACTGCTCGATGATAAGCGGATAGTAGAAGTCTGTCTCGGTCTGTCGGCTTGCTGCATCCCTCTGGTCAGTCATGACGACCCCCCTTCTGGGCGCTATATACGGTTATAGCCCGAGAGGCTGTCAATATTTTTTTAAGCGTTAGTCGGAACTTTTCGACGAATTGCACAATCGAAGACGCACAGCATCGACACGGTGAGCAGGAAACGCGCTGTGGCAGGGGTGGTGGGGTCGGTAGTGGCCCTGTCCCGCGCGGCCTGGAAAAGCGCCTTCTGATCGATCTGAATGCGGAAACCGACCCGGTTTTCACCATTGTCCTCGATCGTCGAGGCGCGTTCGAGCATCAGTTCGAAATCCGGCATATCCAGGAATTTCTCCAGTCCATACAGGGCGGTAGAGGAAACGGTCTCAAACCGTCGCGTTGCCAGCGACCGGGTTCTGATCGCTTCTGTTGTGAGACGGAACAGCTCATCGCTGACCCGGAAGGCGTAGATCACATTCGACATGGGGAACGGATAACCCGAGTGCGGACGAGCGCATACCATCTGGATTGATAGTTTCTCGAATCAATCATTGCCGCACGACCGGGGATGGTCATTCCAGTTTCGCAACGAAGGCGGTAAAAAAATTCCGCAGGTAGTAAAAGAATTACCTGCTCTATGTTTGTCTGCAGACCCATCGCGTCAGTTTTTTGGCGGAAATGCGTAGTCGGGCTTTCCCGCAGTCAAAGTCGATACGGTAATTTTTTTCCGTCTTGTCGAGGGTCAATACTTGCGAAATCCTTAGGGAGACGACGCGCTTGTGCTTCGTCTTCCAAGGGGAAAGAGCATGTCTGCACTTTCAATGCCGAAGGGTGGCCAGATCAATGGTGTCCTTCTCGGCCTGGCGATCATCGCGATGTTGATGGTCCTGGGCGCGTCGGCGGCGTTCGCCGGCACCGACACGACGTTCAATACCGCGCTGACGAAGTTCACGGACTTCCTCGAGGGCTCGGGCGGCAAGATCATCACCGTCATGAGCCTCGCGGGCGGCATCGTCGCGCTGGCGTCGGGCCGCTTCAGCCTGGGCCAGGTGGCCGTTCCCGTCGCCGTCGGCGTCGGCGCGGGCACGGGTATCCCGATCGTCACCTCGACCGTCACCGCGACGATCTGAGGCGTCGGCTGGATCAACCGCTGGGAGGGCGGCTTAGCTTATGGACCGGTACACCATCCCTTCGCATCTCGACGACCCGGAGCTGATCGGCTTCTGGACGCTGGACGAGTTCCTCGCGATGGCGATCCCCTTCATCTGGGGGATCCTGTCGCAGCACGTCGTGATCGGACTGATGGTCTCGTTGCTCGGCTGGTGGGGTTTTCGGAAACTCAAAGCCGGCAAGGCCACGTCGTGGATTCTCCACATGGCCTACTGGCACCTGCCGTCGAGTTTTACCGGGCTGAAGGCGACACCGCCCTCCCACCTTCGCGTGATGGTGGGCTAAATGGATTATTCTGTCGGTCTCGCGCAGTCGCAGCGCGTCCTCAAGCAGCGCAACATGCTCGGCATCGTCGCGCTGGTCCTCGCGGGCCTCGTGGTGCTGCTGTTCCTGGTCGGCGCGACCCGTGACCGGGAGATCGTCCTGCAGCCGATCGTCCGCTCCCCGCTGACGCTGTCGTCGAGCGGGGTCAGCGAGCAGTATCTGGAGATGGTCACGCGCGACACCGCGCTGATGACGCTCAACCGCTCGCCCGAAAATCTCGAATACTGGATGGACTCGATCCTGGCGATCGCCACGCCGGAAGCACATGGTTCGCTCAAGCGCGACCTGATGAAGATCCTCAACGAGCAGCGCGGATCGAGCATCAGCCAGTATTTCACGCTCGCCGGCATGAAGGTCGACACCGAGAAACTGACCTCGGAAGTGACCGGCACGCTGCACACCGTCGTCGGCTCGAAGTCGGTCACCGCCGAGCCGAAGACGTTCCGCTTCTATTGGGCGTATCGCGGCCTGACCCTCCAGCTCAAGGGCTTCGGGATGGTCACCAAGGCCGACAAGGACGCCGCGGCAACCATCGGAGACGACGCATGACCGCCTGGGTCGCAGTCGGGCTGATCGGGGGCGGGACCGCCTTCGCATCGCGCCTGTGTTCGCTATCGCGCCTGATCGGGGCGGGGATGATCGTGGCGGGCGGCGTGGTCCTCGCCGCGCCGGCCTTCGCCGACGAGCATGTGCTGGCAAAGGACAACAGCGAGGTCGCCTGCACGATGTCGAAGTCGGGGCTGACCCGCGTCAGCCTCAAGGACGATCGCTTCGCCAGCGTCTCGAAGCTGACCACCGGGGTCGATACCGACGATTTCACCGTGGTCAATGAACCGACCCGGGGCGACATCTATGTGTCGGTCCCGGAAGCCTATTCGCGGCCGAACGTGTCGTTCTTCGGCACGACGTCGAAGGGTTATGTGTACAAATTCTCGTGCCGGCTCGCCGGCGACGACGCGCAGCAGGTGTTCGTCGAGAACAAGGATATCGGTGGCGCCGCGGAAACGCAGGTCGCGGCCGTCGCGGCATCGCCGCAGGAGGCGTCCGCCACGCTGGTCCAGGCGATGTTCCAGTCCGCGCCGCTCGAAGGGTTCGAGGTCAGGCCCGCGGTCACCGACCCGGTGATGATTGGCTCGCTCAAGGTCCAGATGGTCGCCGAGTATCGCGGCGCCAGCCTCGCAGGCCGCACGCTCAGGATCGAGAACCGGGGCAAGGTTCCGGTCGCGCTGGGCGAGGGAACGATCGCACCGTCGAACGCGATCGCGGTCTCGGTCGCCAACCCCAACCTCAAGCCCGGTGAAGCCACCACCGCCTATATCGTCACGCCTTCGGGCCTCGCCAACGGAGTGCGGCCATGAGCCTCAAGGACATCTTCCAGCGTAACCGTGCCAAGCAGCTCGATACCGAGCCGGAGGAGGACGGGGACAGCGAGCTGATGGCCGGCAACGATGCCGTCCGCAAGAAGCAGCTGCTCTACCTCGGCTGTGGTGGCGCCGTCGCGCTGGTGCTGGGCTCCTGGTACGTCATGGGCGACGATGCCAAGCTGAAGCCGGTCGGCACCGACGGGAAGGAGGTGAAGATCACCACCGACGACATGGTCAACCGGAACATGTCGCAGCGTGAATGGCAGGCCGCATCCGAAGCGCAGATGCAGTCGATCAACAATCAGCTGAAGGGCGTCGACGGCCAGCGCGCGCAGATGGAGCAGTTGCAGGCGCAGATCGCCGCGCTCCAGGGCGAGAAGCAGTCGATGGCGAGCGATGGCCAGCGGGTCATGAGCGCCTATCAGCAGGAGAACGACCAGCTTCGCCAGCAGATCGCGCAGCGTAACGCCGCGCCGGCCGCGCCGGCTCCGACGCAGATGTATGGCCCCGGCCAGCCCAATTACCGCACTCCCGGCGCGCCGATGACGGCGGGCGAGGCGGCAGCGGCTGCGGTGTCGCAGTCGCGCTCGATCAAGCTGGTGTCGTTCGAGGGCGGCCCCTCGGGCACCGCGACTCGGATCTCGGGTGGCACGACCAGCTACACCGACAGCCCCAATTACCTGCCGCCCAACTCGATCGCGAAGGCGAAGGTCATCGTCGGCGTCGACGCCTCGGCGGGGGTGCAGTCGCAGACCGATCCGCTGCCGGTGATCCTGCGCATCACCGGCCCGGCGCGCTCGGTCTACCAGAACGGCAAGCTGCTCACGACGCGGATCGAAGGCTGCGTCATCAACGGCGCGGCGCGCGGCGATCTCTCTTCCGAGAAGGTCTATGTGAAGCTGCAGCGGATGACCTGTCCGCAGGCCAATGGCCGGTTCGCGGTGTCGGACGTGAAGGGCTTCATCAGCTTCGCCGGCAAGACCGGCGTGCGCGGCCGTGTCGTCAGTCGCGAGGGCTCCTTGGCGATGCAAGCTTTCTTTGCCGGGCTTGTAGGTGGTGCAGGCAATGCGCTGAACACTGCCTTCAACCAGCCACTCGCAACCTTCGAGACAGACGGCAAAGGAGGGATCAATCGCACCCCGAGCATCGGCAACGTCGGTTTGCGCGCTTTGGGCGGCGGCGCCGACCAGAGCGGTCGAACAGTTTCCAAATACCTGATCGAGCGCGCCGAACAGTACCAGCCCATCATCGAGATGCCGACCGGCATCGATGTCGAGATCGTCTTCCTCGAAGGCGTCTTCATCCAGAACTGAGCCCGGAAGGAGGCGGTCACATGGCAAATACTATCATGATCGGCGCGATGGCGGGGGCGGCGATGCTGCTGACCGGCTCGGCCGAAGCGCCGATCGGCGCGCAGGTCCAGGTCGCGCTGCAGAAGCGGCTTCCCAAGACCAAGGTCGATGCGATCGACTGCTCCAAGGTCGACGGGCTGTGCGAGGTCGTGGCGGGTGCGAACTTGTTCTACGTCGACAAGTCGGCGCGCTATCTCGTCATCGGCCGCGTCTATGACATGGAGACGCGGCAGGATCTGACCGCCGCCAAGCTGCTCGCGCTCAATCCCGATATGCTGGTGGGCGGCGCGGCAAAGGCCAATGCCACGGCCGATGCGCCCGAGGCCGGCGCGGCGAGGGCGGGTGCGCGCGTCACGACCCAGCCCGCTGTCGCCCGCACGCTCGATGTGACGCGGCTGTCGAGCAAGGGTGCGATCGTGTGGGGTTCGGGCACGCAGACGGTCACCGTCTTCTCCGATTTCCACTGCGGCTACTGCCGCGCGCTCAGTCAGGCGCTCGAGACGATGAACGTGCGCGTCATCGAGCGCCCGATCTCGGTGCTGGGAAGCCGCGAGATCGCCGAGCAGGTGCTGTGCGCCCGCGATCGTCATGCGGCGGTCCGCGCGGCCTATGCGCAGAACCCGGTCCCGGCAGGCGCGAAGTGCGACACCAGCGGTCTCGATGAGAACGAGGCGTTCGCCAGGGCGCACGGCATCAACGGAACGCCCGTCATCGTCCGCTCCGACGGGGCGGTGATCGAGGGCTTCAAGCCCAAGGCCCAGCTCGTCGAATGGTTGAAGGGAGCCAAGTCGTGACCCGATCCGTGATCCGCCTGCCGGCCTGCCCGGTTTCCGACTATCGCCCGCACGCCCGCGCCAAGCGTATCGCCGCGCTGGCGATGACCGCGAGCCTGGGACTGCTCGCCAGCTGTACGACGCTGGGCACCAACATCTCGGGCAAGTTCGCGTGCGGCGCGCCCGAGGGTGGCAGCTGCTCGCCGGCGACCGTCATCGATGACAAGGCGCTGGCCGAGATCACCGGCGACAGCGGCTATCATCCGGCAGGCCCGTACCAGGCACCCGCGCGCAACAGCGGGGGAACGCAGCGGATCGCCTATGCCTCGACGCCGGTGCCGGCGCAGGCGGCGGGGGTCGGGCCGCAGAAGGTGTTGCGGATCGTGTTCCCCTCGCATGTCGACGCGGCTGGGCGCTTCCACGAGACCGCGGTCGTGCAGGCGGTGGTCGACAACGGCCAGTGGCTGGCGGCGACCGACGGCCACGGTTCGGCGCTTGCCGCGACGCAGACGCTCAACGTCAGCCCCGAGATCCTCTCGCAGCTCGGCGCGCCGATCGCCGCGCTTCCCCCGGTGCCCGCCGAGGTCGCGCAGGTCGCCGCCCCGGCAGCGGCCGCAGGTGCGGCGAGCGCGGTCGGCGCACCAAGTGCGGCAGCGGTCGCGGCCGCGCGGGCCAGGGCGCGCGACGCGGCTGCTGGCAAGGGTGTGCCGATCGCCGCGACGCAGAAGCCGGCTTCGCCCGAACTCGCGTCGAGCACGCCGGGTAACCGCCCAGCGACCTTCTCGCCGCGCGTGGAGGACTGATCGTCATGGCGAAGACCGGCTTCATAGCCCGCCTGCTCGGCGATACGCGCGCACCCGACCAGGGAACACCCTCGCATGGCGCGCCGATGCTGTCGCAGTGGCTGCCGTATCGCAGCTACGACGCGCGGCACGACCTGTTCTACCAGACCGACAGCATCGCGTTCGCGCTGGAACTCGCGCCGCTCATGGGTGCGGACGAGCGCACCGGGGAGATCATCGCGCAGATGCTGTCCGAGAGCGTCCCGCCCAGCGCGCGGGTCCAGCTGCTCGCATTCCAGAGCCCGCGTGTGGGCGCGCTGATCGCGCAATATGCGCTGCCGCGCTACAAGGCGGGCGGCATCCATCGCAAGATCGCCGAGCGGCGGTCGGCGTTCCTGCGTCACGGCGCATGGGTATCGATGTCGAAGGACGGACCGTTCCACGTCCGCAACCATCGCATCTTCCTGTCGGTCTCGATCCGTAGCGGGAAGGCGACACCGGAGGAGCTGACCGGCGTCCGCGACAGCATCGTCTCGACGCTGCAGTCGATCGACATGCCGGCAACCCGGCTGAAGCCGGTCGATCTGATCGCGCTGATCGACGACATCACCGCGCCGGCGTTCGACGTCTCCGACCACGTCTCGGAATATTCAGAACTCGATCCGATCGCCGACCAATGCGTGCGGCGCGACGTCCAGACCGTCGTCCAGGCCGACCGCCTGCTGGTATCGGTCGAGCCGCTGCGCGCGGTGACGAACCTGTCGGGCGAGACGCAGTATCAGGAGATCCGGCCCGACACGTTCGACTATCGCTTCTTCTCGGTCAGGAACCTGCCGAACCGCTGGGCGCCGTGGGACGTGCAGAAGCTGATCGGCGACATGTTCTCCGACAAGCTGCGCCCGGGGTGCCCGACTCTCACGTCGCTATGCCTGTGCTACCAGGACGAACAGGCCGCCTCGTCTAAGGCCGGTTACAAGTTCATGCGTACGTCGAGCCTGGCGGACTCGAAGTCGGCGCGGCTGCTCCCGCAGCTGAAGGACCAGAGCCGCGAATGGGAGCATGTCACCCAGGAGCTGCGTCTCGGCAAGAAGCTGGTGCAGGCCTATTATGCGGTAGGCATCATCAGCCCGAAGGGGCAGGGGGACGCTAACGAGCGCACCGTCAAGTCGATGTACAAGGCGGCCGGGTGGGACCTGCTCGACGAGCGGTTCCTCCAGATCATGGCGTTCATGTCGTGTCTGCCGATGACGCTCGGCAACGGGCTCGACAGCGACCTGAAGCGCATGAAGCGGCTGCGCACGATGCTGACCTCGACCGCGGCGAATATGCTGCCGATCCAGGGCGAGTATCTCGGCGGGCATCTGCCGCACCTGATGTTCATCGGGCGGCGCGGCCAGCCCTTCTTCTGGTCGCCGTTCGAGAACAAGGCCGGCAACCACAATGTCGCGGTGTTCGGCAAGTCCGGCTCGGGCAAGTCGGTCGCGCTGCAGGAGCTGTGCGCGGCGTTCGCCGGCGTGGGCGCCAAGATCATCGTGATCGATGACGGCCGCTCGTTCGAGCATATGGCCAAGAGCCTGGGCGGCAACTTCGTCGAGTTTCGCCTGCGCGACGGGTTCAGCCTCAATCCGTTCTCGATGATCGACGAGACGCTGGTGGCGCAGGACGAGGATTATCTCGTCGACGCGCTGGCGATGCTCAAGTCGATCATCGGGCAGATGGGCCGTCACATCGACAAGCTCAACGACACCGAGCGCGGTCTGATCGATCGTGCGGTCAACCAGGTGTGGGAGGCCAAGGGCAGGGGAGGGTGCGTCGACGACGTGATCGAGGCGCTCGGCTCCGACGGCTCTGTGCAGGGGACGGATCTCGCGATCGCGATGTTCCCGTTCTCGGGAAAGGGCACCTACGGCAGCTTCTTCACCGGTGAGGCGTCGGTGGACATGTCGAACGCGCTGACGGTGTTCGAACTCTCGGACCTGTCGAGCCGCGAGGAACTGCGCTCGGTCGTGCTGACCGCGATCATGTTCATGTCGTCGCAGACGATGCGCCGGATGGACCGCCAGATCCCCAAGGCGCTGCTGATCGACGAGGCGTGGCAGATGCTGCGCGGCGGGTCGATGGCCGATTTCGTCGAGACCTACAGCCGAACCTGCCGCAAATATGGCGCCTCGCTCATCACCGCGACGCAGAGCCTCAACGACTATTACAAGTCGGAAGGGAGCCTCGCGGCGCTGGAGAACTCCGACTGGTCGGTCATCCTGATGCAGAAGCCCGACACGATCTCGGACTTCCAGAAGCACGGCCGCTTCGACATGGACCCCTACACCGAAAGCCTGCTGCGTTCGCTGAAGCGCAACGGCGCGGAATATTCCGACATCCTCATCAAGGGGCCGGAATCGATGGCGGTCGGGCGGCTCGTCCTCGATAAATATTCGGCGACGCTCTATTCCTCCAGCCCGCAGACCTTCGCCGATATCGAGCATCTGATCGACCTCGGCTGTTCGATGGACGAGGCGATCGAACGCGTCGCCTTCCCCGAGGAATATCGCGACAATCCTCCGGGCGAGCCCTGGGTGGAGGCGGCGGAATGAACGCCTTCACGCACGAGCGCGACTGGCGTACGCCGACCGCGACCGACTGGAAACGCACGGGCACGCGCGCGATCGGCGACGCCTGCTACATCCTGTTGCGGGTGTCGGGCTGGATGGCGATGACGCTGCTCGCGACCTTCGGCGTCGCGATCCTGTTCTTCCTGATGCTAGGCGACTTCACCGCGCTCGGCTTCTTCTCGCAGGTCGCCAACCTCGGCACGCGCTTCGTCGCGGCCGACCAGGCACGCCGCGCGGCGTTCGGCGACCAGCTGTTCGTCGTGTGGCTGGTCGCGTTCGGCATCGTCGCCGTGACCCGCGTGCGCCTGCTCGGCGCGATCATCACTTCCACGAAAGGCCCCCGTCATGGTTGATGTTCTCGATCGTCCCGAGGTCGCGTCCGCGGCGGTGCAACCGTCCGCTCCGGCCCCGGCACCCCGTGATGACGCTGCCGGTGCGGCACCGCGCCGTCCGGTCGCGGACAAGGTGGATCGCCGCAAGCCGCAGGGCCTGCCCGTCATCGCCTATGTCGCGGTCGCGCTGGCGGTCGCGGTACTGCTCTGGGGGGCGTGGGTGACCAAGCATCTCCTTGCCCCGCCCGCGACCGTGCCGATGGCGAGCGTCCGGCTCGAAGGCATCGTCTCGGAATATGTCCAGGCGCAGAGCCACAGTAACGGCCAGCCCCAACAGGTGGCCGCGCAGACCCAGGCCTTCATGTCCGCGCTCGACGACGAGATGAAGAAGGTCGGCGCGAGCGGCACCACCGTCCTCGTCGGCGAGGCGGTCCTCTCGAAGAACGTCCCCGATATCACCGACCAGATCCGCCGCGCGGTCTTCGCGCGCGTGCCGCTCCCCGCGGCCGCGCCGAACACCCCGGCCGGTCCCGCGGTCGGTGCGATGCTTCCCCAAGTCTCCGGGAACGTCGCGCCGGCCGCGCCAGGGGCGGCGGTCCCGACCGCTTCGCCGTTCGGGCCTGCGCCGGTCTCGCCGGTCGAGGCGACGGTCACCCAGTCCGCGCCGGGAGGGGTCGATGGCAGCGGCAACTGAGGCGCTGGCGCGGGTCGGTCATGCGGCTCCCACGGCGGTTGACGTCGCCGGGGACCGCGCGGCCCGCAAGGCGCTGATCGTCAAGCGGGTCCGCCAGTGGAGCGCGGTCGCGCTGCTCGGGATCGTGTGGGGCGGCTACAACTCGATCGCCGCGTGGCGCGAGACGCACGCCTTCATGATAAACGCGAGCGAGAGTCTCCCCAACTGGGCGTTCTTCATCCAGCGCGGCCGCGTGCCCGCCAAGGGCGACTATGTGTTCTTCGCGCCGCCCGAGGGCGAGCTGGTGCGCCGCCACTTCGGACCGGATTCGGGACCGTTCGGCAAGCGCGTGATCGGCGAGGCCGGGGCGCTGGTCGAGCATCGCGGGAAATGGGTCTATGTCGACGGCGTCCGCGTCGCGCACATGAAGCCGCGCTCGCGCTTCGGCGAGGTGCTGACGCCGGGACCGGTCGGGCGCGTTCCCGAGGGCTGCTATTATGTCGGCACCGCACACCCCGACGGGTTCGACAGCCGCTACGGCGAGATCGGCTTTGCCTGCGCGAAGCAGATCATCGGCACCGGGACGCCGATCCTGTGATCCGGCGCGCGGGCCTTTTCGGCGGAACCCTGGGCGTGGCGCTGGTCGCCTCGTCGTCCTGGCCGATCGTGCAGGGCGCGCTCGCAAAGGATCACGGCGTGATGGGCCAGACCTGGGCGATCGCCGAGCCGGATCTGCTGGCGACGATCGATACCCGGCTGAAGACGCTGCAGGCCAATGGCGGCATCGAGCGCATGCAGACGGCGCTGCGTGAAAAAACCGAGGAACGTGTCCGCAACCCGATCCCCGTCGCCGGCATCGGCGCGGTGCGCGAGAGCCGCAGCTGGACGTTCGACCCGACGATCGTGCTCGATCAGGACATCCAGGACCAGAAGGGCCGGCTCGTCGCGCGCGCCGGGCAGCGGGTCAATCCGCTGTCGTTCGTCGCGATGAAGACCGACCTCGTGTTTATCGACGGCCGCGACGATGCGCAGGTCGACTGGGCGCTGAAGCGGTGGACCGCGCAGAATGCCAAGATCATCTTCGTCGCCGGCTCGCCGTTCAACCGCATGGGCGAGAAGAAGCGCCGCTTCTTCTTCGACCAGCAGGGCAAGCTCACCAGCCATTTCGGGATCGCGCGCGTCCCCGCCGTGGTCGAACCGGCGGGCCAGGTGCTCAAGATCAGCGAGATCGAGATGTCGGGAGCGGGCGCATGATGTGGCTCGATATTCTCAGGACGCCGATGGCCGCGCCCGAGACGCCGGCCCTCAAGGCGATGCGGCTCGCGATCCTGTGGTCGGCGATCGGGCTGGCGATCGCCATCTGCGCGTTGCAGCCGCTGCGCGCGGTGCTCGGCGCCGGGGCAGGGGGCGCGCTTGCCGGACTGGTGCTGGCGCTGGTCGTGCTGGTGCCGGTGTATGTGATCGCCAAGAACCGGGCCGATAACGCTTTCCTTGACGCAAGCCTCGCGGCGCAGCCGGACGGGGAGGGCAGGGCATGACGACTGAGCGCATCAGCCTGATCGCGCGCTACGCGCTTCTGTGTGTCGCGGCAGTCGGCTTCGGGTGGACATATGTTCTCGCCATATTCGCGCTGTTCCCGGCCTGGATGTTCTTTCCCGTCGTCGCCTTGTCGATGGTCGTATCGATCGCGACCGTGGCGTTGCTCTCGAGCGTCCCTGCGCTGCTGTTCCTGTCCCGCGTGCATTGCGAGATCGAGTCCCTCGTACGAAGGCTTCTCGGGGGCCGTGCCGATCCGGTGACCGCCGCGTCGATCGGAAACGAAATCGATGTCGTCCTTGCCGAAAGCGGGCGGACGATATCGGTTGGCAAACGCCGTGCGCTGGTGCGCGCGCTGGCCGATCAGTCGATAAGCTTCGATGGACGCGACCGCGCCCGGATGGTGCCCCTGGTCATCGCTTTCTCCGAGGAGCCCGGCGCATGATCCGCCGCCTGCTCACCCTGCTCGGCATGATCGCCGCGTTCGCGCTGCTGCCGGCGCCGGCGAGCGCGCTCCCGGCCAACTGCACCGGCAAGTTCGTCAACCCGATCACCGACGTCTGCTGGTCGTGCCTGTTCCCGCTGTCGGTGGGCGGCGCGCACATCTGGCCGGGGAGCCGACCCGATACCAAGAACCCAAGCCTGCCGGTCTGTGCGTGCGGTTCGCCGATCCCGCGCATCGGCATCTCGATCGGCTTCTGGGAACCGGCGCGGCTCGTCGATGTGACCACCAAGCCGTGGTGCTTCCCGAATCTCGGCGGACTTCGCCTCAATCCGGGGCTCGATATCGGGCAGGGCCAGTATACCGGGCCGAAGATCGCGGGCGGTACGACCCAGAACAGCGCCAACTGGCAGGCGCATTATTACGTCTACCCGCTGCTCTACTGGATGGAGATCCTGACCGACTTCCTGTGTTTCGAGCAAGCCTCGTTCGACGTCGCCTATATGACCGAGATCGATCCGCTCTGGAACGACGACGTGCTGACCACGCTCATCAATCCCGAGGTCGCGCTGTTCAACAATCCGATCGCGGTCGCCGCCTGCGCGGCCGACTGCGTCGCGGCGAGCGCGAAGCTGCCGATCGACCCGATGTTCTGGTGCTCGGGCTGCAACGGCTCGATGTTCCCGATGAACGGCAATATCGCGGCGCATAATTCGCCGGTCCAGTCCTCGCGCCTCGCGGCCGAGCGGCTCCTGTTCAAGATGCACCGGCAGGGGCTGGCCTGGGGCACCGCTGGATCGAAGGCGCTCTGCAACAAGTACGTCATGCCGATCCTGAAGAAGTCGCAATACCGCATCCAGATGACCAACCCGACGCCCACGGTGAGCGGCAAATATGCCTGCTCGCCGATCGGCGCGACGACGCTCCCGCCCGACGCGGGCCGGGCCTTCCCCGTCAAGGGCGAGGACTTCGGCTACCTGCTCTGGCGCAAGCGCAACTGCTGCATGCTGTGAGGACCTGACATGAAGAAGCTCCTCCTTTCCGCGCTGGCCATCGCCTCGATCGGCACCGGCTGCGCCGTTCTCGCCCAGACCGTCGAGGGGCTCGATCTCGACGCGATCCGCGCGCGATCGGCCAAGTCCGAACAGGACGCGACCGCGCTAGTGAACGAGGTGGAGCGGCGCGGCGACGCGTTCCGCAAGGATGCGCAGACCGTGCAGGCGGTCGCGCTGGAGCAGATGCGCACGATCGACAAGGCGAGCCTGCCCAGGGGGCCGGCGGGTGCGGTCGACTTCGACGAGATGATCCACGCCGCGTCCGCCAACCTCAAGGAGAACCAGGGCACTGCGCCGCAGTTCATGGTGTTCGTGTCCACCTCGATGCCCGAACAGGCGCTGAAGCGGATCATCGCCGATACCTCGGCCGCTGGCGGTGTCGTGGTGTTCCGGGGCTTCCCCGGTAATTCGGGGAAGGCGTTCATCGCCGCGCTCTCCAGGGTGGTCGAGAAGGACCAGCAGTTCGCCTCGATCGGGATCGACCCGCGCCTGTTCCGCGCGTTCGACGTGACCGCGGTCCCGACGATGGTGGTCTCGTCGAGCGATTTCACGCCGTGCGACGGCCTCACATGCAAGACGACGCCGCCTCCGTTCGATCGCATCGAGGGCAATGTCACGGTGCGCTACGCGCTGGAGACGTTCGCGGGCGAGAACGGTCCCGGCGCGCTGGTCGCGCGGACCGCGCTCGCCAACCTCGGCCGGAATCCCTGAACCATGCGGGGGGGCCGCATCCTGATCGGTCTTCTGGCGCCGGTTCTGGCAGCGCAGGCGCTCGCCCAGGTCCAGTCCACCCAGCAGGCCCAGCAGGGCGTCGGCGACTTCTACGGCCTGGGCGATTACACCTACTTCAGCGACACGACCCCCAAGCCCACCCCGACCCCCACACCCACATCCGCGCCGGTCGCCAAGACGACGGTGACCAGCGTCCCCGAGCCGAGCGCGGCTGTCGCGCGGACAACCGCCAGCTCGGCCCGCACGGCGCAGCCCGCGGCATCGAGCAATGCGGCAGCGGCCGAGCCGAGCGCGCAGTCGAGCAGTTCAACCTACACTTACCCCAAGGGGGATATGGCGGGTGCACGCGCCGAGGCGAAGGCCCTCGCGACGCCGGCGCGTCAGGCTTCGGGCGGCATCATCTCCTCGACCGATTTGCCCTCCACCATCCCGGGCTTCAGCAGCGGCCCGCAGCCCGGCGAAGCCTATGCCGACGATCCCGATGCGCTGATCGCCGCGGGCGGGTCGGCTGCAGGCGCGAACGAGGCGTGGCAGCTCGTCACCGATCCGGGCCGCAAAGTCGTGACTGTGCCTGCCGGCGATCTCACGCGCGCGCAGGACGTCGAGAAGGACCCGAACAGCTATCTCGCCGGTCAGTCGGTGGGCGGCACGGAAAGCAGCTGCAAGCCGCTGCCACCCAATGGCACCACCGATTATTACGAGGCGACCTGCAACAAAGGCGCGAAGCTCGAGGAAACCCCGGCGACCTGCACGGGCAGGATGGACCCGGTAATCGTCGATACATTGCGGTACTTCTACTACGGCGTGCGCGACCAGAACGAGGGCAACGGGTTCGCCCGCAACAGCGTGATGCAGGCCAAGGTCAGTGCCGGCATTTGCCGGGTCGAGGCGGGGACGCCGCATATCTGCGATGCGCAGATCGAATTGGGGGCGGGCGGCGGCAACGTCGAAGACTATCGTCGCTGGTGCAAGAGCCTGTCCTCAATGCGCACCACCGCGCAGCTTTATTCGTGCTCGGCCGAAATCCCCCAGGCGGAGATCCCGGCGCACCAGAATTACGCGACCGGCACAGTGTATCTCAGGAAGGAAGGTACGCGCGAGATCACGCTAAAGCGCAACGAGGGAAGCTGTCCGGCGCTGGTGGCCGACACCGCCTGCACCGCGACGGGACCGGAGGTCTGCACCGAGGGGCCTGAGACGCGGATCATTGACGGTGTGTCGGTCACGGCATCGTGCTGGGCGTGGTCGCGCCCGTTCACCTGCCAGCGCATCACCCAGGCGTCCGATTGCAGCGATCTGGAGAACGGCGGGAAATGCACCTTCCTGCGTGACGAGTGCCTCGACGATCCGCAGTCCGGTCCGTGCCAGGTCACGACGAAGGTCTACAAATGCCCGGTCCCGACGCCGCCTTCGACCGGTCCCAAGCAATATATCTGCGGTGATGACGTCTATTGCATCGACGGCGAATGCGAACCGGTCGAGCGCGAGGCGTCGACTGAGTTCAAGGACGCCGTGGTCGGGCTGCACGCGCTGGGCCAGGCCAATGCCGAGTTCGATCCCGATACGCTGACGCTGTTCTCGGGCAAGCGGCAGACCTGCCACAAGCCGGTGTTCGGACTGGTCAACTGCTGCGCGGGCAAGGCCTCGGGCCTCATCACGACCGCTGCCGGCGCGGCCGCGATCGCGGGCGGGCCGGTGGCGATCGCCGCGCTCGCGACGCCGTTCCTGACGATGTTCATGTGCTCGAACGACGAGAAGCTGCTCGACGTGCAGGACCGGATGGGGATGTGCCACAAGCTGGGCGAATATTGCTCGGACAAGGTGCTGGGCATCTGCACCTCCAAGAAGACGGCCTATTGCTGCTTCGAGAGCAAGCTGTCGCGCATCCTGCAGGAACAGGGTCGCCCGCAGATCAACAAGCCGTGGGGCAGCGCCAAGAAGGAAACCTGCAAGGGGTTCACGCTCGACGAATTCTCGCGCCTCGATCTGTCGGTGATGGATTTCACCGAGGTCTATGCCGAGTTCGTCGACGCCGCGAAGCTGCCCGACGAGATCGAAACCTCACGCCAGATCCAGGAGCGGATCAAGGCCTATTACGAGGCGAAGAAGAACCAATGACCGGCGTGACGCATCTGTCGGACCATCGTCCGTTTCCCGACCTTTCGGTCGCGGAATTCGCGGTGCTGATCGCACTCCTGCGCGCCGGACCGCACCCGGCCGGGTTCCTCATCCCGACGCTCGACAGCTGGTTCGATACGAAGCTCTGCGTCGCCGATCTCGAACCGACGATCGCGCGGCTGATCCGCGCCAACCTCATCCTGCGCCGGGGCGAGACGCTCTACCCGCGCCGGCACGCCCGCAACCTCATCATCGGGGTGTACGGCAACCTGTTCCGCATCCTCGCCGACGACATGGCGCAGCTCGTGTCGCTCAAGGAGCCGTCGCTCCTCGGAACGCTCAAATCCTACCTCACCCGCCGCGAACAGGAAGATCGCGAAAAGCAGAAGAAGAAGGACGACTGACATGCGCAAGGCCCTGACCCTCGCTCTCATCCTCTCGGTCGCATCGCCCGTGCTGACGCCGGCGACGGCGCAGGAGCTGACGCCGCTGCCGGATTCGGTGTCGTCCACCCGCGATGCCGGTGACGACGGCCGCGATGGCGGTCAGGATAGCTATGGCAGCGCGGACGATCTCGGATCGGCCGACCGCGTCGCGGCGCAGACCGGCGACGACTTCTACTGCCGCGAACGGCGGCTCGGCACCTGGTTCTACTGCGACAAGCCCAAAGCCAAGCCCGCCGAGCAGCGGTCGGCGCAGCCCGCGCGGTCGTCGGCCGAGCAGCTTGCGGCGATCTCGAAACAGCTGGAGGAGTTGAAGGCGCGGGCGATCCTCGAGCCGACGCCCGAGAACATCAGCCACTATATCGCCTTCCAGCGCGAGCAGCTCGATCGCGCCTCGTCGTTCGCCGACATGTGGCAGCGCACGGTGTGGCAGAACCCCGACCTCGACTACACGCTCCAGCGCCCCGTCAGCCAGCTGGGCAAGCGAACCTGGCTCGACACGCGCAACGCCGATCGCGAGCGCGTGTTGTCGCAGATCTCCCAGCGGTACGGCGTGTTCTATTTCTACTCGTCGGCCTGCGCCGCGTGCGAGACCTTCGGGCCGATCATGCGCAGCGTCTCGGATCGCTTCGGCCTGACCGTCATGGCGATCTCGCTCGATGGCGGGCCGACCCGTGCCTTCCCGAACTACACGGTCGACACCGGGCAATACAAGGCGATGGGCATGCGCGGCCAGCAGGTGCCCGCGCTCGTCCTGTTCGACACCGTCACCAAGCAGCCGATGCCGATCGGCTACGGCGTGATGGCGGCCGACGAGGTGATGAACCGCATCTTCACACTGACCAGCGTCAAGCCCGGGAGTGACTTCTGATGGTCCGCTCGATCGTCCGCTTCTGCGCCGCGGTTCTCGCGCAGGCCAGCATGATCCTCGCGCTTGGCGGTCTCGTCGCGACGCCGGCGATGGCCGACGTCCAGGGCGAGATGAACAGCTATTTCAACAAGTCGGGCGCGGCCGCGAACGTGACCGGCCCGACCGCCTTCCAGGGGCAGTCGGCGGGCTATTACTCGGGTGGTTCGCTGTGGAGCCGCTTTCCGCAGAAGTCGATCAACCCGGTCAGCGTCGCGCTCCCCAGCGCGCGCGGCGGCTGCGGTGGCATCGACCTGTTCGCGGGGTCATTCTCGTTCATCAACGCCGACGAGATCGTGGCGATGCTCAAGGCGACCGCCAACAACGCGATCGGCTTCGCCTTCCAGCTCGCGATCGACAGCATCTCCGCGCAGATCGGCGGGGTGATGAAGGACATGAGCCAGCGCGTGCAGCAGCTGAACGCGTTCAACATGTCCTCCTGCGAGGCGGCGCAGCAGGCGGTCGGCTCGCTGTGGCCGGCGATGGACGGGGCGTCCTCGACGATCTGCCAGCAGGTCGGCGGGGCGAAGGGCTTCTTCTCCGACGCGGCCGCGGCGCGCCACGGCTGCACCAACAAGGGCGAGCGTGAGGATACGATCGCGCGTGCCGGCGACGACGCCGAGCTGGTCCAGTCGAAGAATTACACCTGGTATGCACTGAACGCCAAGAGCGCAACCAAACCGTCCCGGGAATATGCCGAGTTCCTCATGACGATGGTCGGCACGATCATTTATGACGCGACGAAGGCGAAAGACAGCATGGGCGCGTTCCAGTTCATCGCGCCGGCCAGCTGGGACACCTATCAGGCGCTGCTCGACGGCACCGCCTCGGCGCCGACCGACGTGTGGCAGTGCGACACGACCGACGACAAGGGGTGTCTGAAGCCCACGCCCACCAAGCTAAGCATCTCGACCAACGAGGCGCTGCGTACGCGCGTCCTCAAGGCGATGGACAGCATGTCGGGCAAGATCCGCTCCAACGCCGCGCTGTCGGGTGACGAGATCGCGCTGCTCGGGATGACCTCGATCCCGCTCTACAAGATCCTCGTCGTCAACGAGGCGGCGCACATGGGCCTGTCGGGCGGCGATCGCGCGACCCTCGCCGAGATGGTCGCGATCGACATGCTGATGTCGATGTTGGACCGGATGCTGGACACGATCTCGCAAGCACAGGCGGGCGCGAAGTTCGTCTCGACCGACGAGTTCAAGGCGTGGCGCGCCCAGGTCGACAGCGTGAAGACCGAGCTGTCGCGGCGCAGCGAGAAGATGGCCGGGCAGATCTCCAATACTTACCGGGTGATCCAGTACACCCAGTTCATGGAATCCACCCTCAAGAACACCATGAGCCCGCAGCTGTCGGCTTCGCTCCGGTTCGGACGCGGTCTCAGCGCGCAGGGCTTGCGGTAAACGGCGGCAAGGGAGCGACGACGATGGGCGGGCTCGAAGTCTTCACGATCGGCGGGGGCGAATATATCGTCAACGTCTTCAACGCGGTCGCGGCATGGACCGGGGGCGGGGGCTACCGCTCGATGCTCCAGGTCGTGATGGTGATGGGCTTCATCTACTCGCTGTTTGTCGTCGCCTTCTCGCTCGACTGGCGCGCGTGGTTCAACTGGTTCCTCCAGTCGACGCTGATCTACATGATGCTGATGGTCCCGACCGTTACGGTGAAGGTGACCGACCGCATCAACCCCGCGCTCGCTCCGGCTGTGGTCGATAATGTGCCGCTGGGGTTAGGCGTGATGGCCTCGTTCACGAGCCAGGTTGGCGACTGGATGACGCGCTCGGCCGAAACCGTGTTCGTCATGCCTAACGCGCTCGCGCTGACCAACAACGGCATGATCTACGGCGCGCGGCTGATGGACAAGGCACGCACCTTCCAGATCACCGACAGCGTGTTCCGCGCCAACCTCGATGAGCATCTGAAGCAATGCACCTTCTATGACGTGCTGCTCGGCTTCAAGGCGATGGACGATCTGACCAAGACCAGCAATCTTTGGGAATCGATCGGGCCGGGGTCGCCGGCACGCAGCCAGCGGTGGATTACATCGACCGGCCCAGGCACCACCGAAAACTCGATCATCCCGTGCAACGAAGCCTATTCGCGCATGGATGGTCAGTGGCAGGCTGCCTATGACAAGGATCTGCTGCCGTTCGCCAAGAGTGCATATCCCGGGATCGCCGACGCGGTTGCGGCACAGCGCATCCGCGATGACCTGCCGGTAGTCGCCGCGCAGATGCACGGCACCTCGACCGATGCCTATTCTTACCTGAAACAGATCTCGATGATCGACGCGTTCCTGGCCGCGCGCGAGAGCTTCTCCGACGCCGGGTGGGACGCCTACGCGTCGCAGCGCGCGGATGCCCAGGCCAAGAACACCTACACCTCGATCGCGACGCAGGCGATGACCTGGGTGCCGCTGCTCGGTATCGTCCTGACTGTCGTATTCTACGCGATGTTCCCGGTGCTTTTCCCGCTGTTCCTGTTCCCCAGGACCGGCCTGCAGACGCTCAAGGGCTATGCGACCGGGTTCTTCTATCTCGCCTCCTGGGGGCCGCTCTACGTCATCCTGCACATGTTCGTGATGAGCAGGGCCGCCAGCCTCTATCATGCGGCATCGCCGACCGGGCCGACGTTGCTGGTCTCCGACGGCATGGCGAGCGTCAATGAATCGATCTCGACGCTCGCCGGCTTCCTGATGATGAGCGTGCCGTTCATCGCCGGCGGCATGGCGCGCGGCGCGATGGCGATCGCGGGACATGCGACCTCGATGCTGCAACCGGCGCACAGCGCGGCCGAGCAGGCGGCGACCGAGCGCACGACCGGCAACTATTCGTATGGCAACACCTCGTTCCAGAACCTCACGTCGGGCATGACCCAGGCGAACAAGTTCGACGATCAGCCCAAGTTCAATTCGGGCTATTCGGTCGGCACGTTCACGAATGCCGATGGCGGGGTGACCTACGGCTTCGCGGACGGGACCAACGCGTTCGACACACGTCAGGGCATCTCGAACCTCGCGTTCACGCCGACGCGGACCGCAGGGTTCGACAGCAGCATGAGCCGCGCGCTCTCGGACGGGCAGACGCACACCCAGTCGCTCCGCAGCGCCGCCTCGCAGTCGTGGAACGCGACCGCGACGACGGCGACGGATCTGCTGTCGGCCGCTGAGCATCGTCGGGGAAGTTCGACCGAGACGGGGTCTGGGTTCAATAACAGTGTCGCTCGAATGACTGATATATCGAGGAGTCTTTCGCACGGCCTTACGAGCCGCTTTGGTTTTAGTGAGGCCGATAGCCAGCAAGTGGCGCGGATTTCGCAAACCACAGGCGATGGTCATGCAGGAATCGATTATCTGATCAAAAAGTGGGGACTGTCTGGCAAGGCTGGTCTGGGACTGAAGCTTTCGTCCATGTCCGCTGAAAATACTGGCAGAACAGTTTCTAGCGACCAAGCGTTGGGCGAATTGCAAGAGTATCTTACCAAAGAAACGAATACGACGCAGGCTCGTTCAGCTCGCGATGAATTCATGCGCGAAACCAGCACGAGCGGAGATAGCGAGGTTCGGTCGCTGTCGCAGAAGCTGGGCGTCAGCGTCGGGGAATCGCGATCGGCGTCGTTGGAAGCAACGCGTGCTGAAGAGACGTTCCAGCGCGTCAGCAACGATGTCAGGGAGGCCTCGGCACGGGGTTGGTCGCTCAACCGGAACGAGAGCCAGGAGTTTGTCGTGTACGCTCAGGAGCGGTTGCTAGGCGACGATACGCTGTCGCAGTTCGGGTGGACGCCGGGGATGGTGATGCCCCGCACCCCGCAACAGGAACAGGTGCGCGATATCCTGCTTGGTGAGTTCATGGAGCGCCGCGTCGCATCGGTCCGCGACGAATTGGGTGTAAGCGTGCCTGAGCGCCTGTCCGGGCAGCTGCATGGCCCTGCATCGGCGACACCGGGTGCAGTACAACAATGGGGTAATGAGCGCGCCGCCGGCGTCAGGGCGCAAGGGCCGGATGTATCGATCCGCGAGAGTTCGCGCGATCTCGATCTGGCCGGCAATGTCGCTGACGCGATTCCGAACGCATCAGCGCGCATCACGCGCGGCGCGTTCGAGGTCGGCAACGGCGTCGACGACGCGAGAGGGACGGCGGGTCAGCTCGGTGACCATGTCCGGGAGCGCAACGACGCGTGGATCACGACGACACTTCCCGGTGTCGAGGGCGCGCGCAACTGGGTCCGTGACAACCTCGGTATAGGCGCTGGCACCAGCCATGTATACGAAGTCCCCCGCGGTGAGCGGGCAATGTTGCCGATCTCTGGGCGGCTGAGTTCAGGAATGGGTGGTCGGATTGACCCGGTCACCGGCGAGCCGGGACGGCATCACCGTGGCGTGGATATTGCAGCACCAGCAGGGACAGAAATCCGTGCGCCAGCCTCGGGTCAGGTCATACGAAACGACTTCCAGGCCAACGGCGCCGGCAATTATGTAGTCCTGCAGCATGGCGACGGCTCACAGAGCAAATACTTCCACATGCAGGATCGGTCGGCTTTTCAGGTTGGAAGTACCGTCCAGGCTGGGGCGGTGATCGGGCGTGTTGGCAGCACCGGAAAATCGACCGGGTCGCATCTTCACTACGAACTGTGGAAAGATGGCGCTCCGGTCGACCCGCGTAGATTTCAGCTTAGGAACTGAAAGGTGAGAGAAAAAATCCGCAGATAATAAGCGCCGCGATCAAGAACAAAGGCCACGCAGGACCGTCAGCATTGGGGAAAGATATATCGTCGCTGTCAGTGCTGGTAGAACCCTCGGTGATTAGCTCCCGCCCACGCTGCGTCATTGGATCGAGTAAATTATCAGGGTTGAAGTATAGCGAATGGTTGGCAGTGCTGCCCCAGTCCATCTGGCCAGTTTCGTGGTTCAACATGGCCGCTCCTTCCTCAATCCGTGGCTGACCGTGATGGTCAGAATTAGGCTTGCAAAGTCTAGCATATCGGATTGAGTTTGGCGAGGATTTTCACCCGTACTGACGGAGTGGGCACGGTGGAGCAGGACGGCGAAAACCCGCGCACGATCGAACGCTACGAGGCGCTGCTGCGCGAGCATCTGCTGTTCTACGATGCGCTGCGTTTGCGCGAGCGTCGGCCGAGGAGCGCGGCGCAGCGCCAGTTCCAGGACGTGGCGTGGGGGAAGGCCGCGCCGGTCACCGATCACGAGCTCGCCTATGTCTGGCACTTGAAGGCGCGTAGGATCGCGCCGTTCAACATTCCGGTGCCGGCACCGCATATCGACGACGTGATGGCCGGATTCGACGTCGGCGCGCGGCCGGTGAGTGGCGACGTTGGCACGAAATGGGATAATGCCTGGCGCGAGTATCGCGGTGGCCGGGAGTTCTTCTAGCCTGGGCACGATGAAGGAGCCGGACCGATCTGCAACCGATATCGGCTGAGCGCCAAACAGGCCGCGGTGATGCGGGCGGTCGGTTTCGAGCCGCCTTATCCCGAGGACGAGACCTACCCGGTGCCGCGCGAGATCTTCCCGACGGGCAAGAAGACAGCGCGCTACGGACTGGTCGTCAGGCGGGCAGGGGAGGGTAACCGCCCGCTTGAGCCGATCGCGATGGAATGGGGCTTCCCGACCAAGGTAGCGAGCAAGCGCGACCCGGCGGTCAAGCTGGACAAGTTCGTCACCAATGCGCGGTATCTCTCATCGTCGATGTGGAAGCCGTCGATCGCCAATCCCGATCGGCGCTGCCTGGTCCCGTTCACGCACTTTGCCGAGCCGCATCCCGAGGGCGGGAAGGGCGACGATGGCAAACCCCGCCAGATGTGGTTTTCGCTGCCCGACCAGCCCATCGCCTTCTTCGCCGGTCTGTGGCGGCCGACCGAGCGCGGCGATGCCTATGCCTTCTGCACCACCTCTCCCAACGCCACCGTCGATCCCTGGCATCCCAAGGCCATGCCGGCGATCCTTCACCCTCGCGATTTCACGGCATGGCTCGACGGCAGCTATGAAGACGCCCTGAAGCTCGTCCGCCCCTACGAGGGCGAGATGAGCGCGCAGGAGGCAACTCCCGATGGCGGCGCGACGTGAACCGGGCTAAGGCCGGTCCAATCATTCACGACCGGGACGTGTTCATGACGACGACATCCGATCTGGCCGAACAGCTCTCTAATACCCATGGCCTCGCAAAGGCGGACGCCAGGAAGGTCATCGATGCGATCCTTGCGAACATCACCGCGGCTGTCGCGACGGGCGAGGAAGTCAGCCTCAACGGGTTCGGCAAGTTCAAGCTGAAGGACACCCCAGAGCGCCAGGGGCGCAACCCGTCGACAGGCGAGGCGATCACGATCGCGGCGTCGCGCAAGCTGACGTTCGCGCCGGCGAAGGCGGTCCGCGACCGGATGAACGGCAAGTGATAAACGGGCCAGAGTTTTAGAACGCTGGCCTAAACTGAGGGGACTTCATGGCCGATACCGCAGCCGACTACCGCGCGAGGGCAGCGGCCGATCTTGCCGAGGCGCAGCAGCTCGTTCTCCCCCATGCTCGGGACCGTATGCTGCATTCGGCCGATCGCTGGTCGAAGATGGCTGATGCGGCCGATCGCCGTGTCCGGTAAGGAAAGCACGACGGTCGCGCTCGACGTGGCTAACTGGTCAGCGGTCCAGGCAATGGTCGAGCGTCTCGACGACAGGGCTGTGATAGCGATCTACGAGCTGGCCGAAGGCGCTGGTCCGGTCGCGGACCTCGCGGCCGCACAGATGGAAAAACGCAACCTCGACTATTGAGCCAAGTTAAGAGTTCGGCCGCTGGTTAAGCCGCTGTTGCCGACCCGGCACAAGCCACGTTCCTGTTGTTCCCGCGATTTAGAGAAGACATAATCGTCACCAGATAGAAATGACACCGTCTGGTAGCAGCGGGGGCAGCGTGGAGCCATCCAAACAGCGCAGCGCTGCCCCCGCTGATGCCATTACCTCACGGCTCCTGACCCCGGACCCGCTGCGCCAGCAGCGGGCTTGGTTACCCTGGTTTTCACGCGGCTGACCTTTCCCGAAACTCCATGTCCGATGCCGCATTTCGGGAAAATACAATCGGGAACATATTTCGGGAAAATCAGCCCCGGAGCCGCGAGGCGTAGCCGGTTTGCGGCCCAGGATCTCGATCGACCTTCCCAATCGGGAAAGCAGAGTGCCGCGTCACCAGTATTTCGAAATCGCTCGAAACTGCTCGACGGCGACCTTCGTCCCTTCGCCCTCCTCGGCATGAACGAGGCAGTGATCGATGTGGTCGTTGATGAGCGCGCGCTTGGCGCTGGCAATCGCACTTTCGACGGCCTGGAGCTGCTGGGCGATGTCGACGCAAGGCCGCTCTTCCTCGATCATCCCGACGATGCTGCGCAGATGACCCGCTGCGCGGTTCAGGCGCTTGATGATCGCCGGGTGGCTGGAGTGCGCGTTATGAGACATGCCCTCAATGTACGACGCCGGCGCTGATGTTGTCGAGTATCCCCCCAGGGGGATAGACGACATCCCCCTGGGGGGATAAGAGACGTCATGCTCAGCGTCCTGGCAAATCGGACTTACCGTCATCTGTTTCTCGCCCAGATCATCGCGTTGATCGGGACGGGGCTGGCGACTGTTGCGCTGGGGCTGCTGGCTTATGACATCGCCGGTGGTAGCGCCGGGGCCGTGCTGGGCACAGCGCTCGCGATCAAGATGGTTGCCTATATCAGCGTCGCGCCGATCGCAGGCGCATTCGCCAACCGCGTACCCCGGCGGGCGTTGCTGGTCAGCATGGATGCGACCCGCGCGGTCGTGGCGATCTGCCTGCCGTTCGTGAACCAGGTCTGGCAGGTCTATGTCCTGATCTTCGTCCTGCAATCGGCATCGGCCGCTTTCACGCCGACGTTTCAGGCAACTATCCCGGATGTCCTGCCGGACGAGCGCGACTATACCCGTGCCCTGTCGCTGTCGCGTCTCGCCTATGACATGGAGAGCCTGACCAGCCCCATTCTCGCGGCCGGCCTGCTGACGGTGATGAGTTATCACTGGCTGTTCTCGGGCACCGCGATCGGCTTCGTCGCTTCGGCGCTGCTCGTCGTCTCGACCGTGTTGCCCCGGCCGACGCCGGTCGATGATCAGGGCGGCATCTATGACAAGACGACGCGGGGAACGCGCATCTACCTCCGGACGCCGCGCCTGCGCGGGCTGCTCGCCCTGACGCTCAGCGCCGCTGCCGCTAGCGCAATGGTCATCGTCAATACCGTCGTCATCGTGAAGGGCCTGGGCCTGAGCCAGCGCGATGTCGCACTGACGCTCGCCGCTTTTGGAGGCGGCTCGATCACCGCGGCGCTGACCCTGCCGCGGGTATTGGACAGGATCGCCGATCGCACGGTGATGATCGTCGCCGCTGCCGTGCTGACGATCACGCTCGCGGCGCTCGCCGCGATCAGCGCGACGATGACGCCGGGCGCTGCCTATTGGCACGTCTTGCTGGCGGGCTGGCTGGTCATGGGCGTCGCCTACTCCGCAAGCGTCACGCCGTCCGGACGACTTCTTCGCCGATCGGCCAATGCCGAGGACCGGCCCGCCCTGTTCGCGGCGCAGTTCGCGCTCAGCCATGTGTGCTGGCTGATCTGCTATCCGCTCGTCGGACAGTTGGGCGCTCGCGTCAGCATGAGCGCGGCCTTCGTCGGCATGGCGGCGCTGTCTGCCATCGGCGTCGTCGCGGCGCTTCGCCTATGGCCGGCGAATGATCCGGACGTCATTCCGCATGACCATGCCGATCTACCCGCCGACGATCCCCACCACGCAGAGCACGCCAAGGGCGATCATGCTTTCGTGATCGATCGCCGTCATCCGAAGTGGCCGAACCGGTGATGCGCTTGTCCGTTACAGGCGGTCAGCGTAGTTTCGGCAGAATGCCTATGCGTCATCCTCGATCCGCGCTGCTGGGCGCCGTGCTGGCGCTGGTCGCCATGCTCGGCCTGATCGGCCTGTCGGGGTGGCACAATGCGATCGTCCATGACGACGATGCGATCCATGCGTCAGTGATCGAGCATAGCCACGATACGCCCGAGAAATCCGATCCCGATGCACCGATCCATGTGTTGGCGCACGCGACAGGGCATTGGGTAGCGTTTGACGGGGCGCTCCCGTCCGAGCGGATGATCCTCGTTGCCGACCGGCAATGGATGATCGGCACCGCTCGTCTGCCCGGAGGGATCGACCCCGCAGAGTTTCTTCGACCTCCACGAGCCTGAGCCGGTACCGGCGCCAACCGCGCCACCAAGCTCACCTTTGCAGGAAGAAGATCATGAACGGCCCCAGTCGCCGGCAGCGCAGGCTTGCGCTGGCCGGTATGCTCGTAATGCTGTGCCCCATCGGCACGGCCGGTGCGCAGACGGCACCACCCTTCGCTCAGCTCCTGCGTCAGGCGCAGACGGCTCCGCGCGTGACCGCCCTCGATGCGGACGTGGCCCGCGCACAAGGCCTTGCAGAACAGGCGCGCGCGCGGCCCAATCCCTTCATCAACGTCTACGCCGAGAACTTCGCCGGCGACTTGCAGAACAACGCGCGCAATCAGCAGCAGACCACCTTCCAGATCGATCAGCCGATCGAGCTGGGCGGCAAGCGTTCCGCACGGATCGCGGCCGGCGAGGCGGGCATCGCCGCGGCGCAGGCACGGAACCGCGACGGCCGCCTGCTCTTCGCCACCGAACTGGCACGCGCCTATGCGGGTGCCGAGGTCGCGGATCGCCGGATCGCGCTCGCCGAGGACGAGGTGGAGGAGGCGACCGCCGACCTGAAGGTCGCTCGCGCCCTTGTCGGTGCCGGCAAGGAAGCACGGTTGCGCCAGCTTCAGGCGGAAACCGAACTCGCGACCCTCGAAGCCGATCTTGAAGTCGCGCGTGCCCAGAAGACAGCGGCGCTCGCGCGGCTTTCAGGCTTGGCAGGTTCCCCGACGACGTTCACCGGGGTTGGGGAATCCCTGCTCGATCGGATGAACGCGCGACCGTCGAGCGGACCGGTCGATCCGATGCAGGCAACGACGGTCAAGGTCGCGGAAGCGGAACGGGAGGCAGCTGCAAGAGCCGTTACGGTACAGCAACGGCTTGCCGTTCCCAACATCACGGCGCAGCTTGGCGTTCGCCAGCTTCGCGTCGCCAGCGGCCCCGCCGTCGTCGCCGGGGTATCGGTGCCGCTGCCGTTCTTCGATCGCAACCGGGGCAATATCGATGCAGCCCGTGCCGATCTTCAGGGAGCCGAAGCCCGCGCCGCAGCGGCGCGGCTCGAAGCGGAGACCGGCGCGCGGGCCGCTCTCGTCCTCGTGCAGGCAGCCGATACGCGCGCGGTAGCCGCACAGCGGACGATGCGGACCGC
This sequence comes from Sphingomonas sp. DC5200-1, assembly GCF_049897245.1. Classification (NCBI taxonomy): domain Bacteria; kingdom Pseudomonadati; phylum Pseudomonadota; class Alphaproteobacteria; order Sphingomonadales; family Sphingomonadaceae; genus Sphingomonas; species Sphingomonas sp. DC5200-1. The sequence goes on from NZ_JAFCVW010000009.1 coordinate 66,855, forward strand.
CGAGGAGGCGTATCGCCTTGCACGTATCGCCTATGAGGCGGGCAAGGCACCCCTGATCGAATTGCTTGCCGCCCGTCACAATCTCGGCGCCACCCGGGGTGTCATCCTCGAAGCCGACATCGCGCGTCTCGACGCCCGCGCCAACCTTGCCCGCCTGTCGGGCCTCAGCATCACTGGAGAAACGGTCCAATGACCGGGAAAAATCGTCTCTATGCCGGGGCCGCCATCGGGCTGGTCGCGGCTGCCGCGCTCGGTTTCGGTGTCGCGCGCCTCACCCAGGCACCTGTTCCGACACCGGCTCCGACAGAAGCGACCGCACCGGCAGCGTCAAACGACAGGCTGGTCATCACGCCGCAAGCCATCGCGACGTCACAGATCACCGTCGCTCCTACCGCCTCGGGCGAGCTGGATGCCGCAGTCATCGCGTCCGCCACGGTCGAGGCTACTCCAGACGCCGAAGCGGTGCTGACTGCCCGCGCCCCGGGGACGATCACGCGCATCTTTTCGCGGATCGGCGATCCCGTCCGGGCAGGTCAGACACTCGCCCTGGTCGAGAGCCGCGACGCCTCGCAGATCGCGGCCGACCGCGCATCGGCATCGGCGCGCGTAACGCTCGCCCAGCGCCAGCTCGCGCGCGAACGGACTTTGCTCGCGCAGGGCGTCAGCCCGCGCGCCGACTATGAATCCGCACAGGCCAGTCTAGCGGTGGCTCAAGCCGACGCGCGCCGCGCCAGCGCAGCGGCCGGGGCCGTGCGCGTCACTGGCGACGGACGCTCCGTGGCGATCGTCAGCCCGATCGCCGGTCGCGTAACCACCGCCGCTGCCAACCTTGGCCAGTATATCGCGGCGGAAACCGAGCTGTTCCGGGTTGCCGATCCACGTCGCCTACAGATTACTGCCAACGTGCCCCCGGCCGATGCCATGCGGGTCCGCACCGGCGATCGGGTTGAGTTGAGCACGACAGACGGGCGTACCATCGAAGGCCGTGTGCGTGCCGCAACGGGCGTCGTCGATCCGCAGTCGCGCACGGCGACAATCGTAGTGACGCCGACTGCCGGCACCAGCACGCTCGCGCCCGGACAGCTCGTGCAGGCACGTATCCTTGCCAGCGGCGGTACGACCAAGGGTGGCGTCATGGTCCCGCAGGATGCCGTGCAGACGCTGGGCGATCAGACGGTGGTGTTCGTGCGGACGCCGCAGGGGTTCAGGGCGCAGCCTGTCCGCATTGCAAGCCGCTCGGGCGGCATGGTCGCCATTGCCGATGGTATCAGCGCCGGCACGCAGATCGCCACGACCAACGCCTTCCTCATCAAGGCCGAACTCGAAAAGAACGTGGGAGGCGAGGAATGATCGAGCGCATCCTATCGACGTCGGTTCGCCTCCGATGGCTGGTTGCTTTCCTAACCCTCGTCGTCGTCGCGTTCGGGGCATGGCAGATCACGAAGCTGCCAATCGACGCGGTGCCGGACGTCACCAACCGTCAGGTGCAGATCAGCACCTTTGTCCCCTCGCTCGGCCCGGTCGATGTCGAAAAGCAGGTGACGTTCCCCGTCGAGACGGCATTGGCGGGCATCCCCGGGTTGGAGATGACGCGCTCGTTTTCGCGCAACGGCTTCAGCCAAGTGACGGCGGTCTTCACCGACGCGACCAGCGTCTATTTTGCGCGTCAGCAGGTCACGGAACGGCTCGCTCAGGCGAAAGATAGCCTGCCGGCGGGGGTGCAGCCCATCCTCGCACCGCTCAGTACTGGGCTGGGCGAGATCTTCTTCTACTCGATCGCCTTCCGTCACCCTGACGGCAAGGGCGTGAAGACGGTCGATGGTCAGCCGGGTTGGCAGTCGGACGGCAGCTATCTGACACCGGAGGGCGAGCGGCTGACCACCGAACTCGCCAAGGCTGCCTATCTGCGCACGGTGCAGGACTGGATCATCCGGCCGCAGATGCGCAACGTGAAGGGCGTCGCGGGGGTCGATTCCAACGGCGGTTACGTCAAACAGTATCTGATCGAACCTAACCTCAATGCGCTCGCTTCCTACGGCATCTCGATCACCGAGCTGGCCGACGCGATGGAGCGGGCGAACGTCTCGGCAGGCTCGAACTATGTGCGCCGCGCCGGCGAAAGCTTCCTGGTCCGCGCTGATGCCCGCCTGAAGTCGATCGAGGACATCCAGGAGGCAGTCGTCGCCACCCGTAACGGTGTACCCGTGCGGGTCAAAGACGTGGGGCAAGTGACGATCGGCGGTGCGGTACGCACCGGGTCGGGCAGCCGCATGGGGTCGGAGGCGGTCATCTCGACCGTGCTGATGCTGGTGGGCGAGAACAGCCGCATCGTCGCGACCACGGTTGGAGAGAAGCTGGAGCAGATCAACCGGACACTGCCGCCCGACGTGTTCGCCGAGCCGGTCTATAATCGCTCGAAGCTCGTCAACGCGACGATCGCGACCGTCGAGAAGAACCTGATCGAGGGCGCGTTGCTCGTCATCGTCGTCCTGTTCCTGTTGCTCGGCAACGTCCGCGCCGCGCTCATCACCGCCGCGGTCATTCCGATCACGATGCTGATGACGGCATCGGGCATGAATGCGCTGGGTGTGTCGGGCAATCTGATGAGCCTTGGCGCGCTCGACTTCGGCCTGATCGTCGACGGGGCGGTCATCATCGTCGAGAATGCGCTGCGCCATCTTGCCGAGCGTCAGCACGCCGAGGGCCGCCTGCTGACTCTGGAGGAGCGTCTTGAGACGACCGCCGCATCGGCGAAGGAGATGATCCGGCCGACCGTCTTCGGGCAGCTCATCATCTTCCTCGTTTTCGTGCCGCTGCTCACCTTCCAAGGCGTCGAGGGCAAGACATTCTCGCCGATGGCGACGACGCTGATGATCGCGCTGGCCTGTGCCTTCGTCCTGTCGCTAACCTTCGTGCCGGCGATGATCGCGATCCTTATCAAGGGCCGGGTCAGCGAGACGGAGGTGAAGCCGATCCGCTGGTTCAAGGAGCGGTATGCACCGCTGCTGGGCAAGGCGATCGCCCGACCGCTGCCGTTCATCGCGGCCGGTGCTGGCGTGTTCCTCGCGGCGGTGTTCTGCTTCGGCTTCCTCGGCGAGGAGTTCATGCCGCAGCTCGACGAGAAGGACATCACCGTCACCAACTTCCGCGTGCCCTCGGCCTCGATCGACCAGTCGACGCAGATGCAGATGCGGATCGAGGATGCGTTGAAGACGCTGCCGGAAGTGGCGCTGGTCTTCTCCAAGAACGGCAACGCCGACCTCGGCACCGACCCGATGCCGCCCAACTCGTCTGACACCTACGTCATACCCAAGCCGGAAAGCGAATGGCCGGCGGAGGTAAAGAGCAAGGAGGATATCATCGCCCGCATCGAGGAGCGGATGAAGGGGGTCATCGGCAACCGGACCGAAATCCAGCAGCCGATCCAGATGCGCTTCAACGAGCTGATCGCCGGCGTCCGCGCCGATGTCGCGATCAAGCTCTATGGTGACGACCTCGATGCGATGAGCGCACAGGCCCAGAAGATCGCCAATGCGGTGCGCACCATCCCTGGCGCGGGCGATGTCAGCGTCGAGCAGACGGACGGCGCTCCCACCTTCGATGTGCAGATCGACCGTCAGGCGGCCGGACGGCTCGGCTTGTCGGTCGAGGAGGTGGCGAACACCGTCTCGGCTGCCCTGGGCGGCCGGGAGGCCGGGCTGTTGTTCGAGGGCGATCGACGCTTCTCGGTGGTGGTGCGTCTGCCTGACGCGCAGCGCGACGACATCGATACGCTGGGCGCGATCCCGGTCATGCTGCCGACGCCCGAGGGACAGACCGCGCGCTCGATCCCGCTGCGCGAGGTGGCGCGGTTCAATTACACGCAAGGGTTGAACCAGATCAGCCGCGAGAACGGCAAACGCATGATGACCGTGCAGGTCAATGTGCGCGGCCGCGACCTTGGCGGCTTCGTCAAGGAAGCCGAGGCGCGCATCGACGCGATGCAGCTTGCTGCCGGCATGTATACCGGTTGGGGCGGCACCTTCGAGAGCCTGCAATCGGCGCGGCTTCGCCTGATGCTGGTGGTACCGATCTGCTTCCTCGCGATCTATGCGCTGCTCTACATGGCGCTTGGCGGCTTCATCCCGGCGCTGATCGTCTTCTCGGCGGTGCCTATGGCGCTGGCGGGCGGCGTCTTCGCCCTTCTGCTGCGCGGCATTCCCTTCTCGATCACCGCTGCGGTCGGGTTCATTGCCCTGTCGGGCGTCGCCGTCCTCAACGGCCTCGTCATGATGGGCGCGATCCGAAAGCATCGCGAGGAAGGCGAGGACGACGACCGCGCCATTGCCGATGGTGCAATGGAGCGGGTTCGTCCTGTTCTGATGACGGCGCTGGTGGCGTCGCTCGGCTTCGTACCGATGGCGCTTGCCACCGGCACGGGTGCGGAGGTGCAGCGCCCGCTTGCCACGGTCGTCATTGGTGGCCTCATCACGTCGACCGCGCTGACGCTGCTGGTACTGCCGGCGATCACCGCATGGGCGTCGCGTTTTCAGCGACGCCGCAAGGTGGCCGAACCAGCCCTTGCCTAGATCGGTGCCGCCAGTCGCTCGAACCGGCGACTGGCGGCATCCCAGCTCAGCACCTTCATGTATGTGTCGACGTAATCACCGGCCTTCGCGCCATAGTCGATCGCATAGGCGTGTTCGTACATGTCGAGCGCTAGGAGCGGTGTTCCCCCTGCCAGCGTCATCGTATGATCGGCCGCCCATTGGTTGGTCAGGCGCCCGTCGCGTTCGCTCCAGGCGAGCAATACCCAACCCGATCCGCCCGCCAGAGCCTTGCCCATGCCGGTAAATTCGGCCGCCCAGCGTGCATGACTGCCGAAGTCGCGTTCGATCGCCTGCGCGAGACGGGCACCGGGCCGCGAAGCGCCTCCCAGCCCGGCGAAATAGATTTCGTGGAGGATCATCGAGTTCCACGCGATCAGCTCCTCGCGCTTCAGCCCATTCAGCGTAAAGCCCGGTGCCGACAGCGGATCGAGCTTAGCAAACTCGGCCTTGATCGCTCCCAGGCGTTTGACCGCACCGACATAGTTGTTGTCGTGGTGGCTGGTCAGCAGTTTGGCGGACAGGCCAGGTAGCGTGCCTGCATCGAACGGCAGCGGCCGGGGTGTGAAGGCTGGCGACGGAGTGGCGGGGCCTTGCGCGACAGCAGGCCCGCTCAACGAGACGGCACCCGCTGCGATACCCAAACCCAGCGCCGAGCGACGATCGATCGTATCCATCGATTTCTCTCCGTTCATCATTGGATTGCCCCAAGCGCATAAAGTGCCAGGCCCGCGGCTGACGTTGCTAAAAGGGTCGTGATGACCCCCGCCCGCGTCATAAAGATCGCGTAGGCGGCCCCCAGCGACAGGACAAAGGCGGCGGGATCGATGCTGGTCAGCACCGGCGCATCGAAGCGGAACGGCCCCGCTGCGACCATCGTCGTCTCGCGGAACAGTGTGTGCAGCGCGAACCACACCGCAAGATTAAGGACGACGCCCACGACCGCCGCGGTGATGGCGGAGAGCGCGCCGGCGACTGCGGCATTGCCGCGAAGCCGCTCGATGAAGGGTGCCCCGAGGAAGATCCACAGGAAGCATGGCACGAACGTTACCCATGTCGCGAGCAGACCGCCAAGCGTGCCGGCCACCAGCGGCGACAGCCCGCCGGGATCGCGATAGGCGCCGAGGAAGCCGACGAATTGCAGGACCATGATGAGCGGGCCGGGCGTCGTCTCCGCCATACCGAGGCCATCCAGCATCTCCTTCGGCCCCAGCCAGCCATAATTCTCGACGGCCTGCTGCGCGACATAGGCGAGGACGGCATAGGCGCCCCCGAACGTCACCATCGCCATCGTCGAGAAGAAGGTCGCGATGCGGCTGAATACGTCATCGGCCCCGAGCGCGATCAGCAGCGCCGCGACCGGGACGAGCCAGAGAGCCAGCCACACCAGCGCCGTGCGGATCGTCTCAGCCCAGGTCGGCCGCGCATGGGCTGGCAGCTCCTCCCCGAGCAGAGTGTCCGCGTCGGCTACGACCGCGCCCTTGGATGCGCCGTGCCCGCCGCCCCTGAAGGCCGTGCTGCCCTGCCGGGTGGACCACCATCCGATAATGCCGGCGCCCAGCACGATTAGCGGGAATGGTGCACCGACGAAGAAGATCAGGACGAACGCCAGCGCCGCAAGCGCCCTTGCCGGTGTCGACTTGAGCGCTCGGCCGCCGATCCGCACCACCGCCTGAAGCACGACGGCCAACACGGCGCACTTGAGGCCGAAGAACAACGCTGAGACGATACCGACGCGACCATAGAGGACATAGACCCAACTCAGCGCCATGATTGCAACCGCGCCGGGTATGACGAACAGCACGCCCGCGACGATGCCGCCCTTCGTGCGGTGCATCAGCCAACCGATGTAGGTGGCGAGCTGCTGCGCCTCCGGCCCGGGCAGCAACATGCAGTAGTTGAGGGCGTGGAGGAACCGTTGCTCGCCGATCCAACGTTTTTCGTCGACGAGGATGCGGTGCATCACCGCGATCTGCCCGGCCGGACCACCGAACGAAAGCATCGCAATCCGCAGCCAGACCCAGAAGGCTTGACCGAGCGTGACCGGCTCGGGGCGCACCGGGGTAGCGGCTTCCGCCGTCACGGCAGTCATGCCGACACCTTAGCGCGCGCCGGCTGATGCGAGGACCAGTTGTGCTTTTCGCCCTGCGCGTCGCGGCACCAGCGATAGAGCGCGTCATACACTGCCATGCCGGCTTCGAGCTGGACGTGATCGTCGCTGTGAATGCGCGATAGCCCGAGTGAGATGGCAAGGAGTCCTGCCGCCTCTGGCACCAGGTCCAGGCGATCGGTATCGGCACCGCGCACGATCGTAGCGAGACGGACCAGCGGTTCATGCGTGTCCAGCCCAAAGGCTTCGACCATCACGTCGAAGGTGCAACGCTCGCCACGATGGCTCCAGAAAACGCCTTCGTCCGCGACGTCGAACGGCTCGGCCTGCTGCTGCGTGGCGACGGTCAGCACTTCGCCGGGCGCCACGAACAGGAAGCGTGCCTCCGGATCAACGAAGCGTCGGATCAGCCAGGGGCAGGCGATGCGGTCGACCTTGGGTCGCGCCCGCGTGACCCACCATGTGCGGCCGTCGTCATGCCGCGGTGGGAGATGGGTCAGGGAAATCGTAGGCAGCGCGCTTGCCGCCCATGCGGTAAATCCGCCTTCCAGCACTTCGGCCGCGACACCCTCACTTCGAAGAATAGCCGCCGCGGCAACCGCCGGCCCGCTGCCATCGGCGTCCACTAGTGCGGCGGTTGACCCGGCGGCATATCCCCATCGGATCGGATCGGGGTGAGCTGGGAACAGTGATCCCGGAATCGCTTCTGTCGGTCCGTCGCGCAGATCGACGATACGAGGCGAGCTGGCAGATGCGACCAAGCGGGCGAGTTTATCCGGTGTGATGGCGTTTGGAGCAGGCATGACGCGTCCCTTGCGTGTTCGTGCTGGACGCGATTCTCTAGCTGACGCCTCGTGGGGAGATCGCAGTCCCCATGCGCTTAATCAGCCATGCTCAACATGCGATGTCAATTGCCATCGCATCTGTCCCGATTTCCCCTGCAGACGAGTTTCGAGACGCCTTTTCCGTTCCCGTTATTCGATCCCAATAGGACGGCCTTGGCCGTCCCGCCCGTCGTTCCTTTGCGGGAAGCCTCAGGACGCTGGTCCTAATAGGCTGGGAGGATGGATGGTCAGCCCCTCTTAGGCGGTCGCAGCACAAGCGGCGTGGTTCGGATCGGCAATACGATGCGGCGTCCGATCATGCGTGACGCGGGGTTTGGCCATGCTTGCCTGCTTCACCTTGAAAAAATCGGCTTCCGCCATGCTCCCCGCTTTCGAGGCATAGATGATGCCGGGCGCGAGGTTCTATCGTTCATTCCCGGCGTCGTGCCCTCTGATCTGGGGGCATACTCAGACGATCAACTGGCAGCAGCCGCGAACCTGCTTCGTGGCTTCCACGACGCGACGGCCGACATGCCGGCGATCCAGGCGGCCGGGTTCGAGGTAGCCTGCCATAACGATTGGACTCCGACGAACACCGTCTTCGTGGACGACATGCCAGCGGCGATGATCGACTTCGATACCGTACAGCCGGGAGAGAGGCTGTAGGATTTGGGCTACTCTGCCTTCACTTGGCTCGATCTAGGTAACGACGATCATGCTCCTGCCGAGCAGGTGCGTCGCCTAGGTGTGTTTGCAGCAGCCTACGGACATGCGGAATGTACCGTGTCGCGGATCGCTGCATATGCCCTAACGCGGCAGGCGGCGCTTGCCGCGTCCACCCGTGCGCGGGGAAAGATCGAGATAGCGGAATGGGCGGCGTCCTGTGCCGATTGGACGGCCTTGAACATCGTGGAGCGGCTGATGCCTACCGGCTACTCGCGATCATCGGTCTAGCTGCTTTTCCCGAAATCCGATCGATTCCAGGAACAGATGACGGCCTTAAGCCGCTTGTGTCAGCTCAGCATCGAAAACGCTGCCAGCAGTCCGAGGCTTGCAACCCAATGGAGCCGGCGTATCGAACGGCAAGGTACGATCACCGACCAGTTCAAACCTGTCCCCATCGACCATCACCTGTGGGCTGATCGGGCGAGAATTGTAGCTTGAGGCCATCGCCGCTCCGTACGCGCCGGTTGCGTGGAAGACGGCCAGATCCCCTCGCGCCACGTGATCGATCGTCCGATCGGTGCCGAACATGTCACCAGTTTCGCAGACGGGCCCGGCGATGTTGGCAACCATCGTAGTCCCATCCGGGCGGACGGCCGCGAAGCGGTGATATGCGTCGTAAAGCGCGGGACGTGCCAGATCGTTCATCGCGGCATCGACGATGACGAACGGGTGGCTCAGGCCGGGCTTCACCCAAATCACCCGTGTCAGCAGCACGCCGGCAAGACCGGTGATGATGCGACCGGGTTCGAACGTGAGGCTGACGTTCCAGTCGCGCGTCACACGCGCAACCATCGCCGCATAGGCGGCGAGCGACGGCATCACATCTTCAGGCCGATATGCAATGCCGAGCCCACCACCCAGATCGACCCGGGTGATCGTGTGCCCGCGTGCGCGAAGGTCAAGAACAAGCGCGCCGATCCGGCGGTACGCGGCCTCCAGCGGTTCCAGATCGCTGATCTGACTACCGATATGAAGCGCGACCCCTTGCAGATCGAGGCCGTCGAGTTGCGCCAGCCGATCGTACATGTCCGACGCGCCCGCGATATCGACACCGAATTTGCTTGTTCGCCTGCCGGTCGTGATCTTGGCATGCGTTCCGCCATCGACATCGGGGTTCACGCGCAGCACCGCTGGCGCACGCATGCCGCGTCGCCGCGCCAACTGCGCCAGAACACGACCCTCTTCCTCCAGCTCAAGGTTGAACTGGCCGATGCCGGCCTCCAGCGCGTCGATCAGTTCTTGATCGGTCTTACCGACGCCTGAGAAGACCACATCCGCAGGCGCGATCCCTGCGTCTAAGGCGCGGCGTAGCTCGCCCCCCGACACGATGTCGGCCCCATAGCCACACTCAGCGAGCAGCCGGAGGACTGCGCCGTTGGGGTTGGCCTTGACCGCAAAGGCGAAGCGGGCGGACGGCAGCCCCCGCAGGGCAGACATAAATGCGTTGGCGGCATGGCGGAGCGCCCCCGCCGAATAGACGTGAACGGGCGTGCCGACCGCATCGGCGATAACGGGCAGCGCGACGCCCTCTGCGCACAGCACGCCGTCACGATAGTCGAAGAAGCTCATGTAAGGAGACCTTGCGTGTCAGTGTCCAAAGCCGTCGTCGGCCTGCCCGCGGCGACGCACGCGGGCAGCATGGACGACGTCGGCGGTGTGGCTGTGCCCGCGCCGCTCGGCGCGGAGCAGCTGACCGACCCGCTTGCCATGGATCATCAGCGGCAAGCCGAGCAGGGCGAGCGGGAAGAAGACGATCATCGCCGGGGAGCCGTCGAGTGCCAGGCACATCGCACAGGAGGATGCCAGCAGCGCGAAGCCGCCGGCTTTCCATTGCAAGTCGCGACGGGTCATGCTGCCCGTGCCCGATCACGCGGGCGATCGCGGTCGACGATGAGCAGGTCGCCGGCATTGACGAGGCTTGCCCGCACGCCCGGCCGGTCGTCGCCTGCGCGACCACCGTGCCACAGAACGATGTCTGCCGGGAAATCAGCCTCGCCCGCCAGCGCCTCGACCATATCCGCCACCTCAAAGGTGAGCCCGATCGCCGGTTCGTGCAGACGTGCAGCTGCTGCACGCGCCCGCCCGATCATCGCCGGTGAGCCATCGATGCCGCGGCCCTCGATCGCTGTGAAGCCGAGCGCCCTGGCGTGACGCACGGCCTCGATAAGCAAGGTGCCGCAGGCGCAGTCGGCGTCGACGATGCGGACGGAATGGCGCCCTCGCTCGCGCAGAGCAGCAAGCGCGCCGCAGATGTCAGTCCAGCGCGCATCATTGTGCGCGGCACGGCTGCCTAGAATCGTGGACGGGGTAACCATCGAGGTGGACGACAGACGATCAGCCGTGACGAACGGCTTCAGTTTCGGTGTCATGGGATGATCCTCAGGCGGCGCAGCGTAGCGCGTGCTCGGCCGGGCTCACCGGCTCGAAGGAGATGAGCGGAACCAGCGGTGCCGAGACGATCTCGAGGCTCGCGTGGTAGATTTGACGCTCCGCTTCGGCGAAGCTGAGCGCTGCGCCACGTGAGACGAACCGGCCCTCCATCTTTCGACCGCTATCCTGCACGAGCCAGTGGCCCGCCTTGTCCTGACCGACGTAGATGATCGTCCCGCGTTCGTCGGGCTCCGGATTGGGTTCGGACGACATATCGCCTTTCAAACCTTCGATAATCGAGCGTCCAGCGCCCGCTTGTCCGAGGTACTAGGCCCCGCATAGTGTTTCGAGATCGATTCCGGGAAAGTGCATAGTGCGCGCGTAGGCCTGATAACGGCTCGTCGCATTCGGGTCGGCGGGCAAGTGATCTACAACCAACGCGCCTTGCGGAAGCGCCAGTACAGCGCCGAACAGATCGTCAGGATCACGCCGATAGTTATGGGATAACCGTAGGGGCTCCGCAGCTCGGGCATATGTTCGAAGTTCATCCCGTAGATGCCGGCGATGGCAGTCGGCACGGCCAGGATCGCTGCCCAGGCCGCAAGCTGGCGCGTGATCGCGCCGGTGCGCTGCTGCTCAATGAGATTGCTGAACTCGAACACCGATGACAGCAGATCGCGCAAACCGCTCGCCATTGTCTCCACCCTGCGAACGTGATCCAGCACGTCGCGGAAGTACAGTCGAGCTTCGGCATCGACGCACGGAAGTTCGTTCTTGGACAGCTTGCGGGCAACCTCCTCCATCGGAACCAGAATGCGATCGAAGCGCATCAGCTCACGTCGCAGCGAAAAAATGCGGGCGATCTCGGCGCGATCAAGGAAGGTGTCGAGCATTCGCTGCTCCATGCTCGCGACTTCCTCCTCAAGGGCAGTCATCAGCGGCAGATAGCCGTCGACGATGAAGTCGAGGATGGCGTGGAGGACATAGTCGCCGCCCTTACCCAGCAGGTCCGGTGCGGCCTCCAGATGCTCGCGCAGCGGCTTGTAGGACCTTGTCGAGCCCTGCCGTACGGTGATGATATGGCTGTGCCCGAGGAAGGCGGCCGTCTGCCCGTAGACGATGTGCCCGTCGCACAGATGGGCGGTCCGGCCGATGACGAACAGCTGATCGCCGTAGACGTCGACCTTCGGCAGCTGCCCGTCCTTCAGCGCGTCCTCAACCGCCAGCGGGTGGAGGTTGTAGAGGCGCTGCAGCGTGTCGATCTCGTCCGCACACGGATCGGTCAGTCCGATCCAGACGAACTCCGAGCGATCGGAGGGGCAATCCACCCGTTCGTCGATCGCGATCTCACGAACACGACGACCATGGCGGTACAGATAGGCGGCAATGACAGGCATGAGTGTCCTGATCAGCGCCGAGGAGCCGATGTCCAATCGATCAGGGTTCGTTCGGAATTTTGGGCATCGGATTCGGCGATCAATCGTGCACCCCGCGACAGACCCATGCGGTGACGCGCCTGCATCATCGAAGCGCCATGGCGCGTATCGAACGCCCGGCCCTGTGGCGTGATGGGCGCCTCCAGGCGCGAGCGAAACGCGGTTCGGACACGCTGCTCGGCACTGCGGAGGCGAGAAGGCGCCGGCTTGAACAGCTTGGCCCCGTGGACAAGAAGCAGCATGCCAGTGCTGGCGAGGATGAACGTCAACAGGGCAAGGCCGAACTCGGCGGCCTGTGCGGGACCATGACGCGCCGCCTCGTACACGCTGCGATGGACCAACGTCGATCCGCCGGAACATCCAAGCAGCACGACACCAAGCAACCGCGGTGGGAGCTTACCCACGAGACACGCTGCTTTTCAGCGTCCGATCGCTGACGAGGCTCAGCCGTCCCTCGATCCGTTGCGGTACCCCCGCCGACGTCGCAACTGCAATCGATGTTCGTCCACGCCGCTCCGCTTCGGCAAAACGCTGTGCTGCCTGTGCCGATGAGAAGCGCCCGAGGAGCATTCCGGCGCTCTCACGAACGGTCCAGTCACCATCAATGTCACGGCCTACGACCAGCATGGCCGGTTCCGGGATGTCCATCGCGATGCTACCTTTTGACGGAGAAAAGACGTTCAGGTCTGGGCGCCCCCGCCAGCGGGCGCTCACCTCGATTTCATCGAAAAGATGATGACCCAGGATGGTCAGTGCGCTGCCGGCACTCGCGGCCATGAAGCCGACCGCCGCGATCCCGTAGGCAAGGACGCCAGCTTTCTGTGGCGGCACGTGCATGGCGACGAGCCGCGAAATTGCGGTGTAGCTTACCCAGCAAAGAAGAAGTCCCGTGGCGCGCAGAACGATGTCGGCGCGCCGCGACCGATGCCACGCTACCATGCCACAACCCTCGATGTGGCAATCCAATTATCGCCCTCGACATAGCATTTCGAGATCGATTCCAGCTAATTACATAGCGCCCGCATAGTGCTGCCTTTCTGACAGCCCCGCCGCAGCACAATCCGTCAGGCGCGGTGCGGCCCGAAGAAGATCACGGCTGTGCCCAGGAGGCAAAGCATCATGCCGGCAATGTCCCAACGGTCCGGGCGAACACCCTCGGCGCACCATAGCCAGAGCACAGCCGCCGCGATGTAAATTCCGCCATAGGCGGCATAGGCCCGGCCTGCCGCCGCGCTGTCCACGCGCGTGAGGAGGTAGGCGAACAGCATCAGCGAGAGAACGCCGGGGACGAGCCACAGAGGTGACCGGTTCATACGGAACCACGCCCAAAACGCGAAGCACCCGGCGATCTCGGCCAGGGCAGCTACCGCATAGGTTGCGATCGACAGCATGCCGGCCGTCTAGAATAACGCGACCTCTGCGCCAACCGTCCGGCGATCAGTGGTCGGATCGGAGCCGGTAGCCAACGCCCAGCTCGTTGGCGATGACGCTGCCGACCGGGCCCGGTGCCTCCAGCTTCTGGCGCAGATTGCGGATGACGATCCGCAGGTATTCGACACGCGGCTCTTCCTCCGCTCCCCAGCACGCGGCGAGCACGCGTTCGTGGGTCACCACGCGTCCGATATGGCGCGCCAGTACACCCAGTACCTCGTGCTCCTTTCGCGTAAGGTGGAGCTCTTCCCCATTGCGGCAGACAATCCGTCGGTCGAGATCAATGCTCAGGTCTCCCCGACGCACGATCTTCTGCGTCGTCTCCGACAGTCCCTGATGACGTAAGGCGACACGCAGGCGGGCAAGCAGCTCTTCCGTGTCGAATGGCTTGGTCACGAAATCGTCGGCGCCGAGATCAAGCGCTGTGACCTTCTCGTCGACCGCGTCCCTGGCCGACACCACAAGGATGACGATGTCGCCATGGGCGCGAAGCTGCGGGATGATGGTCAGGCCGTCACGGTCGGGGAGGCCTAGGTCCAGAAGGACCGCGCTGGGATGTTCGACGGCAGCCTGGCGAAGCGCGCCCTTGGCATCTTCCGCCTCGACGACGGCATAGTCCGCCCGGATCAGCGTGCTGCGCAGCAGGCGACGGATCGCCGCATCGTCATCGACAACGAGAATTTTGGCTGGCATGTCAGGAGGCACTTTCGGTCGTAATTTCGCGGACGATGAGGGCAGGTGGAAAGACCAGCGCGAAGGCGGCGCCGCTACCGTCCGGCCGGTTGGTTGCCTCGACGATCATGCCCATCGCCTCGGCAAATGCCTTGACGATGGCCAGACCCAGCCCGGTACCGCCGATCGCGCGGTCGGACCCCTCAAGGCGCTTGAAGGTCTCGAACACCTCGCTCTCACGACCGGGCGGGAGGCCGGGACCGTGGTCGAGCACGGCGAGCCGTAGCTCGCCGAAGCGGTTGCGGCCTTCGATGACCACCTCTGTTCCCGGCTCGCCATAGCGGCCCGCATTGTCGAGCAGGTTCAGGAGGCAATGGTGCAGCAGTTGCGGATCGGCGCGCACCAGCGGCAGGTCGGGTGGAACATCGAGGCGCACACCATGTCCCTCCAGCGCGCGTCGGGCATCGTGCGCGGCACTCGTCACCGCGTCGCTCAGGTCGATCGCCTCGACGTTCAGCTTCAGCGCGCCTGCTTCGACACGCGCCATGTCGAGCAGATTGGCAACGAACCGATTGAGCCGCTGCGCTTCGCTCTCGATCGTACCGATCAACTCGGGCGTGGCGCCGTGATGCAGCTGCGCCGCGGCCGCGATCACGGCTGTCAGGGGGGTGCGCAGGTCATGGCTGACCGACGAGAGCAAGGCGGCGCGCAGACGATCGCGGGTGCGAACCACATCGACGTCGCGCATTTCGGTCTGCAGGCGGAGGCGTTCGAGCACCAAAGCCGACTGGTCGATCAGGCTGCTAAGGAGCGGCAACTGATCGGCCCGAACCGGACTGCCAGCCTTTTCGCTCGCGACACCCAGCACGCCGAGCACGCGCTCACCTGCCTTCATGGGCTGGAACAGCCACTCCGACGCGGCAAGCGTGCCGGAACCCTTGCCGGCCGGGCTGCCGGTATCGAACGCCCAGCTGGCGGCGGCATTGTCCATCGTGTCGAGACGATAGGCGGGGTCGCTGGCGGCGAGGATTTCGAGTTCGGAGCCGTCCGTCCGTCCGAGCAATACGACCTGGACGTCGAGCAGGCGACGGACATCGTCGCAGATCATTTGTGCGGCAATGTCGAGATCGTTGACGCCGGCAATCTGGCGCAGGAACCCTGCCAGGGTGGCGTTGGTACGCGCGCTGGTGGTGGCTAGATCTGCCTGCGCTCTTACCCGTGCCGTCAACTGACTGGTCGCGATCGCGATGCCGAGCAGAACGAAGACCGAAACGAGGTTCTCGGGATTGCTGATCGTCAGCGTCCCGGTCGGCGGCAGGAAGAAGAAATTGTAGGCAAGGGTTGAGGCGATACCGGCGTAGAGCCCGGTGCGCAGCCCGAAGAAGCTCGCCGCGGCCATGACCGGCAGCAGGTAGAGCAACGCCACGTTGCCGAGGTTCAATATCTGAAACAGAGCGGTCGCGAGCCCGGTCACGGCTGCTACCATCGCGGTCGTTATCGCATACCCTGCCGGGGTGCCCCAGCCTCCTGATCGTCGTCGAACGCGCTGCCTTGCGGGTGTGGAAGCCGGCATCGGCAGGACGTGTACCGTGACGTCGGGAGTGTCACGGACCAGCTTGTCGACCACGGACCCATGCCAGAGTTCAAACCAGCGAGATCGGTTCGATTTGCCGAGCACCAGCTGCGTGGCGCGCAGATCGACCAGCACCGACTGAATGCCGGTCACGACATTTTCGGCCGGGACGGTTGCTACGGCGCCTCCCAGTTGCGTGGCCAGCGTCATCGTCGCGGCAACCCGGGCATGCTGCTCGTCGGTGAAATGGGCTGCACGCGGCGTTTCGATGAAGACGGCAGTCCATGGGCCACGAAGGCCATCGGCAACCCGCTTGGCGGCGCGCACCAGGGCGTCGCATCCCGGCAACTCGCTGATCGCCACGACGATACGGTCGCTTCCCGCCCAGGTGCCGCCGAGACCCAGCGCGCGCACGTCGTCCAGCATCCGCGCATCCACCGCCTGCGCGGCGCGGCGCAGCGCCAGTTCACGCAAGGCCGACAAGTTCGATTTGGAGAAGAAATGGCCGAGCGCGCGGGTCGCCTCGGCAGGAAGATAGACCTTGCCAGCCTTCAGCCGATCGATGAGCTCGTCGGGCGGAATGTCGACGACCTCGATCTCCGCCATCTCGAGAATACTGTCGGGCACTGTTTCGCGAACGCGCACGCGCGTGAAGCTGGCGACGATGTCGTTCAGGCTCTCGACGTGCTGGATGTTGACGGTCGAGTAAACATCGATCCCCGCCGCCAGCAGTTCCTCGACGTCCTGATACCGCTTCGGGTGGCGGCTGCCGGGTGCATTGGTGTGGGCCAGCTCGTCGACGAGCGCGAGCCGTGGCCGGCGGGCGAGGATGGCGTCGATATCCATCTCGCGTAGCGTACGCCCCTCATAGGGCACATCACGACGCTGGATGATCTCATGTCCGCGGATAAGAGCTTCGGTCTCGGCACGGCCGTGGGTTTCGACCACGCCGATGACGACATCGACACCGTCACGCTTCCGCGCCGCGCCCTCCGACAGCATCTCGTAGGTCTTGCCGACGCCGGGTGCGGCACCGAGGAAGATCTTGAGGCGGCCTCTGCCCTCCTGCGCGGCTGCGCGCAGGAGGGCGTCGGGATCGGGGCGGCCCGCTTCTGCTCCTGATCCCGCCGGCATCAGCGCGTGGGCGCCGCGGCGTCGAGGGCGCGGTTGAGCGCCAGTACGTTGACGTGCGGGTCACCGAGCAGCGAAGTCTCGGTATTCGCGGCTACGAGGCCACGAACGCGCTCAACGGGCAGCCCGCGAACCCGTGCGATGCGCGCGGACTGTGCCAGCGCTGCTGCCGGCGACAGATCGGGGTCGAGGCCCGAGCCGCTCGCGGTGACGAGATCCGCCGGCAACGGTCCGGTCATGCCTTCGCCCTGACGCTTGGCGACATCGGGCTTCACCCGGTCGACCAGCGCCTGCGCGGTCGGGCCGAGGTTCGAGCCCGACGAGGCAAGCCCGTCATAGCCCTTGCCGGCGGCAGACGGGCGGGTCTGGAAGTAACGATCTGCAACGAAAGCCTGACCGACTATCGTCGATCCGATGACCTTGCCGCTGGCGTCCCGAACCAGGCTGCCGTTCGCCTGGGTCGGGAAGAGTGCCTGACCGATACCGGTCATGGCCAGCGGGTATGCGAGGCCTAGAAGGACTGCGAACAGGATCGTCATGACGATCGCGGGGCGCAGCGCGGAGGAAAAGTCCTTGCCCATTGTCTTGATCCTTACGCGAGGCCCAGACCGCCGACCACGAGGTCGATGATCTTGATGCCGATGAACGGGGCGAGCAGGCCGCCGAGGCCGTAGATGGCGAGGTTGCGCGCCAGCAGCGGCCCGGCCGCCATCGGCTTGTACGCCACGCCCTTGAGCGCCAGCGGCACCAGCAGCGGGATGATGATTGCGTTGAAGATAATCGCGCTGAGGATGGCCGATTGCGGCGTCGCCAGCCCCATGACGTTCAGCACCCCCAAGCCCGGGTACAACGCAACGAACATCGCCGGAATAATCGCGAAGTATTTCGCGACGTCGTTGGCGACCGAGAAGGTCGTTAGCGCTCCGCGGGTCATCAGCAGCTGCTTGCCGAGCCCGACGACCTCGATCAGCTTGGTCGGATCGCTGTCGAGGTCGACCATGTTGCCCGCCTCGCGCGCCGCCTGCGTGCCGGTGTTCATCGCCACGCCGACATCGGCCTGCGCGAGCGCGGGCGCGTCGTTGGTACCATCACCGCACATCGCCACCAGCTTGCCGCCGGTCTGCTCCTTGCGGATCAGCTCCAGCTTGTCCTCTGGCGTCGCCTGCGCGAGGAAGTCGTCGACGCCCGCTTCGGCTGCGATCGCCGCGGCGGTCAGCGGGTTGTCGCCGGTGATCATCACCGTGCGGATACCCATCGTCCGCAACTCACCGAAGCGCTCGCGGATGCCGGCCTTGACGACGTCCTTCAGGAAGATCGCGCCGAGCAGCCGCCCGTCCTTCGCGACCGCCAGCGGCGTGCCGCCGGCGCGCGCGATCTCGTCGGTGATGCGGCGCAGTTCGGTCGCCGCCGCGGTTGTGCCTGATCCTTCGTTCGCTTTCAGGATCGAGTCCACCGCACCCTTCTGGATCAGCGTGTCACCGAAGCGGACACCCGACACACGTGTCTGCGCGGTGAACGGGATAATTTCCGCCCCCTCCGGCATCGGCCGCTGCAGGTTGAACTTATCGCGTGCGAGCACGACGATCGAGCGGCCCTCGGGTGTTTCGTCGGCCAGGCTGGCGAGCAGCGCGGCCTCCGCGAGCTCTGCATCGCTGGTGCCACCCACGCTGCGGAACTCGCTCGCCTGCCGGTCGCCGATAGTGATCGTGCCGGTCTTGTCGAGCAGCAGCACGTCGACGTCACCCGCCGCCTCGACCGCACGGCCCGACTTGGCCAGCACGTTGAAGCGGACGAGACGATCCATGCCCGCGATGCCGATCGCCGACAGCAGTGCTGCGATCGTCGTCGGGATCAGCGTGATGAGCAACGCCGCGAGGATCGCGACCGGGATCGACCCGCCCGCATAGCTGGCGAAGCCCGGAATGGTGCCGACAGCGATCAGGAAGATGATCGTCAATCCGACGAGCAGGATCGTCAGCGCGACCTCGTTCGGCGTCTTCTGCCGCTCGGCGCCCTCGACCAGCGCGATCATGCGGTCGAGGAAGCCCTTGCCCGGCTCCACGGTCACCTTGACGCGGATTTCGTCCGAAATCACTCGCGTGCCCGCGGTCACTGCCGACCGGTCGCCGCCCGCCTCGCGGATCACCGGGGCGCTCTCGCCGGTGATCGCCGCCTCGTTGACGCTCGCGACACCCGAGACGACTTCACCGTCCGACGGGATCAGGTCGTTCGTCTCGACCAGCACGATGTCGCCGACCTTGAGCTGGCTGGCGGGCACGTTGTCAAACTGACGTCCGTCGCCCTTCAGCCGCTTGGCGACCAGCTCGGCCTTTGTCGCGCGCAAGCTGGCCGCCTGCGCCTTGCCGCGGCCCTCGGCCAGCGCTTCGGCGAAGGTGCCGAACAGCACAGTCAGCCACAGCCAGACGGCCAGCTGTGCCTTGAAGGCGAACGTCAGGTCGTCATGACCGATGACGAGCAGGATCGTCATCAGCGCGGCCACTGCCGCGGTCACGAACATAACCGGGTTGCGGACCAACTCGCGTGGGTTGAGCTTCAGGAACGATGCCTTGATCGCCGGCACGACCAGGTCGGCGGTGAACAGGCTTTTGGATTGGGCTTTTGCCATGATGGCCCCCGATCAGAACAGCTGGCCGCGGATCATCGCGAGATGATCGGCGATGGGACCGAGCGCGAGGCTCGGAAGGAAGGTGAGACCGCCCAGGATCAGCACGATGCCGACGAGCAGGCCGACCCACAGGCCGCCGGTGGTCGGGAACGATCCCGCGCTCTCAGGCGTGTACTTCTTTGCCGCCAAGCTGCCGGCGATCGCCAGCATCGGCACGATGACGAAGAAACGCCCGAACCACATAGCGACGCCCAGCAGGCCGTTATAGTACGGCGTGTTGGCGGTCAGACCCGCGAAGGCCGAACCGTTGTTCCCGACTGCACTGGTGAAGGCGTAGAGGATCTCCGAGAAGCCATGCGGCCCTTTGTTGAGCGGCCCAGCCAGCCCCTGTTGCAGCACCGACGACAGCGACGTGAAGCCGAGGATGACGAGCGGCAGCACCGCGATCGCCAGCACCGCGAGCTTGACCTCACGGCTCTCGATCTTCTTGCCGACGTACTCGGGCGTGCGACCGACCATCAGCCCGGCGACGAACACCGCGAGGATGGCGAAAAGCAGGAAGCCGTAGATGCCCGCGCCCACGCCGCCGATGACGACCTCACCCAGCTGGATGTTGAACAACGGGATCATGCCACCGAGTGCCGTGAAGCTGTCGTGCATGCTGTTGACCGCACCGCACGAGGCGGCGGTGGTGACGACCGAGAACAGCGCGCTGGCGGCGATGCCGAAGCGAACTTCCTTGCCCTCCATATTGCCGCCTGCGACGCCGAGCTGATGCAGGATCGGGTTGCCCGCGGCTTCCTGCCAGTAGGTGACGGTGACGCCGGCGAGGAACAGGATTACCATCGCCGACAGGATCGCCCAGCCCTGGCGGGTGTTGCCGACCGCCTTGCCGAAGGTCCACGTCAGGCCGAAGCCGATGACGAAGATCGACAGCATCTGGATCAGGTTGGTGAGCGCGGTTGGGTTCTCAAACGGGTGCGCGCTGTTGGCGTTGAAGAAGCCGCCACCATTGGTGCCGAGCATCTTGATCGCTTCCTGGCTCGCGACCGGTCCCAGCAGGATCGACTGGCGGACACCCTCCAGCGTGTTCACATTGATGGCGCCGGCCATCGTCTGCGGCACGCCCGACGCGATCAGGAACACCGTGTAGACGATGCAGATCGGCAGCAGCAGGTAGAGCGTGATCCGGGTCACGTCCGCCCAGAAATTGCCGATCGCCTTCGCCTCGCGCCGCGCAAACCCGCGAAACAGTGCAAACGCCAGCGCGATGCCGGTCGCGGCCGACAGGAAGTTGTGGATGGTCAGCCCCAGCATCTGGCTGAGGTTCGACATGGTGCTCTCACCACCGTAGCTCTGCCAGTTGGTGTTGGTCGTGAAGCTGACCGCGGTGTTGAACGCGAGGTCAGGCGACAGGCCGGCCAGGCCCTGCGGGTTGCCGGGTAGCACGCCTTGAAGGCGGAGAACGGCGTAGGTCAGGATCAGCAATGCCACGTTGAACAGCAGCATGTGGATCGCATAGCGGCGCCAGCTCTGCTCGGCGTTCGGATCGATGCCCGACAGCTTGTAGAAGCCGCGCTCGACCGGACCGAGCACAACGTGCAACGGCGTCCGCCTGCCCTCGTAGAGCGCGTGGAGCCACAGCCCGACGGGCTTGGTGAGCGCCAGCAGGATGCCGACGAAAAGAAGAATCAGGAACCAGCCCTGGATTGTCATGGATCGCCTCCCCTCAGAAGCGTTCGGGGCGGATCAGCACCGCCACGAGATAGACGAGAAGGCCGATCGCGGTCAGCGCCGCCAGCCAGAGATCGAGCGTCATTGCCGGGCCTCCTTCACGCGTTGTCGCACAGGCGGGCGTAGGCAAGGGTGAGCGCGAACAGCCCGATGATGATCGCGATCCAGAGCAGGTCCTGCATGGGTGTCCTCCGATGATCAGAAGGCGGCCGTCAGCGAGACCACGACGGTGCTGCCGGCGATGTTGCCGGTGCCGTCCTGGCCCTTGCTGAAGCTGGGGCGGAGGTACGTCGCCTCCCGGTTCGAGATGTCGGTGTCGACGTAGCTGACGTTGAAGGTCAGGTTCTTGTAGGTGGCATCGGCGCCGAGCGACCAATCCCAGTATTTGCCTGTCGGCGACACCGCGGTTGCGTTCGGACCCAGGCCATCCTGCCCCCAGCTATGACCGATGTGCGCCTTCGCCGTGAACGGCGTGCCCGGGATCGCTGCGGCACCATCACCCCACAGGTACAGGTTGTCATCCTTCGCGCCGGGATTGTTGTAGACGCCGTTCGCAGCATCGGTGCCGGTGTTGTACCACTTGCCGATTGCCTGCTGCTTGGGCGCATAGGCGACGCCCGCGGTCAGTGTCGCCGGACCGGCGGTACCAGTCAGCTTCGCATAGGGTTCGGCGAAGTCGGTCTTGTCCGCGCCGCCGGGATACATGTACCAGGTCAGTCCGACGTCCAGCGTGCCACCGCCGACCGGCAGCTTGTAGCCGCCGATCAGATCGAGCTCCATATTCGCGCCGCCGAACGTGCCCCAGCCTGCGAGGTTCGACGCCCACGTGCCGACATAGAGGCCGCTCTCATGCGCGATCGTGATCCCGCCTTGAACAGCCATTTCCTGGTCGGACTGCGACACGCCGCGAAAACGATAGTCGGAGGCGATTGTGGCAGAGCCGCTGACGGTGAGCGCGGGAGGCGGCGCCGTCTCGGCCGCTGCTTCGGCTTTGTCGTTAGCCGTCGACTGCGCCTGCGCCGCAGCTGGTAGCGCGAGGAACGCCACGACAGCGGCTGCCTTATACAAGTTCATTTTTGCACCCCTTCGAGCAGCAAACGTCATGTGACGAATGCCCTTAGGGACGCACGATTAGGCCCATATCGCGTAGCATTTCGAGAGCGATTCCGGCTAATCGCATATAGCTGGCATATAGATGTCGCTTTTTTAGCGGTAGCGGCAGGCTAAGCCATCGTTCGCGATCCGACAGGCAATCGGCATCGCACTATACGGGCCCTACGCAATTACGCGAAATCGCTCTCGAAATACTATGCGGCCGTAGATAGGTGATCGGTCATCCTCCATGACCGTGCAGGTTCAGGTGTCGATTTCCGGACTTCCAATGTTACTGCCAATCGTGCTTGGACTCTGGGGTCTGAATACCTGGCTTTGGCTCAAGCTTCGCATGCTCAACAAAGCACAACAAGCTGCAGAAGGCGAGGTTGACGATCGTAGCTGTCCAACTTGCGAAGATCGGTGCGACGGGTGGAACCCTATTGTGTGACGAGCCTTTGTCCTCTGGATGCTGGATCGTCCATCAGGATGATCAGTCCCGAGATACCATCCCAAATGGGAGCGCCTCGGCCGACTCGCTGCCCATTCCCAAGCGGGAATGTGTCAGCTGCTTCCCATCGCGTTCCGACCGAATCCTTTCAGTCACGAAAGGTCTGCTGCAACGATAGCCAGAAGCCCTGGAAACCGAGACTCCAGGTCTTCAAAGCGCAGCTTTGCCGTCCTGCTGTTTCCCCGGTCTACCTGTCGGACGAGGCCAGCATGGCGCAGAACCCGAAAGTGATGGGTCAGTGAGGCTTTGCCGACAGGGAGATTGAAGGACGCGCAGGTTCGCTCGGTATCGGCAGGCAGAAGCGCGAGGGTGGCGACAACATATCGCCGATGCGGATCGGCAAGCGCCGCCAGCACCTCTCCGAGCAGGATGTCGTCACGATCGGGGTGGCCATGCTCGTCTCTCGCAGCCATCAGATAAGCCTTCCGTCATACCTTATCAGGTGGTAGGTATGCCTTGCGACATACCTTCTGGAGACAACGCATGTCCACGGACGCACCTGACCTCCCGTGGTCGTGTCCGTCAACGTGGTGTAATTTCAGGTGTGCCACCGGGCCACATCGTTCAGGCGGCCTTGGGTGTAATCTGTAGGGGCGGTACCTCCTCGATCTGTGGTGTGGCGAGAGCGGTCATGCCTTCGATCTGCATGTAGCGGTTCTGGAGCTGGTATTCGTCGTTCTGCTCGAGGAGCACGGCGCCGATGAGGCGGGTGATGCTATCCTCGTTGGGGAAGATGCCGACCACGTCGGCGCGGCGCTTCACCTCCTTGTTCAGCCGTTCCAATGGGTTGGTGGAGTGCAACTTCGTGCGATGCTGTTCGGGGAAGGTCATGTAGGCGAGCACGTCGTGCTCGGCGTTGTCCATGCAGGCGCCGAGTTTCGGCCAGCGGGCGCGCAGCTGGTCGGCGACGTGACGCCAGGTCTGGGTGGCTGCGGCATGATCGGGCTGGAGGAAGACCTGCCGGATGGCGGCAGCCACCATGGTGTTCTGGCCCTTGGGCACATGAGCCAGCGCGTTGCGCATGAAGTGGACGCGGCAACGCTGCCAGGTGGCGCCGACGACGCGGGTGATGGCGGCCTTCAAGCCCTCATGCGCATCGGAGATGACCAGCTTCACACCCTTCAGGCCGCGCCGGACGAGGTCGCGCAGGAAGGTCGACCAGAACGGCTCGGCCTCGCTGGGGCCGATGTGCAGGCCGACGATCTCGCGCTTGCCTTCGGTGGTGACGGCGACGGCGATTATGGCTGCCACGCTGACGATGCGGCCGCCCTCGCGCACCTTGAGGTAGGTCGCGTCCAGCCAGAGATACGGCCACTCGCCGGCGAGCGGGCGCTTCAGGAAGGCGTTCACCCGCTCGTCGATGTCCTTGCACAGTTTCGACACGCTCGACTTCGAGATGCCACTCATCCCCATCGCCTGCACCAGATCATCGACGCGCCGCGTGCTGACGCCGGCGATCCAGGCCTCCTGGATGACGCTGACCAGCGCCTTCTCCACCGTCTTGCGGGGTTCGAGGAAGCCGGGGAAATAGGCGCCGGTGCGCAGCTTGGGGATCTTCAGGTTGAGCGTGCCCAGTCGCGTATCCAGGGTGCGGTCGCGGTAGCCATTGCGCCAGGTGCTGCGCTCGCCGGAGCGCTCGTGGCGACCGGCGCCGATGAGGCCGTCGACGTCGGCCTCCATGATGATCTGCAACACGCTCTCGGCGACGCTGCGCAGAAAATCGCCGTCTCCGGTCTTCGCCATCAGTTCGGCAAGCGGTAGTCTGTCGTCGGTCATCGGGAAAAACTCCTCGGGTGTTGGTGAAGCTCGACACTTCCACCTTAACCGATGAGCCCGGTGGCCACCGAGACGCCGACGCCGGGGTGGGGCCTCGGCCCCACCCCGGCATACACCGTCATCTACACCGGGAAATTACACCACGACCGCGGACGCTACCCCTCCCGTTGCCTGAAGAGGGTGAGGATACCCCCTATGCTCTTGTTGGTTCGGCTCAAGCCAAGGAAGGAATGGCCGATGCGCTCGAATCGCGGCTTGTTGCGATGGTCGCGCCGACGCGGGAAGAGCCGGGAGTTCTAGCCTACCATGTTCATCGCGATCGCGCCGATCGATCAAGGTTCGTATTCTACGAGGCGTGGCGCTCGATTGATGACCTGCGGCGGCACTTCGACAAACCTCACGTCGCGTCGTTCCTGAACGATCGCCACAGCTACCTTGAAGGCGATCTGGACATAACATGGCTGCGTATGGCGAGCCCTTATGCCTCCATATAGCTCTGGCCGATCCGGTTATCCTTTCCCGGTACTCGATCGCAATGGGAATGCGGCGGCCGCATGAAACGCCGTTCCCGATCAGGAGCTGCTGAGCGGCAGATGCGGCGTTGCTCACGTTGCAGCTACGAATGTAAGCTGCCTCATGGTGAAACGAACCGTCCCCACACCGGCGGAGGCGCTGACGATCGCCGAAGCCGTGTTCCATACCCGCTACGATGGCGCGGCCTTCGCCTATGCGGCAGGGTCAATCATGCGCGGGGAAGGCACGTACCTGTCCGACATAGACTTGGTTGTCGTATTCGATCGCCTCGACGCTGCGCGGCGGGAGTCCTTCACCGTCGATGGCGTGCCGATCGAGGCGTTTGTTCACGACCCGGAAACGCTGGCATGGTTCGTCAACGAGGACGTCGCACGGGGCCGCCCCAGCATCCTCAATATGATTGTGGAAGGTAAGATAGTCGGTCCTGGTCAGGAGCGGGCTGAAGCTCTGCGCGCTGAAGTAGCGGCTCGGTTAAGAAGCGGACCGCTGCCGTTTTCAGCCGCAACGTTGAACGGGCTACGATATGAGATCACGGACGCGGTGGACGATCTTCGCGGCGATCGAACGGCGCAGGAACTGTTGGCGATAGGAGCCATGCTCCATCCCAAGCTCGTGGAACTCGCCCTGCGTGGCCGGCGCCGTTGGAACGGGACGGGCAAATGGGCTCCACGCCTTCTAACGAACATCGATGCCGATCTTGCGAGCCGGTTCGACGGTGCCTTTCGAACTCGGTTCACAAAGGGCGATGCTGGTCCCGTGATTGCTCTTGCGGAAGCCGAACTAGCTCCACATGGCGGCACGCTCTTTGACGGGGATCGTCGGGATGCGCCCGCATCATGGCGTGTCGCTTAGAAGAAGCGCTTTCCCGAAACTCGATCCTTTGTGAGACGCTGGCAGGGGCGCCATGCAGTTATCCCGTCTGTTGGCGGACATACTCGCCCAAGCCGCGCGCGACGAGTTCGTCGTTGGAGAGGCGGGGGCCTCGCTTCAGGCGCTGATTGCCAAGTTTGCGGCGGTCCAGCTTCGGCCCGGGTGGTACGGGCGAGGGGGCCTTGAACACCCCGCCGGGCTGAGCGGTACGCGCCGGTTCGTTGTTGTTGCGCTTCGCGTGGTGCGGCTGCACCTGCTGGATGGCATGGGCGAGCGCCAGCGCCGCGTCGAGGTGCTTGTTGTCGACCACCGGTGCCTGGTTCACGCGGCGCATCTTGTCGAAGACGCGATAAGGCAGGACCTCGCCCTCGTGCTGGATCTCGAGGCGGCCGTCCGGGTATTCGCACACATCCACCTTCTTGCGCGCTAGCCCCTGAGCGACCGGGGTCGGCTCCAGGATGAACATGGCCTTATGAGATGGACGCCTCCCGCGTCTTCGGTCGTTTTGGCCGAGCAACGCGGAAGGAGAGAGGACCATGTCACTGTTCATGCTAGCGATCGACATCGGCAAGCTGTCGTTTCACGTCCACGGCGTCGATGCGGACGGCGTCATCGTGTCGCGTAAGGTGAGCCGAGCCAAGCTCCTGTGCCTGGTTGAGGAGCTCAACCCAGAGATTGTGGCCATGGAGGCGTGTGCCAGTTCGCATTACTGGGGCCGGCTGTTTCAGTCGGCTGGTCGGGAGGTTCGACTCATCAACGCCTACTTCGTGCGTCCCTTCGTCCGTGGATCTAAGAACGACGCCGTAGACGCTGAGGCGATCTGGGACGCGGCCAGCCGCCCGACAATGCGCTTCGTGCCGGTCAAAACGGCCGATCAGCAAAGCTTACAGTCGGTACACCGCGTGCGAGACCGGCTGGTGCACGCGCGCACCTCGCTCATCAACCACATGCGCGGCCTTATGGCGGAGTACGGCATTGTCCTGCCGAAGGGGGCCAAGCGCTTCACCTCTGGAGCGGAAGAGACGATAGCGGCCGCAGACCTGCCGCCTCTCGCGCGCGATTTGTTCGGCGAGTTGGGCGATGAGCTGCTGGATGTCGATCGTCGCATCGCCCGCGTCGACGCCAAGCTGGCTGCCATATGTAAGGAGAACGCATCCTGCCGTAGGCTCATGGCGATGCCAGGTATAGGACCGGTAATCGCGACAGCCCTCGTAGCGGCGGTCGACGACGCTCGCCATTTCCGTTCGGGCAGAGACCTCGCAGCGTGGATCGGGCTGGTGCCACGGCAATATACGACAGGCGGGAAGCCTAAGTTGGGGGGCATCGGCCGAAGGGCAAACCACTATCTGCGTCGGCAGATGGTGCACGGCGCTCGAGCTGTGGCCAGTCACCAGCGACACCGGGCTGGTGGGCGAGGCGACTGGATCCGCGCCCTTGAGGCGAGGCGAGGGTTCAACAAGACCGTCGTTGCCGTCGCCAACAAGATGGCACGTGCGGCTTGGGCGATGCTGGTACGCGAGGAGGAATATCGCGCCGCCTAACGGCAGCGCTCGGGATCGGCGCTTAGCGCCGATATGATGCGAGGAGGATGATGAAGGCTCGGCACGGACCGCCGCTCTTCAGCCTGAACTACAACATGGCTCCTGAAGCCGTTCGCTTTATAAGGCGGAGAGAAGCGGATCCTCATCATGGCCAGGGCAAACGCCCGCGAACAGGCCGCATAGATTTACGCATCCACAGCCGATGCCTGAAGATCAGCCTTGCAGCGGGAGGCGTCCATAGATTGTTGTAGTGCAGGGTGAGGGCGCCGGTGACGGTGCGCTGCTCGCGCCAGACCATCTCGGCTTCAAGGTTCTCGTGGATGGCCAGCGGTCGGTGCAGATCGCGCGGGTCGAACGGCGCCTTGGCGAACCGCTGGTTGTGTTGCGCCATATAGGAGGGGAGGAAGGCGTTGGCTTCGTCGATGGTGTTGATGCGGTGGAGCCGCATCGCCTTGACGAGCCGGTCCTGCAGCGTCGCGTTGGCCCGCTCGACGCGCCCCTTCGCTTGCGGCGAGTTCGCGCAGATCAGATCGATGTTCAGCCGGTCCAGTGCCCGCCCGAGATGGGTCATCCCGTCGCCGTTCGCCGAGGCTGTGTTGTTGCGGAACGCGCTGTGCTTGTCCGTGTAGAAGGCGACCGGCTTGCCGTGCCGCTCGAGGTACGTCCGCGTCGCGCGCATGTAGGAAAAGGTGCTTTCGCTCTCGACCATCTCGAGGTGCATCAGCTCGCTCGTCGCGTCGTCGATGAACACCAGCAGCGTGCATTGCGGGCCGCGGTCCTCGAACCACCAGTGTTTCGAGCCGTCGACCTGGACCAGTTCGCCGCGACAGTCGCGCCGGTAGCGGGGTTGGTAGGGGCGCGGGCGCCTGGCCGCGCGGTCTTTCCAAAGGCCCGCCTCCATCATGATCTGACGCAACGTCTCACACGAGAGGCCCAAGCCGTGCCGCTCCGCAAGGTATTCGCGCGCGAGCGTCGGCCCGAAGTCGGCATAGTTTTCCCGCACGAGAGCGACGACCTCGGCGCGAAAGGCGTCGCTGTAGCGGCGGTTGCTCGGGCGTCCGCGCTTGCGCGACACGAGTCCAGCAGCGCCTTCCTGTCGAAGGCGATCGAGCAGCCGGTAGATTTGCCGCCGCTGGAGGCCAAGAAGCTCCATCGCGTCCGGGATCCGGATCTCGCCGCGGTCGAGCCGCATCAGCGTGTCGAACCGGGTGATCTCAGCAGCACTCATCGTCAGCACCGTCATACCATGCGCGTCCTCGTTGCCGAGGAAGGCTATGACACCGGCGACCCACTGAAAGCACCGGCAGTGCCGTTTCTATCTAGCAGGACGGTGTCATTTGTATCTGGCGCTTACACCTGTTGTTGCCGCCAGTTAGAAAAGACACATTCTCCGCCATTTAGAAATGACACCGTCTCGTGGCAGCGGGGGCAGCGTGGAGCCCCCCAAGCAGCGCAGCGCTGCCCCCGCTGAGGCGGTGACTTTTCGGTTCTTGTGCCCTCGGACCCGCTGCGTCAGCAGCGGGCTCGGTCACGCCGGTGAACGCCGGACGCGCTCAGTTGCGGACCTTTGCGCCCGCTGTCAGACCAGGATCATGAAGAACGTCCAGATCATCGACGGTGCGAGCAACGCCACCTATAGCCTGTTCCAAGCCACCGACGACGAGTTCGCTGCCATCTTCCCTGAAGGGCGCGACATGGAAACAATCGAGGACCTGCACAGCAGGCTCGGTGGCGATGAAGCGGGTCGCGTGCTCGAAGGGCTTTGGAACCGGCCAATCTTGAAGCGGGATGCTTTAGGGCTTCACGGCACGCTGTTTTACGACAACGACTGTCGAGGGCTTCCGGCGTCGAAACGTGAAGTCGATTGGGACGAACGATCGATCAACCCAGCGCAACGGAACCTGTTTGCTCGACACCGAGGATGAGCTCCTGCCAGACGTTCGAGGCGCGTTCCGCCGCGACCTTGGTGAATGGCCGACACTGGCAGGTTTGCAGACGGTCCGTTCTTAAGCCAGTTTGTGGCGTTCAGGACGTGTTCCGACGGCGGGTTCACCCCTCAACCCTAAGTCGAGGTGGGAAAGATCAGAACCTTGTCGACGGGCACTGATACACCATCGTCCACGATTTCGATCTCAACCGAGACCACCCGGATGTCGCGGTCCCGTCCGGTCGGTTCCAGCGGTCTTGTGAAATCTGCAGATCGCCCTCTCGATATGTACACTTTCATGCAATCGGGCTGAGCAATTGACGGAAAGACCCCTGAGCGGATGTAGCTTCCGCACTTAACAAGTGCCCTCGCGCCCACAAGCCTTGTCAATCGACGTATTCGGGCAATCCGACCTCGATCTTTCAACGTATAAGGGAAAGACATATCAGCCAGGCCAGGCGCATTACGATTGGGGAAGCCCTGTGGAAGCACCGCTGGCATGAACAGAGCCCTCCCTTTGGAGAGCGCTACCTCAACCGGCAACCCCTCTATGTGAACATCATACGCGTTGCCCGGTAACCTTTCCATGTCTCTATATGAGGTTTTCCAAACCGCACTTGATGATCTAACTGTTCTCCCATCCAGAACCTTGAGGGTCACCTTGTTGGTGATCGATACTTTCTCAAAACATCCCGAAAGTAACCAAGGCAGAACCAAAGCAGCTAGCCTCTGCCTGCGTCTCAAGCGTGAAGCACCTGGAGCTCTAGATTGCATGCGGTCGAACCAGAACCTTCTGACACTGCCAGGTACGCGGAAAAAGCGCGTTCTCGATGACCCGACACACATTCTAGTCGTAGCGGATGAACGCACGTCCGCAATGGGGAGCTCGCAGGAACCTCTAATTTGTCCGCCATTGGGCGCTTTCGAACGCTAGCGGGCGTACTCGCCCAAGCCGCGCGCGACCAGCCCCTCGTTGGAGAGGCGAGGGGCGCGCTTCAGCTTCGGCGTGCCTAGCCTGCGCCGATCAATCTTCTCCGGGGCGGGGCCGGGGGCGGGGCGTGCGAAGACGCCGATGGAGCCCGAGCTGCGTGCCGGCTCGTTGTTGTTGCGCTTGGCATGATGCGGCGACGCTGCCTGGATAGCCTGAGCCATGGCAAGGGCGGCACCCAGGTGCTTGTTATCGACAATGGCGGCCTGATTCACGCGCCGCATTTTGTCGAACACACGGTAGGGCAGCACGCGCTCGCCGTGGCGGATCTCGATGCGGCCATCAGGGTACTCGCAAACATGCACGCGCTTGCGTGCCAGCGAGCGGGTGAGGGGCGTCGGCTCGAGAATGAACATCACCTTGTTAAAGTGCAGCGCCAAGGAGGCGGTGACGGTCCGCTCCTCGCGCCACACCATCTCCGCCTCGACGTTCTCATGCGCGGCGAGGGGACGGTGGACGTCGCGCGGGTCCGCTGGCGCACACGCGAAACGCGCATTGTGCCGGGCGACGTAGGAGGGGAGAAAGGCGTTGGCCTCGTCGATGGACGAGATGCCGGCCAGCCGCATCGCCTTCACCAGACGGTCCTGCAGCGTGCCGTTGGCGCGCTCGACACGGCCCTTGGCTTGCGGCGAGTTGGCGCAGATGATCTCGATGCCGAGCTTGTCCAGCGCCCGGCCGAGGTGCGTCATGCCGTCGCTGTCGGCGGTCGCGTTGTTGTTCCGGAAGACGCTGTGCTTGTCCGAATAGAAGGCCACCGGCTTGCCGTGTCGCTCGAGGTAGCTGCGGGTTGCGCGCATGTAGGAGAAGGCGCTCTCGCTCTCCGCCATCTCCAGATGCATGAGCTCGCTGGTGGCATCGTCAATGTAGACCAGCAGCGTGCAGCGCGGACCGCGGCCCTCAAACCAGTCGTGGTCCGACCCGTCGACCTGGATCAGCTCGCCACGACACTCGCGCCGGTAGCGTGATTGATGAAGCCGGGCTCGCTTCGCGACCTTGGCCTTCCACACGCCGGCCGCCATGAGCATCTGCCGCAGCGTCTCGCGGGACAGCGTGATGCCATGGTGCTCCGCCAGGTACTCGCACGCCAGCGTCGGGCCGAAGTCAGCATAGCGCTCGCGCACGATACCAACGACCTGGTCGCGGAAAGCGTCGCTGAACCGCCTGTTGCTCGGTCGCCCGCGCTTGCGCGACACGAGGCCGGCCGCGCCGTCTCGTCGAAAGCGCTTGAGCAGGCGGTACAGCTGACTGCGCTCCAGGCCCAGCAGCGCCATGGCATCGACCGGCCGGATCTCACCGCGGTCGAGCCGCATCAGCGTATCGAACCGGCTCACTTCGGCAGCACTCATTGTCAGCACCGTCATCGCTCACACATCCTCGATGTCCGAGGATGGTTATGGCACCGGAGGCCCGCTTCAGAACGGCTGTGCCTTCTCTAAATTGCGGGAGTGTGCCATTTGTACGTTGCGTCTACAGGCGCTTACACCTGTTTTGTTCGATAATATATCTTATGTTAAATCAATGGCTTAGCAGATTTCCGGCATCGTTCTTGCAGAGACTGACGTGGCTTTTTCGCAGCTAAGGCTTGCCAGTCAGTCGCGAGTTAGCCGCGCCGTCGTTCTCGCGCGCGAGCGTGTCGCGGATCTTCGTAAAGATCCTGCAGCGCGCGCAGCCGAAACGCATTCCACCAGCGTTGCCAGCGATGCTCCTCGGCATCGTGGAGCATGTGACATCGCTGGCATAGCGCGGCGAGATTGCGCGGCGCGCTATTGCCAGGATCATGATCCAGATGCGCGCAGGCCAGCACGACATAGGTGATCCGCACGACGTCGAGCGCGAAGAGGTCGCCGACCTTCACCCGTCGCCCCTCTCCCGATCGCCAGCATCGCGCTTCGCTATCCCACCAGCGCCCATCGCCCAGATGCGCGACGTGCCGAAGATGCGGTCGCCGGCAGCGTTCGCAGCGCCCTCCTGCCCGCACGAACCGGATCTGGTCCGACAGCAGCGGCCAGTCGATCGGGTACAGCCAGCGGTTTTCGGGGCGGATCGGCATCCATGACTCTATGAGTCATGCGAAATGAGAACAAAAGGAAAATCTCGTTCCCTTCATGTTCTTATCCAGCATATCATGCGCGCATGTCCGCGTGTGTGATTCCCCTGTCCCAACCGATGCCGATCGCCGATCTGCCGCCAGCGTTTCGCCTGAGGGTGGTGAGCGCGGCCGGCGCTGGCTTCCCCTCGCCTGCCCAGGACTGGGAGGAAACCGCGATCGATCTCGTGGCGCTGCTGCGCCTCGACCGCGCCGCCAGCTTCGTGTTCCGGGTCAGCGGACAGTCCATGATCGACGCTGGAATCTATGATGACGACGTGGTGGTGGTCGATCGCGACGCCACGCCGGTTAGCGGCCGCATCGTCATCGCCGTGGTCGACGGGGGCTTCGTGATCCGCCAGTTGGTCTGGCGCGACGGCAAGCCGGTCCTCGAGGCCCGCAACGCGCGGATGCGCTACGACGCGGTGATCGCGGATGAGAGTGTCGAAGTGTGGGGCGTCGTCCGCGCCTCCGTGCGCAACCTGCAGGGCTGACCGCCATGTGGGCGATCGCTGACGTCTCCAACTTCTATTGCTCGTCGGAGAGGGTATTCGACCCGTCGCTGCGCGATAAACCGCTCATCGTGCTGAGTAACGGGGACGGCTGCGCCATCGCGCGCTCCGAGGAGGCCAAGGCGCTGCACATCAAGATGGGTGCGCCGATGTTCAAGATTCGTGATATCGTCCGCGAGCATGGCATCCAATACCGCAGCAGTTCCTACGAATTGTATGCCGACATGAATCGTCGCTTCAATCAGGTCCTCGCCGAGCACAGTTGCACGGTCGAGGTGTACTCGATCGACGAATCGTTCTTTCGCCTGCCGGTGCTCCCGAACGGCCTGGGCGACGTGGCGGCCGCGCACCGCGTGATCGCGGCCGTCAAGCGTGCGACGGGCCTGCCGATCCGCATCGGGCTTGGCCCGACCCGGACGCTGAGCAAGGTTGCCAACGCCCTCGCTAAGGCGTCGGAGAAGGTCTGGAAGGGCGTGGTCGACCTGCACGACATCGAGCTGCGGCGGCGCCTGTTCGCGCAATGGCCGGTCGAGGAGGTCTGGGGCATCGCGCGAGCGATGACCGAGCGGCTGCGACCGCTCGGCGTCAGGACGACGGCCGATCTTGCCGCCCTCCCCCCGGAGGTCGCGCGCGACGTGGGGACGGTGGTGCTGGAGCGGCTCGTGCGCGAGCTGAACGGCGTCGAATGCACCGATTTCGAGCCGGAGCCGCCCCCGTCCAAGGCGACCGCGGTGACCCGCTGCTTCGGTGAGCCGGTGCGCGAGGTCGCGGCGCTGCGCGAGGCGATGGTGCGCCGCGCGGTCCGCGCGGCCGAGAAGATCCGCGCGCAGGATCTCGCTGCCACCCGCCTGATCGCCTTTGCCCACGGAAGCCGGTTCAAGCCCAACGCGCCGTCCGCCTCGCGCATAGCGCGGCTGTCGCCGGCGACCAATGATCCGCGCGTGATCGGCGGTATGGCGGGCCGCATGGCGGATGTCATGTACGAAACTGGCGGCGTCTACACCAAGTGCGGCGTCATGCTCGAGGGGCTGGAGCCGATGACCGCGCACCAGGCCGACCTGTTCGCGGTGCCCGATCCGCGATCCCCTGCCCTGCTCGCCGCGATCGACGGGCTCAACGGGCGGTTCGGCCGCAACACGATGCGGCTTGCCTCCGAGGGCTTTGGCCAGAAGAGCTACGACACCAAGCGTGCTTTCAAGAGCCCGTCCTGGACCACGCGGATCGATCAGGTGCCGATCGCGCGGTGAGATCAATAGCGATAGCCTGCCTGCCGGCAGGCCGCTGCCAGCTTCATCACTCGCCCATCCTTCGCGCCGTACTGGCGCAACCGTGCGGAATAGCGTAAGCGTGGCGTGAGGACCGCAGTTTATGCGGCTTGGGCTGTTGGCTGATCTGTCTGGGGCACCCAGTTCCACGGCATCAGCTCGTCCCAGCGGGTGGCGGGCCAGTCGCCGGCGACC
>NZ_JAFCVW010000010.1:0-93706 GCF_049897245.1 Sphingomonas sp. DC5200-1
CGTCCAGATCCAGCAGTCTGCGCGACCGCAGGTGCCGCTTGCGGCAGAAAATCCTTGTCTAGCGCTCGGATACAGGCGATCTTCACCTCAAACGCCACGCCACTTGGGGAATGCAGGCTACATGGACTATGAGTCGGGATCGGGACCAGACAGGTTCGCCTATGACGTGCTGACGGATGGTCCGATTATCGGCATCTCCTTCAGGTTCTGATCGCGGCAGGGGAACGACTCATGACATCGGCTGCCAATTTTTTCGGCGCTCGCCGCCATCTTCCAGTCATCCTCGCGACAGTGATCCTTGCCGCTGTCGGCACGACCGGCTGCCGAAATGCCGAGAAGGCCGCTGCTGCGCCCGCCGATGTCGACATGCAAGGCATCGCCGAGGAAGCCTTCATTTATGGATATCCCATCGTCATGAACTATGGGGTCATGTACGAGTCAAATATCGACGAAAAATCTTCGCAATTCCGCGGTGGCATGAACAAGCTTGTCAATATCGCGCGGGTGTTTACCCCCTAAATACCTGACCCAAGGCCCCCTTGGGCGGAATGCCCATGGGAGCTCCATCTCCGGAGACCCTTATGGCCCCGATCACGGCGCAGCTGGATCTGTCGATCTGGCGCAATGACGAAGTGTGCGAATTCAAAATGCTGGTTCGCGGCGTTGATCTGACCAACGTCGAGCTTCGCGGCCAGGTCAGGCTGGCGCCGGATACGCCCGGTGCGGCATTGGTCGACCTATATACCGTGCAGAACGGAAACGCCGAGGGCATCCGCCTGGCCGGCGTCTCGACGACCGACGGCGTGCCGACCAGCGACGTTCGGATCCGGATCAACAAAAGCACCCGGGCAGCTCTGCCTTACTCGGGCGAGCTCGGTGACCCGACGAAGCTCGTCTGGGTTCTGGCTTGGGGCGGAGTGACGCGCGTCGTCGGTGACTTTTACGTCCTCGCCCATGCGCTTGCCAGCGACAGCGCGCCGACCAATCGGCCATTGGGTGCCGGCTATGGCACGCGAGCCGCAATGCCGTTTGCCAGCGCTACGCTGACGATCGCAGAAGACCAAGGCGCAACGATCAACATTGAAGGCATCGATACAATCGCGCCGCTGCTGGCTGCATCGAAGGCTGCGGTCGATCAGGCGATCGCAGCCATGGCCAACGCGCGGCCGACTACGCTTGCGAACGCCACGCGCGGCAGGATCATCTTCGCCAATGGCAGCAGCTATTTCAACGGCGCGGCCGGCCAATCGGGCGCGATCAAGATCGGGCTGCCCACAGGCATCGACGCGCGCGAGGTTACGATGCGCGTGCTGGTTCGCGACCATTATGGCAGCCTGATCTTCCATCTTGCTGGCCGGAACGATGGTGCGTGGAATTATCCCACTGCTCGCGTCGAGGGCCAGCACCA
The DNA here is from genome assembly GCF_049897245.1 of Sphingomonas sp. DC5200-1. NCBI lineage: Bacteria > Pseudomonadati > Pseudomonadota > Alphaproteobacteria > Sphingomonadales > Sphingomonadaceae > Sphingomonas > Sphingomonas sp. DC5200-1. Next base: position 1,409 of record NZ_JAFCVW010000010.1, read on the forward strand.
GATCCTCGCCGAGCACCCCGTGCGATTCGGCAACGATGGCACCCGCGACTGTATCTGGATCGGCGACACCAGCTACAGCTACTGGGACAATCTCACCGTAGAGGTGCTGGAGGCGACCTTCACGGGCGGGCCGGTGACGGAAGCATGGATGGCCGGATGGTCTGTCGGCCTGACGACGACGATCGAGAATGTCTATGTCGGGCCGATCCCGACGTTCCTTCCGGTCACCTCGAAAGACATAAAGATTAACGCGTCGCCGATGGTTGGCATTGCTATCGGTCCTGGTGCATCGTTCGGGACCCGCGCCTCCGGTTACAACGTCAACATTGGCTACGAGAACGGCAAAGGGCTCGGCCCGAACGATTTCAACATCGTCAGCATGGGCCTACAAGGCTTCGACGATCCTTCGGAAGGATCGAGCGCGTCGACCGGCATCGGCTCGCAAACGTTCCAGCATGCCAAGGCCATCATCAACTCGATGGCCTACAATATACATGCCGGTCTCTCTATAGAATACGGCGACAACTTCAACGCGCTAGGTGCCGGCGCGATGGAGTACGCGAAGAATGTCAGTCGAGCGCTTGCGATCTGCGCGTACGCGGGGCGGGATAATCAAGCGTCCGACACGATGTTCATCGGACCGCGCGCTGGCATGTACTCGGTCAACGAGGCGGGCGCCTTCCACCTCGCCGTGAACGAAAACGAGAGCCTTTTTCGCGGTAATTTCCTGACCCGCTACGTCAACGTCAACGGGCAGCTGGCTAGCGAGGGTCTCAATCCCCTCCAGGACAACCGCTGGTCACTAGGCACAGGATCTCTGCGGTTCGCCGCGATCTTCGTCGCATCGGGCCAGATCAGCACCTCCGACGAACGCCAGAAGACCGACATCGAGGCGATCCCAGACGCCTGGCTGGACGCCTGGGCGGAGGTCGAATGGTCGCGCTATAAGTTCGTAGGTGGAAAACGCTGGCACGCGGGACTGGTCGCGCAACGCGTTCACGCGGCCTTTGCGCGCCACGGGATTGACGCGTTCGAGATCGGCCTGATGTGCTTCGACAGCTGGGACGAAGAGACGGCCGTCAGGACCGAGGATCGGTGTGAGACGAAAACGTGGCTGGAGCCGGTGCTCAAGGACGATCCGATCCAGCTGGTCGAAACCGGTCGGACCGAGGACGGCCGGCCGATCTACGGATTAGCGAAGCCGGCAGAGCCTGAGATGGTGGAGCGAAGCAAGGAGATCACCGTTCGGGTCGAGCTGGACGAAACGGTGGTCACCCGCGAAGCTGGCGACATGTGGGGCCTGCGTTACGACGAATGCTTCGCCCTGGAGGCGGCCTTTCAGCGCCGCGCACTCGCCCGCGAACGAGCGCGCAATGATCAACTGGAAGCGAGGCTTCGCGGTATCGAGGCGAGCTTAGCGGCCTGAGCCGCCGCTCGCCCGTTGACCGTTATTCAGCCGCACTCCGCCTCAAAGCGAGCCCGGACTGAATCATAGTCAGCATCGCGCGACAGGCGCGGATCCACAATTCGATGATGAGGGACGGCGAAAAGCTGTTGAAGCTGCGTCAAGAACCGTTCGAGCATATCGTCTCCTGTCTGCGCGCTTCATCACGCGTCTACAGGATCATACGTCAGAAACGGTTGACGAGTTCCTCAAAGAACTTCGCTTTCTGTGAAGCGCTACGACGATCAGTACCGCTGCGATAATGCCGGTGTCGGCGATCCAATCCCGGATGTCGCAGTCCCTATGAAGCGCCGGGATCGACTGGACCACCTCGATCATCGCTCCCACGAACGATAGGCGCTCGCCGAGGTGCGTAAGGCTGAAGGTCGGATAGCCGGCACACGCCAAGGTCGTCAGCGTGCCGAATGCCGCCATGTGCTGCCACTTGTCGCCTATGCCGTGAAGGTCGGGCGGGTGTGGGAGGAAGGCCATCGTCAGCGCGAACGCCAGCGCGCCCCAAAAGGCGATGCGGAGTAGTCCGATACTCATCGCGCTTGTGCGTAATCGAAAGACCCCACCGGCGCCATCGGCGCCATCTCGAAGGATACGCTGATGAACAACAGCAGCTTCGCGGCTCAAGCGGTCGCGATATGACCCCGCTCGGCCATGTTGTCAGCACCGTCGCCATCTGGTCGATGATGCTGTTCGGCATCCGCTTCGCAGTTGCTGCGGTCGAGTGGATGATCCCGACCGTTCGCGCATTCGCCCGCTGGGCGCGATGCGCGCGGGAGGGCCGCATGCGACATGGCCGCGCCTTCGTCCGAGTGTTGGTGAAGCTGCACGTCGACTTTCGTCGCGCGATCGTCACGCCTTGGTCGGCGCCCCTTCTCTTCGTCGGCTCGGCGATGATCGGCTTCGGGTATGCATTCGGCGCGTCCGGTGACGCGGCCAAGCTCGTGTCGCACACGCCCGACGCGTGGAATGCGTTCGACGTCGCGACCGACGCTATGGCCGCGGCGCGTTCGATTGCCGGCATGTCCTTCGTTCTGGCAGCGACCGCTCAGCGTCGCACGGCCAGCTTTCTGGTCTCAGCCGCGCTGATCGCGACGGGCATCGGTATCGGGGTGGTGACGTTGTGAAGGACTGGCAGGCATATGCTCTCGCGGCCTTCGCCGTGTTCGCTGGCCAGGTGCTGCGCGTCGGGCAGAAAATCGAGGCGGGCAAGCCGATCAGCTGGCGCGACCTGTTCGTGATGGCGTCGCTGCTGCCGGCGTTCGGATCGATGGCGGGCGCCGCAGCAGTACATTTCGGCTGGCCGACCTGGTCGGTGCTCGTCGTCGGCACAAGCGCCGGCTGGGTCGGCTTCGGCTCGATGCGGTTCATACTCATGCTGGCGAAGACGATCTTTGGCCAATTGGCCAGTGCCAAGGTCGAATGACAGCGCCTCGCCAGATCAAAGAGGGAAACGGCGAGGCGCTGGACCAGCGCCCCCTAGACAGCGCGATCTGGCGCCCCTGTGCTTCAATACTGTTGCCGACGCAAGACGCCTCCGGCCGCGAGATTCGCGCGCAGCCGGAGGCGTCCTGCTGTCCGGGGCAATATTGCCCTGCACGGCTTGGTAAATGCGAATGGTGTGCAAATCATGACCGGAAGAAGGTCAGAGCGCCCCGCCCACTGATCGCTGTCCGTGGGGCGGGGCGCTGGTCCCGTAGTGACCAGTCCTGAGACTGGCCGGGCTGGCGCCGGGCCGCAAGCGAAATCGATAGGAGTTTACCGATGACGACGGCAACAGAGCCGGCGTGGCTTCGTGCTGCGCGGGCGAAGCTCGGCACGCGTGAGGCGCCCGGTGCGGCCAACAGCCCCACGATCATGGGCTGGGCGAAGAGGCTCGGCACGAAGGTGCTGGGCATGGTCTACAACGCTGACAGCGTGCCATGGTGCGGTCTGTTCGTCGCCACCTGCCTTGCCGAGGAGGGCATCGCCGCGGCGCCGATCGCGGTGCGGGCGAAGGCATGGGCGACCTGGGGCGTCGCGCTGCGACCGGAGAAGCTGGCGCCGGGTGCGGTGCTGGTGTTCGAGCGGCCGGGCGGCGGCCACGTCGGCTTCTATGTCGGTGAGGATGCGGCCGCCTATCATGTCCTCGGGGGCAATCAGGGTGACGCGGTCACCGTCACCCGCATCGCGAAGGATCGCTGCATCGCGCGGCGCTGGCCCGCTGGTCGGTCGATCGTCGGCGGGCCAGTGGCGATGAAGACCATCGCGGGTCTGCCTCTGTCGAGGAATGAGGCGTGACCTGGGCGGCGGGATTCGCGCTGCTGCGCCGGTTCTGGCCGGCGATCCCGATCGTCATCCTTGGCGCCGCCCTGCTCGCGACGCGCGCCACGCTCGCCGACCGCACCGCCACGCTGAAGGCGGAACGCAACGCCTGGTCTGCGGAGATCGACCGGGCGACCAAGCAGCGCGCGATTGACGAGGCGCGATGGGCGCAGGCGTCCGCCAGCGCCGCCCTGACCTATGCCGACCGTCTCGCCGCGCGCGAACCAATCATCCTTCGATCCACCAACACCGTGAGGGAATATGCTCAGACTGACGCTGGCCGGGCTCGTTGCCTTGGCGCTGACCGGGTGCGCGGGATCGACGCGCTCGACGCTGCCCTCTTCCCCGCGGCTCCCGGCGCCGCCCGCAGTGGGGGTGCTGGCGTGCCTGCCGACCCCGATCAATAGACAGGCGGACGGGAGCGCGACGTCGGCTGACGCGGAGGCGGCGATCCGCACCAGCCGCGCTGATCTCGCGCGCTGCGACGCGCGCCGGCAGCTGCTGCTCGACGCTTGGCCGCGCTGATCGCGATCAATCCATCGTCAGCGCCTGCCGTGCCGCCACGGCCATCTCGCGAAACGCGGCCTGCCAGGTCGCGCCCGCATCTTTCCACGCCCACGGCCCCTCTAGCCGCTCGATACGGCTGTCCCATAGCTTCTCGGCGAGGTGCTCGATCACCGCCTCGTCATCGTTGCTGGTGCATAGTCGGCAGCGTGCCATGTCGAATCGCTTGCGATGTTGTTCCCGATCCGTTCCATAGCCGGATGCGCCCCGGTGAGCGAATCACGGTCGAGCTATCGGTTCAGATCCTGCGCACCGCCATGTCGGCCGGCGAGCAGGTGACGCCCGACTGCGCGCCCGTTCGCCTCGCGCTGCGCTGCCTCTGGCGGCACTGCCCAGAGCGATGGCCGCTCTATTCATTCTGGGAAGGCTGCCAGGGTGGGCACGAGCTCGGCAGGCAGCAAACGATGACGTCGGCCTTCAACGGGATCATCCGCCAGCTGCGCCGTTCGGGCGCTTGGTCCGACACGTCCAGCTAATCGTGGTGGCGCGTCGCCAGCCGCAGGAAAACGATCGCGCCGACCAACGCCGCGGCGAACGCCACGAATATCACGAGCTGGCCATCCATCGCGGCCGGCTATCGAAACATAGCGCTCGCGGCAAAGCCCTGAGGGGTAAGCTGCCATCGGCCGTGCCAGTGACGAGCCAGGCCGTCCGCGGCCAGCTGCTCGACCGCGGCCTGCGGTGCATCCGCGGGCAATGCCCAGCCCTCACCGTCGTGCTGCGCGGCGTCGATGATCGACTGCAGCGCCGGAGGCAGATCGCTCAACCCTTGGCATTCCTCGTGGGGAATACCGGGCCGCGCACCGTCATCCGCTCGGCCGGATAAGGCTGTTGCAGCGCGACGACGTCGTCATAGCTGCCCTGCAGCCAGCGACCCCAGTCCGCCTCATGGAGAATGGTGATCATCGCTTTGGGGTGGATCGGCGCCACGATCTCGTTCGGGTCGCACGTCACCATCGAGAAGCCGGCGCCCTTCGTCGTGTGCTGCCAAAAGCCGGCGATCGCGAACACCGGTTGGTCGACGACGTTGAACCACATCTCCCCTTTGATCGGCTTGCCCTCGCCCACCTGATGAGGGTCCGGCGTCCACTCGCAGAACTCGGTGAGCGGGACGAGGCACCGGTTTTCCGGCTCAGCTGCCAGCTTCCGCCACTGCGGCAGCCCGGGGTTGCGGACGTTCGTCATCGGCCACTTGGCGCCGCCCCCGAGCACGTCCCAGAGCATAAGGTCGACCGCGCGCCGGCCCCGCTCCTCGCGAACCACGAAGGCCTTCGATTTCGGGTATAGCTCGTGAGGGTCGAGGTTCGGCCGGACGACGTCCTGCGCCCAGCTGGCGCCGAAGCGTTCGAAGAGCGTCTCAGGCTCGCCGGCGAAGCGCGCGCGGTTGCACATCAGCGAAGATCCAGTTTCAGCGAACGGCCGGTTGGCGAAGCAGAGGGCTTCGGAGATGGCGTGGAGGTTGCCTTAGGCTCAGCCCGACGCGGCGGGGCCTGACGGTTTGCGGGACGATCGACAGCGGTCTTCGCAGGCATCGGCGAAGCTGTCGGCGTGGGTGTCGGCTCGACCTCCCGAGCAGCTGCGTCAGCAAGTGCCTTTTGCGACACGGCGAGTTGCTGCTTCAGCATGTCATTGTCGACCTGCTGGGTTCCACCCTGCAGTTCCGCGACTTGGCGCTCCAGCGTTGCGATCCTCTTCTCGGCCACCTCGAGGCGAACGTCCGCCATAGTATTGTCGAACGCAGCAGCCTGCGTGGGCGTGGGTCGCATCTGCTCCCGTTCTGACCTGCGCTCAGGAGCATCGCAGCCCTGCAGTGTCAGCACCGACAGGGCGACCAGTATCCGCTTTACCAAGCGCTCGAACCCCATCTCATGAGCAGTCGGGCCGTCAACAAGGCCAGCGACACGGCGGCGGCCACGACAAGCGTGCTGACGATCGCGACCTCGATCTGGAAAAATGTCGGTAGACGCAGCCGCCTCACAGATCGGCCTCGTCGTCGTCGGCTTGGCTGGCCACACCGCGCGCCGCCAGGGCGTCCCGTAGCTGCCGTTGCACGCTTGCTCCACTCAGGTGGGCGTGCACGTTCTCGTGACCTTCGTCAGCCAGGCGGCGTCGTATGTCGCTCACCGATCGGCACCCCCCGGCCTGCGCCAGCTGAAAAGCGCGTTCGACCGTGCCCACCCCGTTCCCCCCGCTCATACGTCGAGGCCGCGGCGCTGGATTTCAGCGATCAGCCGATCGGCTTCGGGATCGCCCGGCGTTCCGCTCGTCGCCTCATACGCGTCAAGCAGTTGGTCATCCGTCAAGCTGGACAGATCGGGCGGAGTCGCTTCGTCTTCGGTCATGGGGTGAGCCTATGCCGCCGGACCTGCGACGTCGAGCGGCGTCAGCACGGCTGCTCAGATGGTCGATACCAGCCACGCCACCACGATGATCGCGACGATAACGGCAAGGATCGCCCACGCCTCAGCAGCGTGGTCGATCTTCGTCTTTCGGGCGCGACGGCCCGACGTTTGATCGTCCTCTATCATGGGGTGAGCCTAAGATGCGGCTCGGGCTGCGCCGAGCCATGGCGGAGATATAGGGCCTTGCCCTTCACCTTGGGCGAATGGAGATCTCAGCCCGCAAAACACGGCTGAATATCACCTGAGAAAAGTTCCGCTTAAGGGAACTGATCACGCAAGTCTGGGTCTCTGGCGATCATGTTGAGCAGCTCTGAAATCCAAGAAATACTCAATATCACGCGCTGACCATCAGTATATGCCGAAAGAGCGTGATCGGTACGCGCCGCGAATGTTATCTCATTAGGTAGGGCTGCTTCGTGAAACAGGGTGTTGCGGATATGAGTATAAAACACATCCTCCATTCCTATTGATTTTCCTTGATACGAAATCGCGATGTCGAGTTGACACCGACTTCTAAAATACTCCTTGAACGCTTTATTGTCAGGATATGGTTTGGGACGCTTCAAGCGTGCAGCGGCCGACATTGCTGTTAGTGCGATCGTCAGCGCCGAATGATAGTCGCCTCCCTTGAGGATTTCGTAGGCCCTGTCGCATTGCGACCTGATATCCATCGTCTGCCCCCGCCTTGCTACCGTCTGAAGCTTGGCAAGGTACATGCGAACCTCCCTTGCGTCGACGCTATATGGGTCGCGTCGGCCTTTTCCGACGTCGGCGCTTGTTTCGCGGCAGGTGCAACTGACATTTCGAAGTCCTTTCCGTTTTCCGACAAATTCCACCCCGCTCAGGAAGTGCTACGGGGAACAGAGAGGGGAATTGTCGGAAGAATAGGAGAGCGGGCCGCTGTCTCTTAATCAGCGGCGGGCTCCCCGATCCGACACCCCTCCCCTCAGGCTTTACCCGGTCCGCCGAGCAGGAGCATGCGCGTGCCGCCCGTCTCATATTCCTGGGCAACTGGCGCCGCGATGCGCTCATAGACGGTGGCGCCGTCGGCCATGACGACGTTGGCGAGAAACGCCTGTTCGAACGTCTCGACCTCGCTGGCCACGCTCTCGAGCTTGGCTTTGATGACGAGCAGCAGCGCCCTCGCCCGCTGGCGTGCCGCCTGGGCCGCGCGATCGATCCGCTGCTGTCGCGTCAGCACGCGCCCGCGGCCGTCCTGTTTCGGCATCGCCTCCATAGCGGGTATCGTCACCCGGAAGCGTACCATGCGCCCCGCCATCGTGAACTGGACGGTGAACCGCTCGGGCTCGTCGAACTGCGCGATCCGCTCGGCGCCGGCGCGCTTCACCAGCGCCACGATCTCCGCGATCGACTTCTCGACCGGCACGGTTGTGGTCTCAGCGTAAGCCACACGCGCCTCCCCGATTATAGCGCCGCACATGCGGGGGTATTCCGGGGGGTATTCCGATGTTCTCGGAATGTGCTACAAGAGCGTGAGTTCGATAGGTGCCGGGCCCACCAAATGCTTGCGTCCACGGCCTCCACCGCCTAGGCGCATTCCACGTCGGGGAGTGGCGCAGTCCGGTAGCGCGCCTGCTTTGGGAGCAGGATGTCGCAGGTTCGAATCCTGTCTCCCCGACCATTTTCGGCGCGGTCTCACGGGACGATCACGGGCTGCGGCATGTGACAAACGCTTTGCCGCTCCAGCATTCAGGCTAAACGGTTCGCAGGGCGCTGCGACCAGGCATTGAGATCGGCCGACCGGCGACGTCCGGCCTACCGTCCCAGCGCCAGCGTATCTTCTCCCGACGGCACGGCTATGGCCATAGCCCCTCCACGCCGTCGCTCCCATCGCAATACTTGACTCCGTCAACCATTCCGAGCCAGCATGGCGGACATGGAAGATGCAGACGTCACCGCGATCCGCCGGTTCAACCGCTTTTATACCCAAACGATCGGCGCACTTGATGCACGGTTTCTCGGAACCGAGGCGACCCTGCCCGAGGCGCGGTTGCTGTTCGAGATCGCGACGCGCGAACCCGTCACCGCGACCGTGTTGCAGGATGCGCTCGACATGGACGCGGGCTATCTGAGCCGCCTGGTCGCGCGCTTCGAAAAGCGCGGCTGGATCGCGCGCGTACGGCGGGACGACGATGCCCGCGCGCGCGATCTGCGGCTGACCGAGGCGGGGCGTGCGGCGTTCGCGGTCGTCGACCAGCGCCAGCGCGACGCCGTCAGCGATCTGCTCGGCGCGATGGACGGACTGGCGCGGCGCGATCTGGTCGAGGCCTTGACGCGCGCGCAGTTGCTGCTCGATCCGGCATCGGGTGGCGCGTTCGTCATCCGCCCCTTCCGTACCGGCGAGCCCGCCATGATCGCCGCGCGCCAGTCGTTGCTCTATGCCGAGAGCCATGGTTGGGGTCGCGACCTCGAAACGCTCGAGAGCGAGGTGACCGCGGCGTTCCTGCGCGACTTCAATCCGGCGCGCGAGCAATGCTGGGTCGCTGACATCGACGGGGTCATGGCGGGCGCCGTGTTCGTCACCGACGAAGGCGATGGCGTTGCCCGGCTGCGCCTGTTGCATGTCGAGCCCTTTGCCCGGCGCCGTGGCATCGGCGATGCGCTGGTCGCCCGCTGTGTCGGTTTCGCGCGGGATACCGGCTATCACACGCTCATGCTGTGGACGCACACGGTGTTGGAATCGGCGCGCCGTATCTACGCCGCGCAGGGCTTCGTGTGTGTCGAAACCGCGATGCACGACGCGTTCGGCGTCCCGCTGCAGGGGGAAACGTGGCGACTGGAGCTGGCCGCATGAGCGGCGCGCTGACCATCCGCATCGCCACCGAAGCCGATGTGGGGGCGCTGCGCGACCTGATGGCGCTGGCGATCGATCGGGGTCAGGCCGCGGTGCTGACCCCGGCGCAGATCGTTGCCAGCCGGGCAGTGATGGGGCTCGACACGCAATTGGTGCGCGACGGCACCTACTTCGTCGTCGAGGACCACGGCGTGCCGGTCGGCTGCGGCGGATGGAGCCGGCGCGCGACGCTCTATGGCGGCGACCATAGCACCGACTTGCGCGATCCGGCGTTGCTCGATCCGGCGAAGGACGCCGCCCGGATCCGTGCGATGTACACCCACCCGGATCATGTCCGGCGCGGGATCGGCCGGATGATCCTCGCCGCTTGCGAACAAGCGGCGCGGGCGGCAGGGTTCGCCGCCGTCGAACTGATGGGCACGGCGGGCGGTGTGCCGCTCTATGCCGCGAGCGGCTATGCGCCGATCGAGCGGGCCGATACGCATGTCGAGGGCGTCGTCGTGCCATTGACCCAGATGCGCAAGCGGCTGTGACTCGAGGCTAACCGCGCCGCGCGTCAGGCCGGACACACCTCGGCGCGCGGCTGACGCCGGAACGCCAGCAGCATCGCCAGCGCCACCGCCGCCATCGCCGCGCCCGCCAGCGACACCGCGGGCAGCCCCAGCCCCGCCCCGATCACGCCCCCGCCCAGCGCGGCGCCGATGGCGTTGCCGAGATTGAAGGCACCGATGTTCATCGCGGAGGCGAGGTTCGGCGCGTCCGAAGCCGCGTCCATCACCCGCATCTGTAGCGGCGGCACGATCGCGAAGCTGGCGATGCCCCAGATCAGGATGGCGATCGCGGCGGTCGCCGGCCATTGCATCAGCACCGTGAAGGCGAGCAGCGTCAGCGCCATGATCGTCAGCATCGTCATCAGCGTCCGCTCGACCGACCGGTCCGCCAGCCGACCACCCAAACCATTGCCGATCGTCGCACCGACGCCGAACAGCATCAGCATCGCGGTGACATAGCCGGTCGAGCCGTGCGTGACGTTGCGCAGGATCGGAACGATATAGGTGAAGACGGTGAAGACACCGCCAAAGCCGATCGTGGTCAGCGCCAGCGCCATCACCACCGGCCCGCGCGTCAACACGCGCAGTTCGGCGCGCATGTCGCCGCCCTCAGCAGCCGGCAGCGGCGGCAGCGCGAGCCGCAACGACAGCATCGCGATCGCCCCGACGCCCGCGATCCCGGCGAACGCGGTGCGCCAGCCGATCGCCTCGCTGACCCAGGTCGCCGCCGGCACGCCGCCGATCGTGGCGACGGTCAGTCCGGTGAACATCGCCGCCACCGCGCCCGCGCGCTTGTCCGGCGGCACGAGGCTGGCGGCGACCACGGATCCGACGCCGAAGAACGCGCCATGGTTGAACGAGGTGACGATACGCGCCGCCATCAGCATCCAATATCCGCCCGCCATCGCCGACAGCGCATTGCCGAGCGTGAAGATGCCCATCAGCGCAATGAGCAGCGTCCGCCGGTCGATCCGCCCCGTGGTGAGCGTCAACAGCGGCGCGCCGATCAGCACGCCCATCGCATAGGCGCTGATCAGCAGCCCGGCGGCGGGGATCGACACATGCAGGTCGCCCGCGATCACCGGCAACATGCCCATCGGCGCGAACTCGGTCACGCCGATGCCGAAGGCGCCGACCGCCAGCGCGGTCAGCCCGAGATTGAACTTCATGATCGTCTTTCCTCAAACCATCGGCGGCGCGAGGCGGGCAAAGCCCTCCTGCTGCCGATAGGGGGTGTGTGGATAGGGCGGCAGCACGTCGCTTGCCGCATCGAGCGCGGCCAACTGCTCTGGCGTCAGCGCCCAGCCGACCGCACCCAGATTGTCGCGCAGTTGCGCCTCGTCGCGCGCGCCGATGATCACCGACGACACGGTCGGCCGACGCAGCAGCCAGTTGATCGCGACCTGGGGCACGGTCTTACCCGTCTCCGCCGCCACCGCGTCCAGCGCGTCGACGACGCGGTAGAGATGCTCGTCTTCGACCGGCGGCGCGAACTGAGCGGTTTCGTGCAGGCGACTGCCCGCCGGGATCGGACGTCCGCGCCCGATCTTGCCGGTCAGCCGACCCCAGCCGAGCGGGCTCCAGACCAGCGCACCGACGCCCTGATCTGCCGCCAGCGGCATCAGGTCCCACTCATAGGCCCGGCCGATCAGCGAATAATAGACCTGGTGCGCGACGAGGCGTGGCCAGCCATGACGATCGGCCAGCCCTTGCGCCTTCATGATCTGCCAGCCGGGATAGTTGGACACGCCCGCATAGCGGACCTTGCCGTCGGCGATCAGCCGGTCGAGCGTGCCCATCACCTCCTCCGTCGGGGTGGAGGCGTCGAAGGCGTGAAGCTGGAGCAGGTCGATGCGGTCGGTGTCGAGCCGCCGCAGTGCCGCCTCGACCGCGCCGATCAGCCGCGCGCGCGACGCGCCCCAGTCCTGCGGGCCGTCACCCATCGGCAGCCCGGTCTTGGTCGAAATCAGGACGGCATCGCGCCGCCCCTTGATCGCCTCGCCCAGCACCTGTTCCGACGCGCCGTCCGAATAGACGTCGGCGGTGTCGAACAGCGTCACGCCCGCGTCGAGGCAGATGTCGACCAACCGCCGCGCTTCGGCGGCGTCGCTTGTGCCCCAGGCGCTGAACAGCGGTCCCTTGCCGCCGAAGGTCCCCGCGCCGAACGACAGCGCCGGAACGCGCAGGCCGGACGATCCCAATTGCCGATATTCCATGACACCTCCTTTGCCGAATGTCATTGTCAGGCGCATAGATGGCCGGTGAAGCAACGTGGCGGAACCGCCCGCCGGTGCAAAGGATCTATGCCCTGGACGCAAAGGTGATAGGCAATGACGATCGCGCCCGGTCGCTCGCCTTGTTCGCGAGCGTGGTGGAGGAAGGCAGCTTCTCCGCCGCCGGTCGTACGCTCGGGCTGACGCCCTCAGCGGTGGCGCGGGCGATCGACCGGATCGAGGCGCGGTTGGGCGTCCGGCTGCTGCTCCGCTCCACTCGTGCGTTGACGCTCACGGCCGAGGGTCAGGCCTATCTGCTCGCCGCCCGGCGTATCCTCGCCGACCTCGACGATGCCGAGCAGCAGATCGCCGACCAGGGCGCGCCGCGCGGCCGGCTGCGGATCAGTGCGGCGCTGGCGCATGGGCGGTTGTGCGTCGTGCCGCTGCTTGGCGACTTCGCGCGCGCCTATCCGCACATCCTCATCGATATCGCGTTGACCGATACGCTGGTCGATGTCGCAGCGGGTCAGGCGGATGTCGCAATCCGGTTCGGCCCGCTCGCTGACAGCGGGCTCACCGCGCGCAAATTGTCCGAGGCGCGGCGGGTGATCGTGGCGTCGCCCGACTATCTGGCGCGGGCGGGCACACCGCAGGTGCCGGAGGATCTGCACGCCCACAACTGCCTCAACTTCAACTTTCGTCGCGCCGAACCGATCTGGCCGTTCCGCCGCGACGGCCGGGATTTCACGCTGTCCGTCGAGGGCGGCATCGTCGCCAACAATGGCGAGACTTTGGGCCAGCTCGCCGCCGCCGGGGTCGGCATCACCCGCGTCGGCCGCTTCAGCGTTGCGGCCGAGATCGCGGACGGGCGGCTCGTGCCGCTGCTGGAAGACTATAATCCCGGCGACGTCGAGCTGATCCACGCCGTCTTCGTGGGCGGCTCCACCACGCCCGCCCGCGTGCGGGTGTTCGTCGATTTCCTCGTCGAGCGGCTTGCCAGCCGCTTCGAATAGCGGGCGCGACGTAGACGCAATCTGACCGCCTGCGGCAAGCAGCCCGACGTTGACGCGACGCGCATAGGCGGGTTCAAGCGGGCCATGATCGACACGCCTCTCTTCCGCCCATCCCGCCGTGCCGTCATCGGCGGCGCGCTTGCGATCGGGTTGCTGCCGCGCACCGGCATCGCGGCCCCCATCCCACGGCTGTTCGCAGGCACCTACGCACAGGAAGGCGGCGCCGGGCTGGTGGCGTTGGCCGCGGACCAGGGCGGCTGGACGGCCGGCGCCGCTGATGCCGCGATCCGCAACGCCTCCTTCGGCGTCGTGTCGCGACGTCATCGGCTGCGTTACCTGCTGGATGAGCAGCAAAAGGGCATGATGGGCGTCTACGACGCATCGCTGCAGCAGGTCGCCATGTCGTCCACCATGGGCGCAGACCCCTGCCACATCGCCCTGTCGCAGGACGGCAAGTTGCTGGCGGCGGCGAATTATTCGAGTGGCAGCGTCGCGCTATGGGCGCTGAACCCGGCGACGGGGCTTCCGGCGGGCCGCCCTGGGGTGGCCCAGCACCAGGGCAGCGGGCCAGACGCCAAGCGCCAGGCCGGGCCGCATGCGCACTGGGTCGGCTTCGATCGCAGCGGCGACATTCTCCATTCGGTCGACCTCGGTGCCGATGCCGTCTTCTCGCACCATATCGATCGCGCGGCGGGCAGGATCGCGAAGACCAGCATCGCCTATCGTGCCGTCGCAGGATCGGGGCCGCGGCATCTGGTGCGTCACCCTCGCCTGCCGGTCGCCTATCTCGTCGCCGAGCTGGCCAATACGGTCACCGTCTTGCGTGGCGGAGCGGACGGCACCTTTGCCCGGCGCGTTGAGGTATCGACCCTGCCCGCCGGCTTCAGCGACACGTCCTTCGCGGCCCATATCGCGGTAAACGCGGCCGGAACGCGCCTCTACGTCTCCAACCGTGGGCACGACAGCATCGCGGTCTTCGCCATCGGCGCCACCGGTGATCTCAGCCTGCTGCAGCATGTCGGATGCGGGGGTCACTGGCCGCGCTTCTTCCTGCTGATGGAAGACCGGAACGCCATGCTGGTCGCCAATGAGCGATCGAGCGGCATCGCCCGCCTGCCGCTGGAGGGGGACGGTCGCTTGCGGCCCGCAATCGGCACCACCCCGGTGCCGGGCGTCGTGTTTCTGACCGCGTAATGTCAACGGCTTTTACGTGGATACCTTCGGCGCCGACCGCGCGTTGATGGGGCATGGCGCGCAAACTGAAGGTCTTCCGCACCCCGATCGGGTTTCACGACGCCTATGTCGCCGCGCCGAGCCAGAAGGCCGCATTGCAGGCCTGGGGTACGGATACCGATCTGTTCGCCCGCGGCGTCGCGGAGCAGGTGACGGACGCCGCGCTGATGGAAAAGCCCTTGGCGCACCCGGGCGACGTCATCCGCAAGACCCGCGGCAGCGTGGACGACCATCTGGCCGCCTTACCTGCCAACCCCAAGCGCAAGCCGGCGGACGCGACGGATGCGCCCCCGGCCAAGCCCCGCCGCACGAAGCCCAAGCCCCGCCCCTCTCGCTCCAAGCTCGATCAGACCGAACAGGCGATCGATGAGGCGGAGCGGCGATACGATGCGGCGCGCCGCGATTTCGCCGCGCGTGAGGCGGCGCTGCGCAAGGAACGCCAAGCCCTGGACCACGACCGGGATCGCGAGCGCGAACGGCTGGAAACCGCACGCGCGGACCAGGAACGACGCTATCGCGAGGCCATGGCCGCGTGGCGTGATGGCGAGGCTGACTGACGGCCCCCGCCCCAGATCAAATGACGTTGAGGTCCGTCACGAACTCATAGCGATCGCCGCGATAGACCGAGCGGGTGAATTCGACGATGCGGCCATCGGGAATCCGCGTACGGCGCTCGATCCGCAAGACCTCGGAATGCTGGCGGACGCTCAGGATTCCCGCTTCGGTTTCGGTCGCCAGCGACGCGCGAATGCGTTGCGTGCCCGATGTCGGCCGAAAGCCATGGACGTCGAGCGCCTGATAGAGCGAGTCGCCCAGCGCATCGAGATCGGGCATGAACATCGCCGGGATCACCGCATGTTCGATCGCCAGCGGCTCATCGCCGGCCAGCCGTACGCGGCCCAGGCGCGCAACGCGGACATCCGGCGACACCTCCAGCACGGCGGCTTCCTCCTCGGTCGCCAGGGCATAGGATTTGTAGATCCAGACCACCCCCGGATCCTGTCCGCGCGAGCGCGTATCGTCGCTGAAGCTGTTGAGCTTCGCACCCGCGGTCTCGATCCTCCGCGCGACGAACGTGCCCGACCCATGTTTGCTGATCACCACGCCTTCGTCGATCAGCTGCTTGATGCCCTTGCGCACCGTAACGCGCGACAGGCCCGCCATTTCGCTGAGCTCGCGTTCGGAGGGCAGCGCGCTGCCGGGATCGATGCCGCCGCCGTCGATATGCTCGCGCAGGCGCTGGGCGAGCTGCATGTACAAGGGCGTCGCTTCGTCGCTGCGCGTCCAGGCGATATCGCGCACCGTTACGCCTCCCGCTTGCCGATGGCGTGCAGGACGTCGCGCAGGCTGCCGCGATGGGCGTCGAGCAGCTGCGCCGCCGTCTCGACCGGGATCCCCATGGCGATGACGATGCCCAGCCGAATGTCGTTGTCCGCCAGGTCGAGCGCGCGCGCGGCGACCTCGGCATCGACGCCAGCAAGGTCCTGCACCATGCGGCGCGCCCGTACCAAGAGCTTCGCATTGGAGACGCGCATCGCCACCATGCGCCCGCGATAGACGAGGCCGAGCCGCAGCATCACCGCGGTCGACAGCAGGTTCAGCACCGCCTTTTGCGCGGTGCCCGCCTTCATCCGCGTCGATCCGGCCAGAACTTCGCTGCCAGTGTCGGCGACGATGACGTGCTCGGCCCGCTCGCTGAGCGGCATATCGGGATTGTTGGTGATGCCGATCGTCAACGCGCCCAGCGCCCGCGCGCGTTCGATCACGGCGACGGTATAGGGCGTCCGCCCGCTGGCAGCGACGCCGATGACGACGTCGGACGCGGTAAGGCCGCAGGCATCGATGTCGCGGTGCGCGGCCTCGACATCGTCCTCCGCCCCTTCGCGCGCTTCCGTCAGCGCGCCCATGCCGCCCGCCATCAGGAAGACGAGGCGATCCATCGGCCAGCCGAAGGTCGGATGAAGCTCCGTCCCGTCCTGAACCGCCAACCGGCCCGATGTGCCCGCCCCGACGAAGATCAGCCGCCCGTCATGCTCCAGCCGCGCCGCGGCCGCTTCCGCCGCATCCGCGATCGCCGCGACCTGCGACTGGAGCGCCGCGATCGCCGCCATCTGCCCCTCCAGCATCGCCTCGACGGCAGACTGGGTCGGCCACAGGTCGAGTTCCAGGAACCGGGGATCGAGCGCTTCGGTGTTCATCATATCAACGACCTCGATGCGATGCCGGGCCGGCGGGCGCGGCGCAGACCAGGAAGGCGACCGCCGTTCCCAGACACAGCTGAAACGGAAAGGACAGGCCGGTGAGGACCAGCGGCAGACCGATCGCCTTGGCGATAGCGGGTTGCAGCAACACGATCGTGACAAAGCCGATCAGCAGCGCGGCGATCGCCGATCCGGTCGTGCCGCGGGTGGTGAAGACCGCGGTGAAATAGACGCCCAGCAACCCCGCATAGCTGAACACCATCACCTGCAACGCAAACTCCAGCAGGCCCATCGAACTGTGGCGCTGCCAATAATAGGACGCGACCGCCATCAGGAACATCGCAAAGCCGATCACCCCCATGCCCGCGCGCCCGGCCTGGACGAAATGATGCTCCTCCACCGGCCCGCGCCGATCGCGCCAGGGGCGGTAGAAGTCCTGCACCAGCACCGACGACATCGCGTTGAGCGCGGAATTGGTCGTCGCGACCGCGGCGGCGCATATGCCAATCGTCACCAGACCGCGCAGACCGCCGGGCAATTCGGTGAGGATGTAATGCATGAAGATGCTGATCTTCTCGCCGCCGAACTGGCTGGCCGCGACGGCACCGGTGCCGCCCATCAGGTCCGGGCGGTTGTAGAAGATATAGAGCAGCAGGCCGATCACGATGAACATGCCGACCGTCGGCACCGTCGCCAGAACGGACAGGTACAGGCTGCGCGCGCCCGTCTTCGCGTCCTTGCACGACAGCAGGCGCTGCGTGGTGTCCTGATCCATGCCCGCATTCGCGATGTAGAGCAGCGCGATGCCGGTCACGATCGCCAGCATCGAAAACGGCCGCGACAGATCGAACGAAAAATCGAACAGACGCAGCTTGTCGACGCCTTCCGGCGTATGCGCCAGCGCGTGCAGGATCTGGGCGTTGGACGCCGGGATCGACAGGCGCAGGAACACGACCACCGCCACCGCCGACCCGACGTAGACGATGAACTGGATCAGGTCGTTCCACAGCACCGATTTCAGGCCGCCGACGAAGGTGAAGGCGACGCTCGCCACGATGAGAGCGGCCGCCGCGATCATGATCCCCTGCGCCCCGACGCTGCCCGTGACGACCATCGCCAGCGCGATCGCGGCAAGATACACGCGCGCGCCCCCGGCAAAGACGCGCCCGATCAGGAACATGCCGCCCGCCCAGCGCGTCGCCCGTTCGCTGAAGCGCAGCGTCAGCAACTCATAGGCGGTCGTCGCGCGGATGGCGTAGAAGCGCGGGATCAGCACATGGGCGACGAAGATCGCACCGATCAGCCCGCCGATATTGCCGGTCAGATAGGTCAGGTCGCCGCGATAGCCGTAATCCGGCCCGCCCAGGAACGTCGCGGCCGACTGGGTCGCCGACAGGACCGACAGCGCCGCCAGCCACGCGGGAACGTTGCCGCCGGCCAGGAAGTAATCGTGCGCGGACTCGGTCTTGCGCGGGGTGAATATCCATCCGCCCGTGACCAGCAACAGCAGATAGGCCGCGATGACGAGCCAGTCGGCAACAGAAAAGGGCAACATCATCGAGCCGTGCTCCGCTTGCGTTGGACCGGGTGTCCGCAGCCGATGGACGGCCCGCCCGCCCCGTCGATCGGGCGGGTGCGATCGCGATGCCGGGCGATCACAGATGCGCGGTCAGCGAAACGCCGATCGTCCGGCCCAGAATGTCGTACGTGTCGGGGAAGGTGTTGAAGACGCCGCCAGACGACACGCGCGGCGGGTTGCGGTCGAACAGATTGTAGACGCCCGCGCTCATCGTCACCCTGTCGGTGAAGTCGTACGAGGCCGACAGGTCGAACGTGTCCTGCGCCTTGATCACCTCCGTCGATCCGACCGTGCTCGACCGGACCTTGCCGATGCGCTGCCAGTCGAACTGGATCACGCCCTTGTCGAGCAGCACGCCGATTCCCGCGGTGTGACGGTAGGCGGGCTGGACCAGCGTGGTCCCGTCGCTCGAGCAGGTGGCGCCGAACGTGCCCTTGCACTGCACTGCCGACACGGTCGGGTTCGCCTGGATCAGATACGACGTGACGATATTGCCCTGATAGCTGGCGCGCAGCCCCCTGCCCGGCAGCCAGTCACCGCGCAGCGTATAGGCCGCCGAAATGTCGAAGCCGCGTTGCAGCAGCCGGCCGAGATTCTGGTTGTTGACGAAGGCGTCGGCAAAGCTGCCGTTCGGATTGCGCGTGACCAGGCCGCACAGCGGATTACCCGCGGTCGGATTGGTGATGTAGCAGCTGGTGATCGCCGCGATCGGCTGGATCACGCCCACCGCGCCGCGCAGGTCGAGATTGTAATAGTCGACCGTGACGTTCAACCCGGGGATAAACGTCGGCGTGAACACCGCGCCCGCGGTCGTCGTATAGCCCGTCTCCGGCTGGATCGCGGGGTTGCCGCCATAATAATAATTGCCCGTCAGGTAGCTGGCGGCATTCGAATTGGTCGAGCCCACCGCCGGCGCGCCGAACCGCTTGCACTGCGCCGCATCGCCCGTGCCGATCACGCACGGATCGCCGCCGTAGCGCGGCTTCAGCCGATCAACGGTGACGAGGCTGCTGAACGGCAGCGATGAGGTGGTGGCGGCGAATTCGCCGAAATTGGGGGTGCGCAGCACGCGCTGATAGGTGCCGCGCAGCCGCAGGTTGCGATCCACCTCCCAATTGCCCTCGACCTTCCACGTCCCGTGCGTGCCGAACAGGTTATAGTCCGACAGGCGATACGCGCCGCCCACGGACAGCCTGCGGATCAACGGCGTGTCGTGGATCAGCGGCACCAGCACTTCGCCGTACAGTTCGCGCACGTCGAACGCGCCGCTATATGCCGCCTGCACGCCTTGGCGATAGGTGTTGCCGGTCAGCAGCGCGCTGTCCTGCGTGATGCTCGCGGTCTCGCGGCGATATTCGACGCCGACGGCAAAGCCGATCGGCCCGGCGGGCAGCGCGAACAGGTCGGCGAGGCTGCCGCTGATCGTCGCCGCGGTGACGAACTGGTCGCGCTTGCGATCGAAGCCGTTGATCGGGCTGCCGAGCGCTGCGGCGAGGCCCGGCTGGCGCGGGCCGAAGATGTTCACGGTGTTGACGATCGAGGCGAAATTGTTGGCGCCCGCCGCATTGGTGACGAGCCCGTCGCCCGAAATCAGCGACGATTCGGTCGAGCGGCCATATTGCGCATAGACGTTCCACCGGATCGCATCGGTCAGCGGCCCGCGCAGACCCGACTGGAACTGCAATGTGTTGCGTTCGGTCGCATAGGTGATGAGGCCCAGCTCGGCGAGCGAGCGCGAGACGTTCACCTGCGCAACGCCGTTGACGAAGGTCAGCTGGTTGCGGATCGCGTCGGTCAGGAACGGATTGGTGGCGCTGATCCCGACGGTGCGGCTGACCGAAGCGGGCGCCGCGCCGGGCGTACCGGTCTCTTCGGTCCGCGCATTGGTGAACATCGCCCGGCCGTACAGTTCGATCTGCGGCGTGATCGCATATTTGTAGAGCGCGGCGACGTTGATGCGGCGGAGCGGCGAGATCAGCGGATAGCTCGCCGAGATGTTCGAGGTGGCGGACGGGCTGGTCGTGAACGTGCCATCGTCGGTAAAGCCGAAGCGTCGGCCGCTGGCGACATCGGTGAAGACGCCGCCGATGCTGGGGATCGTCTGATTGGGCGTCGCCGCCCAGTCGCGCTGCCCGGCCCGCACGCCATCGCGCTGCGTATAGTCCGCCGCGATCACCAGATTGCCGGCATCGCCGATGCCGGTGCCCATCATCAGCGAGGCGCCATATTGCGCGCCGCCATGGACCGACAGGCGGCTGGTCGCCGTTCCGCGCAGGCCCTTGTAATCGTCGTTCAGGATGAAGTTGACGACGCCCGCGACCGCATCCGCGCCATAGACCGCGGCGGCACCGCCAGTGAGCACGTCGACGCGCTTGATGAGCGAGGCGGGGATGGCATTGACGTCGACCGAGTTGCGGAAGCTGAACGGCGCCGCACGCGTGCCGTCGATCAGCACCAGCGACCGGCTCTGGCCGAAGTTGCGCAGCTCCAGCACCTGCGCCCCGAACGCATCGCTCCCCTGCGAACCCTGGCGCACGCCGCCCGACAGCTGCGGGATCTTGGTCGAGAAATCCTCGATCGTCAGCGCGGATTGCAGCTTGATCTGCTCCTCGCCGGTCGATGCGACGGGGCTGCTGCTGGTCAGGCCGGGGATCGCGATCCGCGTGCCCGTCACCACGATGTCGTCGCCTGTCACGGGCCCGCTCGGGTCCGTCGCTGCGGGAGCGGTCTGCGCGTGCGCCACACCAGGCACCTGCGCGAGGGCGATGGCCAGAGCCGCGACGGCTACGGTATGTCGGTACGACGTCACCATGATGGAGTCCCTCCCTTGAACCCGAACCCGGCGCCGCTGCCCGGTCATCATGGGACCCGGCGAGACGCTGGCTAGGGGGGGGATAATGCATACCTGTCTTATGCCTGTAAAGATGTGGTATTGCATATTGGTATTATGGCAGGGATCGGCGTCAGCTCGGAACGTCCCAGCTACAGACGATCAGACTGGCGTCGTCGCGCCGCTTGACCCGGGTGTGACGGCGTAAGGAGTCCGGCTCGCGCTCGATGTCACGCAATCGTGCCAGCCACGCCTGCGCCTCGTCCGGCGTGGCGATCGCCAGCAGATCGGCGGGCGTCGCGATGCCGAACAGTTCGACGAGACGCAGGAAACCGTCACTCGTGATCGCGAAGCGCTGCCCGGGCTGCAAGGGAAGCCTCGCCTGCCAGACATGGTCCGCCGCCGCGGCCTCTGGCCCGAAGACCCAATAGCCGCCCTGGCAATTCTTCAGGCAGCGATTGGCGCGCAATCCGGGCAACAGTCGCAACTTCAGCGCATCGGGATCGATCGTCGGCTCCGCGTCGTAGATCGCCTTCAAGGCCGCCAATGTCCGCCCCTCGACGATCTCGAGGTCGGACGCGCCGTACAATCGCGCCGCGCCCATCTCATCGACCGCCGCCACGCGGCAATCGGCAAGGCTGGTGATCTCGACCGCGTCGTCGATGATGCGAACCATGGCGAAGGCGGCCGAGGGAAGATCGCAGGAATCGACATCCGCGCGCAATTGCACCCGCGCCAGCGCTTCGGCGCATTGCGTCATGACGGTGCGCAGCAGCGCGATCGTGGGGCAGTCGGGATCTTGAGCAAGTGCTTCGGCGAGCAGCCGGTTGGCGGTCTGGGCCAGCCATGCCGCGTCGCTCGGCGCGTCCAGTATCGACGGGCCGATGCCGGTGGCGCCATCGATCACCCAGGCGGCGTTGCCATGATGACCGATCGCGTCCTCGTTGACAGGGCCCTGCCCATCGGACAGCGCGACGTCGATCCTCAACATGAGATGCTCCAAGTCCGTGCGCGCAAGAGGCTACCAACTCCGCATCCGACGCGCAAACCAATATGATGCCACTTGCACGCCGTACCGGACTGGTATCTACTCGTATGATGGAAATGTGCGCTGACATCCGTCATACATCGGCCGGGTGGATGGAAGGGATGCGATGACCGACCAGAGTCTCCAAACGCAATGACCCCGGCGTCACGGCCATGACCGACACCGAGGCGCTCCTGGCGACGCTGCGCGCCATCGTGGGCGGGCGTCACCTGCTCACCAGCCCGCGCGCCACGGCGCGGTTCCGCAAGGGATACAGGACCGGCGACGGACCGGCGATCGCGGTCGTGCAGCCGGCCACGTTGGTGGAGCTGTGGCGCGTCGCGCAGGCCTGCGTCGCCGCTGATGTCTCGATCATCATGCAGGCATCGAATACCGGGCTGACCGGCGGCTCGACACCCGACGGCGACGATTATCCGGGCGGTTTAGTCATCATCAGCACCACCCGGTTGTCCCGGCTGCGCGTGATCCGGGGCGGCGAGCAGGTGGTGTGCCTGCCGGGCGCGACGCTGCACGCGCTCGAACAGACGCTGCGACCCTATGGTCGGGAACCGCATTCGGTGATCGGATCGTCCTGCTTCGGCGCGTCGGTCGTCGGCGGCGTCTGCAACAATTCGGGGGGATCGCTGATCCGGCGCGGCCCCGCCTATACGCAGCTCGCCCTGTTCGCCGCCGTGCAACCGGACGGCAGCCTCAAACTGGTCAATCATCTCGGCATCGCGCTCGGCGACGATCCGGACACGATCCTGTCGCGGCTCGACACCGGCGATTTCACCGAAGCAGATGTCGAGGCCACCACCGATCGCTGGGCGCACGACCACAGCTATGCCGAGCATGTCCGCGCGATCGACAGCGACATACCCGCCCGCTTCAACGCCGACCCACGGTGCCTGTTCGAAGCGTCGGGCAGCGCGGGGAAGCTGATCGTCTTCGCGGTGCGCCTCGATACCTTCGCGCGCGAAGAGGATAGCGCGACCTTCTATATCGGCACCAACGATCCCGATCGGCTGACCGACCTGCGCCGAACGATGCTGCGTGACTTCGACCGGCTGCCGATCGCGGGCGAATATATCCACCGGACCGCCTTCGACGTCGCGGATCGATATGGTCGCGACACGTTTCTCGCTATCGAGCGGCTCGGCACGCATCGGCTCCCTGCCCTCCTAGCCGCCAAGGCCCGGTTCGATGCGGTCGCGGATCGCATGTCGAAGGGGCTGGGCGACCGCCTGATGCAATGGTCGGCGCGGTTCATGCCCGATCACCTGCCCGGCTGGATGCGCGCCTATCGCGATCTTTTTGCGCATCACCTGATCCTGAAGGTGTCGAGCGATCAGCGCGCCGAGACCCGCGCGCTGCTGGCGCGGCTGTTTCCGGGTGATGCCGTGGGCGACCATCGGGAATGCAACGCGTCGGACAGCGCCAAGGCCTTTCTCCACCGGTTCGTGGTGGCGGGGGCTGCCGTCCGATATCGGGCGGTCCATACCGGCGAGGTCGCCGACATCGTCGCGCTCGACGTCGCGCTGCCGCGCAATGCGCAGGCCTGGGTCGAGAACCTGCCGCCAGCGCTGGCCGATCAGGTGATCCACACGCTCTATTACGGCCATTTCTTCTGCCACGTCTTTCATCAGGATTATATCGTCCGACGCGGCAACGATCCCCTCGCCTTCGAACATGCACTCTGGGCGCTACTCGACGCGCGCGGCGCCCAATATCCCGCCGAACACAATGTCGGCCACCTCTACGTCGCGCCAACTCAACTGGCGGAATTCTATCGCGATATAGACCCCCGGAATCAGTTGAATCCAGGGATCGGCCAAACGCCCCGCACGCGGCACTGGGCCGACAGTGACGGCGGTGATCACAAACGCGCCAAGCTTTAGGATCGATATGGACGGGTCATGACAACCCGTCGCTTTTCTGGCACCGCACCCTATGGTCCATCAAACCATAAGCACGTGTTCGGAATAGGCGAGGGATTTCGGGAATGAGCGACAGGTTCGACATTGTGATCGTCGGGGCGGGCCATGCCGGCGCGCAAGCCGCCATCGCGCTACGCCAGCGTGGCTTTGCTGGGACGATCGCGATCATCGGTGACGAGCCCGAGCTGCCCTACGAACGCCCCCCGCTCAGCAAGGATTATCTGGCGCGCGACAAATCGTTCGATCGCCTGCTGCTGCGCCCCGAAAGCTTCTGGCGCGAACGCGAAGTGACAATGCTGCTGGGGCAGCGCGTGACGGCGATCGATCCGGTTGGTCATGCCATCACACGCGAGGATGGCGACAGCATCGGCTATGGCACGCTGATCTGGGCGACCGGCGGTGCGCCCCGCCGGCTGACCTGCCCGGGCCATGATCTCGCCCGCGTCCATGCCGTGCGCACCCGCGCCGATGTCGATCGCATGATGGCGGAGCTGGACGACACCAATCGCGTCGTCGTCATCGGCGGCGGCTATATCGGTCTGGAAGCCGCCGCGGTTCTGTCGAAGCTCGGCAAGTCCGTCACCCTGATCGAAGCGCTTGACCGGGTGCTGGCGCGTGTCGCGGGCGAAGCGGTGTCGCGGTTCTTCGAAGCGGAGCATCGCGCGCATGGCGTCGACATCCGCCTGGGCTGTGCGGTGGAGTGTATCGAGGGCACGGACGGCGCCGCCTCCGGCGTGCGGCTGGCGGACGGGGAAGTGGTGCCGTGCGACATGGTGATCGTCGGCATCGGCATCATCCCGGCGATCGCACCGCTCCAGG
The DNA here is from genome assembly GCF_049897245.1 of Sphingomonas sp. DC5200-1. Lineage (NCBI taxonomy): Bacteria > Pseudomonadati > Pseudomonadota > Alphaproteobacteria > Sphingomonadales > Sphingomonadaceae > Sphingomonas > Sphingomonas sp. DC5200-1. The sequence continues at coordinate 26,353 of NZ_JAFCVW010000010.1, forward strand.
CGGCCGGCGCGGCGTGCGGCAACGGCGTGATCGTCGATGCCATGTGCCGCACCACCCTGCCCGACGTCTATGCGATCGGCGACTGTGCCGCCCACCCCAATCCCTATGCGGACGGCGCCGTCATCCGACTGGAATCGGTGCAGAACGCCAACGATCAGGCCAGCACCGTCGCCCACGCGATCCATGACGCGGCCGAACCCTATGACGCCGTCCCCTGGTTCTGGTCGAACCAGTATGACCTGAAGTTGCAGACCGTCGGCCTGTCGACCGGGCACGATCAGGTGGTGGTGCGCGGCGATCCCGCCTCACGCAGCTTCAGCGCCATCTATCTCAAGGACGGGCAGGTGATCGCGATCGACGCAATCAACAGCGTGAAGGATTACGTGCAGGGACGCGCGCTGGTGGTCGCCCGCACCGCCGCCGATGCCGCGACACTGGCGCAAACCGACATCCCGCTGAAGACGCTGCTGACGGCCTGAGCCGCTTCCGAAGCGAACCCTGCCGCCGACTAACGCGCCGGCGGCGGGACCGACATCCCGAAACGCAAAACCCTCCCCCGGCCATACCGGGGGAGGGCTGACACATCACACCAATCGGCTCTGCTTCACCGCGGCGGCGATAAAGCTGGCGAACAGCGGGTGCGGGTCGAAGGGCTTGCTCTTCAGCTCCGGGTGGAACTGCACGCCGACGAACCAGGGGTGATCGGGGCGCTCGACGATCTCGGGCAGCGTGCCGTCGGGCGACATGCCGCTGAACACCAGGCCGCCCTTTTCCAGCGCGTCCTTATAGTGGGTGTTCACCTCGTAGCGGTGACGATGGCGTTCCTGAATGGTCGTGCCGCCGTAGATCGACGCAACGACGCTGTTGCCGTCGAGCGCGGCTTCATAGGCGCCGAGCCGCATCGTGCCGCCCATGTCGCCCGACGCCTCGCGCTGCTCCAGCCCGTCGCGCCCCATCCATTCGGTGATCAGGCCGACCACCGGCTCGTTCGTCGGGCCGAATTCGGTCGACGAGGCATTGGCGATGCCCGCGGTATCGCGCGCGCCTTCGACGCAGGCCATCTGCATGCCGAAGCAGATGCCGAAATAGGGGATTTCGCGCTCGCGAGCGAACTTCACCGACTTGATCTTGCCCTCCGCGCCGCGCTCACCGAACGCGCCGGGGACGAGGATCGCGTCGCACGGTTCGAGCTGGCTCACGATCTCGCTGTCGTCATTCTCGAACAGTTCGGCGTCGATCCAACGGACGTTGACCTTCACGCGGTTGGCGATGCCACCGTGAACCAGCGCTTCGTTGAGCGACTTATAGGCGTCCTGCAGGCCGACATATTTGCCGACGACGCCGACCGTCACCTCGCCCTCCGGGTTGGTCAGGCGATCCATGATGTCGCTCCAGCGCGACAGATCGGGGGCCGACGACGGCGTGATGCCGAAGGCGCGCAGCACCTCCGCATCCAGACCCTCGCCGTGATACTGCATCGGCACCGCATAGATGCTCTTGGCGTCGAGCGCGGGGATGACCGCGGTTTCGGGGACGTTGCAGAATAGCGCGATCTTGGCCCGCTCCGACGGCGGCAGCGGCTGTTCGCAGCGGCAGACCAGCACGTCGGGCTGCACGCCCAGGGCGGCCAGTTCGCGCACCGAATGCTGCGTCGGCTTGGTCTTCAGCTCGCCCGCGGCGGCGATGTACGGCACCAGCGTCACGTGGATGCTGATCGCGTTGTTGCGGCCTTCTTCGTTGCGCAGCTGGCGGATCGCCTCGATGAACGGCAGCGATTCGATATCGCCGACCGTGCCGCCGATCTCGCAAAGCACGAAGTCGAGGTCGTCGGTTTCCGCGCGCGCGAACGCCTTGATCGCGTCGGTGACGTGCGGGATCACCTGCACCGTCGCGCCGAGATAGTCGCCGCGACGCTCGCGCTCGATGATCGTCTTGTAGATCCGGCCGGAGGTGACGTTGTCCGACTGGCGGCTCGCGACGCCGGTGAAGCGTTCATAGTGGCCGAGGTCGAGGTCCGTCTCTGCGCCGTCGTCGGTCACATAGACCTCGCCGTGCTGATACGGGCTCATCGTGCCCGGATCGACGTTGAGATAGGGATCGAACTTCCGGATCCGGACGCGATAGCCGCGTGCCTGAAGCAGAGCTGCGAGAGAGGCCGCCATAAGGCCTTTGCCGAGCGACGAAACCACGCCGCCGGTGATGAAGATGTACCGCGCCATGGGAGGAATCGCCTAGCTTGGATGGGGGGCAAACGACAAGAGCGCGCGGGGGTCTCCCGCGCGCGATTTACGACGAAACGTTGTGCGGCTTAACGCTGCAGCGGCACCGCGCCGTTATCGGCCGGCGCATTGGGCACCGCATCCTGCGCCGGTGCGAGCGGCTGGGCCGCCGGAGCCGGCGCCGCAGGAAGCGGACGGGCGAGAGAGGTGTCGATCGTCTGCGTCTGACGGTGCGCCGCGATGAAGGCGAGCGCGATCGACATGCAGACGAACACCGTCGCGAGGATCGAGGTCATGCGGGTCAGGAAATCCGCCGCGCCACGCGCCGACATCAGGCCCGACGGGCTGCCGCCCATGCCGAGGCCGCCGCCTTCCGACTTCTGCATCAGGATCACCGTCACGAGCGCGGCGGCGATGATGGCATGAACGACGAGGAGGAAGGTGAACATCGACGACCTTGGGAAAAACGGATGAAGGCGCGCACATAGGCGAGGCGCGCCGAACGATCAACCGGCGTGGGGATGGGGTGTGGGCGCCTCGCCTGCCAACCTTCACCCCAGCCGTGTTCCGGTGTCCACCTGGGGATTGGGGGTCGGCAAGAGGTTCGGGAGCTGCCCCTGCGGCCCGGCGGACCCCGGAACAAGTCCGCGGTGACGGAGTGTTTGCGGTGGACGACACCTCGCCTCCAACCGTCATCCCCGCGCAGGCGGGGATCCAGACGCGCTACCGCTTCGACTCCATAAATAACGGTAGCGGTTATGGATTCCCGCCTCCGCGGCAATGACGGCTGAGGTGGCATAAGCGCCGACACGCCAACCCCCGCCTCGTTTATTCCGCCCACCGTTCATTTCCCGGAAACCACCACCGCACCGCGGCGTTATGACCCCGAAACAAAGCCCGAAAATGGCGCAGAAACGGATATTTGCACGTGGGAACAGCCGCGCAATCACTCGCGACGTGGATGAGCGCCCTGGTGGATTACGTGCGGTCGGGCGAGCCCGATCTCACCAACCGGCAGATGGCACTGCTCCTCCTCGTTTACCTCAATCCTGGCCCGCATACGGTGCGTGGCCTGGCCCGGGCGCTCAACGTGTCGAAGCCCGTCGTCACGCGCGCCTTGAATCGGCTAGGCGCCCTCGGCTATCTGCGCCGTCAGCGTGACGACAGCGACAAGCGCAATATCTTCGTCGCACGTACATCCGAAGGGGCAGAGTTTCTTGAAGAGTTCGGGCAATTCCTCGGCGACGGCGAATCACACGCACGTCAACCGGCCCTCGCGTAAAGCCTTTGCGCTGACCGGCCCCTCGGTCGATCTCGATCCGCGCACCCACGCCGTTCGCGGCGATCTGGCCGACGTCCGCCTCGCCGAACAGGTTTTCGCGCCCCATTATGCCGCGCCGATGGTCACCGTCGTCTCACGCGCAGTCGGACTGTTCGGTGATCGCAACCTCAGCGATCAGATCGCCGAGCTCTCCGTCGGCGACACGTTCGACGTGCTGGAGCTTGCCGGCAACCACGCTTGGGGCCGCGCCACGGCGCAGAACCTCGTCGGCTATGTCGACCGCACCGCATTGGATATCGCCGTGCCGCAGGATGACGCGGCATGAGCGTCTCGGTCTTCATCGACGGTGCGGTCGGCACCACCGGCATCGACATCCGCGAACGGCTGAGCGGGCGCAGCGACCTCACGATCGTCACGCTCGATGAGGCACGCCGCAAGGACGCCGCCGCGCGGGCCGAGGCGCTGAACGACTCCGATTTCGCGATCCTCTGCCTGCCCGACGAGGCTGCGAAGGAAGCCGCGGCGCTGGTCCGCGACGGTGGCGCGCGGATCATCGATGCCTCGTCGGCGCATCGGGTCGCGACGGGCTGGGCCTATGGCTTCCCCGAACTCGACGCAGGCCAGGCGGACCGGATCGCGCAGTCCCCGCGCGTCTCCAACCCCGGCTGCTACCCCACCGCGTTCCTCGCGCTCATCGCCCCGCTCATCCGCGCCGGCCTTGTCCCCGCCGACTGGCCGCTGACCTATAACGCCACCTCGGGCTATTCGGGCGGCGGCAAGGCGATGATCGCCGAGTTCGAAGAGGGCGGCACCGACACGGCGTTTCGGGTCTACGCCCTCACCCTCGCGCACAAGCATCTCCCCGAGATGAAAACGCACGCCGGCCTCGCCCACCCGCCGATCTTTGCGCCGTCGGTCACGCGGCTTAATCGCGGCATGCTGTCCGAAGTGCCGCTGCCGCTCGCGCAATTGCCGGGCAGCCCCAGCATCGCGCAGATCGAGGACACGCTGGCTGCGGCCTATGCAAACAGCGCGCTCATTTCGGTCGCGTCGGGCGACGTCACCGCGATCGCCATCGAGGAGAATGCGGGCACCGATCGCATGACGTTGCGCGTCTGCGGCAACCCCGGCACCGGCCACGTCCGGCTGATCGCGACGCTCGACAATCTCGGCAAGGGCGCGGGCGGCGCGGCGGTGCAGAACCTCAACATCATGGCCGGGCTCGATCCGCTCGCCGGCCTCATCCTGTAACGTAAAGGATCGTCATGCAGCGCAATCCCGTCGGCAAGCTGCTCCTGTTCGGAGCCACCGGTGACCTCGCCAAGCGCATGTTGCTGCCGTCGTTATATGGCCTGCACGCCGACGGCCTGCTGCCCAAGGATTTGACGATCACCGGCTCCGCGCGCGGCGACATGGACGACGATGGCTATCGCGACGTCGTGAAGAAGGCGCTCGACGAATTCCTACCCGCCGACCGCAAGGACGAAAGCGCGCTCGGCACCTTCATGCAGCGCATCCAGTTCCAGCCTGCCGATCTGTCCGACCCCAACAGCTTCCAACCGCTCGCCGACAAGATCGGCGACGTGTCGGGCGGCCTCGCCATCTATCTCTCGACCGCGCCCTCGCTGTTCGAATCGGCCGTGCAGGGCCTCGAGAAGGTCGGACTGACCGGGCCGACCGTGCGCATCGCGCTCGAAAAGCCGCTGGGCTACGACCTCGCCTCGTCGAAGGAGATCAACGACACCGTCGCCAGCGCCTTCCCCGAAGAGCGGACGTTCCGCATCGACCATTATCTGGGCAAGGAAACCGTCCAGAACATCCTCGCGCTGCGCTTCGGCAATTCGATGTTCGAGCCGATCTGGAACGCGCAGGGGATCGACAACGTCCAGATCACCATCGCCGAAACGGTGGGTCTGGAGGATCGCGCCGGCTATTACGAAGGCGCGGGCGCGCTGCGCGACATGGTCGCCAACCATATGCTCCAGCTGGTCGCGTTGATCGCGATGGAGCCGCCGGCGCTGTACGACGGCACCGCGATCCGCGACGAAAAGGCCAAGGTCTTCCGCAGCATGCGCAAGATCACGCCCGAGCAGGTGCCGCAATGCACCGTCACCGGCCAGTATGAAGAAGGCGCGGTCGGCGGCAAGGTCGTCAAGGGCTATGACGACGAACTGGGCTATGACAGCAATGTCGAGACCTTCGTCGCGATCAAGGCGCATATCGACAATTGGCGCTGGCAGGGCGTGCCCTTCTACCTGCGCACCGGCAAGCGCATGGCCAAGCGCCGCAGCGAGATCGCGATCCAGTTCAAGCCCGTGCCGCATTCGATGTTCTCGGGCCGCGGCGGCGTGCTGCAGCCCAACACGCTGGTGATCCGCCTGCAGCCGGAGGAATATATCCAGCTGCTGGTGATGACCAAGGAGCCGGGCCTAGACCGCGACGGCCTGCGCCTGCGCGAGGTGCCGCTGAACCTCAGTCTCGATGCCGAATTCGCCGGCACGCGTCGCCGCATCGCCTATGAACGCCTGCTGCTCGACCTGATCGAAGGCGATCAGACGCTGTTCGTCCGCCGCGACGAGGTGGAGGCGCAATGGACCTGGATCGACGCGATCCGCGCCGGCTGGGATGCGAACCAGACCAAGCCCAAGCATTATGCCGCCGGCACCTGGGGCCCCGCGGGCGCGATCGCGCTGACCGAACGCGACGGCGTAACCTGGCAGGACGATTGAGGCTCTTTCGTCACCCCGGCCTTGAGCCGGGGTCCCGCTTCCTTTCGCAGTCCTACGTGATAGCCAAAAAGCGGGACCCCGGCTCAAGGCCGGGGTGACGAAGTACTTACGCGAACATTTCTGTCCCCCATGCGTATGCGGGGGCACTTACCTTGCGTGGGCTACTCCGCTAAGCGAGCCCCGCGCGCCGACATGAAAAGGCTGTACCCATGACCGAGATCGAATGGTGGGAGTATGACGACGCGGGTGAACTCGCGGACGCGATCGCCGGCGACATCCAGTTCGACATCGAAAGCGCGATCGACGCGCGCGGCTCCGCCGTCATCGCGCTCGCCGGCGGCAAGACCCCCTTCCCGGCCTATGAAAAGCTCGCGAGCGCCAAGCTCGACTGGAAGCGCGTGACGATCGTACCGGGCGACGAGCGCATCGTGCCGCTCGGCGACCCGCTGTCGAACGTGACGCAGCTCGGCAAGCTGTTCATTCCCAAGGGCGCGCGCGTCATCCCGATCGTGCCCAAGCAGACCGAGGATTATAAGTCCGCCGGCCGCTCCGCCGATGCGCTGATGCAGGACCTGCACTGGCCGCTCGACCTGTGCCTGCTCGGCATGGGTGGCGATGGGCATACCGCCTCGATCTTCCCGGGCCCCGATTTCGACGAGGCGCTGAACGGCCCCAAGGAACGCCGCATGCTGGGCGTGATGCCCGATCCGCTGCCGCCCGAGGCGCCGGTCGCCCGCGTCACGCTCAGCCGCCAGGGCATCGTCACGGCGCGCGCGCTGATGATCGCGCTGACCGGCAAGGACAAGCGCAAGGTGCTGGAACAGGCGATTGAGCAGGGCCCGTCGTCGCCCTATCCGATCGGCCGCGTCCTCGCCGATGCCGAGCTGCCCGTCGACATCCACTGGGCGCCGTAAACTCCCTCCTACCGTTCGTGCTGAGCCTGTCGAAGCACGGTGAGACCCACCGCCCTTCGACAAGCTCAGGGCGAACGGTATAGAGGGATCACCCGCGCCCCACCCCTCCCCAGGAACCCGCGCCATGAACCCCGAAGTTTCCGCCGTCACCGACCGCATCATCGCCCGGTCGAAGGACAGCCGCGCCGCCTATCTGTCGTTGATCGAGCGCGAGCGGGACAATGGCGCGCGTCGCCCGCAGCTCGGCTGTGCCAACCTCGCCCACGCCTATGCCGGAACCGAGGAAGACCGCGACACGATGCGCGCCGGCCAGGCGATGAACATCGGAATCGTCACCGCGTACAACGACATGCTGTCCGCACACGCGGTCTACTACCGCTATCCCGAACTCATGAAGGTCTGGGCGCGCGAGGTCGGCGCGACGGCACAGGTCGCCGGCGGCGTACCGGCGATGTGCGACGGCGTGACGCAGGGCTATCCGGGCATGGAGCTGTCGCTGTTCAGCCGCGACACGATCGCGCTGTCGACGGCGATCGCGCTCAGCCACGGCACGTTCGAAGGCGCGGCGCTGCTCGGCATCTGCGACAAGATCGTTCCGGGCCTGCTGATGGGGGCGCTGCGCTTCGGCCACCTGCCGATGGTGTTGATCCCCGGCGGTCCGATGCCCTCGGGCCTACCCAATAAGGCGAAGGCCGCGGTGCGCGAAGCCTATGCGGAGGGCAAGGCCGGCCGCGAGGAACTGCTCGACGCCGAAATTTCGGCCTATCATTCGAAGGGCACCTGCACCTTCTACGGCACGGCCAACACCAACCAGATGATGATGGAGGTGATAGGCCTGCACATGCCCGGCGCCGCCTTCGTCAATCCGGGCACCAAGCTGCGCCAGGAGCTGACCCGCGCTGCGGTGCATCGCCTCGCCGGCATGGGCTGGCGCGGCGACGACTATCGTCCGCTGGGCCATTGCGTCGACGAACGCGCGATCGTGAACGCCGCGGTCGGCCTGCTCGCCACCGGCGGTTCGACCAACCACCTGCTCCACGTCCCCGCCATCGCGCGTGCCGCGGGCATCGTCATCGACTGGGAGGATTTCGATCGCCTCAGCCAGGCGGTGCCGTTGATCGCGCGCGTCTATCCCAACGGTTCGGCCGACGTGAACGCATTCGAAGCGGCGGGCGGCATGCCCTTCGTCATCCGCGAACTGCTCTCGGCCGGTCTGCTGCATGGCGACATCACGACGGTCAGCGGCGACAGCCTCGCCGCTTATGCGCAGAAGCCGGTCATCGCCGACGATCAGCTGGCGTGGGAGCCGGTCGGCGACAGCGGCGACACCAGCATCCTGCGCCCCGTGGCAGAGGCCTTCTCGCCCGACGGCGGCATGCGCATCCTCGCCGGCAACATCGGCCGCGCCTGCATCAAGGTGTCGGCGGTCGATCGCGAGCGTTGGGTGATCGAGGCGCCCGCACGCGTCTTCCACGACCAGCTCGACGTGCTCGAAGCCTTCAAGCGCGGCGAGCTGGAGCAGGACGTCGTCGTCGTCGTCCGCTTCCAGGGCCCGCGCGCCAACGGCATGCCCGAACTCCACAAGCTCACCCCACCGCTCGGCGTGCTCCAGAACCGCGGCTTTAAGGTCGCGCTGGTCACCGACGGCCGCATGTCGGGCGCCAGCGGCAAGGTGCCGTGCGCGATCCACTGTTCGCCCGAGGCCCTGGGCAACGGCGCGATCGGCAAGATCCGCGATGGCGACATCATCCGCGTCGACGCGGTGAACGGCACGCTCGATGCCCTGGTCGACCCGGCCGAATGGCTGGAGCGCCCGCTCTGCGACGCGCCGGGCGCGGCGACGGGCATGGGCCGTGAGCTGTTCGGCATGTTCCGCGGCCTCGCCGACGAAGCCGAAAAGGGCGCGTCGGGGATGCTCGCAGCGGCGGGATTGTAACGAACGTAGCTGCCCTCACCCATCCGGCACTGCGTGCCCCCTCCCTCTCCCATCGGGAGAGGCAAGAGACGGCGAAGCCGGTGACAGGGTGAGGGCGGGTCGGAACGATAAGAGAGGAAACGCAATGCAATTGGTCAGCGTAGACATCGGCGGCACCCACGCCCGCTTCGCCATCGCGGAGGTGGAGAACGGCCGCGTCGTGTCGCTCGGCGAGCCGGTGACGCTGAAGACCGCCGAACACGCCAGCTTGCAGACCGCATGGCAGCATTTCGCCTCGATCCACGGCACGCCGCTGCCCAAGGCGGCGGCGCTGTCGGTCGCCTCGCCGATCACCGGCGACATCATCCGCCTGACCAACAATCCCTGGGTGATTCGTCCCTCGCTGATCCCCGAACGGCTTGGCGCGGACATCTACACCGTCATCAACGATTTCGGCGCGGTCGGCCACGCGGTGGCCCAGTTGCCCGCGGAAGACTTCGAACATCTCTGCGGCCCCGACCTGGCCCTGCCCGAACAGGGCGTGACCACGGTCTGCGGCCCGGGCACCGGCCTCGGCGTCGCGCAGGTGTTCAAAACCTCCGATCGCTATCACGTCCTCGCCACCGAAGGCGGCCATGTCGATTATGCCCCGCTCGACGGGATCGAAGACGCCTTCGTCAAGCGCCTGCGCCGCCAGTTCACCCGCGTGTCGACCGAGCGCATCTGCTCCGGCCCCGGCATCGTCGCGATCTACGAAACGCTTGCCGCGCTGGAAGGCCGCGCGGTGCCGAACCTCGACGACAAGGCGATCTGGACCGAGGCGCTGGACGGCACCGATTCGATCGCACTCGCCGCGCTCGATCGGTTCTGCCTGTCGCTGGGCGCGGTGGCAGGCGACCTCGCGCTCGCCCATGGTGCCAAGGCCGTGGTCATCGCCGGCGGCCTGGGCCTGCGCATCAAGGACAAATTGATCCGCTCCGGTTTCGACCAGCGCTTCGTCGCCAAAGGGCGGTTCCAGACGCTGATGGCGGGGATCCCCGTCAAGCTCATCACCCATCCGCAGCCCGGCCTGTTCGGCGCGGCGGCCGCCTTCGCCCAAGAACACGCATAAAAAGGTAGCATCCAGCATGACCGATATCGCCACCATCATGCAGACCAGCGCCGTCATCCCGGTGCTGGTGATCGACGACGCCGCCACCGCCAAGCCACTGGCCGAAGCGCTCGTCGCCGGGGGCCTGCGCGTTCTCGAGGTCACGCTGCGCACCCCCGCCGCGATGGAGGCGATCGCCGAGATGAAGACCGTGCCCGGCGCGATCGTCGGCGCGGGCACCGTCGTCAACGAAGCGCAGGCCAAGGCGGTGATCGATGCCGGCGTCGAATTCATCGTTTCGCCCGGCCTCACCGAACGGCTCGCGCGCCCGATCTTGGATGCTGGCGTCGCCTATCTGCCCGGCACCGCCACGGCCGGCGACATCATGCGCGGGCTCGATCTCGGCCTCACGCACTTCAAATTCTTCCCCGCCGAAACCAGCGGCGGGCTGAAGGCGCTGAAGGCCCTCGCCGCGCCCTTCTACCAGTGCCGCTTCTGCCCCACCGGCGGCATCACCGAAGCGTCTGCGCCCGACTGGCTGGCGTTCGACCCCGTCCTGTGCGTCGGCGGCAGCTGGGTCACGGGCGGCAGCATGGCGGACGTCGAAGCCAAGGCCCGCGCGGCGAGCGCATTGCGGCGCTGAGGCCTATCACAAACGCCAGCAGCGATGCCGGGCCCGTCCCGGCATCGCTGTGCGTAACGGCCGCCCCGGTCCCCGTCCGCCACGATGATATCGCGCGCCACAGCCGCCCCTTCGCCGGGGCCATTTCGACGGGGCAATCGGCATCACGATGATCGAATCCCGCCGCTAGTTTAACCGATCGTCCATCCCATCGGTGCAGGGTGAAGGGCATGTACACCTTCGCCTTCGACGAACAGGCCCGCGTCTTCACGATACGGCTCCAAGGCTTCTGGACACCGCCGGTTCTGGCGGCCTTCGTCGACGAGGTGACCGCGCGCAGCGTCGGACAAGCCCGCCGCTATGGCCGCTATGGCGTCTTCGTCGATTGCCGCGACTATCAGGTACAGACCGGCGCGCTGGCCGAGGGCTTCGCGAACGTCATCGGCCGGGCGAGCAGTCAGGAGCGGCCAGTCTGCCTGTTGTTCTCTGCCATGCTCGTCAAATTACAGGCGGAACGCTCGCTCGGCACCACCGCAGCGGCGATCTTCCTCGACGAGACGGCGGCACGAGACTGGCTGGCGGCGCAGCTTGCCACCACCCCGCAAGAGCTTACCCCCGCCTGATCACATCTCGCCGCGCTGGCGGCGGATCGCGTACCATTTCTGCACATTGGCATTGTGCTGGGCCAGCGTGTCGGCGAACACATGGCCACCGGTCCCGTCCGCGACGAAGTACAGCGCGTTGGACTGCGCCGGATCGAGTACCGCATCGATCGACGCCCGCCCCGGATTGGCGATCGGCCCGGCCGGCAGCCCCACCTCGGCATAGGTGTTATAGCCGTTCTTCGCCTGCAATTCGCTGCGCAGGATCCGCCGGCCCAGCGGCCGCCCCTTGGTGATCGGATAGATGACGGTCGGGTCCGCCTGCAACGGCATGCCGCGCTTCAGCCGGTTGCCATAGACCGCGGCGACCATGCGCCGTTCGGACGGCTTGCCGGTTTCCTTCTCGACGATCGAGGCGAGGATGATCGCCTGTTCGGGCGTCGTCACCGCAATGCCGGGCTTCCGCTTCGCCCAGGCCTGGGCGAGATACGTCTTCATCGCCGTCTGCATGCGCGCGACCACCGACGCGCGGGTGTCACCGCGCTGGAAGGCGTAGCTGTCGGGCAGCACCGATCCTTCGGCGGGCACCGGCACGCTGCCGGTCAGGCCATCCGCCTTGGCGAGCGCGTCATGCACCAGCACCGACGGATAGCCCTCCGGCACGACGACGAGGCGCTGGAGCACCTTGCCGCCCTGCAGCATCTTCAGGATATCGGCCTGGCTGGTGTGCGGCGGGATGCGATATTCGCCCGCCTTGATCGAGCCATCCGCCCCGAACACGCGGGCGAACAGGCGGAAGCGGCCGGCGGAGGGGATCGCCCCGGCCCGCTCCAATTCCCGCGCGGCGGCGGCAAGGCTGCTGCCCTCCGCCACCTGCACCGTCACCGTCCGCTGCGCCGGGCCGCTGCCGCCCCAGCTGCGCACGACGACGACCGCCGCGATGATCGCGACGAGCCCGAGCAGCAGACCGAGGCAGCCGACCTTGCGCATCGTACGTGGCTCAGATCGCCTTCATGACCAGCGACGCATTGGTGCCGCCGAAGCCGAACGAATTGTTCAGCACCGCCTTCACTTCCCGCTTCTTCGCCGTCAGCGGCACCAGGTCGACGCCCTCGGTGCCCTCGTCCGGGTTATGCAGGTTCAGCGTCGGCGGCACGATCTGGTCGCGCAGCGCCAGGATGCAGAAGATGCTCTCCACCGCACCGGCCCCGCCGAGCAGATGCCCGATCGCCGACTTGGTGCTCGACATCGATGCGCCCGACAGATCGTCACCGAACACGCGCTTCGCCGCGGCCAGCTCGATCGTGTCCGCCATGGTCGAGGTGCCATGGGCATTGATGTAATCGATGTCCGACGGCTCCATGCCCGCCTTGCGCAGCGCCATGCGCATCGCATTCTCGGCGCCCTTGCCTTCCGGGTGCGGCGCGGTGACGTGATAGGCGTCGCCCGACAGGCCATAGCCGACGACCTCAGCATAGATTTTCGCGCCGCGTGCCTTGGCGTGCTCATATTCCTCGAGCACCACCACGCCCGCGCCCTCGCCCATCACGAAGCCGTCGCGGTCCTTGTCATAGGGACGGCTCGCTTCCGTCGGGCGATCGTTCATGCTCATGTTGAGCGCGCGCGCCTGGGCGAAGCCGGCGACGCCCAGCGGGTTGATCGTGCTTTCCGCACCGCCCGCCAGCATGATGTCGGCATCGTCGTCACGGATCATCCGCGCCGCGTCACCAATCGAATGCGCGCCGGTCGAGCAGGCGGTAACAACCGCGTGGTTCGGGCCCATCAGACCGTATTTGATCGAGACCTGACCGCTGATCAGGTTGATCAGGCGACCGTGGACGAAGTGCGGGCTGACCCGGCTAGGGCCGCGCTCATGCAGATTGATCGATTCGATCTCGATGCCCGGCAAGCCACCGATGCCCGATCCGATCGACACGCCCGCGCGCAGCTTGGTCGCCTCGTCCATCTCGGTGAGGCCCGCGTCTTCCAGCGCCTGGCCCGCGGCGTCGATGCCATAGATGATGAACGGATCGACCTGACGCTGGACCTTGTGGTCGACGCGCTTGTCGGGGTCGAAACCATATTCGTGATCCTTGGGCTTCACCTCGCACGCGATCGTGCATTTCTGGCCCGTGGTATCGAAGCGGGTGATCGTCCCCGCGCCGGACTTGCCGGCGATCAGATTGGCCCAGGCCGTCTCGACGTCCGCGCCGAGCGGCGTCACGAGGCCCAATCCGGTTACGACAACGCGCCGCATACCCTTACTCCATCCAGTCCATGTACGTCCCCGGCCGCGGGTTCCGCGCCCGGCTGTTACGAAAAACGGCCCCCCGCCCTCTCACAACGGGGACGGGGAGCCGCTTCAATCATGCCCTTGCGGGCGCGAGGCGAGGCGAAAGGCCCGGCCTCAGGCGATTACGCCTTATGCTCGTCGATGTAGGTGATCGCGTCCTTGACGGTCGTGATCTTCTCGGCGGCATCGTCGGGGATCTCGACCCCGAACTCTTCCTCGAACGCCATGACGAGCTCGACGATGTCGAGGCTGTCGGCACCCAGGTCGTCGATGAAGCTCGCGTCCTCGGTCACCTTGTCGGCTTCGACGCCGAGATGCTCGACGACGATCTTCTTCACGCGGTCGGCGGTCTCGCTCATGTGTATTCCCTCTTCACGTTGGGGGGTTTTCAGTAATTCCCGACAGCCCGTAGAACGGGGCCGTCCGGCTGGCAAGCGTCTGTTAAGGGTTGGCGTCGGCCAACCGCCTTAACAAGGGGTTAGATCATCGCCATGCCGCCGTTGACGTGCAACGTCTGGCCGGTGACGTAACCCGCCTCCTTCGACGCCAGATAGACGACCGCCGCGGCGATATCCTCGCCCGTGCCCAGGTCGCCCGCCGGAATGCGGCCGAGCAGCGCACTCTTCTGCGCCTCGGGCAGCACGTCGGTCATCGCCGATCGGATGAAGCCGGGCGCGACGCAATTGACCGTGATGTTGCGGCTGGCCAGTTCCTGCGCCAGCGCCTTCGACATGCCGACGAGGCCTGCCTTCGACGCGGCATAATTCGCCTGTCCCGGATTGCCGGTTTGCCCGACGACCGAGGTGATCGACACGACACGGCCGAAGCGCTGCTTCATCATCGGCTTGGCGGCGGCGCGGATCAGCCGGAACGCAGCCTCCAGATTGACGCGGATCACCTGATCCCATTCGTCGTCCTTCATCCGCATCGCCAGGTTGTCGCGCGTGACGCCCGCGTTGTTGACCAGGATATCGATCCGCCCACCCAGCGCCTCGACCGCCTGCGGCACCAGCGCGTCGACCGCGGCGGCATCCGACAGATTGCACGGCACCGCAACGTGATCCCCGCCAAGGCCCGCACGAAACGCCTCCAGCTTCTCGGCATTCGAACCCGACACCGCCAACCGCGCCCCCTGCGCCGCCAACCCCTTGGCAATGGCAGACCCGATACCCCCCGAGGCCCCCGTAACGAGCGCAGTCATGCCGCTAAGATCGAACATTCTTCGCAATCCTTATTGATTCACGCGAAGACGCGAAGACGCGAAGGTGTCGTGGCCGTTGACGATACGTCGCAGCCCCTCCTTGAGCGTCGCGCCTCCGAAATTGATAAGCAGCCCAAGCGGCTGATCGGTTAGTCGAAGGTAGGTCAGCAATTGTTTGGCATGAGCGGCGTTGAGCCGCTCGACCGACTTGATCTCGACGAGCAAACGTCCGGCGACGACAAGGTCGATCCTGAAGGCCGCATCGAAGGACAGGCCTTCGAACGTGAACGAGACCGGCATCTGCCGCCGAACCTCATAGCCCAGCTGGGTCAGCTTAGCAGCCAGTACCGTCTCATAGACGCTTTCCAGCAAGCCCGGCCCCAGGTCGCGATGCAGACGAAAGGCGACGTCAATGGTGACCGAGGCGATTGCCTCGAGATCCACCCTCTTCGCGTCTTCGCGGCTTCGCGTGACCATCACACCTTCTTAAGCAAATCCTCGATGTCGTCCATCGTCACCACGCTGATCGCATCCGCGTCGGGAGCGATGCGCTTGACCATCGGCGACAGCACCTTGCCGCCGAATTCGACGAACTGGGTAACGCCCGCCTCGACCATCCCCAGCACCGATTCGCGCCAGCGGACCATGCCCGTCACCTGCGCGACGAGCGACGCGCGGATCGCACCCGGATCGGCGATCGCCGCGGCATCGACATTGGCGAACACCGGCACCAGCGGCGCCCCGATGCGCGCGTCGGCCAGCGCGGCGTCCATCGCGTCCGCCGCGGGCTGCATCAGCGGGCAGTGGAACGGCGCCGACACCGGCAGCAGGACCGCGCGCTTCGCACCCAGGTCCTTGGCCAGCGCGACCGCGCGTTCGATCGCGGCACGGTGGCCGGAAATCACGACCTGCGAGGGGTCGTTGTCGTTCGCGACGGTGCAGACGAGTTGCTCGCCGCCCTCCGCCAGAATCGCATCGACCGCCGCTCCGGCGATTACCTGCGCCTTGTCGCGATCGGCGCCGAGCAGCGCCGCCATCGCGCCCTCGCCCACCGGCACCGCCGCCTGCATCGCCTGCCCGCGCAGCTTCAGCAGGCGCGCGGTGGTGGACAGGTCGAACGCCTGCGCGGCGCACAAAGCGCTATATTCGCCAAGGCTGTGACCCGCGACGTAATCGGCCTTGTCGGCGAGCGACACGCCGCCTTCCCGCTCCAGCACGCGCAGCGTCGCAATCGCGTTGGCCATGATCGCGGGCTGGGCATTTTCGGTCAGGGTCAGATCGTCCGCAGGTCCTTCGACCATCAGGCGGAACAGATGCTGGCCCAGCGCCTCGTCGACTTCGCCGAACACTTCGCGCGCCACGGGACTCGCGTCGGCCAGCGCCTTGCCCATGCCGACCGCCTGGCTGCCCTGGCCGGGGAAGATGAATGCCCGCATCTGGACTCTCCTTAATTCGCAGGAGGGCGCCACTAGGGCCGCGGCGGGCCTCACGCAACCTGAACGAAGATCGCGGAGTTGCGACACCTTGCGACCGTTTTGACGGATCGGTGGGAGAGGCGTGCGACAGGTGGCGCCCATATCTCCTTCCGACGCCACGAAAAACGGCGCCAGTATCCAATGCATGTTCAACGGGAGTATGAACGATGAAGAAGCTGATCCTGAGCGCGATCGCCGCCACGCTGGTCGCCAGCCCGATGGTTGCCAGCGTCGCCGAAGCCGCGCCGCAGCAGCGCACGGTCACTACCGTCAAGGAACGCGCCAACGGCCGCACCGTGGTGACGACGCGCACCACCGAAACCCGCGGCTGGCGCGCCGGTCAGCGCTTCGATCGCCGTCGCGCGGCCAACTATCGCATCGTGCGCGACTACCGCACCTATCGCCTCGCCCCGCCGCCGCGCGGTGCCTATTGGGCGCGCTCGGGTCGCGATGCGGTGCTGGTCCGCAACAACGGCACGGTCATCCGCGTGATCCAGCGCTCGTTCCGCTGAGCCTGACTGTTCATCAGGCGGGCCGTTAAGCCTTGCCTTTTGGCGCAAACCCGTTAGGGGACGCCACATCCGGGGTGGAGAGCCAGTCTCTCCGCCCCGGTTCGTATTGCGATTTGAGTGAGAGCGATACGGGGACGACAGCCGGAGGGGCGCCGCATGGGGCGGCGTCAGCGATCGGCCAACGAAGGACAAGGCATGGCTCTGTACGAGCATACGTTCCTTGCGCGCCAGGATCTGGCACAGGCGCAGGTGGACGCGCTGGCGGAAACCGCCACGAAGATCATCGAAGACAATGGCGGCAAGGTCGTCAAGACCGAGACCTGGGGCCTGCGCAGCCTCGCCTATCGCATCGCGAAGAACCGCAAGGCGCATTACGTGATGCTCGAGATCGACGCCCCCGGCAACGTGGTGGCCGAGCTGGAGCGCCAGACCCAGATCAACGAGGACGTGATCCGCTACATGACCGTCAAGGTCGACGAGCTGGAGCAGGGTCCGACCGTCATGATGCGCAAGCAGGAGCGCGACCGCGAGCGTCGCAGCGACCGTGAAGGCGGCCGTGACGGCGCCCCCCGTGGCGACCGCGGCCCGCGTCGTGACCGTGAAGAGGAGGCCGCATAATGGCTCGCCCGTTTTTCCGCCGCCGCAAGTCGTGCCCGTTCAGCGCCAAGGATGCGCCCCGGATCGACTATAAGGACGTCCGTCTGCTCCAGGGCTTCGTGTCCGAGCGTGGCAAGATCGTTCCGTCGCGCATCACCTCGGTGAGCGCCAAGAAGCAGCGCGAACTCGCCCAGGCGATCAAGCGCGCCCGTCATCTGGGCCTGCTGCCCTACGTCGTTAAGTAAGGAGTCCGATCCATGGACGTCATTCTGCTTGAGCGCGTCGAGAAGCTCGGCGCCATCGGCGACGTAGTGAAGGTGAAGGACGGTTTCGCCCGTAACTTCCTGCTGCCGAACAAGAAGGCGCTGCGCGCCAACGAAGCCAACCGCAAGGTGTTCGAGGCGAACCGCGCCCGCATCGAGTCGGAAAACGCGAACCGTCGCGGCGAAGCCGAGAAGGAAGCGGTCAACTTCAAGGACGTGTCGGTCACGCTGATCCGTCAGGCGTCGAACACCGGCCAGCTGTACGGCTCGGTCGCGGTGCGCGACCTGGTCGAGGCGCTGGTCGCCGACGGCCACAAGGTGACCAAGAGCCAGATCGTGCTCGATAAGCCGATCAAGTCGATCGGCCTGTACGACGTGCGCGTCGCGCTGCACCCGGAAGTCGCCGTGACCGTCAAGGTCAACGTCGCCCGCTCGCCCGAAGAGGCCGAGATGCAGGCGTCGGGCGTCGATGTCATGGCATCGATGTTCGAGCGTGACGAAGCCGGCTTCACCGAGGATTACGATCCCAACGCCGAGCCGGGCGCCACTGCCGAAGTGCAGAGCGACGATCGCGCCGAAACGGAGCAGGCGCAGGGCTAACCCCCCGCGTCGGCGATCGCCGATCCAAGAAAAAGGGCCGTCCGGTGCGTACCGGGCGGCCCTTTTTCTTACGTCTGGCCTACCGCCGACAGGTCTGACGACCGACGCCTCAGGGGCAGGTTACGCAAGCGCTCACGACCGCCGCCAGCGGGATCAGGGCCAGAACGACGGGAAAAATCTGCTTCATCATCGGGTCCTTGCGATTCCCAATGCCCAATGCGCACCCGATGCAAAGGTTGCGTGTTCGTGAACGGCCGCCGCCTCTGGTGTCTCGCGCGAGTCATGTTCCTTTAACCCGCGCCATTAACCTCCATGAAAGTCCGCACCGATATGGACACATTCATGGGTCCGCATTCTCCTGCTCGATTTCGCGTAGAACCGGATACCGCCCGGGGTGTCACCTACATCACTTTGGCGGGATTCTTCCTGTTGCCCGACGTCGCCGCGTTCGATCGCGAATGGGCGCAGGCGCATCGCCTCCTGCGCTGCGCGCCCAACGCGCATCTAACGCTTTGCGATATCTCCGACATGAGCATCCAGTCGCAAGACGTCGTCAACGCCTTCACCACCATCGTGCGCGATCCGGTACGGCAGGGCCGGCGGCTCGCCATGGTCGTCGGCATGTCGCTGTCCCGCCATCAGGCCAAACGCCTCAACCCGCCCGATCGCGAGGGCGTCGCACATTTCTTCAGCCGTGCGGAGGCGGAAGCCTGGCTGTTCAGCGACGACCGAATAGACGCTCAATATCGCCATGCGCCAGCTTCACCCATGTCGGCCGACCATGGTTACATTGGCCCGAGTGCGGCGTAGCCTCCATCTCGCGCAGTAGCGCATTCATCTCGGCGACGCCCAGCACCCTGCCCGCCCGCACCGACCCATGGCAGGCCATCGTGCCGGCCACGGCATCCAGCCGCTCGCGTAGCGACAGCGCCTCGTCGAACGCGGCAAGTTCGTCCGCCAAATCAGTAATAAGTCCGGACGGATCGGCCTGCCCCAGCAAGGCCGGCGTCGCGCGCACCAGCATCGCCGTCGGCCCGAACCGCTCCAGCTCCAGCCCCAGTTCGGCGAGTTCGCCGATCCGCGATTCGAGGCGGTCGCAGGCAGGCTCGTCCAGCTCGACCACTTCGGGGATCAGCAGCGCCTGCGCAGCCACCCGCCCGCCCGCCAGTCCCGCGCGCATCCGTTCGAGCACCAGCCGCTCATGCGCGGCATGCTGGTCGACCAGCACCAGCCCGTCCTCCGCTTCCGCGACGATATAGGTCCGCGCCACCTGCCCGCGCGCGACGCCCAGCGGGTGCGCGACGGTCGACGGCGGCAGCGCATAGGCCGGCTCGGCGCGCGCGGCGGGGGGCGGCGGGGCGAACGTCGGGCGGGCATCGTTGACGTAGCGCTGCGCGAACAGCCCCGCGCCATCCGCCGCTCCAGACGCCCCACCCTCCATCGCCGGCGCGGCCCACGCCTCGGCCGCCACCGCGCCCGACGGATGGGGCGCTACCGGCTCCGGCCGCCACATCGCCAGCGCATCCTCGGCCGGCCGCTGCACGCTGCGATGGCCGGCCGCTTCCAGCGCGCGCCGCAGGCCCGACACGATCATGCCCCGCACCATCGCGGGATCGCGAAAGCGCACCTCGGTCTTCGCGGGATGGACGTTCACGTCCACCTCCGCCGGCGGTACGTCGAGGAACAGCGCCACCACGGCATGCCGATCGCGCGGCAGCATCTCGGCATAGGCACCGCGGATCGCGCCCATCAGCAGGCGGTCGCGCACAGGGCGACCGTTGACGAACAGATATTGGTGATCGGCGACACCGCGATTGTAGGTCGGGATGCTCGCCACCCCGCCCAGCACGATCGGCCCCGAATCGGTCGGCCGCTCCAGATCGATCGTCACCGCATTGTCGGCGAGCGCCCGGTCGGTCAGCCCGGCGACGCGTGCCGGCCGGTCCTCCGCCAGCATCGCGGCAAGCGCGCGGCGGCCGTCATGCTCCAGCGTGAAGGCAATATCCGGTCGCGCCATCGCCAGCCGGCGTACCGTATCGAGACAGGCGGCATATTCGGCGCGGGGCGAGCGCAGGAACTTGCGCCGCGCCGGCACGCGCCCGAACAGATCCTCGACGATCACGCGCGTCCCCGGCGGCAGGGCGGCGGGGCCTTCGCGCGCGACGACGCCATTGTCGACCGTCCGCGCCCAGCCCTCCGCGCCGCGGACGCGGCTTTCGATCGTCAGCCGCGCGACACTGGCGATCGAGGGCAAGGCCTCGCCGCGAAAGCCCATGGTCGTCACGTTTTCAATGGCTTCGTCGGGCAGCTTGGACGTCGCATGCCGTTCGAGCGCCAGCGCCATGTCGGCCGGGGCCATGCCACAGCCGTCGTCGACCACCTCGATCCGCGCGAGCCCGCCGTTCGCCAGCATCACCGCGATGCGATTCGCACCGGCGTCGATGGCGTTTTCGACCAGCTCCTTCAACGCGCTGGCGGGCCTTTCCACCACTTCACCGGCGGCGATGCGGTTGACGAGATGTTCGGGCAGACGGCGTATTGACACTGCGCAAGCTCTATACCAAGCGGACGCATCCCGCGAGCCCTACGCAAGACGTGACGAACCTCCTGGCCGACACGGCCTGCGACGGATGAAGCGGTACTTTTTGTGCGTCCCGAACACGGAACCCTGCGCTCCATGGCTCTCCCCCGCTTCTTCAAATTCATGTCCCACGACATGGCGATCGATCTCGGCACCGCGAATACGCTGGTGTACGTCCGCGGGCGCGGCATCGTGCTCAACGAGCCGTCGGTCGTCGCGGTCGAGACGATCAACGGCGTCAAGCGGGTGAAGGCGGTCGGTGACGACGCCAAGCTGATGATGGGCAAGACCCCGGGGTCGATCGAGGCGATCCGTCCGTTGCGCGATGGCGTCATCGCCGACATCGACGTCGCCGAAGAGATGATCAAGCACTTCATCCGCAAGGTCCACGGCCCCCGCAAGTTCGCGCGCTGGCCGGAAATCGTGATCTGCGTGCCGTCGGGCTCAACCAAGGTCGAACGCCGCGCGATCCGCGACGCCGCGTCGAACGCCGGCGCCAGCCAGGTCTATCTGATCGAAGAGCCGATGGCCGCGGCGATCGGCGCCGACATGCCCGTCACCGAACCGATCGGGTCGATGGTCGTCGACATCGGCGGCGGCACTACCGAAGTCGCCGTGCTCAGCTTGCGCGGTCTCGCCTACACCACCTCGGTGCGCGTCGGCGGCGACAAGATGGACGAAGCGATCGTCAGTTACGTCCGCCGCAACCACAACCTGCTGATCGGCGAAGCCACCGCCGAACGCATCAAGCAGGAAGTCGGCATCGCCCGCCCGCCGGTCGACGGCATCGGCAAGATCATCCACATCAAGGGTCGCGACCTCGTCAACGGCGTGCCCAAGGAGATCCAGATCAACCAGGGCCAGATCGCCGAGGCCCTAAGCGAGCCGGTCGCGACGATCGTCGAGGGCGTGCGCGTCGCGCTGGAAAACACCGCGCCGGAACTGGCGGCGGACATCGTCGACCAGGGCATCGTGCTGACCGGCGGCGGCGCACTGCTCGAAGGGTTGGACGAGGTGCTGCGCGACGAAACCGGCCTTCCGGTGACCGTCGCCGAGGACCCGCTGACCTGCGTCGCGCTCGGCACCGGCCGCGCGCTGGAGGATCCGATGTTCCGCGGCGTGCTGCAAACCGGCTGAGCGCCCGCAACGACGTAACGGCTGACCCACACTTACAGGACGGGGGACCCGGCGCATGGCGCCTGCCCGCGACCGTCGCACCGGTTTTTCGCGGCGACGGCAATATTCGACGTTCATCGGCTACGTGCTCGCGGTGGCGGGCGCGGTGGTGGGGGCCGTGTTGCTCGTCGTGTCAACGGTCCACCCGCCGGCATTCGGCACGGCGCGTATGGCCGTGGCGAGCGTCACCGCGCCGATCGCCGGCGTGCTCGATGCGGGGGTGGATGCCGTCGCCTCCGTGCCGCGCGCCATCGGCACGTGGATCGGCGTGCATGGCGAGAATGCGCAGCTTCGCGCCGAAGTCGCGCGCAGCCGCGCATTGCTCACCCGCGCGCGGATCATCGCCTATGACAACCGCCGCCTGCGCGCGCTGCTGCGCGTCCGCGACCGCACGCCAGAAGTCGTCATCGCGGCGCGCCTCGTCGGCTCGACCGCCAGCAGCGGGCGACGCTTCGCGCTGCTCAACGCCGGGCGCTTGCAGGGCGTGCAGCCGGGCATGCCGGTACGCGGGCCGGACGGCCTCGTCGGCCGCGTCCTCGAATCCGGGCCGATCGCCGCGCGTGTTCTGCTGATCACCGATCCCGAAAGCCTTGTCCCCGTCCGCCGCACCCGCGACGGCGTTGCCGCGATCGCGGCGGGCCGCGGCGACGGGCGCGTCGATATCCGCTCGGTCGACGCGACCAACGTGCGTTTCAATCGCGGCGACATGTTCGTGACCTCGGGCACGGGCGGCCTGTACGCGCCCGGCGTTCCGGTGGCGCAGGTCGATCGCAACGGCATGGACAGCGTCGCCGCGACGCCGTTCATGGCCCCCGATGCGCTGGATTTCGCGGTGGTCGAGCGCCCCTACGTCCCGATGCCGCCGCCCCCGCCGGCCCGCCCGGCGGTGCCGTGATCCGGTGACGACCCGCAATTCGATCGACTATCGGCCCTTCCAGGCGCCGCTGCCCCCCGGGCGGGCCCGCGCGCTCCCCTGGGTCAGCGTATTGGCGGCATCGACGCTGACCGCCATCGTGCCGGTGGTCGCCAGCCTGCCGCTGATGCCGCCACTGGGGCTGATCCTGCTGCTCAGCTGGCGCCTGCTCGCGCGCTTCGCACTGCGCCCCTGGGCCGCGGCGCCGCTCGGCCTGTTCGACGATCTGGTGAGCGGCCAGCCATTGGGGTCGGCGATGCTGCTCTGGTCGCTCTGCTTCATCGCGATCGAGCTGATCGAACAGCGCCTCGTCACCCGCGATTTCTGGCAGGACTGGCTGATCGCCAGCGGCGCGATCGTTTTTTGCACCGCAATCGGGCGCTGGATCGCGGTTCCCATCGGCGCGCACGTCGATACTGTGCTATTGGCACAGACCATGATCTCCGTGATGCTGTTCCCCCTGTCGGCCCGTCTGGTCGCCTGGATCGATCGCAAGCGAGGGCCGACCGCGTGAAGCGTTCCTCCCGGATCGTCACCGAAGCGATGCAGGCATACAGCTTCTCGCGCCGGGCGTGGCTGCTCGGCACCGCGCAGGGCGCCGTCGGCGTCATGCTAGCCGGCCGCATGGGCTATCTCGCGATCGCCCAGAACGAGAAGTACAACCTTCTTGCCGAAAGCAACCGCGTCAATCTGACGATGATCCCGCCGCGGCGCGGCTGGATCGTCGATCGTCATGGCGCCGCCATCGCCGACAATCGCACCGATTTCCGTGTCGACATCATCCCCGATCGGCTGGAGGGCGGCGATGCGGGTCGCGACCGCGTGCTCGCGCGGCTCGCCACGCTGCTCGACCTGCCGCCCGACGAGGTCGAGCGGATTCGCATCGATCTGAAGGGGGCGGCGGGCTTCCAGCCGGTGCAGGTGGCGGAAAACATCAGCTGGGATCGCTTCGCCGCGATCAGCCTGCGCCAGCCCGAACTGCCCGGCGTCGCGCCAACGCGCGGCTTCGCGCGCAACTATCCGGCGGGCGCCGCGGTCGCGCATCTGACCGGCTATGTCGGCGCGGCCAACGCCGAACAATATAAGAAGACGCACGACCCCCTGCTCGTCACACCGGGTTTCAAGCTCGGCAAGGATGGCCTTGAAAAGCAGCTGGAAAGTGAACTCCGCGGCACGCCGGGCGCCAAGCGCGTCGAAGTCACCGCACGCGGCAAGGTCGTCGCCGAACTGCCCACCCGTGCCGACGTCCCCGGCAAGACGCAGAAGCTGACGATCGACGCCGGGCTGCAGGAATATGCCGCGCGCCGGCTCGGCACCAATTCGGGCTCGGCGGTGGTGATCGACTGTCGCACCGGTGAGATGCTGGCGATGGTGTCGATGCCCGCCTACGATCCCAACAGCTTCTCGGACGGCATCAGCCATCTCGAATGGAAGATGCTGTCGGATAACGATCACGTCCCCTTGATGAACAAGGTGACGCAGGGGCTGTACCCGCCGGGATCGACAGTAAAGCCGATGAACGGTCTCGTGCTGCTCGCCGCGGGTGTCGGCGCGCATGACCGCGTCGTCTGCTCGGGCGCGATGCGCGTCGGCACCGGCGTCTTCCACTGCCACAAGCGCGGGGGCCACGGCCCGCTCGACCTGAAGGGCGCGATCGAACAGAGCTGCGACATCTATTTCTACGAAATGATCCGCCGTGTCGGCTACGACAAGATCGCCCCGATCGCGCGGATGATGGGGCTCGGCCAGAAGTTCGATCTGCCGCTGGCGACGCAGCGTTACGGCACGGTGCCAGATTCCGAATGGAAGCTGCGGAAATACAAGACGAAATGGACCGTCGCTGACGGCCTGAACGCGTCGATCGGCCAGGGCTATGTGCTCGCCAACCCCTTGCAGCTTGCCGTCATGGCGGCGCGGCTCGCGTCGGGTCGCGCGTTGCAGCCGAGCCTGCTCTCGCATCACGTCCACCTCGACGCACCGGCGCTGCCGCTCGCTTCAGAGCATCTCGCGATCGTGCGCGACGCGATGTACGGCGTGGTGAACCAGGGCGGCACCGGCGGTGCGGCGCGGCTGCTGATTCCGGGCGTCGCCATCGCGGCGAAGACGGGCACCGCCCAGGTCCGCCGCATCACCATGGCGGAACGGCGCGCAGGCGTGCTCAAGAACGGGCAATTGCCCTTCAAGCTGCGCGACCATGCTTTGTTCGTCTGCTTCGCCCCCGCCGACAGTCCCCGCTATGCCGCCGCGGTCGTGCTCGAACACAACGGCCACACCGTCCGCAATCTCGACACGCCGATGATCGGCCGCGACATCATGACGTGGCTGTTCGATCGCGACCGCGCGATGAAGAGCCTCGCTGACGTCGAACCCACTTGGGGCGGCGACATCAAGACGCGCATGGCCGCCGAAGCCGCCGCCTATCGCGCCGCCCAGGCGCCGCAGCCCGCCGCCAACGCCACCAAGACCGATTCCACCGTCCCCAGCGATTCGGACGCGGTGGAGGCGGCGACCGATCTCGCCAATGCG
Source organism: Sphingomonas sp. DC5200-1 (assembly GCF_049897245.1). NCBI lineage: Bacteria > Pseudomonadati > Pseudomonadota > Alphaproteobacteria > Sphingomonadales > Sphingomonadaceae > Sphingomonas > Sphingomonas sp. DC5200-1. The sequence goes on from NZ_JAFCVW010000010.1 coordinate 51,863, forward strand.
ACGCAGGCGGCGATGGGCCCCGCCGTCGCCAACGGCGATGTGCCGAGCGACACCGACTCCCCCGACGACGCTGCGAGCAACACGCAGTGAGCCGTGGCCATCTGATCCCCGATCCGATCGCGCGGCTGCCCTGGCGGGTCATTTTGCTGATTATTGCGATCGGCACCTTCGGCCAAATCGTACTCTATTCCGCCGCCGGCGGCTCCCTACAACCCTGGGCGCTGTCGCAGGGCGTCCGCTTCTTCATCCTGCTCGGCATGGCCCTGGCGGTCTCCTACGTGCCCGAACGCGTCTGGCGATCGGCGGCGTTACCGGCCTATGTCGTCATCGTCATCGCGCTGGTGCTGGTCGAACTGGTCGGCGCGGTGCGCGGCGGCAGCCAGCGCTGGCTCGACGTCGGCATTAAGCTGCAACCCTCCGAATTCATGAAGCCCGCCATCGTGCTAGCCTGCGCGCGCTTCTACGACATGCTCCCGCCCGGCGAGACGCGGCGCTTCGGCGCGATCTGGCCTGCCTGCCTGTTGATCGGCATCCCCGCCGCGCTCATCGCCAAGCAGCCCGATCTCGGCACCGCGCTAATGGTCACCGGCGGCGGCATCGCGGTGATGTTCCTGGCGGGCGTCCCGATGCGCCTGTTCGTCGGCGGCGCGCTCGGGATCGCGGTCGCAGGCCCCCTCGCCTTCCAATATGCGCTGCACGACTATCAGCGAAATCGCATTCTCATCTTCCTCGACCCTGAAAGCGACCCGCTCGGCACCGGCTATCACATCAGCCAGTCCAAGATCGCGATCGGTTCGGGCGGGCTGTGGGGCAAGGGCTTCCTCAACGGCACACAGAGCCACCTCGACTATCTTCCCGAAGGCCATACCGACTTCGTCTTCGCGACGATGGCTGAGGAATGGGGCCTCGTCGGGGGCTGCCTGCTGATCCTCGCCTTCTTGCTGGTGATCCGCTGGGGCGTGAACGTCGGCCAGCAGGCGAACACGCGTTTCGCCCGCCTCACCGCCGCAGGCCTCGCCACGACGATCTTCTTCTACGTCGCGATCAACCTCTCGATGGTGATGGGCCTGGCACCGGTCGTCGGCATTCCCTTGCCCCTGGTCAGCTTCGGCAGTTCCGCCCAGCTTACCGTGCTGTTTTGCCTAGGTATTTTGATGTCCATCGACCGCGAAAATCGCCGCCGCGTTCGCTGGTAAGCGAAAAAATCCGCCGCAACGCAAAAAAGGGTTTGCACGATCCGAAACGCCTGCTAATTGGCCGCCTCCCGACGGGGCCGGCGCCTCTCCAAAGCGCCACCAAACAGGCCAGGTCATGGACGCATAGCTCAGTTGGTAGAGCAGCTGACTCTTAATCAGCGGGTCCTTGGTTCGAGCCCAAGTGCGTCCACCACCTCCTTTCCTTCACAATGAATGACTTAAGCCCGCCTCGGCGGCGAGCCGGAGCCTGGGCGGTCTCTCGCTGTGACCATTTTTGTGCCCTTGACCGGGGTTGATGCCCGAGGGTCGGGCCAGAGCCTTTGTGCCCTCGAAAATCCGCTGGTCTGCGTAGGGCTGCAAATGCTTCGTCGACATGTGCGCGTGGCGGCGCACCATCGCTTCCGATTTCCAGCCGCCCAGCTCCTGAAGCACCCAGGTGGGCACGTCATTCTGCCGTAGCCAGCTCGCCCAAGTATGGCGCAGGTCGTGCCAGCGGAAATCGGCGATGCCGGCCCGCTTCAAGGCCGCCCGCCAACGCCGCGTATCCACCTGCCCGATCGGACGCCCGGCATAGGTGAATACGCGCTCGCACTGCTTACCCATCTGCCGCTCAAGAACCGAGACCGCGAGATTGTTGAGCGGCACGCCCAGCGCCTCGTCATTCTTGGTCTCCCCGTGCTCGATCGTGACGATGCGGCGGGTGAGATCGACCTGATCCCAGGTCAGCCTCTTGATATTACCTTGCCGCAGCCCGGTGGCGAGCGCGAACAGCATCAGGTCCTGCTGATGAGCCGGGAGTTCCCCGAGAAGGCGATCGACCTGCGCATGAGTCAGCCAGCGCACCCGGACCTTGCCGTTCCTCGTGTAGGTCTTGAACGTTGATCGACAAGGGCTATGCGCCGTTATCTACGTGATGCCGGAGCCGTCCCGTCATTCCCGGACGGTGAAACCGCAAACTCACGATCCGATATGATAAAGACAGATACCGCGGCCGCCACTTGACCGAGAACGCCTTCTGCCGTCTCAAGGACTTCCGCCGTGTCGCTACCCGTTACGATAAGCTCGCCATCAACTTCCTCTCAGGCGTCGCCATCGCAACCGCGCTCGCATTCTGGCTCTGATTGAGTCTCAGCCCTAGGAATCGATTTAGACAGAGTTCGATAGAATAACGGCAAAATTCTGTCAGGCGTGGGCACGATTCAGCTGCATACCCCTAGCATCCTCCATAAACCGACAATTCTATCAAGATGTCGGCCTAAGGTCTTGCGAGCCCAAGCAAGCTTGATTTCCCGATGCTTCACTGCCCGGCTGTCGCACAAGCAGGCTCAGGACGATGATACAGCCAGCCGCCGGTATCAAAGTGGCGACGACCGGCAGCAGGTTGCCCCCCACGACGACATTGTCAGGCAACCCATGCGACACGGCAGCGATGATCACTGCAAGCAGCAGGTTGCCGACCGCTGCGGCTGCTTTCAAAACGGTCAGAAAGAGGCCGACGGGGGTCGCGTCCTGTCGAGTTCCCGTCGCCCATGACGCTTGCACGATGGCAGTCAGCAACGACCAGATGGCAAGGTTCATCCCGCCCAGCGCGACGCCCAGGCTCGCCATCAGGACCATGGCGACCGGCACCGACGTCGTCACGGTCAGGCCGATCAAGGATATCAAGGCGATGCCATGCGCGGCCACGGCGATCCCACGCGCCGAATAGCGGCGCGATGCCGCGATCCAGCCTACCAACGCGCCGGATTGCGCGATCGTCATCGTTAACAGCGCCGAGCCGGCCCAGGCGGGGTCGCCGTGAACGGCGGCGCCGTAGAAGGGCAGCGCGCGCTGGAACAGCGGCACCAGCCCCGCCTGTGCGGCGATCACCAGCAGGAGCCGACGGAATTGCGGGTCGCGCCAATAGACCCCTAGCGGCCGTAGCCTTCGCTCCTGACTTGCCGCCGCCGGGCCTCCCGACAGGTTGCGCGTCGCCCATACGGCCAGAAAGAGGGTCGCGACGTAAAGCGCACCGGCGAGCATCGCCGAACTTGCGAAGGAAGCATGCTGGGCGGACGCACCCGTCCGTGACAGGCTCGATCCCGCGGCGAGGGACAGCAGCGCGACACCCGCCGCACTGAACAACAGACGCAGCCCCGATACCCGACCGGCATCAGCCGATGACCGCGCCACACGGATCAACAGCGTATTATGGCCGACATCGCAAAGCGAATAACCGATCCGGCACGCCATGATGGCGGCTGCCACCGCCGCAGGCGCCTCTGCCAAAAAGATCATCCAGAAACTGATGCCGCACAGTGGCGCGCCGATCAGGACCAGCCTTACGAGGCCCGTCGCTCCCCCATGTGCGTCGGCCCACCGCGCGACCGCCAGGTCGAATGCCGCATCCCAGAGCAGCGCGACCGCCAACACCATTCCCGCCGAAAGGGGGGCGAAGCCGGCGATCGTGACCAGGTAGAACAGCATGACGCTTTCGAAACTGGTCCAGATCACGCTCTTGCCGAGATTGCCGGCGCTATACCCCAGTTGCACCGCCAGCGGATGTGATCGCGACGGGCACGGATCGGAGGGAATGGTCGTCATGACCGCGCCCCTATCCGCGCCGACTTTCATTTATTTGACATCGCGCAAATATATCGGTGCGCCATGGCCCGCCCGCATCGCCCCCTCATCGTACTGAACGAGCCGCAACGCCGCGTCCTGATGCAGTTGCGCATCGAGGGTGCCGCGCCGCGGACACGCCTGGCCCATCAGCTCGGCATGAACGGCGCGACGATGACGCGGCTGACGCAATCGCTGCTCGCGCTGGGGCTGATCGAGGAGCGCGAGACGGTGGATGCGCACACCCGCGGCCGGCCGATGGTGCCCCTGACCGTGTCGGGCCAAGGCGGCTGGGCGATCGGCGCGGCGCCACACCCCGGCTGGCTGGAACTGGTCATCGTCGATTTCCGCGGTCGCGCGCTGGCCCATGACGCGACGCCCTTCGACAGTCCCGATCCGCGCGTCTTCGCCCAGGTCGTCGAACGACGGCTGGCCGCGCTCGCCGCCACGCATGGCTTCATGCGCGGCAAGTTTCTGGGCATGGGCGTCGCGGTGCCCGGCTATGCGATGCCCGGTGATCGCAACCGGCGCATCGTGGTCGACCGCGTGGCGGGCTGGAACGACGTGCCGCTTGCCGAGGTGATCGGCGATGCGCTGGGCATGCCGGTCTGGATCGAGAATGACGCGAGCGCCGCCGCCTTGGCCGAATATTATCAGGACGGCATCATCGGCCGCTACCGATCGGTGCTGACGTTGTTCCTGGGCCACGGCATTGGCGGCGGCCTGATCGCCGAGCGCGATCTGTTCCTGGGCGAACATGGCAATGCCGGCGAGGTCGGCCGCCTGTTCCCGGGCCTTCACGAGCGCCCCTCCGGCATTGATCTGCTGCGCGTACTGCGCGAGGCGGGCATCGACATCGATTCGCTCGCCCAGATCGAAACGCTGCTCGACACGCAGGGCCCACTGATCGCGGCCTGGGCCGACCGGGTGACGGAGCAGCTGGATCAGGCAGTGATCAGCGGCACCGTGTGGCTCGATCCGGGCGCGGTGGTCGTCTCTGGCGCCCTGCCCTTGCCGCTGCTGCGGCGGATCGCAGACGGCCTGTCCGCGCGATGGCAGACGCGCGACGACAATTATCGGTCGAGCTTGCCCGCCATCCACGCCTCGCCGATCGGCAGTCGTGCGGTCGTGATCGGCGCGGCGATGATCCCGATTCATGCCGTCACGGCGCAATCGGCGATTTAATTACATGTAAGCAAATAAAACTGTCATCGACCGCCGCCATGGGCCCCGCATCCAGACCTTTGGGGGCCATGATGAAGACCAGATTGCTGATGGGCGTCGCGCTGTGCGGCATGCCGTTCCTGCCGCACAGCGCCGGCGCGCAGACCACCGCTGCGACCGCCGCGGCGCAGGCCGCGACTGCGACCGCGCAGGACGATCAACCGTCCGACATCATCGTCACCGGCTCCGCGCGCCAGCAGCGCCGCTTCGACGTCTCCTACGCCGTCAATTCGCTGTCGCAGGCCGATATCCAGAAGCTGGCGCCCAAGAGCACGACCGACCTGATCGGCACGCTGCCCGGCATCCATGTCGAGGCGACCGGCGGCGAAGTGCAGAACATCACCCGCGTCCGCGGCATCCCGACCGATCGCGGCTTCCTCTATTATCAGCAGGACGGCCTGCCGCTGTTCCAGGAACTCGACGGCTGGTTCTTCAACCAGGGCGACGGGATGAACCGGCTCGACCTGATGACCGACCGGATCGAGGTCGTGCGCGGCGGCCCGGCGCCGATCTACGCCAGCACCGCGGCGGCGATCGCCAACGTGATCGAGGTGACCGGCACCGATACCACGCGCGGCAAGGTGCAGGCGACGGTCGGCGACACGGGCTATTACCGGCTCGACGCCTATCAGGCAGGTCCGCTGGGCGGTGACACCTATTATGCGGTCGGCGGCTTCCTGCGCTATCACGACGGTTATCGCGACTCCGGTTTCCCCAGCGACAAGGGCGGCCAGATCCGCGCCAACATCAAACATGATCTGGCGAACGGGTTCATCAAGCTGTCGGCGCAATATACCGACGATCATAACCTGTTCTATCTGTCGATCCCGACCAACGACCCGCGCAATCCGTCGGTCAGCCTGAACAAATACCTCGATTATTTCGACGGCACGCTGAACACGCCGTCGCTCCGCAACGTGAACATTCGCTATCGCGACGCGACCGGCACGATCCAGGACCAGCGCGGCGATCTCGCCAACGGCCGCCACATCCGCTTCGGCAACTTTGCGGCGGATTACGAAGGTGACTACGGCCCCTGGCACGTCTCCGCCAAGGGCGGGATGACGCTGGGCACCATGCATTTCGACGCCTTCTATTCGACGTCGAACCCCGTCGATGCGACCAGCTTTGCCAATAGCTATCTTGCTCCGGCGACTACCGCCTTCGGGCCGAATGTCGCACGGATGGGCTACAGCTTTTCGGGCACCAACGGCCTTGGCGCCTATGACCCGTCGGCGGATTCGGGGCTGGTGATGCAGGCGCAATATCGCGCGATCCAGACCGATTTCTATTCGACGCAGGGCGACCTGTCGGTCACGCGCAAGCTCGACACCGGCATCGGCACGCATGACGTGCGCATCGGGACCTATGGCTCGCTTTGGGGCCAGAAGATGTTCACCGCCTATCAGAACTATCTGGTGCAGGTGACATCGCAGCCGAAGACGCTCGATCTCGCCGCCTATTCCGCGAACGGCGCGGTGCAGGGCTATGTCACCGACAACGGCTCGCTTAACGATGCAGTATCGCTGAACGCGGGCAACGTCGATGGCCAGCTGATCGCACTCTACGGCACCGACACCTGGGACATTACCGACCGGCTGCGTCTCGACGCCGGCATCCGCCATGAATGGTACAGCTACAGCGGCTATGGTCGACTGACCGCATCGTACAATCTCGGCGATCCCACGACGTTCGCCGACAACAATACGCGCGGCTTCACCGGCGGCATCGGCACGCTGCGTCTGAAGCAGCAGGCAAGCAACTGGACGGTCGGCGCCAATTACGACCTCACCCACCATATCGGCATGTACCTTCGCGCCTCGCAGCTCGAGGTGCCGCAGAACACGACGATCGCCTTCACCTATCCCACGCCCGCGGTAATCCCGACCAAGGCCAAGCTCTACGAAGCGGGCGTCAAGCTCGCCAACGGTGGTTCGTACCTCTACGTCACCGGTTTCTACACCAAGTTCGATCCGCTTAACGCCAGCTTTGCGGGCTTCAACTCGGCAACCGGCCGCGCCGACGTGACGACGACCTTCGTCGGCACCGCCGAAACGAAGGGCATGGAGGCCGATGGCCGCCTGCGCCTGCCCGGCCCCTTCTCGCTCGCCGGGTCGGTGACCGTCCAGAACCCACGCTACCTCAACTTCAGCAGCAATACGGGCCTCGATGGCAGCCGCGCCAACGGCAAGCAGATCATCCGCGAGCCCAAGCTGTTCCTGAACGTGCGCCCGACCGCCGACTTCACCGTCGGCGCGACCAACGTCAGCCTCTACGGTCGGTACGATTACGTCGGCCGCCGCTACACCGACTTCTTCAACTCCACCGCACTGCCCGCCTACGGTGCGTTCGGGCTCGGCGGGATCGTGTCGAACGGCGCGTGGCAGGTGCAGCTCGTCGGCGACAACATCACCAATGCGCACGGCTTCACCGAAGGCAATACCGCAGGCGACCGCTTCGGCCAGGGTGTGCCGACCGCGATCTTCGGCCGGCCGCTGTTCGGCCGCAACGTGCGCCTGATCGTCAGCCGCGCCTGGTGAGCCGCTGACCGCTCGCCCCTCACAGCAGGCGGCCCGCCAACGGCCGCCTGCCCCATCTGCCGCCCCCACGAAAGTTCCCATGCATCGTCCGCTTCTCGCCCTCGCCGCCGCGTGTCTCGCCTGTTCCGCCGTCCAGGCGGCCCCCGGCGACGCGCTGCACCGTCTCGCCGATCCCAACGGCGGCCTGATCGTGGTCGCCCATCGCGGCTGTCACGAAGCCGCGCCGCTGCACGGGCTCGGGACCACGCCGGAGAATTCGCTGGGCGCGCTGCGCCAATGCGTCGCATTGGGCGCTGACGTGATGGAAACCGACGTCCGGCGCAGCCGTGACGGCCATCTCGTCATCATGCACGACGACCGCGTCGACCGGACGACGAACGGCACCGGCAAGGTCGCCGACCTCAGCCTCGCGCAGCTGAAGGCTTTGCGCCTGCGGCAGGACGAAGGCGGCGCGTCAGCCCCTCTCTCCGATCAGCAGATCCCCACGCTCGACGAACTGCTCGCGCTGGCGAAGGGCCGCATCGTCCTCAACCTCGACGTGAAGGACATGATCTACGGTGAGGTCGTCGATGCCGTGCATCGCGCCGGCGCGCAGGACCGGGTGATCGTCAAGACCTTCGCGGGCGTCGCCTCCGTCCCGCTCGCCACCATCCCGCCCTACGACCGCGTGCCGTTCATGGTGATCCCGATCACCGCCGATCCCGCAGCCGCCGACGTGCCGCAGATCATCGCCACGCAGATGCAAGGGCGGATCAAGCCGATCGCCTTCGAATTGCCGGTCCTGCCGTTGACGACGCTGCCCGCGGTCATGACCCGCGCGCAGGCGCTGGGCGTGCCGATCTGGATCAACACGCTGTTCACGGGCTTCGTCACCGGCATGGGCGGCGATCCGGAGGCCCGCAGCGATCCCGCAGCGGTCTGGGGGCGTTTGACCGATATGGGCGTGCGCCTCATCCAGACTGACGCCGTAGAAACGCTCCTGCGTTATCGTGAGCAACGTCGAAATGCGCCACGGCGGGCAGGAGAATACACACGATGACCCAATAGTCGACACTCGCAGGCCCATTCCGCCTTCCCAACTTCGACCGCTCGTTCATGTCGAGAAACGCGGGTCGGAATGGCTTGGTTTGGGACGAAGCCGTCATTCCGAAACAACTCGTCGAACGGCGGCTTTTGCCACAGGCGGACTTTCGCACACCCGGCCCGTGAGGCCCCCTTTCCGATGGACATCACCCTCACCCGTTTATCAGCAGGGCATTTGGTTTGACGGTGCAAATACTCATGCTCCGCGTAAAACTCCTGAGGTATCGTATGGGCGCTCAGCGCCATTCAGCGGCTGCTTAGCTATCCGGTCTGATGACAGGAGAGTGGCATGGACGCAGTGGCACCGCGACTCCCGTTTCAAGGTGGACCTTTGGCTTTCGGGTATCGTCGCCATGATGGCGCGAGCGCGCTCAGTATCAAGACCCCCTTCAGACGGAAACCGCCGCGATATTCTGGGCGCGGAGCTCGTGGGCCATGTCCGCTGCCATCTTGTCGGCGCCTGCCTTCTGAGTACCATAAGGCGGCCCGTTATCATAGCTCACCGCCCCATAATGACCGGTGTCGACGATCAGCCCGCGAGCATTGGCGATCAGCAACGGCGCGGCATGCCAGCTTGCCACGAAATGCGAACGCAGCCCGACGGTGATGAGGTCGGCCGCATCGATCAATTTTTGCCAGGAGCCTTCAGGTTCGGGCAGGCTCATCATCGCGGCATTGTTGACCAAGATGTCGAGCTTGCCTTCGTCGCGCGATCCGGGCGAAAAGATCCGCGCCTGCTTGTCAACGCCGTGCTCGACGGCGACCCTCGAGCGATAGGCCAGCATCCACTGTAGAGACAAGGAGCGAGTGTCTGCGACACCAAGGTGCCGGTCTGGCTCATTCCCCCTCGCGGGATGATGTATCGTAGTTCATGCTTGATCGGATACAAATTGCACGGGCACCCGAATTTCAAAACATTTGGATCCGCCCCCATGCTGAATGAAAATCCCATCGGCGGACGCAACCAGACGTCTGGCCAGTGACAAACCCATTCCGCTGCCCTTCGTGACATCGATCGCAGGAAAGGGAAGGCCGTCGTCATCCACCAGGATCGCGGCGTGCCGTTCGCTATACCGACGCACTGATATGCGAATATGCCCGGCCTTTCCTTCCTCGAATGCATGCTTGATCGCGTTGGTCGCGAGTTCATTCACGACCAGCGCCAGGGTAGCGACCTGGTCCGGCGAGAGTCCCTGAACGTCATGCTCCGCGTGCATCGAGATCACGATCGCACGCGGTTCGGCCTGGCTCAGCAACGCCTCGCATACCTGTCTAAGCGCGCGTTGCAGGCTGAGAGGTTGCCGCCGGTTCATGTCGCCACGGGCGTGCGCCAGTATGGCAACTCGAGCCATGACATCCGCCAAGGCATCCCGCGTCTCAGGGTTTGTCGCGCGCCGGCTTTGCAGAGATAGCAGCCCAATGACAAGCTGGAGGTCGTTGCTCGATCGATGACAGGTTTCGCGCAGCAGCAGTGCGTCGTTCGAACAGGATGGACGGGCACTTGAATTTCCCGAAGCCTCTAGAGTCTGGCGCTGTGTCATCGGGTTCTCCCATAACATCGGCAGCAGTTCTATTTGGTGGCTAGCGGCGAGGGCATCCGGTGTGATCCTAGGTAGGTTTCCGTGTCCTTCCGCTGGCGCTGGTGGGGCTGATATGCGCGGCAAGCGCGATTTGAACCAGTTCAGTCAGGTTACTGGCGCCCAGCTTGTTCATTACCTGTGCGCGATGAAGCTCGATCGTTCGGGGGCTGATGCCAAGTGCCTGTGCGATGATCTTGTTGGTGCCGCCATCGACAAGGCCGACTAACACCTCGCGCTCGCGTGGCGTCAGGCGGGCGATCTGGGCACTGGCCTCTTCGTCGCGCGCCGCCGGACGCACGACCGCGTGGCACTCGGCGAGCACTGCACGCAGCTTGTCGCGCAACACCGCCTCGTCGTCGCAGATGATATGGTCGACGGCGCCAGCTTTCATCGCGGCGACTGCGGCGTCGGTCCCGGCCCAGGGATCATCCAGCGTTACGGCCGGCAACGCGATGGACCGTGCCTTGAGTTCGCGCGGGATCGACAGCATATCGTCCCGCCCCTTGCGCAGGTCGACCATAACGCAGCCGGGTGCCAGGACCGGAGCGATGTCGAGAAAGGCGGCGGCATTCTCGAAGATGCGCGCGTGACAGTCGAGAGCCCGGGCCAGCCCGGCGAGGTAGCGCGCCTCGGCCGATCTGGCGCTGACTATATAGACCTGCCTGACGTCCTTCTGTGTCAGATCCTGGGCGATGCCGCCTATGCGCGTGATCCGGCCCTGATCGTCACGGATCGGAAAACTCGTGTCGCGCAACCAGCGGATACCGCCGTCGCCGGGGCGGATGATGCGGTATTCATATTGCGCGACCTCGCCTGCCGTCACGATCTCCAGCGCCCGCACGACGCCCGGCCGGTCATCGGGATGGACATGCTCCATCCACGCGTTGAGGTCGACGGGTACAGCGTCGGGCGGCTCGCCCCAGATCCTTTCGAACGCCGAACTGCGATACACGATCGCGCCAGCCATGGGGTCGGCGATCCAGAGCAGGTTGCTGCTGTTTTCCGCGAAGCTGCGGAACTGCGCTTCGCTCGCCCGGATCGCCGCCTCGTTCCGGCGCTGGTCGGAAACGTCGACGGCCGCCCCGATGAAGGCGACCGCGCGCCCCTGCTCGAATGTCGTGCGGCCCGAGGTCGCGACGTGACGGGTGATGCCGTCATCGCGCCCGATCACCCGAAACTCGATCGCGTAGCGGCCATCACCCGCCGGATCGACGCAGGCGGCGATCGCCTCGCGAACCCTCGGCAGGTCATCCGGATGGATGCCTTCCTCATACACCGCCATGTCAACCGACGCATCCGGCGGCAGTCCCCACAGGCTGCGCAACCGTTCGTCCCAGTCGAGCGCGCCCGTGACGGGATCCCACGCATAGACGCCCAAACCGACCAGTTCCGAAGCGGCACGCAAGCGGGCCTCGCTGCGAGCCAAGGCCTCCTCGAACACGCGCCGCTCGGTCGTGTCGCGCGATACGCCGACCACAAGTTCGACCCTGCCATTTTCGGCGCTGATGGGGCCCCAGAGATAAGCGAAATAAGCGGCGTGGCCGGTCGGGCTGCAATAGAAGACCTCGTCCTCGACCGTGACGCCATCCGCGAAGATCCGATCGATGTGCGTGTTCAGGTGCGCGGCCAGATCGGGCGGATAGTCCAGCTCGGCGAAGGTGCGTCCGAGCATTGCGTCGGAACGCAACCCGAACAACCCGAGCATGGCGGGATTGGCGTAGACAAAGCGCCGCTGCCGGTCGAACGCATAGACATAGTCGGGGATCGACGACAGAGTTGCCTCTAGGAACCTCGATTGGCTGGCGAGTTTGCTCCGGGCTGACTCGATCCTTTCACCCGCACGCTTGAGATCGTCCACATCCTGCACCACCACAATCGCCTCGCAGCTGCCCGTCTCCTCGCGCCGGAAAGGAATTGCGCTGACCCGCATCCAGCGTTCGGGTGCTCCGCCGGGATCGTAGAGGAAGTCGATCCCCGGCGTCACGCGCTCGCCCCGAAGCGCCCGCGCACCGGGATAGTCGCGCGGAGGGATTCGCTGGCCATCCGGATCGTAGCCGCGCCAGCGACGCGTCTCTGCAAGTTCTTGCGAGGGTAAACGGTTCAGGCCGCCGTAAGCACGCAGGCACGCGTTCGAATGAATGAGCGCGCCGTCGCCATCATAGACGCCGACGCCGAGCGGCAGGTTTTCCAGGACCGACGCGAGCAGCCGACGCTCGTCCCGCAACGCGCGCCCGACCTGATCGCCAACCGATGCATCCTGGGAACCTTCATCGTTTGATCGGTCCTTCGACATGTACCCGCTCCCTGCGGACCGTACGCCAGCTCTTCCGCAACACATTGATAATGTGGAAAGTTCCTTAGGGATCGCCCGTATGGGCGCGTCTCCCTCAAGTCTTAAGTCGGATCAGACGCAACCTAGGAGACCGGCATGAAAGCCCTGGTTTGGCACGGCAAGGAGGACATCCGATACGATACGGTGTCCGATCCTGCCATCGAAGATCCCCGCGACGCCATCATCAAGGTCACGAGCTGCGCGATCTGTGGGTCGGATCTGCACCTCTTCCACAATCTCGTGCCCGCAATGCTGCCCGGCGACATCATGGGGCACGAGACGATGGGCGAGGTCGTCGAGGTTGGTAGCGGCGCCAAGGGATCGCTCAAGAAGGGCGATCGCGTCGTCATCCCCTTCACCATCCAGTGCGGCGACTGCGACCAGTGCCGGCGCGGCAACTTCTCGGTGTGCCAGCGGAGCAACCGCAAGGGCGAACTGGGCGACAAGGCCTTTGGGCACCGGACGGCGGGGCTGTTCGGCTACACCCACCTGACCGGCGGCTATCCGGGCGGACAGGCGGAATATCTGCGCGTCCCCTTCGCCGACACCACCCATATCAAGGTGCCGGACGGCATCGCCGATGAAAAGCTGCTGTTCCTCTCCGACATTCTTCCCACCGGATGGCAGGCTGCGGTGCAGGCCGACATACAGCCGGGCGACACCGTCGCGGTGTGGGGCTGCGGCCCGGTCGGGCAGATGACGATCCGCTCGGCGATCCTCCTGGGTGCCGAACAGGTGATCGCGATCGACCATCTGCCCGAGCGGCTGTCGATGGCCGCGGCAGCCGGGGCAATCACTATCAATTTCGACGAGGAGAGCGTCGTCGAGCGGCTGAACGAGCTGACCGGCGGACTCGGCCCGCACAAATGCATCGATGCCGTCGGCACCGAGAGTCATGTCAGCTTCGGACAGCCGGATACGGTGCTTGATCGCGCCAAGCAGATGCTGATGATGGAGAACGACCGTCCGCATGTGCTGCGCGAGATGATCTTCGTCTGCCGGCCGGCCGGCGTCATTTCGATCATCGGCGTCTATCTCGGCCTCGTTGACAAGATCCCGATGGGACAGGCGATGAACAAGGGCCTGACCTTCCGCATGGCGCAGGCGCATGTCCCGCGCTGGACGGGCGACCTTCTGCGCCGGATCGAGGACAGTCAGATAGACCCCTCGTTCGTCATCACACACAAGGTCGATCTCTCCCGAGGTCCCGAGATGTACGCCACGTTTCGCGACAAGGCGGACGGCTGCATCAAGGTCATGCTCCAGCCCTGAAGGAAGCAGTCATGCCACTCACCAACATCACTGGCATCGCACGTTCGGAGGGCGATCCCAGCGTCGAGCGCAAGGGACCCAGCTCTTTGAGCGGTGCCGACCGGCTGGCGCGCGCGCTTGGCTGGTTCTCGATCGGCCTCGGCATCACCGAACTGGTTGCCCCGGGGCGGCTTGTCCGCACCCTTGGCCTTAACGGCAAGGAGGGGCTTATCCGGGCCTATGGCGCGCGCGAATTGGCCGCCGCGGTGCCGACCCTGTCGATCGATAAACCGATCGGGCTCGCGGCGCGGATCGGCGGCGACGCGCTCGACCTCATCACCCTCGCGACGGCCTTGCACCACGATAATCCGAAGAGGCGCAACGCCGCGATCGCCACCGCGATGGTGGTGGGGATCACCTTGCTCGATCTGGTCGCCTATGCCGGGGTCAAGACGCTCCACCGCCGAGATCCAAACAGCGAGGAACGCGATTATTCGGATCGTTCGGGCCTGCCACGCGGTGCGCAGGCGTCACGGGGTCTAGCTCGAAAGGACTTTGAGATTCCGCCCGATTACCGCGCTAAAGGCACGGTCGCGGACGCGCTTCCCGTGCTGGCGTCATGAACAACGCCGCCCCCGCTATGACGCTTGATGCCACCGCACCCGCAGCGATCACGATCGGTCGATCCGCTGAGGAGTTGCGCGCCCTTTGGCTCGATCCGGATACCCAGTCGCGCATATGGACGCATTTCGCCGACGTGACCGCTGTCGACCCCCGCACCGCCGACTGGGTCGCCCGCGGTCTCGCAGGGGCAAGTATCGGGAAAGCCACAGCCGACCCGGGGTGGCGTGTCTCGGGAACGCGATCGGCACGGTGAGCAGCCAAGATCGACCACACCACGATCGGTGGCCCAGCCGCTGCAAAGACCCACTCCCGGACATGCAAAGCACCCAAACCGGCTCCCAAAAGCAGACGCCTGTTCATCTTCTACCACGCTAGGCTCGGGCCGGCGGCGAGCGGAATGAGCCATGGACTTGGTAGGCCCAATATCTCATTCTTTCGCCCAGATTTCTGATACGCCTTCAGCGAGGCAATCGGATGAGGGGGGACAACTTGATGACGATCGAGGAGCTGGATGACCTTTATGCGCGGGCTAATAGGCTTATCATTGCCCGAAGCGTCACAGCCGCCGGAAAAGCGCTGGTATTCAGTTCCAGCAGCCTCGATGAGGCGGCAAAGGACATAGCTGACCTCTACGATCTCACCTCGGAAGAAATGGCAGCTTTGCATCTAGGCGATCAGGGCACTGCACTCGCGACGGTGCAAGACACCGCCGCGGGTTTGTTGGGAACCGGAACTCCGCTGAATGCGAAGAAGGCCATCTCGATCGCCAAGACCGCCATCGACGGGGGACGCAAGATCAAGGCCGTCACTGCCCTCCTCAAGGCGGGTCCTAGCGCGGCGGAAGCCGCAGCCGTGGGCGGGCAGGTTGCAAGTAAGGCGACGGTGTGGGGCTGGGTCGCCACGGCAGCCTATGCCGCAGGGACTGGATCTTGGTTCGCCTACAATCTTCGATCTTTCAACCTCGCTGCCTACGAGGCGAGACGTATCCGGGAAGGTCTGGACGCGCACCCCGCGGGGCCTTCGGTGAAAGACTTAGCGGCCGCCGGTCTGCACACGGCAGCAAACGTCGCAACTGATGCCGCTAGGCAGGTTGGGCATGGAGCGAGCGCCACAGTGGAGGCCGTCGGTCAGGGGATGAGTTACGCGGTGACGGGAGCCTCGAAGGGCGGCGGCTGGCTATATGGCGCAGCCACCGGTCTCTTTCGTCGCAACCCGGCCGCACCCGCCACTGAAAATGCTAACTCAGGCGTTCCTATTAAGGGAGAACGAGGCGGTAAGAGCGATACGATTGCCGAAGCCTGAAAGAAGCACCATTCCTCCCCACCTTTTCGGCCAACCTGGAGAGCTAGTCCAAGGAGACCCAATATCGGTCGCTCAACGCCGCCCGGCGACTACTCGAAACCTGCCACTCGTTCATGTGGAGGAGCAAGCGCTCCGGTGAACTAAGCGACCCTCCGTAAACGACTGGATTGTAGCAAGGTCGTCTTTCTTGACTGGCTCGGCAAACGTCAATTCCTGACACGAGCCGACGTAAGCGCGCTTGGTAGTCGCCCGTCCGGCGATGTGAGCGAGATGATGCACGTTCAGACGGTCCGATCACCCTTCCCGCGTCGAAAAGGCCCCCGCTCGTTCCTCCTGGACATTTGCGGTCGTGGACCGTCGCGGAATAAGGGTTGGCGCTGCCATCTGAATCGGATCGCGCGGTCGGCTACGGCCCGAGATTAGCAGGTCGAGCGCCGTCATGGCGATCTGATCAAAGGGGACGCGAAGGGTCGTGAGCGGCGTCGGCAGACAACCGACGATAGGGATATCATTATATCCGACGAGCGATACGTCCTCGGGCACCTTGAGGCCCAGGTTGATCAGTGCGGACATGGCCCCGATGGCCGTATTGTCGTTGACAGCAAATATCGCCGTCGGGGGAGAGGGCAGCCGCATCAAAGTCAGTGCTGCATCGGTGCCTGCGTCGATACTGAAAGTTGAATCGACGATGAGATCGGGGTCGGGGTTGATGCCCTGCTCGCCAAGCGCCCGAACATATCCCTCCTGCCGCCCCCTGGCGCTGGATGCATAGCCTGGTCCCGCGATGATGCCGATCCGCCGATGACCAAGATCAAGGAGATGCCGGGTCGCAAGATAGCCGCCCAGATCGTCGTCGCCGATCGAGGAAAGGCTCTTGCCGTCGGTCCTGAGCGCGAGCACGAACGGCACGCCGCGCTTGGCCAGGATGTCAGGCAGATCGTCATCGTCCCGCGCGGTGGCCAGGATCAATCCATCCACGCCGCGCTGCAAAAGCGACTCGGCGGCCCTCAGTTCGCCCTCGACCTGCTCGTCAGTCGTCGCGACCAGCGCGATGCGACCGGTCCGTGCGCACGCACGCGCAATGGCCTCATACAGCATCGCCATGACCGTGTCGGTCAGCCGGGGCACGATGACGCCGATCGTCATCGTCTGCCCTCGGCGCAGGCTGGCCGCCGAGACGTCGCGGACATAGCCGAGTTGTTCGGCAATCTGGCGCACTTTGCGCGCGGTATCGTTGTCGGACGACGGCAGGCGCTCGTCGAGGATGCGCGATACCGTCGACTTGGAAACACCGGCCGCAGCGGCGACGTCGAGGATCGTCACCCTGCCCGTTTTGACGTTGCTGTCCATTGTCGCCATTCCCTGTCGCGGTCTCGGTCCCATCCGGTCCCTCGTGCATAAAATGCCTCAACCGGCAGCTTGACTCCAGAAAAAACTGGATCGATAACGGGAACGTTCCCGCCAACGTTCCAAAAGGGCGGGTGAGAGCAGGAGAGAAATGATGAGCCTTCATGATCCCGAGCCCCGCGCCGTATCGCGCCCCGCCCCCGAGAAGGTCATGGACCTGCGCGGCCTGAACCCCGCCCCCGTCACCGTCTTCACCAAGGACGGTCAGGTCGATTGGGAGCAGAACGTCAAGCTCGCCAAATGGCTTGTTTCGGTCGAGGGCGTGAAAAGCCTGGTCATCCTGGGCCATGCCGGCGAGGGCACGTTCCTGGACCGCGACGAGCAGGTGAAGCTGATCGAGACGCTGGCGGAGGCGGTCGATGTGCCGATCATCGCCGGCATTACCGGCGAAGGCACCGAGGTCGCCGCGAAGGAAGCGAAGCGCGCGGCCGACGCCGGGGCGATTGGAGCGCTCGTCTATCCGAGCCATGGCTGGCTGCGCTTCGGCTATCAAACGGGTGCGCCGCAGGACCGCTACAAGGCAATCTATGAAGCCTCCGGCCTCCAGTGCATTCTGTTCCAGTACCCGGATGTCACCAAGGCAACCTATAATCTCCAGACCCAGCTGGAGATCGCGGCACAGCCGGGTGTTGTCGCCACCAAGAACGGTGTGCGCAACATGAAGCGCTGGGACACCGAGATCCCGGTCCTGCGCAGCGAATTCCCCGAACTGCAGATCCTGACCTGCCACGACGAATATCTGCTCCATACGATGTTCGACGTCGACGGTGCGCTGGTCGGTTACGGCAATGTGGCGCCCGAGCTGCTCGTCCAGCTGATCGAGGCCGGCAAAGCCAAGGACTATGTCCGCGCCCGCCAGCTTCACGACCAGCTGCTGCCCGTGACCAAGAACATCTATCATCGCGGTAGCCATATGGAGGGCACCGTGGCCCTGAAGATCGCGCTGCGGGCACGCGGGATCATCGACAACGCCACGATCCGCTCGCCGCTGCTCGACCTGACGCCGGAGGCTGAGGCCGAGATCGAGGCCGCGCTGAAGGAGGCGGGCATCATCTGAACCTCCTGGGCCGGGACCCTGCCATGCGGGGCCCCGGTCGACCACCGCCGGTCCCGTCCGGCTTACATCCCAACGAGAACAGACGCGCCGATGGCTTTGCCGCAAGAGCGTGCCAATGGGAGAGATTGCTGTGAACGCATCCATTGCGTCGGTCGGCCGATTGGCCGACGACTATGCCATGGCCAAGCGCCAGGCTGATAGCGGAACCCTGCTTGCGCGTCTCGAGCGCCTGCCCGTCACGCGGCCCGTCCTGTGGGCGCGTGGTTGCGTCGGGATGGCGACCTTCTTCGACGGTTATACCACGATCGCGCTTGCCTATGCGCTGCCGATCCTGGCCAAGGAATGGGGGCTCGCCCCCGCAACCACCGCGGCCATCATCTCGTCGGGCTATCTGGGCCAGTTGTTCGGCGCGATCTTCTTCGGCTGGCTGGCCGAGCGTATCGGGCGGCTTCCGGTACTGGCGATCTGCATCGCCATTTTCGCCGCTATGAGCGCCGCCTGCATTTTCTCGTGGAGTGCCAGCTCGCTAATGCTGTTCCGTTTCCGGCAAGGGATCGGGACGGGTGGCGAGGTCCCTGTGGCCAGCGCCTATGTCAACGAACTGTCGGGCGCCAAGAAACGAGGACGCTTCTTCCTCCTTTACGAATTGCTGTTCCTTGTCGGCCTGACCGCGGCCGGGGGAATCGGATATTTCCTGGTCCCGTCGCTCGGCTGGCAGGCGATGTTCGTGGTCGGGATGGTGCCAGTCCTTCTGGTCATGCCGCTCCGCTTCTTTCTGGAGGAAAGCCCACGTTGGCTGATCACGCGCGGTCGGCTGGATGATGCCGAGAAGGTCGTCGCGAAGCTCGAAGCCAGTGCCATCAAGCATGGTCAGCCGCTCGCGGAACCCCGTGCCGTCTTACCGACCGCCCCGGCACCCAGCCGTCAGGCAGGGTCGTGGCGCGAGCTGTTCAGCCCGCTCTATGGTCCGCGCACGCTCCTCCTCTGGGCGATGTGGTTCGGCGCCTATATGATCAACAACGGGCTGCTGACCTGGCTGCCGACACTCTACAAGACCGTCTTCGACATGCCGATCGATCAGGCGATCGGATATGGGTTCGCTATGACCGGCATTGCCCTGGTCGCATCCTTCATCTGCGCAATCACGATCGATAAGGTCGGGCGTCGCAACTGGTACACCGGCGCGCTGCTCTTCGCTGCGATCCCGCTGCTGGCGCTATGGTGGCTGGGCGCCACGACGCCGGTCATGGTCTTCGCCTTGGCGACACCGGCCTTCGCCGCGCTGCAGACGGTCACCTATTCGCTCTACCTCTATTCGGGAGAGCTCTACCCCACCCGCCTGCGCTCGCTGGGGGCAGGACTGGGTTCGGCGTGGCTGCGGGCGGGGTCCATCACCGGCCCCTGGGTGATCGGCCTGGTCATGACGAGCGGCTCGGTCGCTCCGGTCTTCCTGACCTTTGCCGTGGTGGCGGCCCTGACCGGACTCATCGTCTTGCGCTGGGCTCCCGAGACAACCGGGCGCGCCTTGGAAGAAGTCTCTCCGTAACGATGGCGGGGCGCGGCAGGGCCGCGCCCCCGACCGGCCTGCCGGCCCCGACGCCGTGCCTGCGCCCCCTCCCGTCTGGAGACCATTCATGATCCTCGTTCGCTGCCTCTGGCCCTTGCTGGCCAGTGCGACCCTCGTCGCGTCGCCATGCCTGGCGCAAAGTGCAACCTCGGCGTCGGAGAAGGCAGGTCCGCCGGAACCTCGGCAACCGCAAGCCGGGACGAAGCCGTACGCCACGGCACCGACCATCTTCCTCAACAACTATCCCAAGCCACAGGTGCAAGGGCCGCCGGGTAACGGCAAGCCGCTCAAGGGGCCTCTTGTCGGCGTTGGACGATCGCTTTCGGATCACGGCATCTATCTACGGCTGCTGGCCGTTGACGAGTTCGCCGGCAACGTCACCGGCGGACAGGGACGCGGGACGGCCAATTCCTATGCCCTTCCCTTTGGCTTCGACCTGGATCTCGATCGTCTCGTCGGCTGGAAGGGGGCAGCGCTCCATTACAGCATGAATGTCTCGCAAGGATCGTCACTGGCAGTCGATCACACCGCCAACGCCATCGGCTTCCAGACCCGCTACAAGGCGGTTCAGAACCTGCGCCTCGCCGCCCTTGCGCTCGAACAGAATTTCTGGGGCGGTAAGGTCAACATCTCCGGTGGCCGTGTTGCCCCGCTGACCTATTTCAACCAGTCCGCCATCTATTGTACCTTCCAGAGCAATTCGGTGTGCTTCAACCCGGCCGTGGTGCCGATCCAGGACCGCGCGCTGGGATTCTTCCCGTACAACACCTGGGGTGGCCGTATCAAAGTCGCACCCACCAAGTCCTTCTATGCGCAGATCGGCATCTTCGAAGCCAACACATCGCTGATCCCTACCAACGGGTTCAACTGGTCGACAAAGGGCTCGACCGGCCATCAGACCGCCGTCGAGATCGGGCTGCAATCCGGCGATCCGAAAACCCGCCATCTCTATCATGTGCGGATAGGGGCCTATGGCAACACGTCCGATGTGACCGATCCCTATCTGAACACGCGGGGGCTGCCCCGGAACGGGCCGGGGGCGGCAGGCGGTGCGGCGCTGGTCCATGATGGCCAGGCCGGGGTCTATGTCATGGGGGACGTGGCCGCGACTCATATGGGCGGCGATATAAAGCGCCCCGTTACGCTCTTTGGCGGCGTCATCAGCGCGACCAACGATTATGTGCCGTTCAAGGCACAGGCGCTGGCAGGCGTGATCGTTACCGGCCCCTTCTCCGGGCGGCCGGCCGACACCTTCGGCGTGGTGGGCAGCTATATCCGGCTTGGCGATCGCCAGCGCCAGTTCCTCCAGGCATCGCGGGCGTTGGCCGGTGGAACCGACACGGTCTTTCCAGACGAGGGCGTGTTCGAGATCAATTACGGCATCGCCGCCTATCGCGGCGTGCGGATCAGCCCGAACGTCCAGTACGTCGTCAGCCCGGACAATTTCGCAAAGCCACGGGCCCTCAAACGATCGGGTGACATATTGGCATTTGGCTTGCGCGTCTCGATCGATGGAGCAGCACTGTTGGGAATGCCTGCGCAGCGATGATGGCAAACAGAAGTGGCGCGACACTCGCATCCATCGACCCGTTGGAGACGGGCGGAGACCATCGCATCCGCTGCGTCGCGACGGAGATGCCGCCTGACCAGACCAGGTTAGATCGTCGCAACGCTTGCCTTCGATTTCTGCGTCATCTTGATGAACTGGCGAGCCGAGAAGGACTTACATCGACCCAATGGATGATCTTGGACGTTTTCGCCAAGGAGGGTGATAGCACCGTAAAGACATTGGCGGCGCGTCTGGTCCATGACGCTGGCGCGATGTCCCGCGTTCTGGACGTTCTTGAGGCAAAAGGGCTGATCAGCCGACGGAGGTGTGGGGCGGATCGTCGCATCTTGTTCGCAATAATTTCGGCCTCGGGGAAGACCATCGCTGATCGTTTGAATATGGCTATCGGCTAAGACTTAAGACCCATGCGCATTTTTGGCCAGAGCATGCCAGATTGGGTCAGCACAGGCGAGGTTGCCATCGGCTTGGTCGCTCTGGCAGAGATTGTTCACATTGTAGGCCAATTTCTTTTTGACCCAGAAACGGACGTGTATGGGGGCAGCGGCGCTGCTCGAAAGCAGACGCTCATTCATTTATGAGTGAGGACCCAACTGATTGCCTTCGGTTTTGAACGGGGGCCTGCCTTGTCACCGGTTATTAGCAAGCCAGTTGACCGGTCTAGGTCCGAAACCTGCAATGATGACAGGCCTGCGTTGTCGGCGTGATCACAGTCTTGCCAATTGCCACACCCAAGTGCTGCGGGATGCGATACGATCCAGCACTGCCACGTCAGCAAACCCCTCGACCGAACGATCTGTCGACGTCCATCCTGTCGGCCATACATGACAACGACCTATGGTTTAGCCCAAGGCCGATATTGCTGATGTAAGGACAGCTTCGGCCGAATTCCTTGGCCCCCCGGTTACACGAAGGCGGCATGCGAGCACGATCCAACGGCCGGTACGGCGCGCCACCCGCACCTGCCAGCAACGCCCTGTCGCCGCCAGAAACGCCCACTGCACATCCGCGGCGTGCTGCGCGAAATCGGGATAATCGACGCGATGATGCGCCAGCACTAGCAGGCCACCTGGGCGTAAGGCGGCTGCGGCATCTCGTGCCGTCTGCGCCATGTCGCGCGCCGTCAGATAGTACAGCACTTCGGCGACGACCACGATGTCGTACCGCGGTCGCGGCAGACGGGCGGGCACGACCAGTTGAATTGCCTGCGCCCGCGAGCGCCCCGCGACGGCCTTGGCGACCAGCGCCACACCGCTCGCTGTCGCCTCGGTGGCGTCGAGGCGCAAGGCACGCGGCGCGATGGCAGCGCTATTCGACCCGTTCCCGGCGGCGAGCTCGAGAACGCGGCCCCATGGTCCGGGACCCATCGCATGCAGGATAGCGCGGCGCTTCAGCGCCTCGTCCCGGTCGGTCAACGTCGACCAGGGGTCGTCCGTCTCGACGAACTTCGCCGCGAAGCCGTCAAGCGTGATCGGCCTCATCGCCGCCGCTCCACAAAGACTTCGCGCGGACCGGTGAAGGCCGCGATCTGCGTGCGAGTCATCGTGAAGCAATCCGGATCATCGGTGATGCACCCGGTCTGGGTATGATAGCTGCGGATCGCGCGGCGCTTGGCCAGCCGCTCCTGCGCCGTCAGGAACAGCGCGCCGCCCCCCGCGACCGCGCGGCCGGCCGGCCACACCGGATAGGTCAGCATACGGACGCCGGGTCGGCGCAGAGCTTCCACGCACGCCGCCACGGTGCGGTGATCGACATGGTCGTCGTCATGGGAGGGCGACACGATAAGCGTCGGGCCGTGGGCGCCGATTGCGCGAGCGAGGCCGCGACGCGCCGCTGCCGCCTGCGTGTGCAGCAGACCATCCGGCAGGTCGAGGAACGTCACGGCAGCCGCCGCCACGCCAATCTGCCGCAGCACACGTCTGCTCTCGCGTCTGCGCTCGGCGACCAGCCGCCGACGCGGCCAGCGTACACTGGAGGGATGCGACGCGGCGCCGTCGGTGACGACGACGACCTGCACCGTCACGCCGCGTCGTTTCAAGCGGGTCATCATAGCATGCGCACCGATCGCCTCGTCGTCCGCATGCGGCGCGATAACGAGCAGACGGCGCGGCATTCCCAGCCGCAGCATCATAGGCGTGCGGCCAAGGTGCCCGCCGCCACGGCAGCACCGACCTGCATACGCTGCGCGTCAGGCGATGGCTGGCGAAGATACATCGACAGGTCGGTGATGATCGCGGCGAGCGGATGCCCGACGAATAGCGCCTGGACGCCCACCGCCTGCTCGGCGAGGTCGATCGCCTGCCCACCGGCCGCATAGACCGCGGCACGCGCGGCAGCGACCAGCGGCAGACGCGCAGTGACGTCGTCAAACCATCCAGCCGCGGCAGTGCGGATCGCTCCTGCCGCGGTTTCGGCGAACCCGTAGAGTGCCGCAAGGCGCCCTTTCTGATGCGGATCGTCCGCACGACCGGCCGCAACGAGATGCGCGGTCGTATGGTCGAGCAGAGCGGCGATACCCCCGGCCTGTACGGCGACGAAGCGCAGCGCGCCGCCGCTGAACCATGGCTCGCGTACATAATCGCCCGGCACACCAATCACGTCATCCGCCGCAACGGACGCGTCGTCCCAGCGTACGACATGCGTCTCCGACCGCTGCATCCCGGCGACCCGCCAAAACGTTCGGTCGATCACCGGCGTCGTGCGTGCCAGATCGAGCAATATCAGCTGGCGTCCGCCGTCCCCATCGACCGTGACCAAGGCGTGCGATAGGATCCCTGCGCCGCTGGCAAAGCTCTTACCGCCGCTGAGCCGGTGGCCGTTGAGACGGAGCGGCTCCCCCGTCAGATTGGCATTCCAAACGCCGCACGCACCGCTGGCCGCGACGATGGCAGCTACCCGCTCCCGCTGATGCGGCGTGCCATAGCGCCATACGATCTGCACCGCGTCGACATGCCCCTCGAAAAGGCGGCCGAGGGGCAGATCGACGCGACCCGTTTCGTAGAGCAGCCGTAGCAGCTGCATCAGCGCGCCGGAGTCGGTCGGATCGCCGAGCGTCGGCAGCAGCGCCGAGCGCTGCGCGATGGCGCGTCCCATGGAATTCATGCGGCGAACCTTCCAGCCCATAGCGCCGCCAGTCCGCCTTCCGCCGCTGCCAATGTCACCTGCCGCATGCCGCCCGGCGGCACCGGTACGACGCGCATCGCAAAGGCTTCGCCATTGGGACTGTCGCGCAAGACGCCGACGAGATGGTCGCAGGTCAAGCCGATCGCGTCGGAGAGCGCGGCCACGTCGCCGTTGTCGTAGGCTCGGCGCGCCAGGGCATGACCGCGATACTGCCACGCGGCATCCTGGGGATGGGCGACTGCGATACCGTCGCCATCACGGCCGAGCGCGCGCAACCCGCCTGCAAAACCGTGGATCACCCGGCCGATGCGCCGGTCCGACGTGTACACCACGCTGGCCGCGTCGCGCCGCACGCGCAGCCCCGCGCGCGACGCATCATCGACCAATTCAGCATCCTCCCCTTCAGGGATCGGCGGAAAGCCGCCCAGCCTCCGATAATGGTGCACGGAGATGCCCAGGTTGGCGCTGCTCGTCTGATGGTGGGTTGCTCCCACCTCCCATACGACGGGATCGAGTGCGCGCCGTATCGCGTAGAGCGATTCATAATAGCGTTCCAGGCGATCCTGGACTGGATTTGGCCGGGTGACGGTGCGCACCACCCTGCCCGCGACGACATCGGCCTGGCCGAGCGCGGCGACCATCGCTTGCAACCAGTCAACGGCGGGCAGGCTGTCCGCGTCGGTGGTCAACAAAAGGCCGCTACCGCCCAACGCCCGCTCGCCGAGCAGCATCGCCCCGTGTCGCGCACGACCGACATTCGGCTCCGGCTGGGCGGCATGGTCGATCCACACCGGCAGCGACGCATGCCCGGCATAGTCGCGCGCCACCGCAACGCTCCGGTCGTTGCAGCTGTCCAGCATGAGGCACAGGACGGGCTGCACGCCCTGCCGGTCGAGCCTATCCAGCGCTGCAAAAAGCCGTGGCAGCCCCTCCGCCTCGTTACGAGCAGGCACGCAGATGGCGACACGGAAACAACCCGCGGCCGACTGTTTCATCAAGTGAGATCGCCGACCGACATTGCGTCAGCCTAGCGGCATACCTGACATATGGCACTGATCGCGATCAAGCCTGGCCGTCATGGTAGGAATATGTCGGCCGAGCACAAACACCCGCTGCCCCTTCTTGCGCAGGAGGTACAGCGGACGCCTTACTTTGTTGCCGCATTGACCCACGAGGCGACACTCCAGCCGTATTGTGCGCAGCTGGAGGCTGGCCATTCCCTAATCGCAGCCGTCGACGAGATAATAGTTTCGATGCACGCTTGATCGACCGCGCGCGCCTCGGAGGCCCCACGCCGCCCTATTTTGCATCTTGGTTGACGGAAACCGCATTCCAGTGCCTCGTTCCCAACGAGAGGGGCAACTGTGACCGAACGCGAGGTTCTGGCTGAATGGGTGGGGCGAGAAATCCTACCGCATGAGCGCGACCTTCGAGCATGGTTGCGGCGTCGGGTCGCGGGGGACGTGGAGGATGTGGTGCAGGAATGCTATTGCCGCCTCGCACAGATCGCGGACGTCGCAGCCATCGGCAACGGGCGGGCGTATTTATTCACGATGGCGGGCAACATCGTCAAACGCCAGCATCGCGGGGCGCGGATCGTGCCGATCGGCGTGGCCATCGATGACGTCCATCAGCAGATCGAAAGCGAGCTGCCCGACCCTGAGCGCACCGTGATCGCACGTGACGAATTGCGCCGCGTCCAGGCCGCGCTTGCCACGCTATCCGACCGTGCCCGCCGGATTTTCCTGCTGCGTCGGATCGAGGGGATGCCGCAGAAAGAGATCGCCCGCACGCTCGGCGTCAGCGAAGCGGTCGTCGAGAATGAAGCGAGCCGCAGCCTACGCGCAATCCTGACGATGATGACCGACGACACCACGACGGCAATCGATATCCGGAGGGGCCGTCATGTCCGACAGCGTTGAGGCAGCGGCCGCCGCCTGGGCCCTGCGGCATCCGTTGCAGGAGAGCGAACGGGGCCAGTTCGAGGACTGGCTGGCGCGCGACCCGCGCCATGCCGGCGCTCTGCTGCGCGCTCAGGCCGGGTTGAGCGTCATCGACCGAGCGATCGTGCCGGATCATGCCGTGGCGCACACGCCCGCCTTGCCGCAGCGGCAGACGAACCGTCGCTGGGTGCTTGCTGGCGCGGGCAGTGCGATCGCGGCGGCCATCGCAGGGCTGATCGGCTGGCAGCGCTGGTCGGGGGAAGAGGTGACGACAAAGCGCGGCGAAATCCGCCGCTTTCCACTGGCCGACGGATCGGTCGCGACGATCGACACGGACAGCGCGCTCCGCGTCGTCCTCGATTCGCAAAGCCGGCGGATCGCGCTGCAACAGGGGCAGGCCTGGTTCCAGGTCGCAAAGGAGCGCCAGCGGCCGTTTGTCGTGGACGCGGGCATCGCCCAGGTTCGCGCAGTCGGCACCGCCTTTGCGGTACGCCGCACCGACACCGGCGTGCAGGTCGCCGTCACCGAAGGCACGGTGGCGGTCTGGCCGACCGATGCGAGCGGCGCCATGATAATTCTGGAGGCGGGACATTTCGCCACGTTCGTGCGTGGCCAGACGGCGCCGATAACCGGCACCGCTCCCGCGGCGATCCAGCGATCGCTGGCATGGCGGGACGGCGAAATAGCTCTGGAAAACGAGACGCTCGGTTATGCGATCGGCGAGTTCAACCGGTACAACCGGCGACCGATCGTTCTGACCGACGACAGTTTGAAGGACGAGCGGCTGGTCGGACTGTTCCAGATCGACAATCCCGACGAATTCATCGCAATGCTGTCCGCGTCGCTGGACGTGGTCGCCACCGTTACGCCGCACGACGTTCGGCTGCGCAGGAAAAAAGCGCGGGACGACGACGGAAACGCGCAATAACGGGCTCTTACCCCTTGAGCGCACCGAAGACAGGGCGCCAAAACAGGAGGGGATTATGACCGACATGCGCGCATTCTGGCTCGGTACTAGCGCTATCGCCTGCGCCGCAGCGCTGCCGTCGGAGGCGGAGGCACAGGTCCGCCGCTTCGACGTTCCGTCGCAACCCGCCAGCACCGGCATACCGCTCTTCGCGCATCAGGCGGGCATTCAGATCCTCGCCCCTGCCGCCGTGACGCAGGGACTGACCGTCAATCGTATCGCCGGTTCGATGGAGGTGGAAACCGCCCTCCGTCAGCTTTTGTCGGGCACCGATTTGACACCGGTTACCGTCGGCCGGTCGATCGTTCTGAAGCGTCAGCAGCTCGCCGCGGCACCCTCGTTGCAACGCATCGCCCAGACGAGCGCCCCCGCGCAGGATCAGCCGGGCGGTGCCATCCCGCCCCAGACCAATCCGACGGACGTTGCTCCGCTGGCGGCCGGCTCGCAGGTGGATGGCGAGAGTCAGCCGGACATCATCGTGCGGGGCTTTCGTAGCAGCCTTGGGCGCGCGCTGAACGAGAAGCGTCAGGCGAACGGCGTCGTCGACATCATCAAGGCGGAGGATATCGCCGACTTCCCTGATAACAATCTGGCGGAATCGATCCAGCGCGTACCTGGCGTCTCGATCGCACGCGATGCCGGCGAAGGACGGCAGATCACCGTCCGCGGCCTCGGCCCGCAATTCACTCGCGTCCGCGTCAACGGTGTGGAGGGGCAGAGCACCGCCGGCGGCACCGACAGTTCGGGCGGGAACAACCGCAATCGTGCCTTTGACTTCAATGTCTTCGCATCGGAGCTGTTTAACTCGATCGCGGTGCGCAAGACCGCGTCGGCGGAAACCGAAGAGGGGTCGCTGGGCGCGACCGTCGATCTCACGACCGCGCGGCCGTTCGACTATAACAAGTTCACCTTCGTGGCGTCGGCACAGGCCGGCTACAACGACCTGTCGCAGAAGGTCGATCCGAAACTGAGTGCGGTGATCAGCGACACCTTTGCCGGTGGGACGCTGGGCGCGCTCGTGTCCGCCTCCTACACCAAGCGACGCATTTTCGAGGAAGGCCATGGTTCGGGGGGCTGGCTGGATGGCACCAACGTCGGCGGCTATAATCCGGCATCGCCCTTCGCCGCGGCCAATTCGATCAACACCTACAGCCCCCGCTTCCCGCGCTACGGTCGGTTGACGCACGATCAAGAGCGGCTGGGCATCACCGGTTCGTTGCAGTGGCAGCCCACGAGCGACACGCTGATCAGCGGCGACGTTCTATACTCGAAATTCTCCGCAACCCGGACGGAAAACTGGCTCGAAAACCTGTCCTTCGCTCGCCCGCTGTCGCAGGGCGGGCGCCCGGAAGCAGTGGTCCTGAACGGCGAGATCAACGGTAAGGGCGAGATGGTCTACGGCGTCTTCAACGACGTCGACATCCAGAGCGAGACCCGCCGGGACGAGCTGAGCACTGAATACACGCAATACACCCTGACCGGGGAACAGAAGTTCGGCGATTCGCTGAAACTGACGACGTTGATCGGCTATTCACGATCGTTCTTCGACAACCCGGTCCAGACGACGGTGATCATCAATCGCGAAAATACCGACGGATACAGCTATGATTATCGTCCGAACCGTAACCTGCCGATCATCAATTACGGGTTCGACGTCAACGATCCGGCGAGTTTCGGCTTTGGCATTCCGCGATCCGAAATCCGGTTGCGGCCCAATTCGGTCGATAACACGATCCTGACCACGCAGGCCAACCTCGCCTACACGGTCAACGACGGGCTGACGCTGAAGGTCGGCGGAAACGTCAAGCGGTATCGGTTCAATTCGGATGCCAAGGCGCGCGTCAACGAAGGCATCGTGCCGCAGCTGCCGGCCGGCACGACGCTCGCCTCGCTGACGACGCTGTTGACCGGCTTCGGTCGCCATCTGGGCGATCCCGCCGGCAATGTCTCGTCGTGGATCACACCCGACATCGACGCATTCGCGAAGCTGTTCGATATCTACAGCAATACCGGTCTGTTCACGCTCAGCGGCGCGAGCAACGCCAACGCGCGGGGCAATATTCGCGGCGTGCAGGAAACGGACACGGCTGGCTATGTGCAGGCAGACTTCAAGGCGGATATCGGTATTCCGATCCGCGGGGATATCGGCGTCCGATACGTGCATACACGCCAGGAATCACGCGGCTATCAGCTGGTCGCGGGATCGGCCCAACAGGTCAGCGTCACGCGATCCTATGACGATTGGCTTCCCGCGCTCAATCTGACCGCAGAGGTGACGCCCGATGTCCTCATCCGGCTGGCGGCTGCGAAGGTGATGACGCGGCCCAATCTGGGTTCGGTGACGCCGGGGGGCAGCCTTAGCACGGTCGGTGTCTTCTCGGTGAGCTCAGGCAACCCGCAGCTCGAGCCGATCCGCGCCAACACGCTCGACCTGTCAGCCGAATGGTATTTCGCGCCGCGCGCCTTCCTGGGCATCGGCCTGTTCTACAAGGACATCAAGTCGTTCATCCAGACGGCGCGGGTTACCCAGCCGTTCAGCGCATCCGGCCTGCCGACGTCCCTTCTGACCGGCCTCGGCGTTTCGGCAAACGACCAGTTCACTTTCAGCCAGCCGGTCAACACGCCGGGTGGATCACTGAAGGGGTTGGAGATCAACTACCAGCAGCCGTTCAGCTTCCTGCCCGGAGCTCTCGCCAATTTCGGCACCCTGCTGAACTACACGTTCGTGGATTCAAAAATCCGCTATCTGTCGACACTGGCGTCGAGCGGCTTCATCGAGGCCGACCTGACAGGTCTGTCCAAAAACGCTTTCAATGCGACCCTTTATTACGAGGACAAGGCGTTCAGCGCCCGCGTCTCTGCCGCCTATCGCGACAATTACCTGACGGCAGTGCCCAGCGGGACCAGCTTCAACGACGCCGATGGCGTACGATCGACCCTGACCTTCGACACGTCAATTTCCTATGCGCTCAACAGCCATATCAAGCTGACGCTGGAAGGGTTGAACCTGACCGACCAGTTCAATCAGCAGTTCACCGACACCAACCGGGATAGCATCCTCGTGAACAGCCACACAGGGCGGCAGTTCTATCTGGGTGTCCGCTACGCTTTCTGACCGACTTGGCGCGGCCTCGTCACGCCTCCCCGGCCGCGCCTTTTTTTCTATTACGAGGACAAATGCATGATCGATCGCCGACAGTTGCTCATCAGCGGTGTCGCAGCAGGGCTGGTCGGCGATCCTGCACCTGCGAGGGATCGCTACGATACGGTCGTTGCTCCCGCTGCCCGGCGCGACGTTCCCGCCGGGCGCCGCTTCGCCGACCTTGGCGCCGCGCTGGCGGCGGTACCACGGGCGGGTGGACACCGCATCTGGCTGGCGGATGGCGAATGGCGTGGCCAGCATGTGATCGACACGCCCGATGTGGCGCTCATCGGTGAAGACCGGAAGCGGACGCGGATCGCTTTTACCGCAGCATCCGGAATGACCGCGCCCGACGGCAAACATTACGGCACGTATCGCACCGCGACGCTGACCGTCTCCGCGCCCGGCTTCGCCGCCCGTAACCTGACCATCGCCAATGATTTCGATGGCATCGCGGAGATGCGCAAGACCGGTCCGCGCCTGCTGTCGGACGATCCCGCCGGGCCGCAGGCGGTCGCCCTGCGTCTGGCCGAGGGAAGCGACCGCGCGAGGCTCGACGCGGTCGACATCCATAGCCATCAGGACACGTTTTTCCCCGACGCCGGCCGCGTCGTCCTACGTGACTGCACGATCAGCGGCAGTTATGACTTCATCTTCGGCGCGGGCGCCGCGCTGTTCGAACGATGCGAGATCCACTCGAGGCTTCGCCCCGATCCGCGTCAGGTGACGGGGTATATCGCAGCGCCTAGCACGCTGATGACGCAGCCGTTCGGCCTGGTGTTCGACCATTGTCGCCTGACCCGTGATCCGGATGTCGCCGACGGCAGCGTCTTTCTCGGCCGGCCTTGGCGTCCGTCGAAACGCTTTGCCGACGGCCAATACGGCAATCCGGAAGCAGTGGGCATGGCCACCTATTTGAATTGCTGGATGGACGCGCACATCGCCACCGCTGGGTGGACGGAGATGTGGTATACCGGTCGCGACGGTAATCCCCGCCACATGCTGCAGCCCGAAAAAGCGCGGTTCAGCGAGTTCGGCAGCCGCGGCCCCGGCGCGTCACGGTGGCGACGCTTGCCAACCCTCAGTGCTGCGCAGGCCGCGGAAATGAAGAGCCTCGCAACAAGTCAAGCGGACAGACCCCATCTCAGATGAGTAACGGCGGCCGGCCAGACCCAGTTGTGGACATTCCGCGCTATCGTTCCCGTTCTCGCTTTCAGCCGTCTATTCATCCCGTCGACTGAGCGTCGCATTGCCCGCTGATGCTTCACTCGACGGCAAACCGCCCGGTTCGCGAAGGTAGTCTGTGCAGGCCTGCGGCTGCCGTCGCCGCCTGAGGCTTCGGCCGCGGCTCGAGTCGGCGAGATGCGAAGGTCGGCAAGCCTTCGTCAGAAGGGTAATTTTCACCGCTGGGCTAGGGCTGGGACTCACAACCACCAAGCGATGATGGCGGCGAGGCTGATGGCGGCGGCGTAGGTTGCAGCGAGCTTGTCGTAGCGGGTGGCGACGGGTCGGAAGTCTTTAATGCGGCCGAAGGGGTGCAGGTTCTTGCGGCGAGGTCCGTTCGGGATGACAGGCGTGGTGCCGCGGGCGATCAGCAGGCGACGAAGCGCGTCGCTGTAGTAGGCTCGGTCGGCGGCGAGCGTGTTGGAAGCGGGCAGCAGGGCGACTAGGTCTGCCGCGACTGGCGCGTCGCCGCGCTGGCCGGGCGTGATCGTGAAGGCGATCAGTCGCCCACGGCCATCGACCAGCGCGTGCAGTTTGGTCGTGGGGCCGCCTCGCGACCGGCCTATGGCGTTGGCGTGAGCCCCCCTTTGCCGCCGGTTGCCGAGCGGTGCGCCTTGGCCCATGTGCTGTCGAGCATCAGTTCGGTCGATGGACCACCCGCTGCTGCCAGCGTCTCGAAGGCACGCTGCCATACGCCCTTCTGCGCCCAGCGCACCCAACGGTTGTAGAGCGTCTTCTTCGGACCATAACAGGCAGGTGCATCCACCCAGCGACCGCCGCTCATCAACACATGCACGATGTCCGAGATCACCCGTCGGTCATCCACTCGCGCTACACTCCGTGTGTCGGTCGGCAGCAACGGCGCCAATCGACCGAACTGCTCCTCGCTTAGCCAAAATTCGCCTGCCATGATCGCTCTCCTCAAAGAGCTTGAATCACATCAGCCCCGGCGCGTGCATCCATTTTATGGGCCTCAGCCGTAGACGAACCACTTAGATCGAGCGTTGACCGCAGCGAACTTTTCAGATGGGATTTATAGAATTTCCGTCATGGGGCACATCACGATCGACTGAACTCTCGATGCGCTCCTGAACCCTTTTAATCAGTTCGGGTGAGAAGCCTCGGTTAGTGGCGACGATGAAGCGGTACTCATTGAGGTACATTCCGCAAATCGCCCTTACCCAATAATCTTCGGCGGCGTCACGGTGGTCCGCGCCGAATACGCCGGCCTTCACAAACGCGTCCGTGTCTGAAAGCGTCTGCATTACGTAGCACAGGAACAAGAAGCGACGAACAAATTCAATGCCGTCCGCCTTCCCCTCGTTCGTTGAAAGATTTTTGCCCATTTGCTTCTCTAGCCAGTCGATGATCTCGGGATCATTGCGTAGGAAGTAGGTGCAGTCTTCAGTGGAACGGAAGCTTAGATTAATGGCCTGCCATTGCGAAGTAATCGACTGCTGCGCCTCGGCCTTGGCGGATTTCTGGCTGAGGGTTTTGATCTCGTCGGCTACGCGTCGGGTCACATCGACGGCCCACGCGGCCACGACGAGCGCAACTGCGGCGAACGGCAGCGAGTAGTACTGGGCCGAATCCCGTAAGTAGGCTGGAAAGGCCGAGGGCGTCCCACGCACTTCATTAGCGTCGAAGAGATCGGCAACCCAGAGCGAGAGAGCACAGCCTGCCCCAAGCAGCAGGAGCACGGTGATGAACGTTCGCCAACGTCTAGTGATCGACACGATCCGCGGATGACGACGTGAGCGCAACGCCACTGTCACGATGGCTGCGGTTGCGGCAGGGTTCAATGCAGCCGCTCCCTGCAAGCTGCCAAAACGATTGGCTTTAGTTGATCGGCGTGTTGCAGCGCAACTGCCTCAACCGTGTGCTCAACATTTTTGCGGTCGACCATTCTCCGCCCCCCGGGAAGTTCCGACATCCTGAACGCACAACCAAGACTTGTCGATGACTATTTGATCACGCGGGAACTGATTGTCCCACTTTCATCATCCTGACCCAATAGCCGTCATTCGAAGCTGCCAGATCGCCTCCCGCTTTCTGCCATTCGTTCATCACGCGAGACCGAGGCAGTGACACAAATACTGGGCTGACTGTGTGTCACCTATCTGGGAGGTTAGCTGCCATCGCCGATAGCTATGCGGTCAGCTTCGTCTGCCAGTGCTAAAAGCTCGCGCTGCCCGTCCGCCTCCACTGGAAGGTCCACGCCGCTCGCCCGCAACCGGATGCTATCGACCAGCGGGTCGCGAAGGGAGCATGAAGTGAAATCGTCCCAATCGTATGGACCACATGTCTCGTCCAAGAAGGTGCGGATAACGCCAGCGGCGTAAGCTGCCTTGTCCTGCTGAGTCTTCATCTGGCGAGCTTACCAGCCGGGCTTCATGTCCGCTATTGGGCGAGAGCTGCCCCCCTCCCTTCGCCACGACGACCCACATCCGGTCATTCGCGCCATCTTCATCGCTTACCAACTTCGGACGTTCGTTCATGCTCGGAGCGGGAATAGTGCAGCGAGCATCGGCGCACGCCGGGCGGTCGCTAGCTGTCCCGAAAAGGATGGTATTTTGAGACAGAGTTGAAAAATCGGCTGCCACTGCAGGTAACCAATCAGCGTCTTGAGGTACCCGCGTTAGAACATTCGGCGTTTTTGTACCTCATCGGTGCGCAACCGTGTACCCGCTTGAATGCGGTGCTGAATGCAGCTTCCGACGTGTAGCCAAGCGAAAACGCGATGGCCGCTATCCTGTCGCTTCCGTTTCTCAGGCGCTGTTGAGCAAGAACCATACGCCAGCGTGTCACATACTCCATCGGGGGTGTCCCAGTTAAACTCCGAAAGCGTTCCGCAAACTTGGAACGTGACATGCCCGCGGTCGCTGCAAGCCTGGCGATTGTCCATGGATGAGATGGATCGGCGTGGATAGCCTGCGCCGCCCGCCAAATCTGTGGGTCGGATTGGGCAAAGAGCCAGCCTGTTGTGCGTCCCGCACTTTGGCTCAAGTAGTGGCGCAGCGTATCAACGAGCAGCAAATGAGACAGGTGACGTACGGCAGAAATGTGGCCCGGCGCCTCTGCCGATAATTCTTCCCGCAGTCGCTCCAGAAGCCAGCGCAGGCCGTTTTGGCCCGCAGCGTCACGAAGGGGAAGGATGCTGGGCATCGCACCGAGCAGCATTGCCGTCTGCGGACCCGTGAAGGCGAAATGCCCAGCCAGCAAGACCGTATCTCCACCGCCGTTTATGGTCGCGGTGCGATCGCTCCATGCCTCTTCGGGTATCTTGTCGATACCTGTCGACGCGAAAGAAAGATCGCGCGCGATGGTAAAGGATCGGCCACTCGGCAGGATCACACAGTCCTCCGCCGAAAGGCGCAGCGGCACTGCCTCGCCTTCGACACTTAACCATGCCCGACCCGAGGCAACGGCATATACTTTGAGCCCGTCATGGGCTGGAAACCGTATCGCCCAGGCTCCGCCCAGATCGAATGCACCGGCAACGTGAGTGACCGGGAACAGGGTCGACAGCACGTCAGACAGGGGATCTTGTGACATCAACGTGGGACGATCGCGAATGTTAAATGGACTGAGACGCATAGTTCGTCTCAGCGTACGGCGCTAGATTGTGTCTCGGTAAAACGCAAACATGAGGTCGCACAGATATGATCAAGATGCTGATCGGCTTTCGCCGTCGTCAGGGAATTAGCATGCAGGAGTTCAAAGACTACCGGCGCGATATCCACGCACCGCTACTTTTCAACCTTCCCGAAGCGGACAAAATTAGACGATTTGTCGTATCCTATCCCGTTGCCGCACCTGGCTGGCCAGAGCCGACCTTCGATGCAGTCGTGGAGGCATGGTTCGACTCGCTTGACGACCTGAATGCACTCTACACTTGCGAAGCCTTTCAAGAGGTGGTCGACCCCGATCATGCCAACTTCATCGATCTAGCGTCGGTCAGCCGGATCGTTTCAGAGGAGATAGTCGTCGTTGGTTAGCCGTCTCCTGTGAGCATCAGGCTGACGTGGCAACCTGATGCTCCAGCGCGGCATCAGCGTACTGGCGAGATGGCGAACGGCGCGAAACCAGTCGCTTTCATAACGTCGGTGACCAGCAGCATGACCGCCTCGACACCACGGGCCGTTGCGATACCGCCAAGGTCTAGAATCTCGGAATCTTGCCAGCCAAGATCGTGAAGCAGTGACCTGACCAACGACTTGGCACCGGTGTTGTCGCCCGACAGATAGGCTGTTGGATTTCCCGTAAGCGAAGCCGGGTTGTTCATCACCGACGACAGCATCGTATTGAGCGTCTTGACGACGTTTGTCCGTGGCAGGGCGGCCTGCAAGCGCTCGGCGAGGCTGTCTGTTGGATAGAAAAGACCCGATGGGGCGCCATCTTCATCACGGCTGGTCGCGTTCGCCACATCGATCAGCAATTTGCCCGCGAGCGCGTCGGCCAAGGCGGTGAGGCGCTCGACGCTGCCGGCTCCCGGCGTTGCATTAATCACGATCTGTGACGAGCCAATGGCTTCGGCGTGGGAGGCGAACCGCACGTCAGGTCCCGTCCAGTTTCGCGGGATAGCGATGTCGCGGACGCCGATGGTGATCGTATGTCCTGCTCGCGCCAAACCGGACGCGAGGCTTGAGGCAACGCGGCCGGAGCCGAGGATGGCGATGGTGGTCATGCAGTGGTCTCCGAACTTGGGGATAACGAGGCCAGGAGGGCCTGTTGAAGCGCCAGTGGTGCGGCAAGAAAATCAGGCGAACCGGCCGTCCAGCGGCGGCCGCGAAGGTCGACGACAGTTCCGCCCGCTTCGCGGACGAGTAACGCCCCGCCGATAAGCCCGGCGCGGACGCTGCCGTGCTGCCAGAAGGCGTCGAGCCGGCCTGCGGCAACGTCGACCAGTTCGAGCATGCTCGGGACGGATAACCGGACCAGAAGAGCAGTATCGAGAAGCCTTTCGGCCGAATGGACCATGGCATTACGGATCGGGCGAGCTTCGCCCGGGCTCGCCTGCCCGCTTGAGATGATAGCGGCCGCTATTTCGTGCTTCGCAGAAACCGACAGGCGCTCGCCATTCATGAACGCGCCACGTCCGGCGATCGCGCTATAGGTCTCGCCGGTCAACGGGACCGAGATCGCAGTCAAGATCGGCTCCCCCTTACGCACAAGGGTCGCAGTGACGGCCCAGCCCGATCGTCCGTGCAAATGGTTGACGTTGCCCTCGGCCGGGTCGACCACCCACCAATCGCCTGACGGCAGCTCCCCTTGTTCTTCCTCGTCGGAAGCCCAGCTCGATCCCGGAAGCGAGTTCAGCAACGCCTGGCGGAGCTCGTCTTCGACGGCGGCATCATTGGCCTCAATACCGGCGAGCAGATCCGCCAACGTCGTCGGCGGAGGTGTTGTGCGAAAACGGGCAAGAAGCGTTTTTCCGGCCGTCTCGACCGCGCGGATAGTTTCAGCGAGCAGCGCGTCGTCTTCGTTGCGTATCATGGTTGCTGGCCTCGTGTTGATCTATGGGGGGAAACTAGCCTTGACCCACAGCCTCCACTACTCGCCTTCCTGATGACGACATCCGTGCCACCCAAAGCGATGAACCCGCGGAAAACCGCGCGACAGGGCCGCTCCGCAGCCACGGTGGACGCGATAGTGGAAGCCGCAGCTCGCATTCTGGAGGCGGCTGGACCATCAGGTTACACGACGAACGCTATTGCCCAACGGGCCGGCGTCAGCGTCGGATCGCTGTACCAGTATTTCCCGAATAAGGATGCGATCACGCGGGCGATTATCCGCCGGGAGCTCGCCATACTCGAGGCACAGATCGCCGCAATCAACATCGGCTCGACGAACCCGTCGCCGCTAGCGCGGCTGATCACCGTCGCTGTCGGTCAGCAGCTGGAACGCCCCCGGCTTGCCCATATTCTTGAGGCGGAGCAGGAACGTCTTGGGGCGGACGCTGATATCACTCCGGTCTATGAGCGAGTGGTGGTCATGATATGCGCCATTCTGCAGTCGGCCGGCTTCGCAGCGAGTTGCGAGCTAGCGCAGGATATCGCATCGCTGATCGCCACTGTCGTCAACCCGGCAGCGACGCGCGGCGATGACGACCGTGCTCGCCTCGAAATGCGCGCGCGGGCTGTGGTGATGGCCAGGCTGTCGACACCCTGATCTAACAACACGTCAGCGAATCGAGATTACCACCGATGTACCCGACCCGGACGCGCCAGCAATTCGGGGTATCACCAGCCGGACCAGTCATGATCGAAGCGGGTCAGCCGTTGTCGCGAAATTCCGGGTAGAGCGACATGCCACCATCGACGAAGAGTGTTGTTCCGGTGACGTAGTCCGCTGCATCGGAAGCCAGCCAGAGGACCGCTCGAGCAACATCTTCGGGCTCGCCGATACGGCCATAGGGGATAAGACGCAGAAGCTTAGTCAGCGCCTCTTCGCTGTCCCACGCTTCTTTGTTGATTGGCGTGCGAATAGCACCGGGCGCAACGGCATTGACCCGGATACCATCGGCTGCGACTTCCTGCGCCAGCGACCGCGTCAGCATCCGTACACCGCCCTTGGCCGAAGCATAATTGAGATGTCCAGCCCACGGAATGATCTCATGCACTGAGCTCATCGCAATGATCGCGCCAGCGCTACGCGCCGGCCGCCCGCCCTTTGGTTGTGTGCGAAACCGTCTTACGGCTTCGCGCATGCACAGGAATTGCCCGGTTAGGTTGATGTCGATGACCACGTTCCAATCCTGGAGCGACATATCGGCAACGGTGGCATCCTTCTGCACTCCGGAGTTTGAGACGAGCACGTCGACACGACCGAAAGCGGACACCGCCTCATCAAAAAGACGAAGGACATCCGCTTCCTGCGAGACATCGGCCTTGACGGCTATAGCCTGACCGCCTTGGGCGTTGATCCGAGCGGCAAGTTCATCAGCCGGCTCGGCATGAGAATGGTATGTTATGGCGACAGAAGCGCCAGCGAACGCAAGCGCCTCGGCGACCGCAAGGCCGATACCTGAGCTGGCACCCGTGACGACTGCGGCGTGGCCGGTGAGCGGTTCAGATGAAGACGGCACGGGAAATGTCTCCGGATCGGGCGGATAGGGATAAGGTTGCTAGAAAGTTGGCTCAGGATTCGAGCCTAACGCGCAAATTCTTTGCGATGATCCTGAATGAAATCTCCGAACGTGTGCGGTGGCTTGCCGGTGAGACGCTCGATCTCAAAGGTCGGATCGATGTCGTGATGACCAGCGACGACATCAGCGAATTGCACTACCAGTCCCTTTGCCATCCAATTTGAGTTTCCCGTCAGGCGAAGGATGAGCCAGAACAGCGGTGACGGAAGGTCGAGGTAGCGCACCTTGTGGCCGATAGCCTTGGAGAAGCGGGATGATGCTTCCTTCATGTCGATCGTCTCCGGCCCGGTTAAAAAATAGGTTGCGCCCTCATGACCGTCTTGGGTCAGCACGGTCGCGGCCACGCGAGCGACGTCGCGCGTATCGACCCACGAAACCGAGCCGCTGCCTGTCACCTGCGGCAGGAATCCCTTGGTGATTGGATCTTTAAACCAGAGAAAGTTTTGCATGAATGCTGTCGGCTTCAGGATCGTCCAGTTGATCCCCGATGCACGCAAATGGTGGTCGATGAGGGCATGGGACTTTGCCCAAGGTACGGGCGATAGCACGTTGCTGTCAGACGCGGAGATCTTTACAATTCGGTCAACCCCCGCATTTCGAGCAGCATCGATCGCGGCTGTCTCTTGGTCGACCTGCTGGGGTGTGGGCGGCGTGATGAGAAACATGGTCTCGATGCCCCGCATGGCGGATGCCAGCGTCTCTGGCCGGTCGAAATCGCCAATTATGGCATCGATGCCCTTCTTCTGAAAGTCTTGCACCTGCTCATCCTTGCGGCACAAGGCACGAAACGGCGTACCTGTTTCTTTGAGCAGTCGGCAGATTTCTCCGCCGATGCCACCGGTCGCCCCTGATATCAAAATCATGTCACAGCTCCTTTCACGAAGCGTCGCTGGGAGAAGGGAATGGCGCCGTTCGGTCCAGCCACTCGGTCAGGATGGCGTTCATTTCGCCGAGAATGCGGGTGGCATCTTCGATACGTTCACGCCCGATCCTTTCAGCGATCTCCCT
The DNA here is from genome assembly GCF_049897245.1 of Sphingomonas sp. DC5200-1. Classification (NCBI taxonomy): domain Bacteria; kingdom Pseudomonadati; phylum Pseudomonadota; class Alphaproteobacteria; order Sphingomonadales; family Sphingomonadaceae; genus Sphingomonas; species Sphingomonas sp. DC5200-1. The sequence continues at coordinate 91,748 of NZ_JAFCVW010000010.1, forward strand.
GTCGAGGGTCGCGACAGCTTGTTCGGCACTGGTAACCGCAGCCAAACCTGCCCGGGTAAGGACGACGAGCTTGGCGCGTCGATGATGCGGATTGTCTTCAAACGCGACCATGCCGCGCTCGGCAAGGAGATCGACAATGCGCTGCACAGCTTGCCGGGTCAGGCCCATGTTGCGAGCGATGGACGCGGTGGGTAGCGGAACCGGCGAATAACGCAGTGCACCCAAAACTTGCCACCATGCGCTGGTGAGACCGAGATGCGCGACGCGTTCATTGCCAGTCGCGATCAATCGACCGCTCGAAGCGAAAACCGCTATTGCCAGCTCACGCACTTCAGTGATCTGTTCGGACACTAGACAGCACCATTCCAATACGACAGCTCGTTGTCAAACTCGGTGGTTGCGTGAAGGTTCCTCGAAGCTGAGCGTGCCTTGAGCGCTATTCTCCCGATCATCGCATCGAATGATTCTCATTGGGATCGGAAAACGGGAATAGAAGCACTTTCTCGAAACTCGGTCCGGTCGCGAGAGAGCTGTGTCAGCGGAGCTTGCGCGGTCCTTATTGGAGTGGCGCCTGCAAGTAGTGTCGCATCAGTCGGTCGGCGTGCCCGCGAAGCAGGGCCGCCGCTCCCAGCACTCCCTCACTGCGGCTGTCCACCTCCGTCGCACAGGCGCCAATCTGGCGCGCCGTCTCGACCATCTCGTCGATATCACCGCCGACATGAGTACGGGTCGTCGCTTGCAGGCTTGATGTCGCCTTGATGCGCGCCGAGCCCCTCTGCACGTCGGCGACCCGCTCTGTCAGCCGCTCACAGCGCTCGACCAAGCGGGAGATCGTCCGCTCGATCGACCGCAGTTCGGCCAGGATGTGATCGGTTGCGCTAGCTGTCAGCCCCGCTAGCTGGCGGACCTCGTTTGCAACCACTGCGAAGCCGCGGCCGCCTTCTCCAGCCCGAGCCGCTTCGATCGAGGCGTTGAGCGCCAGCATCTTGGTCTGCGAGGCGATAGAGGAGATCTCGCCGGCAACCGACCCGATGCCCTCCAGGTGAACACTAAGCCCTTCGACCGTTTGCCGCATCGCGACCGTGTCTTCGCCGACGCGCTCGATGTCGCTCGATGCACTCATGACGCCCTTCTCGACCTCGTCTCCCATCAGAACGAGCTGGCGCACGCCTTGCCCCGCGGCGTCGGACCGCAACGCGCCAGCCGTCGCGAGATCGGTCAGTGACCTCGCCTGATTAGCGAGGTGAGACGCAGCCTCGTCGAGCCGAGCGGCCACGGCTAACACCTGCTCGGCTTCCGCCTGTCGCTCCAGGCGCAGACGCCTCGTGACCAGCCGCTCCATCACCATGCCGGCCAGCATCGCCAAGTGGGTGCGCTCAAGCGCGCTGAAGCCTTGGGGGCGGGGCGTGGGATCGAAGATGCACAGGGTACCGATATTGAATCCCGCCGGCGTCGTGAGCGGCGCGCCAGCGTAGAAACGAATGAACGGAGTGCCGACGACGAGCGGATTGGCCGCGAACCGCTCATCAGCATGGGTATCTGGCACGACCATGACGTCGTTCTCGAGAATGGCGTGGCCGCAGAAAGCAGCGTCACGCCCCGTCTCGCAAACATCGAGCCCGACGCGAGCCTTGAACCATTGCCGTTCGTCGTCGATCAGCGACACGGTACTGGTCGCAACGTCGAATAGGCTTTGCGCCAGTCGGACGATATCGTCGAACACGCGCTCCGATGTGCTGTCGAGCACCTTGTAGGCGGACAGTTCCGCCAAGCGTGCAGCTTCATCATTGGGCACGGGGAAAGAGCGTAGGTCCAAGCCGGGTCTCGCGTCGCAATCAGGGTAAGCGTGGCCTGAGGGCCGCCTTGCTCGTTTGGCCGTAGCCGGGATGCTTATCGTCTTTGACGAGGGCGCGGGCGGTGCGGGAAGTTTTCGGTTCTGAGACTGGTCGTACGAGCGCT